>CALJUX010000022.1 GCA_937978655.1 uncultured Chromatiaceae bacterium
GCGACCACCGAGATCTACACTCTTTCCCTACACGACGCTCTTCCGATCTTCCAGCAGCGGCTGGCCTTGCCAGCTGCTTCCTGCCGGCTGATATCCCTGATAGCTGAGCTGACGGATCTGGGTTTTTAATGCACCATCCGGCAGCCGCTGCACGATGTCCGATAAGGACTCAATATTGGCATCTAACAGCTGCTGTGCCCAGCGCAGCAACTGCTGGCGAACCTGCGTCGCGTCATTTTGCTGACAGGCCTGCTTGAGCTTGCGTGAATTAAACCGGACTTCGCTGTCGGCATGTTTAGCGCTGTCCGAAAGGGGTTGCGGCGTAGCCGGCCGCTGACTGCGCCAGAACCACAACAGCAATGTGCTGAGCCATAAAAACAGCAGCAGCCAGCTGCTGTAGCTGAAATACCAGTCAGAGTGCGCTGGCGGTGCAGCGACAACTGCGGTTGTCGTCGCGGTGGCCACCGGATCTGGCGCCGGCATTTGTTGTGGATTTGGCTGCACTTCTAAGGTAACAGCCGCCAAGACCGCTTCGGCCGGCTGGTTGGTTTTGGTATTCCACCAGCGAATTCTGACCTCAGGCAGCGTCAGCGTGCCGGCTCTATCGGCAATAATGGCGTAGCTGAAAACCTTCTGCGCGACTATCCGCCCATTGCGCTCGGCTTTGCGGCTTTGCGGCTGTTCCGGATAAATCTTGGCGCCGGCGACGTTGCCAAGCTGCAGATCGGGCAGCTGGTTGTCGGCCAAATCCATCGCGGTCAGGGTAATGGTCCGGGTGACCGGCTCACCCTGCACCAGCTGTGGTGTCGCAGGTGTCCATTCTTCGGTTAATGCCACCAGCTCAGACGCCAGCCAGTTTTGTTGCTGGCCATCGGGGATCGGCTGCACATCAAGCTGCAAGGCCTGACCTTCGGCGGACACGGCTTTGGTCCGGGCGAAATAGTCGTAGCGGGAATTATCGCGGTCGATCATTTCGCCGTTAAAAAAGGGTGCCGCCAGAGTCAGATGGCCGCTTTTTTGTGGGATCACACTGTAACGGCGGGTAATGGTCTGATAGCGCTCACCGTTGACAATTTCGCTGTTTTCGATGTCTTTGCCGACCTGTTCAACATCAGCGCCGGCGATCTCAGGCTGGCTCAGATTGCCGCGTTGTAACTCGCCTTTAAAATAGATTTTGATTTCGTAATACAACATCTGCTGCACGTGCACAGTGTTAGCACTGAAGCTGTTTTCCAGGAACAGCTCTGCGCCTTTGCCGGCCGCCTGGCTGGCAGGCAACACCTCAAGGTGGATAGGCTGACTGCTCTGACCGCCCGCCGTAAAAGCCGGGATGGTCAGGGTGCCGGTACGGCGCGGAAACAGGCTGAGCTGCCAGCTGGTGCTTTGACTCGACTGGCCATTGATGATCTGCATACTCTGGCTGACCGAAGGCCCGCTGACGCGGAAATCGGCCTCCAGCACGGCAAAATCTATGGCGCCCGCATCCACTTTTTCATCGAGCATCAGCTGTAATATGACGGCTTCGCCATACATCGCAGGGTTTTTATCGACACTGGCTTTGAGTTGTGTCGCAGCCTGAACCTGCCCCAGCAGGCACATTGCGAACAACAGCAGACGGCTGCACAGTTTTACCATTCTTGTTGTACTCCGCGCGGGATCGCTTGTTGCTGACGTTTTTGGTATTCAAGCAACATTTTGTTTTTTAATAATAAACTGGGTTCGTCCTGTACTTTTCGCAACAGATTTTCCAGTTGTTGACTCTCTTCGGCACTGGCATTGGGCCAGGCTTGTTCTATCGCTTTTTGTTGTTCATCCGCGGGCGCAGGCTGCTCCTGCTGTTCGGCCTGCTGCAGTTGCTGCTGTTTTTGCTGCGCCGGATCGGCTTTGGCTTCGTCAGTGGGCTGTGGCTCGTCTTGTGACGATTGCTGCTGCGAAGACTGCTGTTGGTCTTGTGACTGCTGGTTTTGTTGATTTTGCTCGGACTGATTCTGTTGTTCCGCGTCGTTCTGCTCTGAGTCCTGTTGCTGCGGATCACCATTTTGTTGCTGTTCAGATTGCTGTTGTTGCTCCAGCATTTTTTGCATCAAGGCGATGTTTTCTTTGACGCCGGCTAAATCCGGTTGCTGTTGTTGGGCCTGCTGATAGGCCGCAAGAGCCTGCTGGTACTGCTGTTGCATGGCCAGACTGTTACCAAGGTTAAACTTTCCGGCGCCGCTCTGATCCTGCTGGTACAGCTGCGCTGCCGCGGCGTAGTCGCCGGCACGGTAAGCGGCGTTGCCTTGCCACAACGGATCGCTGAATTGTTGCCGTGCTCTGCCGTAGTCGCCGTTGTCATAGGCCTGTTTCGCCTGCGCTGTTTTGCTTTGCCATAAGTCCTGCCAGCCGTAAGGGGCCGCGCTGCTGTCTGGTGTAGTTTTTCCAGCCGTGTCTGTTACTTGCTCTGCCGGCACCGCTTGCGGCCAGACCAGCAATAACAGTGGAACCAGCAACAGCTGAGGGCTGCGCAGGTACCACAAGGCCAGCAGCAACAACAGATAACACAGGTAAACCCCGGCGTCTTGCCACTGATCGCCCTGCATCAGGGTTTGTTCCGCACTATCGCTGATGTTCAGTGCCGGCAGCGCCAGCAATTTTTGTACGTCGCTGTCGTCAAAGGTGCTGGCTGCGAATACGCCGCCGGTCAGCGTGGCTATCTCTTTTAACTGGGATAACGGGACTTTGGGCAGGACGATGCTGCCACGCGCATCTTTCAGCAGTTCGCCGTTTTCCAGTTGGATCGGCGCACCATCGTTGGTGCCAAAAGCCATTACTGAGACGCGGTGGGCAAAACCATTCAGCGTATCGCGAATTTGCATAAACTGCTGACTGTCAAAGCCATCAGTAAAAAACACGATATCGCCACGGACATAACCGGCCTGCTGCAGCAGCTGGTCGGCCATTTTCAGTGCGCCGGCAAAATCGGAGCCCTGTGCCGGCATAATTTCGGGTTTTAAATCCGGCACCAGCAGGCCGATATTGTTGTGGTCCGGCGTCAGCGGCGAGATCACATAAGCATCACCGGCAAATGCCAGCAATGCCATTTCACCCTCCAGCTGCTCCCGGGCAAAATCCAGTGCCTTAAAACGGGCCTGAGTGACCCGGTTTGGTTTGATATCGGTGGCACGCATCGACATCGACATATCCAGCACCAGCACTGTCGCGCGTTTTAACTGGAATGCCGGTTGCGGCAGCTTTTGCCAGCTCGGACCGGCGCCAGCCAGGACGCCCAGCAACAGCATCAACGGTAATAACCAGCGTTGTTGCGGCTGCGTGCTCTGTTGTGCCAGTAGCTGACGGTACAAATGCGGGGCCAGCAGCTGTTGCCAGGCATCCGTGGTGCTCAGGCGGCGCAGCAGATACCAGCCAAGCCACACCACAGGTAACAACAGCAGTACCCAGGGTCTTAAAAAATGCATTTCAGCGGGCATAACGACTCCGGCGCCAGCAGGCAACAGCCAATAACAACAACGCAGCACCAAGTGGCCAATGCAACAGGCTTTGCTGCGGGCGATAATTCAGCTGGTCACGTTCAATAGGTTCGAGCTGGTCCAGTAACTGATAAATTTCACTGAGTTCCTGCAAGTTACGGGCGCGAAAATAACGACCGCCGGTTTCACTGGCGAGTTCAGTCAGCAGTTTCTCGTCAAGGTCGGCGGATGGATTGACCAGTTGCGGGCCAAAAATACCTTGTTGCACCATTTGCTCGGCACCAACCCCAACGGCATAGATCTTCACGCCAGCGGCTTTGGCCAGCGCCAGCGCCTCCCGCGGCTGGATATTACCTGCGGTGTTTGCACCGTCACTGAGTAAAATCAGTACTTTATTGGAGCTTTGATAGGTATTAAACCGTTTGACGGTCAGGCCAATGGCTTCCCCTATCGCCGTGCGCTGGCCTACCAGACCCAGCACGGCGTCATCGAGCATTTTTTGCACTGTGGTGCGGTCAAAGGTCAGCGGGGTTTGCTGATAAGCCGCATCGGCAAACAGGATGAGGCCCAGCCGGTCGCCCTGGCGCTTGTCGATAAACTGACTGAGCACATGCTTGACGGCATCGAGCCGGTTATAAGACTGGCCGTCGATCACCATGTCATTGATATTCATTGAACCGGATAAATCCACCGCCAGCATCATGTCGCGGCCTTGCTGGGGCAGGGTGACTGGCTCGCCGAGCCAGCGTGGGCCGGCCGCTGCACAAAGCAGACAAAGCCACAACAGCGCCGGCAACAAGGCCGGCCGGCGCCACCGATCGGGCGATCTCTGCTGCACCGTCGCGGCCAGCCGTGCCAACGGGGGGAAATACAACGGTTGACCGCCGCGCTGCTGGCGCTGACGCAATAACCACGGCAACGGCAGCAGTAAAAACAACCAGGGCAGCTGAAATTCAAACATACAACGCATGCTCCCGGTGTTGCTTTAACCATTGCCGGGCAAATTGTTGCCAGCTCTGCACTGTGGCCGGGTCCTGGGCCGGGCTGTACAACAGCAGATCCAGATCAGGCACTGTGGCAGTGAGCTGGCCGCTGTGCTGTAAAAAGGCGACAAAACCGGCGCTGGACAGTGCCAGTGCCGGATGACCAGGCGCTTTGGTCTGCAGATATTGTTTCAGCAATAGTAAAACAGCATTGGCGGCGCCCGGTTCGGTGCTGACAATCAATGCCAGCGCATCCAATGCCAGACGTCTGGCGTTGTCGCGCTGGTAACGCCGGTACAACAAACGTGTCAGCCACGCCAGCAGCAGAAGCAGCAGTACCGCGAGCACTATCACACCAGGTGCCAGATAAAACTCATCCGGCAGCGGTGGCTGCTGAATGTCGGCCAGTGCCGTTTTTAATTGCTCGGTGACGGACGGCTCAGTTGCCATGAGGGCCTCCGGAGCGGTCAAAAGGGGACTGCTGTGCTGATTGAGTGTCTGGCGAGCGCGCAGCCAGTTGCGCGCGCAGCGGCGCCGCGCTGCTGACTTGCAGGTGACGTAAACCCAGACTGCGCCAGTAGCTGCTTTGTTCGGCTTGCCACTGCTGTTGCTGAGCCTGATAACGTTGTTTCACACTGGCCGGGCTTAAATCCAGCTGCAGCAGTGCGTCTGGCGTTTGCAGCGCCAGCTGACCTGCCGCCTGCGGCGGCAGCTGTTGTTCCAGCGGATCGACAATCTGACAGAGTCTGATTTCATTGTGCAGGCGCATCGACTGCAAATGTTTCAGCACGTTGGCATCAAGCGCGCTGAAATCGGAGATCAGGTACACCAGGCTGCCAGGCCGCACCAGACGGCGCAGCTGGCCGACAGCATCCGCCAGCGACAGCGTTTGCTGCGCCGGTGCCTGCGGCGATTTATTCAGTTCAATCAGCTGTTGCAGATAACGCAGCACCGACACACTGCGACTGGCCGGTTTTAGTTCCCGGACCTGCCGGCCATTAGTCAGAATGCCGCCAAACTTGTCGCCGCGCTCGCGGGCGTGCCAGCCCACCATTGCCGCCAGGTGGGCTGCCTGAACTGCTTTAGTTAACAATACGGAGCCAAATTGCATCGACGGACTTAAATCGGTCAGCACAAATACCGGCCGCTCTTTTTCTTCGCGGAACAATTTGGTGTGAACTTTGCCGGTGCGGGCGGTCACGCGCCAGTCGATGGTGCGGACATCGTCGCCAAGCTGGTAGTGCCGGACTTCGTCAAATTCCATGCCGCGGCCTTTACTGCGTGCCAGATAACTGCCGGCCAGCTTGCTTTGGATCAGTTGTTGCGGCGCCAAATCCAGCAAATAGGTGTGGTGCTGATATTTCAGCAACTGCGGCAAATCCAGCTGCACACCGTCGCAGCCGAGCGCGGCCAGTTGTTGTGTCACTGTCTGCGCCTGTACTGCTGCACTCATCAGGCGACCGGCACGCGTTTGAGCAGTTCGGTCAGCACCTGATCAGTGCTGACGCCTTCTGCTTCGGCTTCGTAACTTAAAATCAGCCGGTGACGCAGGACATTGTGGAAGACCGCCTGCACATCGTCCGGCGTGACAAAATCCCGCCCGCTGAGCCAGGCTTTGGCGCGGGCACAGCGTTCCAGCGCAATGGTGGCGCGTGGGCTGGCGCCGTAAGCGATATACCGGCCCAGTTCAGCGCCGTAGCTGGCAGCATGACGGGTGGCCATCACCAGCTGCACTATATATTGTTCCAGACTCTCAGCCATATGCAGCTGCAGGATGGTCTGGCGCGCGGCAAAGATATCCGCCTGGCTCATCCGTACCGGTGTCTCGGCCTGCTGCGCTAACGCTTCGCCCCGGGTTAAACGCAAAATTTTCAGTTCAGTGTCGGCATCCGGATAATCCACTTTTAAATGCAGCAGGAAGCGGTCGAGTTGCGCTTCCGGCAGTGGGTAAGTGCCTTCCTGCTCAAGCGGGTTTTGTGTCGCCATCACCAAAAAAAGCTCTGGCAGCTTATAACTGTGCCGGCCAACGGTGATTTGTTTTTCTGCCATCGCTTCGAGCAGCGCGGACTGCACCTTGGCCGGCGCGCGGTTAATTTCGTCCGCCAGAATAATGTGGTGAAACAGCGGGCCGCTCTGAAATTCAAACTTACCGGTTTCGGGGCGGTAGATGTCAGTGCCGGTTAAATCGGCCGGTAATAAATCGGGGGTAAACTGAATGCGGTGGAAACTGCCTTCCACCCCATGTGCCAGCGCATTCACTGCCCGGGTTTTCGCCAGACCCGGCGGGCCTTCTACTAACAAATGACCATTGGCCAGCAACGCCAGCAGAATGCCTTCAGTCAGGGCTGGCTGGCCAACGACCTGGCTGTCGAGATAGGATTTTAACCGGTTAAATGCGTTCACAAACAATACTCTCTGGCTTCGGTTTAATTGCGTTATTTATATGAAATCATAAGAGATTTCATATGCGGATCCGATGAAAAGCGGCTAGGCTAAGACCAGCTTCGCAGATATATGGGCGGCGACAATTAAAACAAGTGTTTTAATTTTGTCGGACTCTCGCTACAATCGGGAAAAATCACAGGTCAGACCTGTAACGACCAGCAAAAGAGGACTTCTATGGCCAACCCAATTCAACTCAGGACCCGGCAGGGCGATCGTATCGCCATCGTCCGCGGTTTACGCACACCATTTGCCAAGCAGGCGACCGAATTTCACGGCGTTTCCGCGCTGGAATTAGGCAAACTGGTTGTGAACGAACTGCTGATCCGCAGTGAGCTGGACCCCAAGTTAATTGATCAGGTTGTTTATGGTCAAGTTGTGCAGATGCCGGAAGCACCAAACATCGCCCGTGAAATCGTGTTAGGCACTGGTATGAACGTTCATACTGATGCTTTCAGCGTCACCCGCGCCTGTGCCACCAGCTTTCAGTCTGTGGTCAGTGTCACCGAAAGTATGATGGCGGGCATCACCGAAATCGCCATCGCCGGCGGAGCAGATTCAAGCTCAGTCCTGCCGATTGGCGTCAGTAAAGCCTTAGCCCGCGCGCTGGTCGATGTGAATAAAGCCAAGACCTTCGGCCAGAAACTGGCGATTTTCCGTCGTTTAGGCTTGAAAGATTTATTGCCGGTGCCACCGGCGGTGGCCGAATACACCACCGGCCTGTCGATGGGCGATACCGCTGAGCAAATGGCCAAGAGCCACGGCATCAGCCGCGCCGATCAGGATGCGATGGCGCACCGCTCGCATTCACTGGCCGCTTTGGCCTGGCAAAACGGCCTGATGAAAGAAGAAGTGATGGCCGCGCATGTCGAACCGTATAACAAATTCCTTGATATCGACAACAACATCCGGCTCGATTCCAAACTCGAATCCTACAGCAAGTTAAAACCAGTATTTGACCGCAACTACGGCACTGTTACTGCAGCCACTTCAACCCCGCTGACCGACGGTGCTTCTGCCGTGCTGATGATGACCGAAAGCCGTGCCAAAGCGCTCGGTTATGAAATTCTGGGCTTTGTGCGCAGCTACGCTTTTGCCGCGATTGATGTCTGGGAAGATATGCTGATGGGGCCGTCTTATGCCACACCTTTAGCGCTGGACCGCGCCGGCATGAAGCTCTCTGATCTGACCTTAATTGAAATGCACGAAGCCTTTGCCGCGCAGGCGCTTGCCAACATGAAAATGTTTGGTTCGAAAAAGTTTGCCGAAGAAAAGCTGGGGCGTGCTGAAGCCATTGGCGACATCGATATGGCTAAATTTAACGTCAACGGTGGCTCTCTGGCTTATGGTCACCCATTTGCAGCGACCGGCACTCGTTTGATCACTCAGACCCTGAACGAATTAAAACGCCGCGGCGGCGGTATTGGTCTGACCACGGCCTGTGCGGCCGGTGGTCTTGGCGCTGCAATGATTGTGGAGACTGAATAATGCAACCAACTTTTACTTTGAGCCTGCGTGAGGATGGTGTCGGTGTGATCACCATGGACATCGTCGGTGAAAGCATGAACGTGCTCAAAGCCGAGTTCGCCGACGATATCACGGCGGTGCTGGATGAAGTGCGTGCCAACAAAAGTATCAAAGGGCTGGTGATCATCAGCGGCAAGCCGGATTCATTTATCGCCGGTGCTGATATCAGCATGCTGGATAAATGCAAAACGGCCGCCGAAGCCACAGCCATTGCCAGCATGGGCCAGCAGATGTTCAACACGCTGGAAAAACTGCATATTCCGCTGATTGCAGCCATTCATGGCCCTTGTTTAGGCGGCGGTCTGGAACTGGCGATGGCCTGTCATGGCCGGGTCGCCACGGACGATACCAAAACCGTGTTGGGCCTGCCGGAAGTGCAGCTTGGTCTGTTACCGGGCAGTGGCGGCACGCAGCGTTTACCTAAACTGGTTGGTCTGCAAAAAGCGCTGGATATGATGCTGACCGGCAAACAGCTGCGCGCCGTACAGGCGAAAAAAGCCGGTTTAGTCGATGTCGTGGTACCCCGCAGTATCTTGTTAGAGGCTGCAGTAAAAATGGCGTTGGCCGGTAAACCTGACCGTTCTAAACCGGTCAAATTGCCATTGGTCGGACAACTGCTGGAATTCACGTCGATTGGCCGCGGCATTTTGTTCAGTCAGGCGCAAAAGCAGACGCTGGCAAAGACTCAGGGCCATTATCCGGCGCCGCTGAAAATTATTGATGCGATTAAAACCGGTGTGTTTGCTGGCATGCAAAAAGGGCTGGAAGTTGAAGCGCAGCATTTTGGCGAGCTGTGCATGACGCCGGTGTCGGCGAATTTGCGCAATCTGTTTTTTGCCACCACTCAGATGAAAAAAGAAAGCGGTGCCGGCGATACCAAACCACGCAAAGTGAAAAAAGCCGCAGTGCTGGGTGGCGGCCTGATGGGCGGCGGTATCGCCAATGTCACGGCGGGCAAAGCCGGCGTGCCGGTGCGCATTAAAGACATTAACCAGACTGGCATTGGCAATGCGCTGAAATACAGTTTCAGCCTGCTCAATAAGAAGTATAAAAAGCGTTTTATCAGTAAAACCGAGCTGCAAAAACAAATGTCGCTGCTGACCGGTACCACTGACTATTCCGGTTTCCACGATGTGGACCTGGTGATTGAGGCTGTGTTCGAAGATTTGGCGCTGAAACAACAAATGGTGGCGGATATAGAGCAGCACTGCGGCGAACACACGGTTTTTGCCTCCAATACCAGCTCCCTGCCGATTGGGCAGATCGCGGCCAAAGCGGCGCGGCCAGAGAATGTTATCGGCCTGCATTATTTCTCGCCAGTTGACAAAATGCCGCTGGTTGAAGTCATTGCGCACGAAAAAACTTCGGCTGAAACCATCGCTACCACGGTTGCCTTTGCCCGCAAACAAGGCAAAACGCCGATCGTGGTCAAAGACGGTGCCGGTTTTTATGTGAACAGAATTCTGGCGCTGTACATGAACGAAGCGGCAAATCTGCTGCTCGAAGGCGAGCCGGTAGAAAAGTTAGACAAAGCGCTGACCCGCTTTGGTTTCCCGGTCGGGCCTATCACGCTTTTGGATGAAGTGGGCATTGACGTTGGCGCCAAGATTTCACCAATTCTGCAAAAAGAACTGGGTGAGCGCTTCCAGGCGCCGGCCGCTTTTGACAAGTTAATTGCCGATGGCCGTAAAGGTAAAAAAGTCGAAAAAGGTTTTTATCTTTACGGCAAAAATGCCAAAAAAGGCCGCAAAGACGTCGACAGCAGCGTCTACAGCCTGCTGGGCGTGCAGCCTAACGGCCGTCTGAGCAGCGACCAGGTCAGCAAACGTTGTATGGTACAGATGCTGAACGAAGCGGTGCGTTGTCTGGAGGAGGGCATCATCGCCTCGCCGCGTGATGGTGATATTGGCGCAATTTTTGGTATCGGCTTCCCGCCGTTCCTCGGTGGGCCGTTCCGTTATATCGACAGCTTAGGTGCCGGCAATCTGGTGGCGGAATTACGCCGCTTTGAAGCGCAATTTGGCTCGCGTTTTGCGCCGGCTAAAATGTTGCTGGAGCTGGCCGAACAGGAAAAGACCTTTTATTAAGTGCTTTTACTGCTGAAAAAAACCGCAGCTTGCTGCGGTTTTTTTGTATAATGCGGCGTTTTTTTACCGGCTGGAGCTGATTGTGTTGTGGTTGTTACTTCACCCGTTATTTAGTCTGTGGTGTTATCTGCAGGCGAAACAAGCCGGTTTACGCAGTTGGCCCTGGGTGATGCTGGCATTGCTGACCGGGCCGGTGTCGGTGCCGCTGTTTCTTAACCACCGGCGCATGACACTGCGCCAGATCCATAGCGCTGTGCCGGGCCGGTTCAGACCTTAGCAGGGCCCGGTACAGGCGGTCAGTCTTGCCAGCGGATCGGCGCATCGTGACGCAACCACAGCTGAACGCGGACAGGATGCTCTGCTAACGCCAGTGTCTGATACAGACCGGTGTGACACAGATCCTGGGCCAGCGCTTGCGGCAAAAAGGCGGTCCCATTACTGCGGGCCAGCCACTGGCGTAATAAACGCGGATCGCTGCAGCAGAATGCCAGGGGTGCTTTACTCAGCTGTGGCAGTTTACCGGCCCAGTCCAGCCGTCCTTCGGCCTGCGCAGTGCGGTCAATAGGCCCCACCGCAACCAGATGCACTGTACGCCACTGTTTTAACGCGTAGCCGGCTTCTGGCGGATTATCCGCTGCGGTGGTCAGCACTACATCTGCCTGCCGGTTCAGTGCCGTCTGAGCGTCCATCACTTGCAGATGCACTGCGGTTTCCACATTTACCACTAACGCTTCTAATAATTCCGCCGCCAGATACTGCAATCCAGGTTCCACAGCGACGGTCAGCCGCTGCGGCAGGCTGCTTTGCTGCTGTAATTGAGTCTTAGCCGCCTGCAGCGCGCTGATCACCGCTTCGGCATGGGGCAGCAGCAGCTCGCCGGCATCGGTCAACTGGATGTTATTGCGGTGGCGGCTGAATAATGCCACGCCGAGGCTTTGTTCCAGCTGGCGGATGCGAAAACTGACAGCGGACTGGGTCAGATACAGGTTGTCAGCAGCTTTGCCAAAATGGCGGGTTTTCTGTACTTCAAGGAAGGTTTTCAGCAGTTCGGTGTCCAAGCATTCGCCTTATAATTATTGATGGTGACGATAAAAAACATTTGTTTTACGTGCGGAATTTTGTTTACCATACTCCGCACAGTTTAATTGGGATAGCTTTAGATTCAACGAGATCAGGGGAAAAAAGTGATGCAGCAAAGTTTTGTGGCTAAACGTCGCTTTTTTGATGACCGCAATTTCCCGAAAGGGTTTACCCGGTCAGGGCGCTTCACGTTAGCAGAGGGCAATCTGCTGGAGAAGCACGGGGCATCGATGCAGGAACTGGAAGAAGGCCAGCGCCAGCCGGTGAACGAAGAAGAGCAACGCTTTTTGCAGGTGATGCGCGGCGAAGCCGAAGCAGAAACTGTCTATGAAAAAACCTGGCTGAAATACAAACAGCGGATCCAGGAAAAACGCAAATTCCATACTGTATTCGGCAAAAAACGCATCGCCGATGGCAGTGACGACTTTTCTTACGTCGAGACAGACAGCGATTAACAGCACCGGCGTGATCGGTCGTAGCAGAAGGATTGCCGCATGGACGGATTTTTACAGAGCTTATTAAACCCGGCAGTGCTGGTGTTTTTGATCCCTTTAGCCGGCATCGGTATTGGTGGTCTGAAGATGTGGCTGAACCATCAGGAACGGATGGAAAAGATCCGTCAGGGCATTGACCCTGATGCGCGCCGGGACTGACGATGTCGTCAAACAAAAAAAGAGCCATCCGGCTCTTTTTTTGTAGCTGTAAAACGCTGCTGCGCCTTGTGATCACAAGGATGCCGGCACCGCTGCCAGACGGGGTTTGTTTTGTTTCTGGTCGAGTAAAAACTGGGTGAAGTCGGCTGCAGACAGTGGCTTGCTGTAATAATATCCCTGAATGATCTCACAGCGCAGCTGCTTCAGTTGTTGCAATTGCTCCGCTTGTTCCACGCCTTCCGCCACCACGGTCAGGCTCAGGTTGTGGGCGATGGTGACAATGGTATCCACCATATTACGGCCACGGGCGGTATTCATATCGTCGATAAATGCTTTATCAATCTTCAGGGTATTGAGCGGAAACTGCTTTAAATAAGCCAGTGAAGAGTAACCGGTGCCAAAGTCATCCATCGCCAGATGAATGCCACGCGCGCGCAGTTTTTTCATGGTATCGATGGCCATCTTAGGTGACTGCATTACCGTGCCTTCGGTGATCTCCAGTTCCAGATGGTAAGAGGGCAGTTCAGTCTGTTGTAATACGTCATCAATCTGCTCACACAAATAAGGCAACATAAACTGTTTTACTGACAGGTTCACCGCGACACGGCCGTGGAACAGGCCCTGATCAATCCAGCGTTTCACGTCGAGGCAGGCTTTGCGCAGCACGACTTCCCCGATCTCAACAATCTGGCCGGTTTCTTCTGACACCGGAATAAATGAGGCAGGGCTTATCAGACCACGTTTTGGCGTAATAAAACGCACCAGCGCTTCCATCCCTACCAGCTGGCCACTGAGGATGTCCATTTTTGGCTGATAATATACGGTAAAGAAATCTTCTTTCAGGCCATGCCGGATCAGGTTTTCCAGCTGCAAGCGCTTAACTGCCAGTTTATTCATGCTGTCATTAAAAAACAGATACCGGTTGGCGCCTTCATTTTTGGCGTGATACATCGCGGTATCAGCGTTACGCAGCAAGGCCTCCGGATCGCGACCGTCTTCCGGATAAAGCACAATGCCAATACTGCTGGTGATCGCCAGTTCATGCTGATTGATAAAAAATGGCAGGTTGATTTGTTTAATCAGTTCTTTTGCCATGCTGGTGATGGTGTGAATGTCGTTGGTGTTTTCCAGCAAGATGGCGAATTCGTCGCCGCCAAGGCGATACAACCGCTCTTTTTGCCGGGTCAGCTGACTTAAGCGCTCTGCCAGTTTAATCAGCAGCG
This sequence comes from uncultured Chromatiaceae bacterium, assembly GCA_937978655.1. Classification (GTDB taxonomy): domain Bacteria; phylum Pseudomonadota; class Gammaproteobacteria; order Enterobacterales; family Alteromonadaceae; genus Pararheinheimera. The sequence continues at coordinate 13,463 of CALJUX010000022.1, forward strand.
AGTCACCGAGCTGATGCCCAAGTGAATCATTGATTTTCTTGAAATTGTCTAAGTCAAACACCAACAGCGCATGCTTGACTTCACGGTCTACCAGCCGGCCGAGTTCGGCCGAAAACATGGCGCGGTTCGGCAGGCCGGTCAGCGTATCTGAATTGGCCAGCCGGCTTAATTCGGCTTCGCGTTTTTTACGTTCAGAGATATCTGAAAATACCGCAACAAACTGGGTCAACACGCCATGATCATCACGGACGATGTCAAAGTTCAGTTCAGCCTGATACACCTCACCACTGATGCGTTGGTCCTGGATCTCACCTTGCCAGCTGCCGGTGGTTTGCAGGGTATGACCAATTTCCTGTAAAAAGCGCGTGGGGTACATCGCAAGGTCAAACGGCTTTTTAATCACCTGCTCTCTGGTTTTACCGGTAATAGTGCTAAACGAGTGGTTAACTTCCAGCACGGTAAAATTGGTGTCGCAAATCACCACCGCATCAGAAATATTTTCCAGACAACGGGCAAATAATTCCAGCCGCTCTTCGGTTTGTTTCAGCAACTGAATGTTTTTCAGTGTGCCGGTCATCCGGGTAGCGACGCCTTCAGCGTCGCTCGATACGACTTTGCCACGGTCCAGCACCCAGACCCAGCCGCCGTCTGAGGCCCGCAAGCGATATGCCGCTTCGAAATACGGCGTTTCACCGGCCAGATGCTGATACAGCTGCTCAGTGACCCGTTCGATATCACGTGGATGGATTTGATCCCGATTCGGTGGAAACTGATTGGTTTCTGGTTTCAGTTCAACCGGGTGCTGCCAGGAACTGGAACGATACAAACTGCCTGAGGCAATATTCCAGTCCCACAATTCATCACCGCTGCCCCACAATGACAGACGCAAGCGTTCTTCACTTTGTTCCAGCCGGCTTTGATAACGCCGCATTTTCAGAATTGATAAATGCGCCAGTAATAAAGCGCCAAAAGAGAACAGCAGGATGGAAGACAATACATAAGGCATGGCGTTTTGCAGGTTGACTGCAAAGGCCGGCATCGCAGTGGTTGCCGGCAGGAGGAACAGGCTGAGGTATTGTTTTTTATTGTTATTTTTCACACATCGACGCAGCTTTCGGGCATTTTCGCTAACTTATATAAAATCTCCCGGACTGTCAAAGCCAATCTGTCCGGAGCTCCAGCTCGCTGGCCAGCTGGGCTGCTGTTTTGCTGCGCATCGCGCTGTGTTCGGGCGCCGGGCCGGTGGCAAGAAACACCGCGTCATACTCAGGGGCCAATAATGTGTAACAAAAATCACAGAACTCCTGCAGCGTCAGCGCCGCCAGTTCATCCTGGATCTGTTGTGACAAGGTACAGGCGAAATCGCCCTGGCCTATTGCCAGCCAGATCCGTTTGGCCCGGCTCGCCAGACTGGTATCGCGTTCGCGAATTTGTGCGATCAGACTGGCTTTGATCTGGTTGAAATCTTCTGCCGGGATCTCCGGCAGTTCCTCAAGAAACTTGCGATAGAAAATCACCGTCGCGTAGTACAAATCCGCCGCTGCAGTTTTCGGTGACTGCACATAAAATGCCATGCCCGGTTTTAAGTTCATCGGCACATAACCGGTACCGACCAGATAACCAAGTTGCTGTTCGGTGCGCAGCGCATGGAAATATTCAGGCGAGATCAGGTGGTTGGCCAACATAAACCTCGCCATTGCCGCCGGGTTGCGATCTTTGGCCGGTAAATAAATCACCAGAGCCTGGTCGTCGTGTTGCAGCTGTTGTTGCAGCCAGACCGGACCGCGTCCTTGCACACTGTAACTTTGCCGGGGCAGGCGGCCGCCGGCGCTATCGAGTTGTTGCTGCCACTGTTTTAGCATCTTTTCCAGCAGACGGGCGTCGGTTTTGTGCCAGTTGCCCAGCAGCAAAGCTTCAATATGCACCTGTTGCAGCATCTGTTGGCAGAACTGCTGAAAGTGGCTGAAGCTGATTTGTTCCAATAAATTAGCCAGCTGCTGAGTATCGGGGTTCAGTGGTTGCAGCAACGAAGACAACTGGCTGAACAGCTGACTGATCGGCTTGCCGCTGATTTGCCCGCGCCAGTGCCGCACCAGCTGAAATTGTAATTCGGCAAAGCGCGCTTCAGCAAAATGCGTATCACGCAGTTCCGTCAGCAGGTCCTGTAACAAAGCGATTTGATTGGCAGACAAGCCGCTGCTGTGCAGCGTCAGACCATGCTGCTGGACATAAATGTTGTAGCTGAGGCCGGCGGTGGTCGCCGGATAAAACTGTTCATTGATCCGGTCCAGAAACAATTCCAGCCACAGCTTGGTCAGTGCCAGCTGTGTCAGGTCCTGCACCGTGTTTGGCAGGGTCAGCTGAACAAAAATATGGCCTTTGGGCGAGTGGAAATCAGTGTCTGCTTTGTACCATAAAGATAAATGGTCCGTGTTCACCAGTTGTTGTGGCTGCGCCTGATGGGCGCTGAGCGGGATCAGCTGTAATTGCCCCACCAGATAGGGGTTTGGCGCCGGCAACTGATAACCGGGCAGCGGCGGCTGCGCGGCCAGACTGGTCAACAAAGCAGCAGGCAACGCTTCAACACTGTAAGGCGTGTGATACCAGCGCGCTTGCTGGCTGACCTGAACTTCAGGTGCTATTAACATGACCCGCAAATTGTCAGCACGGAAATAGCCCAGCAACTGACGGTATAGCGCCTCTGGCGGCGTTTCCATCCGATAGTCGCCAAACACATAATCATGTTGCGGGTAATGTTGCAGATTGACCGCTAAATCACTGGCCAGCTGCAGGCTGGCCCGCGGTTCCTGGTAAGTGAAACTCCATTGGATCAGCCGTTGTCTTTCCTGAAACAAATGTAATGGAAAAGGTTGTTGGCGCAGCATGGCAAAGTAGGCAAAGCAACTGTGCAAAATCAGGTCGCGCTGGGCCATGCCGCTGTGCGTCAGCTCAAATGCCAGCGTAAAGTCTTTGTAGTTGCTGCCGTCGATGCCACCGCCAGCACTGAGCGCGTTAACGAAGCCTTGTTGTTTCAGCCCGCTTAATAATGAACCCGGGCCTTCGTCGCCAATCAGGTGCGCCAGAAAACTGACCACTTTAAACCGATACCAGGGCTGAATGTCCGGCAGGGCAAAGCTCAGCACCAGTCGCTGCGTGGGTTTATGCGGCTGAATATTCAGCTGAATGCCCAGATGTTCACGTTGATAGAGTGGTGCGGTGAGCGCAGTTTTGGCCGGCAGATGCGCCGGGATCTGCTGAAAATACTGCGTTGCCAGTGCCTGCTGCTGTTCCAGCGTTAACGCTGACACCAGCACCAGACACATGCGGCTGGCACTGTATTGCTGTTGATAAAATTGCTGCACCGCCTGCTGCGCCGTTTGATGGGGCCGGTCGTCCAGCGTTTGCAGGTTACCGACAGAAAACTTGGCAAAGGGGTGTTCCGGGTTGATGGTCTCTTTGTGCGCCTGATAGATACGCCGGCCGTCATCTTTGAGCTTCATCGAAAACTCAGCTTCGATCGCCTGCCGTTCTTTTTGCACCGACGCTTCAGCAAAAAGCGGCGCCCCGAGCATATCGGCAAAGCGCTCCAGCCCCAAAGCATAGGCATTGTCTTCAATATCAAAATAAAAGCAGCTGTGTTCGGTACCGGTCCAGGCATTGTGACTGCCACCATGACTGCTGATGAACTGGGCATATTCGCCGGGTTCAGGGAATTTCGCTGAGCCGAGAAAAACCAGATGCTCCAAAAAGTGCGCCAGGCCTTCCCGGTCTGCCGGGTCATCAAAATGGCCCACATTCACCGACATCGCGGCGGCGCTTTTTTCGGCGTCCGCCTGTTCAACTAACAGCACCCGCAAACCATTATTCAGCGTCAATGCCTGATAACGGCGATGGTCAGCAGGGCTTTGCACGAGTTGCGTATTTTTCAAATCAGGCCTCATTGTCAGGCAAAATGCGACGAGTCATACCGCAGCTCATCATACTATTAAGGAATATAAAGAGTTAATTCTATGCTTTATTATCAGTTACTGTCGCGATGAACTTTCATTATCATAGCGCACTCTTTTCGCGTTGGGCGCGAAGTTGTTGATGGTGTAAACAATGGTCAATCTGGTTATCATGCGGCACGGCGAAGCGGTGGCGCAAAGCAGTCAGGATAGTCAACGGCAACTCAATGCAAGAGGTGAAGCCGAAGTCAGTCAGATGGCACAGTGGCTGGCAAAAATTTATCCACAGTTTGATTATGTACTGGTCAGTCCTTATGTCCGTACCCAGCAGACTGCGCAGCTGATGTTGGCACAGCAGGGCAGTACAACGCAATTCCAGACACTGCCTGAGCTGGTGCCGGATGGCGATTGTCAGCAGGTACAGTTGTATGTCGATGCGCTGTTAAGTCAACAACCAGACGCGCGGATTTTGTTGGTGTCACATATGCCGTTGGTCAGCTTTCTGGTAGAAACCTTTACCAGAACCGGTAACACGCCAATTTTTGATACCGCCGCGTTGGCCTGCATTGACTACAAAGCTGGTCAGGGCACTTTACTGGAAAAAATTGCGCCGGCGGATTTAAGCCTGTTAAGTTCGTGAGCCGGTTATTTATCCGGGGTTTTTAACAAGACCAACAGCGCGCCGTCCCGCCCCCAGTGGGTTGGAGCGGTGTGAAAAGCCCGTACATTCGGGTGTTGAATCAGCCAGTTTGGCACACGGCGTGCCAGCAGTCCGCTGCCTTTGCCATGCACCACACAAGCGCAATTCAGATGTTCCCGCTGACAATAATCTAATAGTCCGGCCAGCTCCTGTTTGGCATCGTGCTGACTGAGGCCATGTAAATCGAGCACGACGCCGGGCTGAAACTCACCGCGTTTTAAGTTCTTGGCTAAGTGCGGATCTTCGCCCGGCTGCACATAACTGACAGTTCCGCCGTCGAACTGATAACCTTCGTATTCATCAGAAAAATAGAATAAACTGGCGGCCGGCTGACTTTCAGACGTCTTGATGGCAGATTTTTTCTTGCTGCGTGGCGGGGTCAGCGTTATCTTGTCCTGCGCCATAGGGCGGGCACCCGAGATCGCATCACGGAACAGCTGAATATCCTGATCGGTTATTGGTGGTGTCTTTCGCATGGCGCAAGTCTATCCAATGAGCACTGTTAAAGAAATGACTGAAGCACAAACTTCTCCGCTGAGTGCGGAATTAATCGACGAAGCCGTAGCCGATTTACACAGCATTCACGACTGGCTGCGCTTTGCGGTCAGCCAATTCAACGCAGCAGACCTGTATTTTGGCCATGGCACCGACAATCCGTGGGATGAAGCGGGCCTGTTGATGGCTTTTACGCTGCATATGACCCATATCGCTGATCCGGTGTTATTAACCACCCGGCTGACCCGCAGTGAAAAACGCCAGTTTGCCGCCTTGCTGCAACAGCGTATCGAACAGCGCATTCCAGCGGCTTATCTGACCCGGCACGCTTATTTTGCCGATTTGCCTTTTTATGTCGATGAACGGGTGCTGGTGCCGCGCTCGCCGATTGGTGAACTGATCAAACAGCAATTTTCCCGTTGGTTTTCGCACAATCCGCCGTCGCGTATTCTGGATTTATGTACCGGCTCGGGCTGTATTGCCATTGCCTGTGCGCATTATTTACCGGACGCTGAAGTGGATGCTATTGATATCAGCGAAGATGCCTTAACAGTGGCCGACATTAATATCGACCAGCATGGGCTGTACCAACGGGTGTTCCCGATTTTGTCAGATGGCTACGACGCCATTCCCGGCCAGACTTACGATTTGATTGTGACCAATCCGCCTTATGTGGATGCCGAGGATATGGCTGATTTGCCTGACGAGTTCCGCCACGAGCCTGAACTTGGCCTGGCTTCCGGCGAAGATGGGTTGGAACTGACCCTGCGCATTCTGGCCGGCGCTGCGGCGCATCTGAATGACGACGGCGTGCTGATTTGTGAAGTCGGCAACAGCATGGTGGCGCTTGCTGAGCGTTTCCCACAAGTTCCTTTTGACTGGATTGAGTTTGAGCACGGCGGCCACGGTGTATTTGCCCTGACCAAAGCCCAGTTACAGCAGTATCAGACCTTTTTTCAGGAGTAAGCCATGGCTGGCAATAGTATTGGTGAATTGTTCCGTTTAACCACTTTTGGCGAAAGTCATGGTCCGGCGATCGGCGGTATTGTCGATGGCTGCCCGCCGGGGTTAACACTCGATTTGGACGCTATCCAACATGACCTGGACCGGCGCAAACCGGGCACATCGCGTTACACCACACAGCGGCGGGAAGACGATGTGGTGAAGTTGTTATCCGGCGTATTCGAAGGGGTGACCACAGGCGCTTCTATTGGTCTTCTGATTGAAAACACCGATCAGCGCTCGCAGGATTATTCCAATATCAAAGATTTATTCCGCCCAGGTCATGCCGATTACACCTATCACCACAAATACGGCATCCGCGATTATCGTGGCGGTGGCCGTTCGTCGGCGCGGGAAACTGCCGTGCGGGTGGCGGCAGGCGCTATTGCCAAACAGTATTTAAAACAACGTTTTGGTATTGAAGTTCGCGGTTATCTGGCGCAGCTGGGTCCGGTTAAAGCAGAAAAACTGGACTGGTCGCAAGTGGAGCAAAACGATTTTTTCTGCCCGGACGGCGACAAAATCGAAGCGCTGGATACTTTTATGCGTGATTTGAAAAAATCCGGCGATTCGGTTGGTGCCCGCGTCAATGTGGTGGCCAGTAATGTGCCGGTCGGTTGGGGTGAACCGGTGTTTGACCGGCTCGATGCCGACATTGCCCATGCCATGATGAGCATCAATGCGGTCAAAGCGGTGGAAATTGGTGACGGCTTTGCGGTGGTCGAACAACAAGGTTCAACCCACCGTGATGCGCTGACCCCACAGGGTTTTACTGCCAATCATGCCGGCGGCATTCTCGGTGGTATTTCATCTGGTCAGGATATTCGCGTCAGCATGGCGTTAAAGCCAACCTCCAGTATCAGCATTCCGGGCCAGAGCATCAATACCAGCGGCGAGCCGGTCGAACTGGTGACCAAAGGCCGGCACGACCCATGTGTCGGTATTCGCGCTGTGCCCATTGCCGAAGCGATGCTGGCGATTGTGCTGATGGACCACTTCCTGCGTCATCATGCGCAGAATCATCAGGTGCAGGTCAGTACGCCGGATATCGCTGCTATTGCCCGGCAACAGGCGGAATAAAGCCCTGACATTTCAGCAGACGACGGGCGTTTCCCCAAAACCACAACGGCTGATTTGTCAGCCGTTGTTTTTTCAGTTTGACCGGACAGGACAATCCTGACACGAGCGCGGAATTTATATGCAACCCAGTCAAAGTCTCAGCCTGGCCTATCTGGCGTATTTCGCGGTGCTGGGCGTGTTTGTACCGTATATTGGTATTTTTCTTGATCACCGGGGCCTCAACTCGCAGCAAATCGGTACTTTGCTGGCCATCGTCACGGCCATGCGGATAATCGGGCCGAATCTGTGGAGTCTGTTAGCGGCCAAACGTGGCGATCCGGTTGGTGTGATGCGCCTTGGCGCTGTGCTCGCGGCCATTGGCTGGTGCAGTACTTTTGTGGACGCCGGTTATGGGATGTTGTTGCTGGGGCTGGCGCTTTACAGCCTGTGCTGGACCGCAATCTTACCTCAGCTGGAGTCGGCGGCGTTTTATTATCTGAATAACGATACCGGGCGCTACAGTAAAGTGCGTTCCAGCGGCAGTGTTGGTTATATTCTACTGGTGGTTGGCAGTGGGATGGCGCTGGAACAGCTGGGGCCAGGCTTTTTGCCGGGCGGCGCTTTGTTGTTTTTGCTGCTGATGCTGCTGGCATTGTGGCGCCTGCCGGCGTTTTCGCTGCAGGCCACAGCGACTGAAGTGGCAGTGAAATTCCGTACTTTGTGGCTGCACCGGCCTTTTGTGCTGTTTATGGCCGCCGCATTTTTACTGCAGTTAAGTTTTGCGCCGTTTTATGGCTTTTTTACGCTGTATTGCCGTGATTTGGGCTACAGCGGCACCGCTTCCGGGCTGCTGATTGCACTGGCCGTTGCGGCTGAAGTGGTGGCATTTTTTTATGCCGGCAAAATATTGGGGCAGCGCAGCTACAGTTTCTTGCTCGGAACCTGTTATCTGCTGACGGCGCTGCGCTGGGCCTTGGTTGGCTGGTTTGGCCAGCAGCCTTATATCCTGGCTGGCTCCATGCTGCTGCATGCCTTTAGTTTTGCTGTGGCTCATAGCTGTGCCATGCAGTTTATCCAGCAGTTTTTCCCGCCGGCGCAGCGAGGCCGTGGTCAGGCGCTGTATGCCGGGCTGATTTACGGCGGCGGTGGCGCTTTAGGCGCTTATATCGCCGGCTGGACCTGGCAGGACGGTGCCGGCAGTCAGCTCAGTTTTGGTTGGGCTGCCGTGGCCTGTTTAGTCGCTTTTGGCCTGGTTCTCGGTTTGCCCCGGATTATCCGGCCGCTCGGCGCTGCTGATCCGGTAGCCTAACCACAGATCCAGCACTTTATCCAGCAGGCGGCGGCGCAGCTGCGGATAAGCGAAGATACCGCTGGAGAGCTTGCCTTTCTGGTGCACCGCTCTGGCGTGACTGAAAGTACGGAACCCCTCAGTGCCATGGTAATGGCCCATGCCGGACGGGCCAATGCCGCCAAACGGCAAATCGTCCTGTCCGACATGCACCAGCGTATCATTGATACAAACCCCACCGGCATGGATTTGCTCACGGCAACGTTGCTGCAGGGCTTTGTCTTCAGTAAACAGATAAAACGCCAGCGGTCTGGGGCGGGCGCGAATAAATTCCAGCGCCTCCTGTGTGGTGCGATAGCCGTAGATTGGCAACACCGGACCAAATATTTCCTGTTGCCACAGCGGGTTGTCGAGCGGGGCGTTCAGCACTAACTGCAGATCCATCCGTCGCAGTGGTTCATTGGTGTCCAGCGGCTCCCCGCAGGACAAGATTTGCGCGCCCGTTTCAGCAGCAGCCTGTATACCTTGTTGCAGGCGCTGCCACTGCCGGGCATTGATCACCGACGTCCAGTCGGGGTTCAAACAGCCCGCGGGATACATTTTCTGGTAATGCGTCCGCAGCTTCTGGGCTATCCGTTGTTCGTGGCCAGAAGGCACCAGCAGATAATCCGGCGCGACACAGGTCTGACCGCCGTTGGCACATTTGCCAAAGATCACCCGATCGGCGTACTGGTCAAAATGCACATCCGGCGCCACCAGCACCGGCGATTTGCCGCCCAGCTCCAGCGTGAGTGGCGTCAGATGCGCCGCTGCTGCCTGCATCACATGGCGGCCAACGGCGGTAGAGCCGGTAAACAATAAATGATCAAAGGGTAACTGGCTGAACGCGGCCGCCACCTCTGCATCGCCTTCAACCACAACGACCTGATCGGCGAGGGCGCTTTCACAGATCAGGCGCAGCACTTGGTTAATCTGCGGGGTAAATTCGGACAGCTTCAGCATCACTTTATTGCCGGCACTGATCGCGGCAATGAGCGGTCCCAACGCCAGAAAAATCGGATAATTCCACGGTACTATGATGCCAACCACACCCAATGGCTGATATTCGACGCGGTTGCTGGCCGGCCAGAACAACATGCTGACATGGCGCCGCTGCGGCTTCATCCAGCCTTTGAGCCGGCGCAGGCTGTAATCGATGCTGTTAATGCTTGGCAACACTTCCAGTAAGCGGGTTTCAGATGCGCTGCGCTGGCCAAAATCGTCAGTTGCGGCCTGGTACAAAGCGGCCTGGTTTGCCAGCAGAGACTGACGCAGGGCTTTGAGGCTTTGCCGGCGGCTGGCAAACTCTGGGTAAGGCTGGTGGTAATAATGTTTGCGTAACTGGGCAAATTGGGTTTCTAGTGACATCAGGACTGGTCCGGCCAATATAGGTGTATCCACTAATCTACTGGAGCGCACTGACAAACTCAATGACATGCTGGGCAAGCCGCTGAACGGCAGTTACAATGCCGCGTTTTTTTGCGCTGAAGAGGTTCGTTTGATGCATGCATTGCCGGTTTTTCGTCTGGGTCTGATCATCAATCCTGTGGCTGGTGTTGGCGGCAGTGTCGCGCTTAAAGGCAGCGATGATGTTGCGGCAAAAGCGCTGGCCCTTGGTGCGGTACCGATGGCGCAGCAGCGGGCCAGGCTGGCGCTGCAGGAAATATTGCCCTGGCAGGCGCAAGTCCAGATCAAAACAGTCGCAGGTGCGATGGGCGAAGATGTAGCGCGTGAACTTGGTTTTGTCACAGAAGTCCTGTGCCAGCCGGCCGCACAGCCGTCGACGGCTCAAGACAGCGAAGACGCCGCGCGTTTGCTGGTGCAGGCCGGGGTGGATTTATTGTTGTTTGCCGGCGGCGACGGCACCGCACGGAATATCTGCCATGCCATCGGCGATACAGCCACTGTGCTTGGCATTCCGGCCGGCTGTAAAATCCATTCCGGCGTGTATGCCATAACACCGTCCGCCGCCGGCAAGGTCGTGGCACAAATGGTATGTGGTGAGCTGGTGTCGGTACAGGACGCGTTGGTGATGGACATTGACGAAGTCGCCTTTCGCCAGGGCACTGTGCGGGCCAAACGCTACGGTGAGATGCAAATTCCAACCGCCCTGCGTTATGTGCAAAGTGTGAAAACTGCCGGTAAAGAAGTTGAAGAACTGGTGCTGGACGACCTGGCGGCGTTTTTTGTCGCGCAGATGGAACCGGATGTGCGTTATGTGATGGGCTCAGGCTCAACTGTTGCGGCGGTCATGCACGAACTTGGCTTGCCCAATACGTTGCTCGGCGTCGACGTGGTGGAGAACGGCGCAGTGATTGGCGCAGATGTGACTGCAGCGCAGCTGCTGGAACTGGTAACGGGATATCCGGCAAAACTGGTGATCACGTTAATTGGCGGACAGGGCCATATCTTCGGCCGCGGCAATCAACAATTATCACCGGCGGTGATCCGCGCAGTTGGGCGCAGCAATATTGCGCTGCTGGCTACCAAAAGCAAAATTCAGCAACTGCAGGGCCGGCCGCTGATCAGTGATTCTGGTGACGCTGTGCTTGACCAGCAACTCAGCGGGATGATCCGGGTGCTGTGTGGTTACAACGATTATGTGATGTACCGGCTGGGGGCCGAAGACTGATGCAAACAACCTTAGAATTTATCAGCCGCTGTGCGGCATTTTTTGATACCGCTGTGGCAACTGCCAGTGATGACGAGTTATTTGCCCAAGGCTATTTACGGGGCCATGTCGATTTGGCCGTCGGGCAACTGCAGCTCGATGACCAGCCGTTCAGTGTGCAACAACTGGTACTGGCGGTGGACGACAGTCTGCACAATGCCATTGTCGCTGGCGAACTCAATGACAGCGATGCAGCGCTGGTCCGGCAGATCTGGCGGCAATTGTCGGTCTGAGGCAAGACAACGGCGATTGATTGCGTTAGCATAGCTTTTTTCCGGTGGCCCGTGCTGCCTTGACCCTTGTGTGCTGTGCCAGCGTGCTGGCCGGCATGCCTTAACGATAAGTGAACTTTATGTCAGATCTGACCACTTTAGAACAACATGCCAGTTATGGCATCGGCCTGCAAATGGGCCAACAACTGGCCGACAACCCATTTGACGGTCTGGATATCGCCGCCGTTGCTGCAGGTCTTGCGGCGGCGTTTTATGGTGATGAGCCGGAAGTCAGTGAAGACCAGATCCGTGCCGCATTCCAGGTGATCAGTGGCCGGATGCAGGAAGCGGAAGCCGCTAAAGCACAGGTTGCCGCCGCAGCCGGTGATGCATTCCTCGCTGAAAATGCGAAAAAAGCCGGTATTGTCGTCACTGAATCAGGTTTACAGTACGAAGTGCTGAATGCCGGTTCAGGTGCGAAACCAGGCCGTTCAGACAAAGTCCGTACGCATTACCATGGCACGCTGATTGACGGCACTGTATTTGACAGTTCTTACAATCGTGGCCAGCCAGCGGAATTCCCGGTTTCCGGCGTGATCGCGGGCTGGACTGAAGCGCTGCAACTGATGCCAGTGGGCGCAAAATACCGCCTGTATATTCCACACAATCTGGCGTACGGCGAGCGTGGCGCCGGTGGTGCGATCAAGCCTTACAGTGCGCTGATTTTCGACGTGGAACTGTTAGACATTCTGTAATTTCTGCAGCATCGCCGCAACACGCTGAGCACCAGGTGCCTGCATTTGTGGCGGGCCGTCCATCTCCGGACATAAAAAAACCGCCTGCTGGCGGTTTTTTTATTACGACATTGCTGGTTAGTCGTATGGATTGTATTTGTGCTTTTTCAGCTGACTGGCAATCACCACTAAACCAGCGATGAAGAACAGCGCGAAGGTGATCCGCATCCAAAATGGCATCGAATAACCGAGGAAAGTCCAGACCACTTCACCACACATGCCGGTCGGTTTAAACAGCGCCGGGATCCATTCGTGTAATGGTAACCAGGCCGGAAAGTCCGGGAAAATACCGCAGCTGGAAAAGCCACCACTTTGCACCAGTTGCTCTTCCAGCACCTGGTCATGCGCAATTTTTAAACCCCAGCCGCTGCTTAACAGCCAGCCGGCATAACCAACCCAGCGCCCAAGGGCGTATTGACAACAAAAGGCGCCAAACAGACCGCTTAACAGTATGCCCACAATGGCGAAGCGCTGATAGACACACATCATGCAGGGCGCCAGTCCCATCACGTACTGAAAATACAGGGCGGCAATCAACAAAGCGCCGGCCAGTGCCGACATCAGCAGCCAGGGCCAGGCTTTAAAAGGCAAGCGTGAAACAGCGGCAAACATCTGATTTCCTTTATCCAGAAGGACTTATTTCCAGCGCACAATCTAAGCCAAATTGGTTTTGAACACAACCTTTGCATCTGGCGCCGCCGCGGCAATTTTCCTTGCATGGCTTGTTAACTCAATCGCCTCTGGTACAATCAGTGCCAATTTAACATTCATTACAACTATAACGGACAAATCCGGATGACAAACCTGATCAAAGCCCAGAGCCCTGCAGGCTTCGCTGAAGAATATATCGTTGAGTCGATTTGGAACGGCAAATTTGCGCCTGGTTCAATTTTGCCGGCCGAGCGTGAGCTGTCTGAGCTGATTGGCGTTACCCGGACCACCTTACGTGAAGTGTTACAGCGGCTGGCCCGCGATGGCTGGCTTACCATTCAGCATGGCAAACCGACCCGGGTAAATAATTTCTGGGAAACTTCCGGGCTGAATATTCTTGAAACGCTGGCGCGCTTAGATGAAGAGCGGATGCCGGAGCTGGTGGATGAACTGTTATCAGCCCGCACCAATATCAGCGCTATTTATATCCGTGGCGCCATCAAAAATCATCAGGCGGAAGCTGCGGCGGCATTTGCCGGTGCTGAGCTGTTAGAAGATACCCCCGAAGCATTTGCTGACTTTGACTACAACTTAAACCATGAACTGGCCCTGCATTCAGCCAACCGTATTTATGTGTTAATCCTCAATGGTTTCCGGGGGCTGTACCGTAAAATTGCCACCTTCTACTTCTCGCAGCCGGAATCCCGCGAGCTGGCCCGGCGTTATTACCATCAGCTGAAACTGTACGCCGAAGCCGGCAAACATGATGAAGTGGTGATGGCGGTGCGTAAATATGGCAAAGAATCTGGGAAAGTCTGGTCAGCACTGCGGCCGGACATCCCAAAAGATCTGGTTGAATAATGCCAAACGCCGCTGCCAAGCGGCGTTTTTTTTATCCTGGCAGAAATTTCCGGCGCCGTCAGTGTCATACGGCACGGGCGCGCAGCCAGCGCGTTCCTGTAAATGGGGCGGCGGTTCGTATGATGGTTGTGGCAAAGATCCGCCAGTGCCATCGCTATCTGCAGTTGTCCGGCCAATAATGTCTTGTCAGCGTCAGCTGAACTTCATATCATTATTGATATAAGATATTCTCTTTGGTTATAAGTAGGTGCCATCATGCCGGAATACCGTCACGGCCGCTGTCAGGCGGAAGTTTACCTGGACAACAACGCAACCACCGCGGTGTTGCCTTGCGCCGCCGCTGCGGTACAGCATCATATGCAGACCTGCTTTGGTAATCCAAGCAGCAGCCACAGTACCGGTATCAAAGCCAAAGTGGAGCTGGAACTGACCCGGCAGCTGGCGCGACAAGTGATTGGTGCCAGCCGGGGGCAAATAGTGTTCACCTCCGGCGCGACTGAAGGGATCCAGACCTCGATTGTCTCAGCCTTACTCGATGCCCGCAGCCGCGGCTTAAGCGGGCCTGACACCTTGTTGTTATACGGCGCCACCGAGCATAAAGCCGTACCGGAGAGCCTGAAACACTGGAATCAGGTGTTGCAACTGAGAGCGACAGTCAAAGCCATCCCGGTCGACAGTCATGGTGTGCTGGATGAGCAGGCGCTGCGTAGCTTGTTACCACATGCCGCGATGGTCTGCACTATGGCTGCCAACAATGAAACCGGCGTGAAGCAGGATCTGGCAAGACTGGAACAAGTGATCCGCCAGGTCAATCCAGCTGTGCGCTGGATGGTGGATTGTGTGCAGGCACTTGGCAAAATGAATTTGAATATTGCTGATACCAGTATCGATTATGCGCCGTTTAGTGGCCATAAGCTGTATGCGCCCAAGGGTATTGGTTTTTTGTATGTGCGCGAAGGCGCCCCTTATCAACCATTTATCGCTGGTGGTGGCCAGGAAAGTGGTCTGCGCTCGGGGACTGAAAATTTACCGGGCATTGCAGCGCTGCATGCAATTTTTACCGAATTACTCAAACCAGCTGGTTCAGTGTTTCACGACGCCGAAACTTTGTGGTCTTACCGCAGCCAGTTGCTGGCCGCGCTGACGGAGTTATTCCCGCAAATGGTGCTGAACAGTGACGCACCTTATATAGTGCCGACCACCATTAATTTTTCGGTACCGGGGTTTCTCAGCAAAGATATTCTCGATTTGTTTGATGCCGGCAATATCCGGGTCAGTGCCGGTTCGGCCTGTAGTTCCAAAGCCAGCGGCAGCTTTGTGCTGGATGCGATGGGGCTGGCAGAATGGCGCAGCCAGGGCGCAGTCCGGTTGTCGTTTGGTCCGGCGATGTCGGCGGCCGAAATCGATGCGGCCTGCAAAGCCATTCGCCGGCTGGTGCCGGTGGTACGCAACTGTTGCTTGGTGCTGAATGACGCTCAGGACTCGGCAGCACCACCGCTGGCTGGATTGACCCAGCTGAAGTATGAAGATTTGTGTAGTTATCTGCTGGTATGCCCACAAAGTCGCGAAGCGGTGGTGATTGATCCGGTGGAACCGCTGATGAACCGTCTGGTCAATCTGGTACAGGGGCAGGGACTACAACTGAAGGCGGTGTTGGAAACCCACCAACACCAGGACCATCCGTCGGTGCGCGCGGATCTCCTCAATGCCTTAGGTATTCATCAGATGTCAGCTGTGGATGGCAATGGCTGGCCTGCAGTGGCTGAACTCAAGGTTGGAGATTTTACACTGCAGGCACTGGCGACACCGGGCCATAGCAGCGACAGTCACAGTTTCCTGTTGTATCGCGACCAGCAGTTGCTGGCGGCCTTTGTTGGTGATTTGTTATTGCCGGGCGGTTTTGGCCGGCTGGATTTAACCGGCTCTGACACCCAGGCTTTTGTGCACAGTCTGCAACAGTTACAGCAAGTGCTGAAGGATGACACGCTGTTACTCAGCAGTCACGACTACGCGCAGCGCTTTTTTACCAGCTGGCGTTTAATGACGCTGGAGAACCCGGAAATTACCGACATGCTGAAACTGGGTGCTTTGTCTGCACGCTGGCAAGACAAACTGGCGCAGCAAAGCCTGCAGTTGCAACAACAGCAGCAATATCAGTGTGGTATTGTCGAAGTCAGTTATTCCGATGCGAAAGCGCTGATTGGGCCGGCCGACATTGCCGCGTTACTGAGCCAGTATCCACAGCTACAGATTGTCGATGTGCGCGAACCGCATGAACAAATCGCCGGCGAAATTGAACCCTTGTTGCCTCAAGCTGCGAAAGTACAACACTGGCCTTTGTCACAGCTGGCCTGGGCGCTGATGAGCGGTGCGATTGAGCCGTCGCAGCAACTGTTGCTGGTGTGCCGCTCTGGTAATCGCAGCCTGCTGGCGGCGAAAATCTTAAACCGGCTGGGTTTTGAACAAGTCTATAACCTCAAAGGCGGTGTGGCGCTGTTAAACTGACCGCACGCAGCGCAGCTAAACAAAACCCCGCCTGATGCGGGGTTTTGTTTATTTCAGTGGCGGGCTTAATAAAAAAACCGTTGCAGTGGATTAAGCCAACGCGTCAGGCCTTCTTTAAACTGCAGCGGCGCGCTTAACACCGACAGGCATAAACACGGCTGATCGCTGACGTTACGCGGTTTATGTGTGTCGTCCGGGGAATTAATAATTAAATCACCCGGTACATAACGGCCATGTTCGTCGACCATTTCACCGGATAAGACCAGCGTCATTTCCAGTCCCTGATGCGTGTGTAACGGCACATCAGTGTTTTTGTCGATAAACAGCAAAGAAGCATGATGTGGCTCGCCAGACGGCAGGCGTGCCGTGGCAATGCCGCCCATACTGAGCCATTTGCTGCGATGACCGGCTATCCGGCGCAGGGCGCGCGGCAATTCAAACTGGTAACCGCCGATGCTGAGCAGGCTCTGTGGTGCCGGCGCAGGCGTCGCCTTGGGTAACTGCGGCGTTGCGGTGATCCGGTTCATCATTTCCAGCCAGTCAGTGGCGTGCAGCTCTGAAGAGCCGGCGGCTGATTCCGCCAGCTGACCACCCAGATCGGCTTCGATATCGTGGCACAGCTGTTGGCAATGCGGACAATAGTCCAGGTGCGTGGCGACCAGCAGCGCCACTTCTGCGTTCAGACTGCCATCACAATACAGTTCAAGCAGGCTGATGCTCGGGTGATGTTTAACGCTGTGAGTCATCCAGGGCCTCTCTTAACCGGTCTAATGCCAAACGAATTCGTGATTTAACGGTACCCAGCGGGATACCAAGCTGATCTGATACTTCCTGATGCGACAATTCTTCCAGATAGACCTTTTCCATCACCGTCCGTTGTGCCGGCGGTAAGGCGGCAAAGTGAGGGGCCAGTTTTTCGCTAATCAGCCACAGTTCCCATTTCTGCGTTTGTTGATCTTCCGCTTCCGGATAGTCACCGTCGGCCCACAGGTCGTCGGCAGAAATATCGTCCTTACGGCTTTGTTTCTTGCGCAGCATGTCAAAACGCACGTTGCGGGCGATGGTAAAAATCCAGGTTGATGCGCAGCCACGGGACGGGTCAAACAGCGCGGCTTTTTGCCAGACATTTAATAAAGTGTCCTGCACCATTTCCAGTGCCTGCTGTTCATTGCCGAACATCTTGATGCCAAAAGCGCGCAGTCTTGGCGCGAAATAACCAAACAGTTCGTGATAGGCGTGTTTGTCGCGCTTCAGCGCGACCAGCGCCAGCGCCTGTTCCCATTGCCCTAAAGCCCGGTCTACCGGTTCAGATCCTGACAAGCTGAAAGTTCCTTGTGTCGATGGTTCCGGGCCATGATGCCGCTCAGTCATCACTAAATCCATCATTTTGTCTTCCGCTAAAGCTGCTGTTAACAGTGATACGGACCAGCGGCGACATTGGTTCAATAAGCTCACAAAAAAATAATTCTAAATAATAGAATGTTTGATGCGTTTTAATGCAATTTATATTCGATATTGCTTCAGATAAGCTGGTTCTCATCATCAAAGCACACAGCAACATGAATGAGGATTGCGCAAATGAAAAAAGTATTAGTGGTACAAAGCTCGGTCAGTGGTGAACAGGGTAAGTCAAATCAGTTGATTGAACAGTTTGTGCAGGCATTGCCAGCAGGCTTTGTGCGCGAAGATCTGGATTTGGTTGGCAGTGATTTTCCGCATCTGACGATGACGGAAATTGGCGCCTGGATGACACCGGCGGAAAGCCGCAGCAGCGAACAGGCAGCGCTTGCGGCGTTGTCTGATAATGCCATCGCGCAGGTGCAGGCCGCAGATGTGATTTTACTCGGCGTGCCGATGTACAACTTTGGTGTGCCAAGCCAGCTCAAAGCGTGGTTTGACCGGCTGGCGCGTGCCGGCATCACGTTTAAATACACGGAACAAGGGCCGGTCGGTTTATTGGCCGACAAACCGGTGATTGTGTTTGCTACCCGTGGCGGCATTTATAAAGATTTACCGGCGGATTCACAGACGCCGTTCCTGAAAAGTTTCCTGAATTTTATCGGCCTGAAAAATGTGCATTTTGTCTATGCCGAAGGCCTGAACATGGGGCCGGACAGTGCGGCGCAGGCGCTCGGTGCCGCTGCTGCGCAAATTCAGAGCTTAACTGCAGATTTAGCCGCTTAAGCCAATCCCCGCCTGATGCAGTGTTTCATTGCATCGGGCGCAGAACAGGCACCGGGTCGTTGGTCCCGGTCTTTCGCGATTGCGCCGCAGAAGATTGAAATTCGACTGGCTGCTTTGTATAACAACAGCTTCAGTTAACCCTTCAGTTTTATGCGGCGACCAACAATGAAAACAATCCGATATACCGCTGTCGCGCTGGCCCTCAGCGCTGTCCTGCTGTCCGGCCCGGTGCTGGCAGCACGGGAAAACGTCAGTTACAACCTGCAAACCCAACAAATTCAAGGCCAGACCGGCCAGACCCTGATGACGATAGAACAAGCCATGGCACATCCGGACTGGTTAGGTCGTCAGCCGGAATTAGCCTATTGGTCGGCCGACAGCCAGTCGGTGATTTACCAGCGTAAACAGGCCGGCAATGAACTGCGCGACTGGCATCAGGTGCCGGTCAGTAGCGGCCAAAGCGCCGCCGCCGCAAGTGCAGTGGTCGCACTGAATAACCTCGATGACATCGGCGCCGGCGAGCAGGTGTTTTCCAAAGACTGGCAGTTTGCCGGCTGGATTTTTGAAGGCAATGTGTTTATCAAAGCCTTAGCCAGCGGCAAAATCAGCCAGCTGACCCGCTCCAATGACAACCGCCAGGCACTGCAGTTTTTAACCGACGGCCGGGTGGCCTGGCGCCAGGGCTGGGATTTTTACGCGGTGGATTTACAAAGCGGTCTGGTGAGTCAGGTTGCCAGCCTGAAACTAGACGATGCGCCCAAAGCACCGGCGGTGCCTGATGGCTATCTGGCAAAAGAACAGCATAAGCTGATCCAGTTTGTTGCGCTTGAACACAAAAACGCACTGGATTTGCATCAGCAACAAGAAGCTATCCGCAAAAATAACAGCACAGTCGCAGTGCAGCCGGTTTATCTGGGTAAAGACAAACAAATCTCTGATGCGGCTTTATCACCGGATGGCCGTCGCCTGATTGCGGCCGTCGCGGCTAAAACGCGCTGGAATGACGAGCGCGACATTATGCCGAATTACATCACCGACAATGGTGATATCGCCGCTCAGCCGGTACGCCGTCGCGTGCATGACCAAAAGCCAGAGCCGGAGCAGTTTTTCCTGATTGACCTTGGCAAAGCGCAGGCGACTGAACTAAAACAAGAAGTCTTATCCGGTTTTGACGAAGATGTGCTGGCGGCAGTCAAAGCCGAAAACGCCAAACGCGATGGCAAAACTTATCAGTCAGAGAAAAAGGCCCGCGCCATTACGCTCATCAACGACTGGAGCTGGGATCAGTCTGCCATTCGCTGGAACGCCGACGGCAGTCAGGTGGCGCTGATGCTCAAAGCCTGGGACAACAAAGACCGCTGGCTGACTACGGTTGACCTGAATAAAGCCAGTTTTGTTGAGCAGCACCGCCTGAACGACGATGCCTGGATCAACTACGATTTCAACAACTTCGGCTGGGCGTATGACAACCAGCTGTATTTCCTGTCCGAACAAAGCGGTTATTCGCATTTGTACTTAAAACCATTAAAAGGCGAGGCGAAAAAGCTGACCAGCGGCAGTTTTGAAGTCAGCCAGCCGGTGCTGAGCCGTGATGGCCGCACTGTGTACTACCGCGCCAATGCGCAGCATCCGGGCATTTACAATGTGTTTAAACTGGCGCTCGACAGCGGCAAGTCACAGCCGCTGACGCAGTTGACCGGCAATGTCAGCTTTAAACTGTCACCGGATGAAAGCAAATTGCTGGTGCGTTATTCCACCTCACTGCAGCCGGAAGAGCTGTATGTGATGGATAATCAGCCGAATGCGCCGTTAAAACAGCTGACTTACACAGTGTCGAACGAGCTTAAGCAAATGGCGCTGCAGGCGCCGCAAGTCGTTGCCGTACCGTCGAGCCATGGCAAAGCGCCGGTCTATGCCAAGTTGTATCTGCCAAAAGATTATAAACAGGGCGAAAAACGCCGCGCGGTGATTTTTAACCACGGCGCCGGTTATCTGCAAAACAGCGATTTGGGCTGGTCCAGTTATTTCCGCGAATTCTTTTTCCACAACCTGCTGACGCAAAAAGGTTATGTGGTGCTGGATATGGATTACCGGGCATCAAAAGGCTATGGCCGTGACTGGCGCACTGCCATTTACCGCCAGATGGGCACGCCGGAAATTGAAGATTTAGCTGACGGTGTGAACTGGCTGGTGGAAAACGCCCATGTCGACCGCAGCCGGATTGGCACTTATGGCGGCTCTTACGGCGGTTTTATGACTTTTATGGCGATGTTTAAGCAGCCGGAGCTGTTTAAAGCCGGTTCTGCGCTGCGGCCGGTCGGCGACTGGGCCTATTACAATCACCCATACACGTCAAATATCCTGAACACGCCGGATGTGGACCCTATTGCGTATGAGCGCAGCTCGCCGATTTATTTCACCCAGGGCTTAAAAGGCCAGTTATTGATTAACTCGCCAATGGTCGATGATAACGTGTTCTTCCAGGATTCTGTTCGCGTAGTGCAGCGCCTGATTGAGCATGAAATCAATAGTTTTGAAACGGCTATTTTCCCGGTGGAACCGCATGGCTTCCGCCAGCCAAGCAGCTGGCTGGATGAATACCGCCGCATCGAAAAGCTGTTTGACCGCACGCTGTAAGCTGTATTTGCCGCCCGCTGCGAAGCCGGGCGGCTGGTCTATTTGTACAAAGCCCCGGCAACGGGGCTTTGTCATGTCAGAGCCCGCAATGCGCTTCGGCTTCCAGTGTCAGTAATTCGGCCAGCTGATGGCTGAGTCGGTATTGTTGTATTCGCTGTGCGTTAGCGCAGCCAAGCTCCAGTTCTGCCAGCCAGTCTTCCAGCATGGCAGCAAAACCCCGCTGCGTTAACATTGGCACCCAGTCGCCAAAACCGGCGGGCAGCAACCGACCTTGCTGGCTGTGTAAGCTGCTGCGCAGGTTGTCAATTTGCCAGTACTGATCTTGCGCAAACACCTCCAGCCGTTCAAAACTGGCGCCGGCGCGCCGGTCCATCACAGCACTGAACTCGCAGTCCGGCCGGATCAGTTGCAACCGCACCCGTTGCAAGTGCTGCTTGTCCCGCACAAAGTGGCTGTGGATGCTCAGATCGGTTAAATCGGTGATATTGGCGGCAACCACCAGCAGGTCAATCAGATGGATAAAATCATCAAAGATCAGCTGACGTGGTGCGGCGCTGAGCTGGTCCCGGTGTTTTTGACAGTGCAGGGCGTGGATATTTGCTTGCAGTGGCGCCTGATACAGCGGCGCGAAGCGGCGGTTAAAACCAACCACCAACGGCAGATCTCTGGCAAGCGCAAGGTCCAGTAGCTGTTCAGCCTGTGCTAGCGAGTCACAAACAGGCTTGTCGATAAACAAGGCGATGCCGGCGTTTAATACGGCCTCTGCCAGCGCGAAATGACTGTGGGTGCTGCTGTGCAGCATGACGGCATCAGGTTTACTGGCCAACATGGCGGCAAAATCGGCATAAACCTCGTCGATGCGGTATTGCCGGGCCAGCCGGTTCAGCACGGCGCTATTGCGGCTGCACAATACCGGTGTGATCTGTGGATGCTGGCAGACCAGCGGCAAATAGGCTTTTTGGGCAATATCACCAAGCCCGGTCAGTGCAATGCGAAACATCAATGGACCCTGCTATTTTTCGAAGTCTCTGCTGATCATGCAAGAGTCTGCCTGCGCTGGCAAGTCGGCCGGCGCAGAGAAAAGCCCGCGGATCAGATGTCTGTCGGCTGTAACATCTGCTGCGTTGTGTACAAGGCCGGCATGCTGGCGGGGCCGAATAACGGCAGCTCGGGCGGGCAGATAAAACTGAGCGGCTCACCGCTGTATGGCTGGCGAAATGCAAGTTGGGTGGCATGCAACAACAAATGTGGCGCGGCCTGCTGTTGTGCCGGTGTGGCATAAATGGTATCGCCAAGAATAGGATGACCCAGACTCGCCAGATGCACCCGCAACTGATGCGAGCGGCCGGTGACTGGTTTTAACTGCAGCAAGGCCGAGTCGGCGTGCTGCCACAACACGCGGTAATAGGTTTGGGCCGCTTTGCCGTGGCTGAAGCATACCTGATTACGCGGAGCTGCGCCCGGCTCCTCTGCTGGCACAGCCGCCAGCGGCAGGTCAATGTAACCGGCGTCAGCGACGGGCACGCCGGCGACCCGCGCGAGGTAGGTTTTGTCGACTTGCCGGCTGGCAAATTGTTGTTTCAGATCACGTTCGGCACTGCGGCGCAGCGCAAAAACCATCAGGCCGGAGGTTGCCAGATCCAGCCGGTGGATCAGGTACACGGCGGGGAATTGGCGGCTCAGCCGGCTCAGCACACTGTCCTGCAAATGAGCGCCGCGGCCTGGGTTACTGAGCAAGCCTGACGGTTTTTCCACGACCAGCACATCTTTGTCCTGATACAGAATTTTGGGCCAGGGTTCCGCTGGCGGCTGATAGTGAAATGGCTTGGTCAATATAAGTGCTCGTGCAGAAAAAACAGGATTCTAGCGAATTTCTGGCATAAGGAAAGCCCCGGTTTTATAATGCCGGCCTTGTTGTGTCCATTGAGCCTTGTATGACTGATCTGACTGACCTTGCGGTATTGCCCGCTACCGCTGAACCCTGGCAGCTGTTGTATCAGGATGAAGACCTGTTGGTGGTCAACAAACCGGCGCGGCTTTTGACAGTACCAGGCCGCCACCCGGCCAACCGGGATTGTCTGATCGCGCGAGTCCAGCTGGAGTTTCCGACCGCACAAGTGGTGCACCGGCTGGATTACGATACGTCCGGTCTGGTGTTAGTGCCGTTACATAAAAAGGCGTTGTCGTTGCTGAGCCAGCAATTTCAGGCCCGCAGCATCAGCAAACATTATCAGGCGCTGGTTGCGGGGGAAATTGCCGTCGATGGTGTCATCGATTTGCCAATTGCGGCGGATGCCGCCAACCGGCCTTTGTATAAAATCTGCCAAAGCCAGGGCAAGCCGTCAACAACGCGGTATCAGCGCCTCAGTGTTGACCCGACGGGCCAGATCAGCAGGGTGCTGCTGGAACCGGTAACCGGGCGTTCGCATCAGCTGCGGCTGCATCTGGCCAGTATTGGCCACCCGATCCTTGGGGACGAATTTTACGCGCCGGCCCCCATCCAACAGCTGGCGCCACGGTTATGCCTGCACGCCTGCCAGATCCGTTTTCAGCAGCCCCGCACGGCGCAGTGGCTGACAGTGGAGCAGGCTCCGGCGTTCTGAGGCAGGGTTGTGCGTCAGCTGCGGCTGCGGATCTGTGAAAAGCTGTGCAGCGCGCCAAATAAGATCAGACCACAAATGGCGCCGTATAAATGGGCGTCAATCGCGACGTCTGCTTCAATCAGCGTCACCAGATCTGAGCTGGCACCATGCCATTGCTCCCATGCCACTTTTGCCGCGACGCCGGCCAGGATCAGCCAGCCACTGGACCAGTTGCGGCGAATATCTTCACAGGCGCCATACACCAGCAAAGTGTGCAACCAACCGGACAAGCCCACATAAAAACTGATAGCGGGGCTCCAGAATAACAACGCCAGGCTGATTAACAGCAGACCAGACAGCAGCAAAAATAAAAACTGCCAGCGTTGGTAATAGTTGCCGTGTAACAGCGTGATCACCACAAGACCGGCCAGATTCATCAGCAGGTGCCAGCTGTTGGTATGCAGCAGGTGGCCGGTCCACAACCGCCACCATTCGCCGGCCAGGATAGCCTGACGGTCAAATTGCAAGATGCCACTGAGCGTCGGTTCAAACAGCGCCAGCAGTATCGCCAGCACCAGCAACAGCAAAGGGGCACCGCAAGTGGCCAATAACGCAGAAAACTTCAAAGTAATACCTCAGACGCGGGAAACAATGCTCAGTGTAACGCAATTGCGGCCGGCATATTATCTGATTTACGTCTGCTGCGCTGCGGCAGAACAGCGGCGGCAGCCGGTTGACAGCATTGCAGAAGGTCTTGTTTCTAAGTTATGGTGCGGTTTTGCAGTTGATTGAGTCTGGCTTATTTATGTCCCAGTTACGTGCGTGTGGTTATGCAGTGCTTGGCGCTGCGTTGTTATGGAGTACGGCGTGGCTGGCGATGCCAGCACATGCGGCCGGCCAGCAGGATCCGGAGGCTGCGACCGGCATCGTCCGTAAGCAGCAAGTCAGCGCCAAAGAGTTTATGGTGGTATCGGCCAATCCTTATGCGACAGAGGCCGGTTATCAGATGTTAAAAAAAGGCAGCAGTGCCGTGGATGCGGCGATTGCCGTTCAGCTGGTGTTAGGACTGGTTGAGCCGCAAAGTTCCGGCATCGGCGGCGGGCTTTTTATGCTGGCCTGGCAGGAAAAAACCAAAAAACTACATACGCTGGATGGGCGTGAGACCGCGCCGGCAGCAGCGACACCGGACTGGTTTGTCCAGCAAGGTAAATTGTTGGACTGGCCGCAGGCGTTTGTCGGTGGCAAGGCTGTGGGCACCCCGGGGGTGATTGCGGCATTGGCACAATCGCATCAGAAATTTGGCAAATTAGCCTGGGCTGAGTTGTTTAAGCCGGCGATCGTGCTGGCTGAACAGGGTTTTAAAGTATCGCCACGGCTGCATATGTTGCTGGCCGGCAGCCAACATCCGGGCTTAAAAAAATTCAGCAGCAGCCGCGAGTATTTTTTCCCCGACGGCAAGCCACTGCCGGTGGGTTTTGTGCGGAAAAATCCGGCTTATGCCAGCTTATTAACGGCAATCGCGGCAAAAGGCCCTGAGGCCTTTTACCAGGGCGAGAATGCCAACGCTATTTTGCAAGCGGTCAATCAGGCCAGTATCAACCCCGGTCAGATGACGTCAGCAGACTTGCGCAGTTATCAGCCGCTCTGGCGAGAGCCGGTCTGTGCCCCTTATCGTCAGCTGAAAGTTTGTGGCATGGCGCCGCCGAGTTCCGGCAGTATTGCCGTCTTGCAGATCCTCGGCATGCTGAATCATTTTGACCTGGCAGCGCTTAAACCTGAGTCGGCGGCGGCGGTGCATCTGTTGAGTCAGGCTAGTCGGCTGGCATTTGCCGATCGCGATCGTTATGCAGCCGATCCGGCATTCAGCCCAGTACCGGTGGCCGGCATGCTGGCGCCGGCATATCTGGCGCAGCGGGCGGCGCAGATTGATCTCAAACGTGACAATGCGCAGGTCAGTGCAGGTGTCCCTGAAGGCGCGCAGCCGTTAGGTCAGGCCAAAGCGCCCGAGTACGCCAACACCAGCCATTTGTCGGTGGTTGATAAAGAAGGCAACGCCGTCAGTATGACCACCAGCATCGAAAATGCTTTTGGTTCAGGTCTGATGGTGAACGGCTATTTACTGAATAACCAGCTGACCGATTTTGCACTGCAGGCGCGTGAGCACGGACTGTGGGTTGCCAACCGGGTAGAGGCGGGGAAAAGACCGCGCTCATCAATGGCGCCGATGTTGGTATTTGATAAGCATGATCAGCTGCAGATGATCGCAGGTTCGCCGGGTGGCAGCCGGATCATTAACTATGTCGCCCAATCGCTGGTGGCGATGATTGACTGGCAGATGGGGCCACAGCAGGCGGCCGACGCTGCCAAGTTTACTCACCGCAATGATGCGCTGGTGGTCGAAGAAGGCACGCCTTTAGTGCATTTACAGGGGCAGCTGCAGGAAATGGGTTATCAGTTTAAAATCAGCGAGCTGAACAGTGGGCTGCATCTGATCAAACGCGATGGCAAGCGCTGGCTTGGCGGTGCAGATCCACGCCGTGAAGGTGTGGCCAAAGGGCAATAGCCACTATCCCAGAATTAAGGAACGTCCATGAGCGTGATTTCAGTAGCAGACCAAGGCGTATTGACGCTGACGCTGGCGCGGCCGGAGAAAAAAAATGCATTGTCTGCGGCCATGTATCAACAACTCAGTGCAGCGTTGCAGCGGGCGAGCAGCGATGACCAGATCCGGGTGGTGCTGCTGACGGGCAGCCCGGACTGTTTCTGCGCCGGCAATGATTTAGCTGACTTTCTGGCGGGCGGCAGCCTGAATCATGAACATCCGACTGTGCAGTTTTTACATCTGCTGTCGCAGTTTGATAAGCCGTTGGTCGCTGCAGTGGCGGGGCTGGCCATTGGCATTGGCACGACGGCATTGCTGCATTGTGATTTGGTGTACGCCACCGCGGATGCCCGGTTTCAGTTGCCGTTTACCGCGCTTGGACTTTGCCCCGAGGCTGCGTCAAGCCTGCTGTTGCCGCGCCTGATTGGCTATCAGCGCGCCGCACAGTATTTATTGCTTGGTGAAGCGTTTAACGGCGAACAGGCGTTGCAGATGGGGTTGGTGAACCAACTGGCGACCCAGGCAGAATTGCCAGCGCTGGCGCGGCAAAAGGCGCTGCAGCTGGCCGCATTACCAGCTCAGGCGGTGCAGCAGTCAAAACGTCTGCTGAAACAGCCGTTGCAGCAGCAAATCCAGCATGTGTTGCATCAGGAGCTGGCCGAGTTTGAACAGTTGTTGCACAGCGACGATTGTAAAGCGGCATTAAATCGTTTCTTCCGGCGCTGAGCTTAAAACGACAAAGCCCGCAACATTGCGGGCTTTGTGGCGGTACTGCCGTTAAATTTTGGTGCGGGCAAAGGGGTCATCTTTGATCACGGCCACCAGCCATTTGCCATTGTGTTTTTCCATTTTCACCATGCGCATATTTACCACTTTTTCATCGTTTTTGACGCCGGTAAAAATCAGCATGACATCGGCTTTATCGGTATAAAACTCGCGCACGTTTTTGTTGGTATCTTCGATGGTGATTTCCACCTGGTCAAAACTCATATTCAGCAGTGTCCGGCCGACGGCTTTGGCTGAGGCATAACCGTCCAGCACCCGCTTCAGTGACGGAACCGCATGACGTTTGGCTTCTTTGAGGTTGTTGTCGACCAGAACCGCTTTAAAAAAATCAACTGCGGTCAGTTCCGGCGAGTCCGTGGCGGTGGCGGCAGAGCCTGCTGCGGCCTGCATCGCCGGCGCTGCGGGCGCGCTCGCCGCAGGTGCTGCGGGTTCGCCGCAGGCGACAAGTAAACTCAAGGCTGAACAGCCGCCGATAACACGTAACACAGAAGACACAGAACTGGACATCACAACATTCCCCGGTTTTTTCCGCAGTGTGCGCAATGCATCCGGGCCTGTAAAGCAAAAAAGGCTGCACTAGTGCTAATAGTGCAGCCTTTTTATTCTGAAAGCATTAAGCTCAGGCTTGCAGCTCGGCTTCCGTAAACACATCTGCGAACAGCGCGCTGGACAGATAACGTTCAGCAGACGATGGCAGAATGACCACGATATTTTTGCCGGCAAATTCCGGCAATTCGGCCAGCCGCTTGGCGGCAACGACGGCAGCACCAGACGAAATGCCGGCTAAAATGCCTTCTTCTTTCATCAGCCGGTGTGCCATCGCGATGGCGTCGTCATTGCTGACTGTTTCAACCCGGTCAATCAGTTCTAAATCGAGGTTGCCCGGAATAAAACCGGCGCCAATGCCCTGAATTTTGTGCGGGCCAGGTTTAATTTCCTGACCAGCCAGTTGCTGGCTAATCACCGGTGAATCCACTGGTTCTACCGCAACGCTGACCAGCGGGTGTTTTTTCTCCAGTTTGATGTAACGGCTGACCCCAGTGATAGTTCCGCCGGTGCCAACGCCAGCAACGAATACGTCAACGTTGCCGTCGGTGTCGTTCCAAATTTCCGGGCCTGTGGTATCAAAGTGAATTTGTGGGTTGGCCGGGTTTTCAAACTGCTGTAATAACAAGTATTTGTCAGGATTGGACGCCTGAATTTCTTTGGCTTTTTCAATGGCGCCTTTCATGCCTTTGGCGCCTTCAGTCAGCACCAGATTGGCACCTAAGGCTTTGAGCAGTTTACGGCGCTCTAAGCTCATGGTTGCAGGCATGGTCAAAGTCAGCGGGTAACCGCGGCTTGCTGCCACAAACGCCAGCGCGATACCGGTATTGCCGGAAGTTGGCTCAATCAGCTCTTTGCCAGGGCCTAACAAACCTTTTTTCTCGGCATCCCAAATCAGCGCGGCACCTAAGCGGCATTTGACGCTGAAACTCGGGTTACGGGATTCGATTTTGGCGTAGACGTTACCACTGGTGACGCGTTTTAATTTGACCAGCGGTGTGCGGCCGATTGACAATGAGTTGTCTTCATAAATGTTTGCCATACAGAGCTCCAGACAGACAAAGAATTTGGCCCAGCATAACCGCTGATATAAAAAACGAAAGTAGCGTTTTGATATAAGTTATATGACTTAATGTTATAAGCGTTTGACGCGAATTTGAGGCATCTATGCGTTTTCAAAGTAATGACTCTTATATAGTCACTCCCGAACTGGCGCTCGCGGTCAACGCCGCAGTCACTTTGCAAAAACCTTTATTAATCAAAGGCGAGCCTGGTACCGGTAAAACCGAACTGGCCAAAGCGCTGGCGGCTGCGCTGGACACCGACTTATTGCAATGGCATATCAAATCGACCACTAAAGCGCAGCAGGGCTTGTATGAGTATGACGCGGTGTCGCGCTTGCGCGACAGTCAGCTTGGTGATGCGCGGGTGCACGATATCGCTAACTACATCAAACCCGGCAAATTGTGGCAGGCCTTTACGGCGTCCAAGCGCCCGGTACTGCTGATTGATGAAATCGACAAGGCCGACATTGAATTCCCGAACGACCTGTTACACGAACTGGACCAGATGGCCTTTGATGTCTATGAAACCGGTCAAACAGTGCGCGCGGAGCAGCGTCCGGTGGTGATCATCACGTCCAATAACGAAAAAGAGCTGCCGGATGCATTTTTGCGCCGCTGTTTTTTCCATTACATCCGTTTTCCCGATGCTGATGCGCTGGAACGCATTGTCGATGTGCATTTACCCGGTTTATCGAAACAACTGCTGAGCGAAGCGTTACAAAGTTTTTTTGGCCTGCGCGAATTGCCGGCGCTGAAGAAAAAACCGTCGACTTCTGAGCTGATTGACTGGCTGCGCTTATTGCTGGCTGAGCAGGTAACGCCGGAGCAGCTGAAGCAAAGCCGGGAAACCGGTGGCTTAATGCCGTTATTTGGCGCTTTGCTGAAAAACGAACAAGACGTGGCTTTGGTCGAAAAACTGCTGTTTATGGCCAAAAGGGCGCGCTGATGTTCAGTGGCTTCTTTCTGACGGTGCGCCGTCATGGTGTCAAAGTCAGTATCACCGAGTATCTGGATTTGCTGCGCGCTGTGCAGCAACAGCTGGTGTTTGCTGATCTGGAGCAGTTTTATCAGCTGGCGCGGTTATGCTGGGTCAAAAACGAAACCGACTACGACAAATTTGACCGCGCCTGTAGCGAATACTTCGACGGTGTCGAACAGCTGGATTTAGTCAGCGCCATTCCGGATGACTGGTTGACACCAGGTTTGCTGCGTCAGCTCTCAGACGAGGACAAAGCCGCGCTTAAAAGTCTCGGTGGCCTGGAGGCTTTACTCAACGCCTTTCGCGAACGCCTCGCCGAACAACAAGGTCGGCATGCCGGCGGCAATAAATGGATTGGCACCGGCGGCAGCTCGCCTTTTGGCGCTTATGGCTTTCACCCGGAAGGCATTCGTGTCGGTCAGCAGGGCAGCGGCGCGCGCCGGGCGGTTAAAGTCTGGGACCAACGCGAATTTCAGCGTCTGTCCAGTGATGAAGTGCTGAATAACCGCAGTCTGCAGCTGGCTCTGCGGCAATTACGTCGTTTTGCCCGTAGCGGCGCAGCCAGTGAACTGGATTTAAACGACACGATAAGCGCTACGTCAAAACAAGGCGGGCTGCTTGATTTGCGTTATCAGCGCGAACGGCATAATGCGGTGAAATTATTGCTGCTGTTTGATATTGGCGGTTCGATGGATGATTACATCCACGAATGCCGTCAGCTGTTTAATGCGGTGCGGGCCGAATTTAAACATCTGGAATTCTTTTATTTTCATAATTGTGTTTATGAAACGCTGTGGCGTGATGAAAAACGCCGGCCACAGGATGCGGTAGCAACTAATCAGGTTTTGCATACCTATGGCCATGATTACAAGCTGATTTTTGTCGGTGATGCGACGATGGGGCCTTATGAAATCAGCTATCCGGGGGGCAGCGTCGAGCACTTTAATACCGAGGCCGGTGAGGTCTGGCTTAAGCGCTTGCTGGCACAGTTTCCGCAGGCGGTTTGGCTCAATCCGCAGCCAGAGGACTGGTGGTCGCATTATGCTTCTATCGGCCAGATTAACAAGCTGTGCAACGGCCGGATGTTTGGCTTAACGCTGGACGGTTTAGCCAGTGCTATCAATCAGTTAAAGCTCAAAAATTGAAACCATTGCTGCATCCGCAATGGATTGTTAGTATCGGGTAAATTCTTTGTCCAAAGAGCCTGCGTCATGCCTAATAATAAATACGAACTGCCGGCTACACCGCCACCGCAAGGTGAAACCGGCACGCCACTGACGCGCCGCGAGAGCCGTGAAATTGTCACACCTTATGCTTTTGAAGTCTGCCCGAATCTGCTGGGTGTGCCGACTGCGCATCCACTGCGCCGCGCTATTGCGATGGGCATTGACGGCATCATCATCTCAGGCCTTGCCAAGGCTAGTTTGCTGCTGATTTTACCCGTGATGGCTTATCTCATCTGGTTCCGGCTGCAGGCGAAAAAATTTAATCATGTCATCGTGTTATTGCTGGCCACGGCATTTTTGTCTGCGTCAGCGACCTGGATGCCGGAGCTGATTGTCGAGCAGGACTCAGAACAAAAGGTCGGTGAAACCGCGTTAAATGCGGATGAGGCGATGGTGCTTGCTGCAACGGCGCTGAAAATTCAGGCACAGAGCTGCGAACTTGGGTGTATGAAAAAAGAGCTGGAAAAAACGGCCAGAATGCTGCGAAAAGCCGGCGTCAACAAAGTTGCTGCAGTCGAGATGATGGATAGTCTGGTGCAGGGCACCGATTTCCCAGCCGAGCAGTGGCCGCTCTATCGCGACGCGCTGATAACAGATTTTCCTGCAGTTGCACCACAAAAGCCAGTCGAAGCTAAACCGGCGCAGCCGGCGGCACCAGCCTTACCCTGGTATATTCCCGATGAAAATACCCACAGTGTGGTGGCCTGGGTCAAAGGCATTTTTGCCGATTTGGGCATTGGTGTGGGCTGGGCGGTATTTTATTTCACCGCCACCATCGCCTGGTGTCATGGCCAGACTATTGGTAAAAAGCTGATGCGGATCAAAGTGATCCAGCTCGACGGTAAAGAGTTGAACCTGTTGTCTGCGTTTAGCCGGCAGGGCGGTTATGGCGCAGGCCTTGCGACAGGCTTGCTTGGTTTTATGCAGATTTTATGGGACCCAAACCGCCAGGCGATCCAGGATAAGGTCGCATCGACAGTGGTGATCCGGCTTGGTCGGGAAAAGCGGCCGCTGACGCATTAAGGCCACTTATACATGAAGCATGCTCAGCAGCAGGCAGTCGTCACAGGCTACTGCCTTTGTTTCTGCAGCTGAGTTATACTGCAATTTTTCTAACCCATCCGACCAGATCCAATCCGACTGATCCGGCGTAGTGGAGCTCCTCATGAAATCAATTCTAATCACCGGGTCCGGTGTCTTTACGCCAGAAGCAACCGTCACTAACGAAGAACTGGTCGCCAGTTTTAATCAGTATGTGGACTTATTTAATGCCGAAAACGCCGACGCCATTGCCGCCGGCGAAGTCGCTGCACTGGAATATTCCAGCTGTGAATTTATCGAAAAAGCTTCTGGCATCAAGTCCCGTCATGTGTTGTACAAAGACGGTATTCTGGACCCGCAGGTGATGCAGCCGGTATTTCGTCGCCGCGGTGAAGATGAACTGCCGGAAATGGTGGAGATGGCCTTAGCCGCTGCCAAAGAAGCCATTGCTCAGGCCGGCAAGACTCCCGACCAAATCGATTTAATTATTTGTGCCGCCTCGAATTTACAACGGCCTTATCCGGCGCTGTCGATTGAATTACAACAACAGTTAGGCGCCAAAGGTTATGCCTTTGATATGAATGTGGCCTGTTCCAGCGCCACATTTGCCATCAGCAATGCAGTCAATGCCATTCGTGGCGGCACTGCGTCTGTGGTGCTGGTGGTAAACCCGGAGTTCGCTTCGCCGCAGGTCAATTACACCAGCCGCGACAGCCACTTTATTTTCGGCGATGTCTGTAGCGCGACCATCATTGAAGCTGCTGATACCGCGACAGCCGACAACAGCTTTGAAATTGTCGGCATGCGGTTAAAAACCGAATTCTCCAACAATATCCGCTGTGACGTAAGTTATGTCGAACACTGCTACCCGGACGCTGAGCCGTTAGTGCCGTTTTTCCGCCAGCAGGGCCGTAAGGTGTTTAAAGAGTTGCTGCCGCTGGTGGCTGAAGTGATAGAAGGCGAAATGGCGGCCTGTGGCCTGACGGCAGCTGATTTGAAACGCTTATGGCTGCACCAGGCCAATATTAATATGAATATCTTTGCCGTGCGCAAAATTCTCGGCCGCGAGCCAGAACCGGGCGAAGCGCCATTAGTGCTGGATACTTATGCCAATACCGCATCAGCCGGTTCTATTATTGCGTTCCATCAGAATAAACAAGGGCTGGCGGTGAATGACCACGCCGTGTTGTGCTCCTTTGGCGCCGGTTATTCAATTGGTTGCCTGATGCTCAAACGCGCACGTTAAGCGACAGTCATAACAAACGAAAACGGCAAACTTTTATCAGAATGCCGTTTTTTTTGCCGCAAAATTTGGCTGCGATATATGGTTGTGGGCTATTACAGCCGCAGCAGTGAATTCTGCTCATAAGAGACCGGCGACGGCACATAGTCGTCGGCCTGTTCGTCATTGCGCCAGTCGTTATGCCCTAAGCGGTAGCGGAACTGGTAGCTGCTGTCTTTTGGCAGTGTCAGCGTCAGGCTGAAATCGCCATTTTTCTGCTTTTTCATTGCATTGTCCTGCCAGTCGTTGAATTCCCCGACCAGCACTACTGATTCCGCACTGGCCGCTTGCTCTGCCGGTACGACAAAAGTCACTTTACAGGCCGGTTTGGTCTTCAGGTATTGTTTGCTGATTGCCATGATGTCACTCCGTTATGCTGAAAAAATCCACGAGCCCTGCAATATCAGCGGGCTTTAAGCGCTGCAGCAAAACTAGCATAGTCTGTTTGACAACAACATGACACGGCAGCGGGAGTGCTATTGAAAACCTGTGTGTCAGGTGCGAAGGTGGCGGCACCGAACGCTTGGATCCCTTGTTAAGCGGCGCTCTGGCGCGAACATAGCCGAAATGACAGATGTGCAGTTGCCAAAGCTGAAATTTTTGGTTGTGTCGGCCATCAGCTAATAGATAAAAAAAGGGCGCTCAGTGAGCACCCGTTTTTATCATGCAGAGTGGGGACGGATTAACATTCGATAATGTTAACCGCCAAACCACCGCGCGAGGTCTCTTTGTATTTGCTTTGCATATCGCGACCGGTGTCCCACATGGTCTTGATCACTTTATCCAGCGACACTTTGTGCTCACCGGTACCACGCAGCGCCAGCCGTGACGCGTTGATAGCTTTTACCGCGCCCATCGCATTGCGTTCGATGCAAGGCACCTGCACCAGACCACCAACCGGGTCACAGGTGAGGCCCAAATTATGTTCCATACCAATTTCTGCCGCGTTTTCGACGTTGTCGACTGAGCCACCAAGAATTTCGGTTAAAGCGCCGGCCGCCATTGAGCAGGCCACGCCGACTTCGCCCTGACAGCCGACTTCAGCACCGGAAATGGAAGCGTTTTTCTTGTACAAAATACCAATGGCCGCCGCGGTTAATAAATAACGGGTATAAATATCCGGGGTTACCGGCTGGATAAATTTGTCGTAATACATCAGCACGGCCGGAATAATACCGGCGGCGCCATTGGTTGGTGCTGTGACGACCCGGCCGCCGGCGGCGTTTTCTTCATTGACGGCGAGCGCAAACAAATTCACCCAGTCCATTACCTGCAACGGATCTGAGCTTTTTTCGGCGCAGAGGCGACGATACAACGCCGGCGCGCGGCGTTTGACTTTAAGGCCACCGGGTAAAATACCTTCGGTTTTCATGCCACGTTGCACGCAGTTGTACATAGTTTGCCAAATCAGCCCGAGTTCGGTTTCGATCTGGCTTTCACTGCGCAGCACTTTTTCGTTTTCCATCATCAGCGCTGCAATGGACAGACCGTTTTCTTTACACAGCTTCAGTAACTCAGCGCCGCTGTTAAACGGAAATGGCGGTGGATTGTCGGCAGCAAACTGGCTGGCGGCTTTTTTCTCGCTGGCAAAGTCTTCGGCTTTGACGATAAAACCACCGCCAATCGAGAAGTAAATTTCGCTGAACACAATTTCTTTGTTGGCATCATAAGCAATCAGCTCCATGCCGTTGCTGTGTTCTTTTAAGGTTTTACGGCGGTGGAACACGATAGCGCCGTCGCGCGGGAAACTGACGACATGGCCGGAGGCTAAAGTAATTTGTTGCTGCTCATCGACTTGCTTCAGGATGCCAGGTACCAGATCCGGGTCGCAGTTTTCCGGTAAATAACCACAAAGGCCGAGGATCACCGCTTTGC
Organism: uncultured Chromatiaceae bacterium; assembly: GCA_937978655.1. Lineage (GTDB taxonomy): Bacteria > Pseudomonadota > Gammaproteobacteria > Enterobacterales > Alteromonadaceae > Pararheinheimera. The sequence goes on from CALJUX010000022.1 coordinate 48,491, forward strand.
CGGTACCGTGGCCGATGCCGGTTTGGCCTAAAGAGCCGTAAAGTTCGGTTTTGATGCTGGCGATTTCACTGAGGCGGCCGGTGGCGGCAAGATTTTCGGTAAACAACTTGGCGGCGCGCATCGGGCCAACAGTGTGCGAGCTGGATGGACCGATGCCGATACTGAACATGTCAAAAGCACTGATAATCATAGGGTTGTCTTTTATTGCCTTATTAGAATAAATCGATTGTACCGGATGTCTGGAGGTTGTGTAACTGGTGCTGTTACTGGTCAGTGCTGCTTACGGAATTTTTGCCGCCGATGCGGCAAGTGGACCATACAAAATGTGCTCAGCCGCTGGGCGCTGCGATCTGCTGCGCCAGTTGGAATAAAATTTCCGCGCTGGCGCCCCAGATCAGATGCTGCTGCCACGGGATAAAATGCAGGCGTTGTTGCTTGCCTCGCAGTGGCCAGACTTCGGTTTGCCGGCGCCTGGCCGACAATGCTTCATGCAGCGGCAGCAGCACTATTGAATCCACTTCGCTCGGCTGCAGCCTCAGCGCCGGCAGTCCATCCAGTATGCCCAGCCAGGGTTTTACAATAAAACCGGTTGACGTGTTGATCGCGGGCAGCTGGCCCAGCAGGCGCACCTGATTGGCGGCAATACCGGTTTCTTCAAAGGTCTCACGCAGCGCGGCGGCTGCAGCGTGTTCACCGGCTTCAATGCGCCCACCGGGAAAACTGATTTGGCCGGGATGATGACGCAGATGTAACGCCCGCCGCGTCATCAATAAGGTCCAGTGGCCCTGATGGCGGAACACCGGCAGTAAAACTGCGGCATTGGGGCCGGTTGGATGGTGCAGGGGGCGCGGCGGAGTTTGTAACAAAAACCGACTCAGCCAAAGTTCAGTGTCATGTGGGGTCACAGTGGCGGCTCAGGTTGTTGCTGTAACACCGGCAGAATTTTGCTGACTTTGTCATAAGTTTCCTGATACTCCGCATCACCTTGTGAATCCGCCACAATGCCACCGCCAGCCCAGCAATAAATTTGCTGGTCGGCCACCACCAGCGTGCGGATGGCAATATTGGTGTCCATATGGCCGTGCTGGCTGATGTAGCCAATGGCGCCACAATAAACGCTGCGCCGGTGCGGCTCCAGTTCGTCAATGATTTGCATAGCGCGCACTTTCGGCGCGCCAGTGATCGAGCCACCCGGAAATGCGGCGCGCAGCGCGTCGATCGGCTGATATTGCGCGTCCAGCTCGCCGGTGACGGTGCTGACCAGATGATGCACGGCCGGGAAAGACTCAATGGCAAATAACGCTGGCACCCGCACAGTGCCGGGCCGGCAGACTTTGCCGAGGTCATTGCGCAGTAAATCGACAATCATCACATTTTCGGCGCGATCTTTTGGCGATTGCTGCAACAGCGCCGCGCTTTGTGCATCTTGCGCCGGATCAGCAAAACGCGGCCGGGTGCCTTTAATCGGTTTGGTTTCAACCTGCGTGTTTTTCACTTCGATAAAACGTTCCGGCGAAATCGACAACACGGCCGCATCCGGCAGCCGGATAAAAGCCGAAAACGGCGCCTGATTGCTACGCCGCAGTTGTAGATAAGCGGCAAATGCATCGCCGGTGAAACCGGCACTGAAGCGCTGCGCCAGATTAATCTGATAACAATCGCCACTTTGCAGATAGGCCTGAATTTTTTCAAATTTTTGCAGGTATTGGCTACGGCTCATATTGGCCTGCCAGTCGCGGGTCAGGCTAAAAGCGGTGCCGGAGTGAGTTGCTGCAGCTGGCGGTTCAAACTGTGCTAAATAGCTGGCGGCTGTTGTTTCCGCAGCGCCGTCGCAATCAACAAACCAGAGCTGCTGCAGCTGTTTATCCAGCACCAGCGCCTGGCTGTAGAGGCCGACGGCCAAATCTGGCAGCTTGATATCGGCGCTGGCCTGTACCGGTAATGTTTCGATGACCCGCCCGAGGTCATAACCAAAATAACCAACGGCACCGCCGGTAAACGGCAGCAGGCTGGCATCGGTTGGCAGCGCCGGCAGCAGCTGTTGCTGTAAGGCTTTGAGTAATAAAAAGGGATCGGCGTCTTGCTGTTGTTCAGACCAGCTGCCGTCTGCCGCCATTTGCCGAACTGTGCAGTGCCGCCCGTAAGCGGTCAGTGTGGCCAGCGGCCGACACACCAGGATGTCATAACGGCTGTTTGGATGCTCAGGCGCGGCGGAATCGAGCAACATAGCAAAAGGCTCCGCGGCAACCGCCTGAAAATAACCGGTTAAATCGGCAACCTTGGATGCCACAAGACATTGTACGGACATGACAAAAAACTCAAACAATAAGCGGCGGCTTTGGGCACAGAACCGATGAATTCAGCATGAACTGACTAGCCGCCTCGACAGGATGCGCGTTATGATAGCAGCCCTGCTTAAAATGAGAAGCAGTGCCGGACCGGGCAAGGGTCGGGCGCTGTATAAATACCCTGGCAGCCAGCACACTGACTGCCTGTAACCACGCAGAAGGGCACCCTATGACGGTTATTCGCCAGCAAGACTTTATCGACAGCATCGAAGATGCGTTGCAGTACATCTCTTATTACCATCCGCTGGATTTTATTCAGGCTTTAGAAAAGGCCTATCACAAAGAGCAAAACCCGGCCGCCAAAGACGCTATCGCGCAAATCCTGATTAACTCACGGATGTCGGCACAAGGCCACCGGCCTATCTGTCAGGACACAGGCATCGTCACTTGTTTCGTCAATATCGGTATGGACGTCAAGTGGGACAAAACCGACATGACAGTGCAGGAAATGGTTGATGAAGGCACACGCCGGGCTTACATGAACCCGCTGAACCCGCTGCGCGCCTCCATTGTGATGGACCCGGCCGGTACTCGTAAAAACACCAAAGACAACACACCTGCCGTGGTGCATATCAATATGGTGGCGGGTCACCACGTTGAAGTGGCCATTGCCGCCAAAGGCGGTGGCAGTGAAAACAAAACCAAAATGGTGATGTTAAACCCGTCTGACTCCGTGGTTGAATGGGTACTGGAAACTTTACCGAAAATGGGCGCTGGCTGGTGTCCACCAGGCATGCTCGGCATTGGTATTGGCGGTACCGCAGAAAAAGCGGCAGTGCTGGCCAAAGAAGCATTGATGGAACCTGTCGATATTCAGGACCTGCTGGAAAAAGGTGCAGAGACTGGCGAAGAGAAACTGCGGGTTGAACTGTACGAAAAAGTGAACAAACTCGGCATTGGTGCCCAAGGCCTTGGTGGTTTAACCACAGTAGTAGACGTCAAAATCAAATCAGCGCCAACCCATGCTGCATCCAAGCCGGTAGTGATGATCCCGAACTGTGCCGCCACCCGTCACGTGCATTTCCATTTAGACGGTTCAGGCCCGGCGCATTTGCCAGTGCCTAAACTGGAAGACTGGCCACAAGTGACCTGGGAACTGGGCCAAAACGTGCGCCGCGTTAACCTTGATACAGTCACACCTGCTGACGTACTGGAATGGAAAGCCGGTGAAACTGTGTTGTTGTCTGGCAAAATGCTGACCGGTCGTGATGCCGCGCATAAACGTATTGCCGACATGCTGGCCAAAGGTGAAGCGCTGCCAGATGGCGTCGATTTCAAAAACCGCTTTATTTATTACGTCGGCCCGGTCGATGCGGTCGGTGATGAAGTGGTCGGCCCGGCAGGCCCAACCACCGCAACGCGGATGGACAAATTTACCGACATGATGCTGGGCCAGACTGGCCTGTTAGGCATGATTGGTAAATCCGAACGTGGTGATAAAACTGTTGCCAGCATTAAACAGCATAAAGCTGTCTATTTGATGGCGGTCGGCGGTGCGGCTTACCTGGTATCCAAAGCCATCAAAAAATCCCGCGTGGTCGCTTTTGCCGATTTAGGCATGGAAGCGATTTACGAATTTGATGTCGAAGATATGCCGGTCACAGTGGCGGTCGACAGTCAGGGCAATAACGTGCACGACCAGGGCCCGGCTATTTGGAAAGTCAAAATCGCTGAGGCGGCAAAAGCCTGATAATTCTAAAAATCTAACGCGTCTGACGGGAAACCTCAGGCGCGTTTTTACAATAAGAACAATATAAACAATCATATTTGCGACAACGGAGTATCCAGATGAAAGCTTGGGGAATTCTGGTCAGTGCACTGCTGATGGCAGCAGGCGCACAGGCAAAAACCAATTTAACCATTGAACACTTAAATAAACTGAACAAAATTTACGACGTGCAGGTGTCGCCGGATGGCCGCTTTGTGGTCTACGGCCAGAAAAACGGTGGCCTGGCGCCAGCGGATACGACTGCCGATTTGTACCTGCTCGATGTGCAGGACGGCAATAAAGTACGCCGGCTGACTGAAAGCGCTGGTCGCGAACACGATGTACGTTTTAGTGCCGATGGCACAGTGTTGTACTTTCTGGCAAACCGCTCGGGCTCGAGCCAATTATGGCGTTTGCCATTAAGTGGTGGCGAAGCGCGGCAAGTCACTGATTTACCTCTGGACGTGCAGGGCTATATGGTGTCCGCTGATGACAAAAAAGTTGTGCTGACGCTCGATGTCAAACCGGGTTGTAAAGATTTGGCCTGCAGCGTGGCGCACAATAAAACCACGGCTGAGAAAAAAGACAGCGCTACTGCCTACGATTCTCTGATGGTGCGCCATTGGGACACCTGGGAAGATGGCCTGAAGAATCACTTTTTTGTGGCTGATCTTGCTGAAAGCGCAATCAAAGATGCCAAAGACTTAATGCCGGAGTGGGACACAGATGTCGCCGGTACCGGAGAAGCGGCGTTTACGCCGGATGGTAAAAATCTGGTATTCAGCGCCAAAATCCCGGCAGCTGATCAAAGTTGGCACAGCAATTTTGATATTTTTCAGGTGTCGCTGAACGGTGGCCAGAAAATCAATCTGACCAAAGATAATCCGGCCTGGGATGCCAAGCCGCAGTTTTCCGGCGATGGCCGTTACATGGCTTATCTCGCGATGAAAAAGCCGGTGTATGAAGCCGACCGTTTTGGCCTGATCCTGTTGGATTTAGTCACCGGCGAGCGCAAAGAGCTGGCGCCGCAGTGGGACCGCTCGATTGAGGATTTTGTCTTCGCGCCAGATAACCGCACTGTCTATGTCACAGCGCAGGACTTAGGGCAAAAAGGCATTTTTGCCATTGACCATGCTTTTGGTGAAGTGACAAAAATTTATAGCAACGGCAGCGCTGGTGATGTCGCAGTGCGCGGCAGCAATGTGTTTTTCACCAATCACCAGCTCAATGCGCCGGCGGATATTTATCAGCTGAAAAATACTGGCGGTGAGGCTTATCCGCTCACGCAAGTGAATGCGCTGACACTCAAAGACATTCAGCTGGCTGAATTTGAACAATTCAGTTTCCCGGGCGCCAATGACGAAACAGTTTATGGCTACTGGATGAAACCCTGGAACTTTGAAGCCGGTAAAAAATATCCAATCGCCTTTATTGTGCATGGTGGCCCACAAGGCAGCTTCGGCAATATGTTTAATACCCGCTGGAATGCGCAGTTATGGGCGGCGCAGGGCTATGGTGTGGTGATGATCGATTTCCACGGCTCGACTGGTTATGGTCAGGCCTTTACCGATTCAATCGCCCGCGACTGGGGCGGTAAACCGCTGGAAGATTTGAAAAAAGGTCTGGCGTTTGTCACTGAGCAGCAAACCTGGCTCGACAAAGACAACGCCTGTGCTTTAGGCGCCTCTTACGGCGGTTTTATGATGAACTGGATTGCCGGCAACTGGAACGATGGTTTCAAGTGTTTGGTGACACATGCCGGGCTGTTTGATATGCCAAGTTTCTATGGCAGCACCGAAGAGCTGTGGTTCCCGGAACACGATATGGGCGGTCCGGTCTGGGATAAATCTGCGGATTATCAGAAGTTTAACCCGGCGGCTTTTGTCGATAACTGGAAAACACCGATGTTGGTCATCCACGGTCTGAAGGACTACCGGGTGCCTTATGCGCAGGGTTTAGGTGCATTTACCACCTTACAACGCAAAGGTATTCCATCAAGGTTGGTGATTTTCCCGGATGAAAACCATTGGATCATGCAACCGGCCAATGCGGAGCGCTGGTACAACGATATATTCAGCTGGATGAAACAACACACCGCAAAATAGTCAGATAATTTTACAGATAAAGCCCGCATTTTGCGGGCTTTGCCATTTTATGCGCGCAAATGGTGCGAAGAAGGTAGGGTATTTACAAATTATTGCTCCGGCGTTGCATTTAAGGAACGCTTGTATACTCTGTTAACAGGATATGTTTCACCTCTTGAAACAAGCCCGGACATAAGGATATGTGGATATGCGTTTCACCACCAAAATCAGGCTGATTAGCCTTGGCACTGCGTTATTGCCGCTGATTGTTGCCACCCTCATCGTCACTTTACTTGCCCGGGCCGAATTGTTTAGTCAGGCCGAAGCCAAACTCAGCGCCGTACGGGAAATCAAACAACGCCAAATTGCAGCCATGTTTGGCGATTTTGCTGCGGGTTTACAGACGATCAGTGCTGTGGTTAAAGCGGATCTGGACCCTCATCAGCCTTTAGCCTTGCATGATCCCTTGCAGGCCATCGGTCAAGCGCTGGGTTTTTATGATGTGTTTGTGATAGACCCTGCCGGCGTCGTCATTTACAGCGCTTCCCGCGAAGCCGATTTCCAGACCAATCTGATCAACGGCCCTTATGCCAGTTCAAATCTCGCTAAAGTATTTCAGCGCGCCCGTGCGCAGTCAGATCTGCCGGTGCTGGAAGATTTTCAGCCTTATGCGCCGTCCAAAGGCGAGCCGGCCGCTTTTATGGCAAAAAGTCTCGAACTGGGCAATCAGCAATATGTAGTGGCGGTGCAGTTGTCTATCGACAAAATCAACGCCGTGATGCAGGTGCGTGAAGGCATGGGGCAAACTGGTGAAAGTTATCTGGTTGGCCCGGATTTACGCATGCGCTCGGACTCATATCTGGACCCGAAAAACCGCACGGTACGGGCGTCTTTTGCCGGTGCCGTCAACAGCCACGGTGTGGATACGGCCGCAAGTAAAGCGGCGCTACAGGGTCAATCCGGCTTGCGTTACATTGATGATTACAATGGCAATCCGGTCGTGTCTGCCTTTGCGCCGGTTGATGTGTATGGCCTGCAATGGGCTTTGTTGGCCGAAGTGGATGTGGCTGAAATTGCCGCACCGGCGCAGCGTATGTTATGGATAGGGCTTGCCGTGATTGCGCTGGCCATTGGCGCGGCGGTGCTGGTTGCACGTCTGGTAACAGGTTTTGTGCTGAACCCGTTAGGCGGTGAGCCCGCCGAGATGGTGCATTTAACCAGCGTCATCGCCAGAGGTGATTTAACCATGTCGCTGCAGGCCAAAACCGCGTCCAGTCTGATGGGCTGGCTTAGCCGGATGCAGCAACAACTGCGGCATATTGTCAGTCAGCTGGTCGGTGTTGGTCAGGCACTGGAGATGGCCGCCGCGCAAAATTCTGCGGCTATTACGCAGGCAGACGGCAGTCTGCAATTGCAGGCGCGTGAAACCGAAATGCTGGCGACGGCTGTGGAAGAAATGAGCTACGCGGCGGCAGAAATTGGCAATAATACGGTCAAAGCCGCCGATGAAGTCAGTGGTTGTGAGCACAGTGCGACTGAGCTGAACAAAACTATCGGGCATGTCAGCCAAAACCTGGAACAGACACTCTGCGCATTCAGCCAGATGCGCGGCCAGGTCGGTCAGCTTGATCAGGACAGTCAGAAAATAGCGTCCGTTGTTGCAGTGATCACCGCCATTGCTGACCAGACCAATTTGCTGGCGTTAAACGCAGCGATTGAAGCGGCCCGCGCCGGTGAACAAGGCCGTGGTTTTGCTGTGGTCGCCGATGAGGTGCGACAGCTTGCCGGCAAAGTGCAACTGGCGACCCGCGACATCGCGCAGGTGATCCAGGGCATCTTACATATCTCAGCACATTTATCCGGCAGCAGTGACGATTGTGCAAAAATAGCGGACAGCGCGAAAACAGAAGCTGCACAGATGTTGAGCCAGGTCGGGCAAATCAATCAGCGGCTGCATGCACTCAAAGGTCTGATGGCTCAGACCGCAACCGCAGCAGAAGAACAAACCAGCGTCAGTGCGACGCTGGCCCGCAGCATTTCCAGTCTCAGCGCTGCGGCGGAAGAAAACAGTACGGCGATTAGTGAAGTGGCGCAGAACACACAAAGTTTGCTGGGCCTGGCGAATGAACTCGGTTTGACGGTGGGGCAATTTAAAGTATGAAGATGAATAGTTTTGCTGCGGTGCAACAGCATTGCCTGGCGCAGGCGGTCAGTTGTGAGGATTTTCCATTTGGGCCGGATTTTTATGTCTACAAAACCCATGGCAAGGTTTTTGCCATTCTAACGGAAAAAGATGGTGTCGCACGGGTGAATCTTAAAGCCGATCCAACCGAGGCCCTGATGCTCAGGCAAATGTTCAGCGCCGTGACGCCGGGTTATCACATGAACAAAAAACACTGGAATACGCTGTTATTGGATGGCTCAGTGCCGGATACCGAAGTGCAGCGCCAGATTGAGCAGTCCTGGCGACTGGTGCAGCCAAAACAACGCCGGGCGCGTGCTGAACCCCAGACTTAATCTTTTTTCAGGTACAGCTGCTGGCGGATAAACAGCTGTTCAATTTCAGTGCGGGCCCAAGGGGTTTTACGTAAAAACTTCAGACTGGAGCTGACGCTCGGGTCTTTTGTGAAGCAATTCAGTTTCACCAGTTTTGCCAGGCCATTAAAGCCGCCATTGTGGGCCAGCAACTGTTCGACAATTTGTTGCAGGGTAAAACCGTGCAACGGGTTTTTCGGTTGCGCTGTTGGCATCAGTGTTTCACTCCGGCATGGGGCTGCGTATTGGATTTGGCCGGTTCTGATGTCGCTGGCGGCGTCGGGACCGGAATTTGCGGATGTTGACCGGCTGGTGCGAACAACGAACGCCAGACGCCGCCGAGTTTTTCATCTTCGCTGCCGACAGATAAGCTCGACCCAGGTAACAGCGGACTTGGCGCTGCCAGCCCTTCAACTTTTAACCCATCAATTTGCCAGAAGATCCGGCTTTCCCGCAGCAGACGGACCGGTTCAGCGGCTTGTGGGTCGACCAGGGCGACCTGATAAATAAAAGAGCTGAACGGGCCGGCAGGGCCGGCTTCACGCACAGCGCTGGCCCATAATACGTTCGATTCCAGATATAAATCGGCGATATCCCGTTGAAAAGGTTCGCTGCTGTCCGGTTGCGGCGGCAGCACAGCCAGACGTTGTGGTGACCAGATGATCTGACCAGCCGCAATATCAAATTCGCCATGCACCAGGCTGCCGCGTTTTTGTTCACCACCGCGTTCACCTAACACCAACAGGTAGCGGTTGGGGGCTTTTTGCGCGCAAACCAGACCTTCAAACTGGTCGCCTTGCTGCTGCGGGTTGTTGTCAGCTAACAGTGGCAATGGATAACTGGCCAACACCCGCGCATAACTGGTTTGCAGCAACTGGATATGAAACAGCCGGCCAAATTCGCCTTGCCAGCTGCCGGATTCGGCGATCAGAAATTCGTTGGGGCGACCGGGCAGGGCACAGACACTTTCCAGGTCGTTGGACATCTGATCTTCTGGCCAGTTACTGACCGGGATCGGCTGATAACGCGGCGCTTTGTCGGCAAATACCTGCAATACCCCCAAACGCTCACCGGGGTTGGAGATTTTTTTATCCTGCACGACCAGATAACGATCCGGCTCAGTCTGGGCCATTCCCGAGATCCCCGGTAACGCGGCCGTCGGTTGTGGCCGGCTTAAGGTGAACCAGCGTGGGTCAAGCGGCATCTGAAATAACAACGGCGCCATTTTCAGAAAGTGTGCGGTATTAACTTCACACTGCACATTGTCCGGGTAATGCTGTTTCCACGGGTCATTGGCGAGGTACAGGGTCTGGCCATGCACGGCAACGCCTTCCAGCGCGGTTTGCACGACACGTTCATAGACCGGACATAAGCCTGAATCGTCGGTGCCGACATAAAATTGCAGATGCTGAACAAAAGGCTTCACGCGATTGGTTAAATCAAATACCCAAAGCTCGTCGTCATTGCGGGCAGCTGCCAGCAGATAACCCGGATGTCCGGGTACCGGGCTTGGCATAAAATCCAGGTCGTTAATCGGGTGACCGCGATCATCCAAATCTGGCAGTGTCAGATTGGCATCGATGACTTTAACAAAGTTATCCCGGCTCCAGAAATCCGTGGTCAGGCGGGTTTTGAATATCGCCGGCTGCCCGGCCATGTTTTTTTCCAGACCAAGATAAAGGTTCTGATGATCGTCAATGGCGAGGCCTTCAATACCATCGTTGGGTAAATTGCCCACATTGGCTTCTGCCGGAAACTGCACCGGGCGCACTGCGCTGATCTCGGCGCGGGTCAGCGCGGCATCAATGCTGATTTTCAACAATAAAGTCGGGTATGCGGTGGCGTTGGTCTGAGCAAATTTGCGGGCGCAGGCCGGACTTAACTGGGCCCGGCTGGCGTCTTCCGTGACCGTGATCAGCGTCTGTGGATCTGTTCTGTCCCACGTCAGCGCTTCCAGATCTGGGGAGTTTGCCAGGTAGTCGCCAAAGCAGCCATTGCGCACGTCCTCAGCTAAGGTGATCGGAATGGGCGCTGTGATGAATCTGCCTGTGTCAGGCGCGATACGGAAAATTTTCATCCGCAGATCGGCGGCGGCGCTTTGATCGCCAAGACTTAACAGTTCACCATTCCACCAGGTTAAGCCTGAGGTTTGTGGATCAGCCAGGCTCTGGCCCTGTAAATCTGTGATCCAGCGTCCGGTCAAGGCCTGACTGGCCTGCACAGATACGCTACATCCGAAGAAAAAAGCAAAACAACACAGTGACTTGAATGACAAATTCATGGTGCTCTCGACAGTGCGTCAGTCGGGTTGACTGAAGACGGCTCTGACAACAAAGCGGCTAATTTAGCAGAAATTCGGCAGCTGGAATACAGCCGTGAGAGAAGTGAAGGCAGGGCTGCGACGAAATCTGCCTGAACAGTGCTCGGCGGAGGCTGAAAAGACAACCCCGACACGAGGCCGGGGTTGTCTGCAGCGCTTTAATACCCTTGTTCGTGCACGTCACGCACGGCCCGACCAGATGGGTCAGTCAGCTGTGCCATTTTAGCATCCCAGGCCAGTGCTTCCGGCGTGGAGCAGGCGACTGATTTACCGCCAGGCACACAGGCAATTGCCGCCGGATGCGGGAAGTGTTCTTCAAAGATGGTACGGTACAAATACCCTTCTTTGGTGTCCGGGGTATTGACCGGAAAGCGGAAACTGGCGGTGGCCATTTGTTGATCCGACACTTCTTTTTCGGCAAAGGCTTTTAAGCTGTCAATCCAGCTGTAACCGACGCCATCCGAGAACTGCTCTTTTTGCCGCCACAGAATTTCTTTTGGCAACAAACCTTCAAAGGCTTCGCGCAAAATATGTTTTTCCATTTTGCCGCCGCCGCACATTTTGGCTTGTGGGTTTAACTGCATGGCGACATCCATGAAGTGTTTGTCGAGGAATGGCACGCGTGCCTCGATGCCCCAGGCCGACATCGCTTTGTTGGCGCGGTTACAGTCGAACATATGCAGCCGGTCGAGTTTACGCAGCGTTTCTTCATGGAACTCTTTGGCATTCGGCGCTTTGTGGAAATACAGATAACCACCGAAAATCTCGTCTGAGCCTTCGCCCGACAGCACCATCTTGATGCCCATCGCCTTGATTTTACGCGCCATCAGATACATTGGCGTCGAAGCACGGATGGTGGTGACGTCGTAAGTCTCAAGGAAATACACCACATCTCGCAGCGCATCAATGCCTTCCTGTACCGTGAAGTTGACTTCATGGTGCACAGTGCCAATAGCGTCTGCCACAGTGCGGGCCGCTTTTAAATCCGGTGAACCCGGTAAACCGACCGCAAAAGAATGCAGACGTGGCCACCAGGCTTCAGAGGCGCCGTCATCTTCCACCCGGTTGCGGGCAAACTGTTGGGTAATGGCCGAGATCAGGCTCGAATCCAGACCACCGGACAACAATACGCCGTATGGCACGTCGGACATCAGGTGGCTTTTTACGGACTGTTCCAGCGCAGCTTTTAATTCGCCTAAATCAGCCGGATTGTCTTTGACGGCGTCATAACTCATCCAGCTGCGCTGATAATATTTCACCAGCTTGCCGACTTTGGAGTCGAAATAATGGCCCGGCGGGAATTCCTGCATTTGTTTGCAGACTGGCACTAAGGCTTTTAATTCTGAAGCCACATACAGCTGACCGTGTTCGTCATGGCCGTAATACAGCGGAATAATACCGATATGGTCGCGCGCAATCAGATAACGCTGTTGCTCGGCGTCATACAGAATAAAGGCAAACATGCCTTGCAGCTGGTCGACAAAGTCAGCGCCGTGTTCCAGGTACAAAGGCAAAATCACTTCACAGTCTGATTTGGTCTGGAACTGATAGTCGACGGTTAAATTCTTCTCTAAATTCTTGTGATTATAAATCTCACCATTCACTGCCAGAATGTGATTTCGATTCGGATTAATCAGCGGCTGCGCACCGTTTTCAGTATCTACAATCGCCAGACGCTCGTGAACGAGAATGGCATTATTATCATTCCATACCCCAGACCAGTCTGGACCGCGGTGGCGTAATAACTTAGATAACTGTAGCGCCTGCTGACGCAACGCTTTAACATCGGTTTTGATGTCAAGCACCCCAAATATCGAACACATGGTAAAAACTCCGTATTGGTTAATCCGAAAAAAATCATTTCATTTGGCAGTATGTACGTTTAGACGTACCTGTTTGACTCTGCCACTCTGGGCAGAAATTGCAAGCGCTTTTTGCCGGATTTTGCAAAGTAACCGGGGCCGGAGCCTTTCAGTGGTGCGGACAAAATGCAGATAACTGTAAAAAATCAACGTTTTGTGCCACCAGAGCACTGGGATGCGCAAATTCTGTGCAATCATCCGGCGTACCAGCCGCTTTGCGCTTTGTTGCCTTTAGCGCAGCAGCGTGACTTTCCTTCGCCGGAAACCCTGACGGCCTGGAGTCAGGCGTTGCAGCCGGCCCTTGCGGTCAGGTTTGTCGACGCGGCTGTGCTGGAGACAGACCCGCGTTATTACGAGGTCTTTATTGCTGAAACTTTGGTGGTGCCAACCCGCAGCCAGAATTGGCATGATTTGTTTGGCGCGCTGATCTGGATGTTGTTTCCACGCAGTAAAGCGGCAATAAATCGCCGTCATCTGGTTGAAATTCAGCAACATGGCAGTAAAAACCGCTCACCGCTGCGCCATCAGCTGACCTTATTTGATGAATGTGGGCTGTTGTTGTTACACACTGAGGGGATGGCGCAGGTGCCGGCGCAGCTGCGTCAGCATCAATGGACTGAAGTTTTTTGCGGGCAGCGCCAGTTGTGGGGGCAGGGGTTGTGGCCTTTGGTCTTTGGTCACGCGAACTATGAGATGTTAACCCGGCCTTTTATCGGTCTTACAGCGAAACTCTGGCCGCTGCAGGTGCCAGTTGCATTTGAAAATTGGCCATTGCAGCAACAAGTTGATTTCGTTGATACTGCCTTAAGTAAACAAATTGAGGTTTTCTCGTTAACTGAGTTTCGCGACCAGATGAGTCCGTTACCGCTGTTGGGTATTCCGGGCTGGTCTCACCTGGCGCAGACCGAACAGTTTTATCAGGACCAGAATTACTTCCGGCCGAAACGAGTCATGCCTCAGCCCTGATTTTATGCAAGTCCAAGGAATTGATCAGATGATTGAGATCCGCCAGCTGGCCAAAGCATTTGCGCTGGAAAAAGGCCAAAAGCTCAGCGAAGCCGAATTGCAGGACGTCCGCTACACCGGACGCAGTTTTTGTTCGGTCCGCGATGTCAGCTTCAGCTGCGCCCGCGGCGAAGTGCTGGGTTTGTTGGGCCCCAATGGTGCCGGCAAAACCACCACGTTGCGGATGTTGTCGACGGCACTTAAACCTGATGCCGGCTCGATTTTGCTTGGCAATGCAGACGTGCTGCAAGACCCGCTGCTGGCCCGGCGCAAAATCGGCTTTTTATCCAGCAGCACCGGCTTATATGGCCGGCTGACCGCTTTTGAAAATGTGGCTTATTTTGCGCGTCTGCATGGCATGAGCGAAGTGGCCTTGCGCGAGCGTATTGACGAACTCTTCACCATGCTGGATATGCACAGTTTTGCCAGTCGCCGTGCCGAGCTGATGTCATCCGGCATGAAACAAAAAACCGCTATTGCCCGCGCGGTGGTGCATTCACCGGCGTTGGTAGTACTGGATGAGCCAACCACTGGTCTTGATATCATGACCACACAAACGGTGCTGGATTTTATTCGTGGCCTCAAAGCGGCCGGCACGCCGGTGATTTTTTCCACCCATCACCTCGATGAAGTCAGCAGCCTGTGTGACCGGGTGGTGGTGATTAATCAGGGGATTAGTGCCTTTGACGACAGCCTGAGCGCTTTTGCCAGCCTCAGCAGCAAAGGCGATTTACGCGAAGCATTTATGGCGGTGATCAAAGGGGAGGCGGTGTCATGTGGCAAGTCTATGTAAAAGAGCTGCTGGAACTGAGCCGCGACCGCAAAACGCTGATGTTTGTGATTTTGTTGCCCGTGCTGATTTTCCCGGTAATTTTTGGTCTGATGGGGCTGGTGGCAGCCAATGTCACGGCCAATAAACAGGCGGAAGAACATCGTTATGTCATTATTCATGCCGAACGCGCACCGGCATTTGCCGAGAAGCTGTTTTATCACAAAAATTTTAAGCAGGTCAGTACTGAGCTGACAGACCCGGAAGCGCTGCGCCAGGCGGTGCGCGATGGCAAGTTTGATCTGGCGGTGCTGATCCCGGCAGACTTTGACGCCAGCATGCCGACGTTGGTGCAAAGCCAGTGGACAGTGATTTATAACACTGCGCCGATGCTGGATTTGATTGGCAATTATTTGAAAGATCTGGTGAAAGACTACAGCCGGCAGTTGCAACAGGCGCGACTCGAAGCCGTGGGCATCACTGGCAGCCAGGTTGATGCAGTGCTGGAACCGGTCAAAATGAATAAAATATCCAGCGCCGAAAACCGCGAGGACCTCGGTGAAAAACTCGGTGGCTGGATAGCCTATTTGCTGGTGCCGCTGTGTTTTATGGGCTGTTCTTATCCGGCCATTGATATCGGCGCTGGCGAGAAAGAACGCGGTACTTTAGAAACCTTGTTAATTTGCCCAATCAGCCGGACCAGTCTGGTGCTGGGCAAATTTATCACGGTGCTGACCACCGGCCTTGCCACCGCGCTTATCACCGTATTGAGTTTTGGCGGCTGGGGCTATCTGATTGGCTCACTGGCTGGCGTGGATGTGATAGCCAAAGCGATGTCTGCTTTGGGCTTCACCGATTTGTTGTTGATTCTGGCCATGCTTATTCCGCTGACGATGATTTTCGCCAGCGTATTATTGTCGCTGTCGATTTATGCCCGCAGTTTTAAAGAAGCGCAGAATTATATTGGCCCGATGAGCATTCTGGTGTTTGTACCGCTGGCGCTGGCATTATTGCCTGGCGTTGAGCTGACCTGGAAAACCGCACTGATCCCGATGACGAATATTTCGCTTTGTATCAAAGAGTTGGTAAAAGGCACTATTGATATGGGCATTCTGAGTCTGGTGATTGCGTCCACAGTGGTGCTGGCTGGTGTACTGATTGCGGTTTGTGTGCACTGGTTCCAGCGTGAGAAGGTGTTGTTTCGATGATAAGTGCTCTGCTGGAAGAAAACCCCTATGGCGCGGCGGTGTTAAGCGCCGGTCAGTTACAGACCGCTGGCGTCAGCGTCTCAGCGTTCAGTCAGTGGCTGCAAACCGGGCTGCCACAGCTTAAGTCTTTTAAGCTGTGCTGGCTGACGCTGAATGAACACGAAACCGTCTTTATCGGCCCGGCGCTGGCGCATGGTTTTCACTACCATCATGTGCAGGAAAACACCCTGACGTTGGTGAAACGGCTGCAAGCCGATGCTTATTTACCGCTGGCGGCTACGCATAGCATTGGAGTGGGCGCGGCGGTGTTTAATACACTGGGGCAGATTTTACTGGTACAGGAAATTCCGCTGCCGGGCAAAAAGCCCGGTTATTTTAAATTGCCAGGCGGCATGGTGGAAACCAAAGAACATTTTGTCGCCGCGCTGGAGCGGGAAGTGCTGGAAGAGACCGGGGTCACTGCGACCTTTCAGGGCTGGTTTGCCATGCGTCATCACCATCAGGGCCAGTTTGGCGCTTCCAACCTCTATATTGTTGCAAGGCTTGAAAGCGCGCAAACGCATGTAGCGCCGGACTATACCGAAATAGCCGCGGCAGGCTGGTTCGACCCGCAGCAGTTTCTGCAGGATCCGCAAGCACATCCCTACAACAAATCATTGGTGCAAGCCGCTTTGGGAAGTCCATTGTGGCAAGCCCGCGATTTACCGGAGTATCAGGCCGGGCCTTTGGGTTTTGAGCTATTTCAGGCAGGTTAAAAATAGATCCTGTTAAGATCCAGCGGCTTAGCAACTTCTGCGGATTTATGCTTGAAAAGTGAACAAGGCTTAGGCAGGATTTGATATCCCTACAGCCAACAGGAGTCGGACCTATGACCTCAGAGTTCGTCAAAAAAATCCATCTGGAAACTGCGCAGCGGTATCAGGCGCAAGGCTATAACCGGGACGCGTTAATTTCGCATTTTCGCAAAGTGGCACTGGACGCCGATGAAATCAACGAATTGTTAGACGCTTTGGAACAACAGCCCTGGGCTGAACAGCCTTTTCGCGCCCGTCGTTAAAACGTTATCCTGGGAAGGATGCTGCGCTGCGGCATCACAAAAAAACCGCCTTTCGGCGGTTTTTTGTTGGCAGCTAAAGAGTGCGAACCGGGTTTACTGCACGCGGCTGGCCCACAGGTCGTATTCGTCGGCTTCTTCCACCACGGCTTTCACCACATCACCTGGTTTTAAGCTGGTTTCACCGTTTAAGTAGACGGCACCGTCAATTTCCGGCGCATCGGCAAAACTGCGGCCAATGGCGCCTTCGTCGTCTACTTCATCGATGAGCACATCGATAGTGCGGCCGATTTTTGCTTGTAAACGTGCGGCACTGATTTTTTGCTGGGTCGCCATAAAGCGATGGTAACGGTCTTCTTTCACTTCTTCCGGTACCGGATCTGGTAATTCGTTCGCTTTGGCGCCTTCAACCGGGCTGTATTTAAAGCAGCCAACGCGATCTAGTTGTGCTTCTTCGAGGAAGTTCAGCAGCTCCTGGAATTCTTCTTCAGTTTCACCCGGGAAACCGACGATAAAGGTGGAGCGGATGGTCAGCTCAGGGCAAATCTCCCGCCATTTTTTGATGCGTTCCAGCGTGCGTTCCGCCTGGCCTGGTCGTTTCATCAGTTTCAGAATACGCGGACTGGCGTGCTGGAATGGAATGTCCAGATAAGGCAATAACTTACCTTGCGCCATCAGCGGGATCACATCGTCAACATGCGGGTAAGGGTAAACATAATGCAGGCGTACCCAAATCCCCATGTCAGACAATGCTTCACACAGGGACTGCATCGAGGTTTTTACCGGCGCACCATTCCAGAAACCGGTGCGGTGTTTGACATCCACACCATAAGCGCTGGTGTCCTGCGAGATCACCAGTAATTCTTTGACACCAGCATTTTTCAGTCGCTGTGCTTCATCCAGCACTTCGCCAATAGGGCGGCTGACCAGATCGCCGCGCATCGACGGAATAATGCAGAAGGTACAACGGTGGTTACAGCCTTCGGAAATTTTTAAATAGGCGTAATGTTTTGGCGTCAGTTTGACGCCGGTATCCGGCACCAGCTGTAAAAACGGGTCGTATTTTGGCTTCGGTACAAACTGATGCACTTGTTCCAGCACGTTTTCATAGGCATGTGGCCCCGTGATGCCTAGTACATTTGGATGCACTTCGCGAATTTCATCTTCGCGGGCGCCGAGGCATCCCGTGACGATGACCTTGCCATTTTCTGCCAGCGCTTCGCCGATGGTATCCAATGATTCCTGGACCGCGCTGTCAATAAAACCACAGGTGTTGACGATCACCAGTTCAGCGTCGTCGTAGCTTGGCACTATGTTGTAGCCCTCGATCTTGAGCTGGGTCAGGATACGCTCAGAATCGACAAGATTTTTTGGACAGCCAAGGCTGACAAAACCAACTTTAGGTTGAGACATGAAAGGAGTCACCAATAAATAAAACACCATTTTACCGGAAGTTGAGTGCCGGCGCCAAGTTTGCACAACAGTGTTTGCGCGCTGCGCCCGATCTCGGCTTGCCAGTGTCAGCTATAGCTGCAGCTGTTGTCAGTTTTTTTTACACATTTATATGCAGGCAGGACAGCCAAAGGCGGGCAGCATTCGCTCAATCAACTGGCTGATGGAAGGGGCTGTCGGGCAAACAGCAGCGCTGCTATGCGCTTATTTGCCAATAACACTAAGTTACAAAGTGTCACGTATTTTTACAGCTTGAGCGTTTATGTCGGTGTGGTTATCGAAATGAAATGCCGGAAGGCCTTTGTTGCTGGTTTTGTTCACGTTTTATTTAACCTTGGCAAGTAAATTGCTCTGTTTTTCCCAGCTCTTTGATGAGCTTCACAATAACATACAATTATTAAATAATTATGAATATCCAGGTGTGCAATGACTCCAATTAAATCTGAACTGATCCCTCATGTCGTTTCGACGCTGAAAAAAACTTTGGCTGGTGGCCTGATTGCCGCAGCTTTTACGGTTGCGCAGGCGCAGGCCGGTACTATTACTATCGATTTCGAAGATCCGGTCTTTACGGATGTCGGCTTTTTCCTGGCCGGTGACTCGGTGAATCTTGGCCAGTTTAACTTGCTGGTCGATAGTCCCGATGGCGGTATGCCAGGTTTACCAGTAAATGGCAGTGATCCAACGGCCTGTGCCGGTATGGGTTGCCCGGTAAATAATTCGTCTAACTACTTTGCCGGCGTGAACAATGCCTGGATGTTCCTGAGCTACAACAGCGGTTCAGTGCGCATGCAGTCACTGGATTTCAGTTTTCTGGCACCTTATGCCGGCGTCATCAACGGTGTTGTGGGCCGTCTGTTAGTGTTGGCTCTGGACAACCAAGGCAACATCGCAGGCCTGACCAGTAGAGAATTCGCACCACAGGTGAATGGCCAGTGGATGTTCACTGACTGGTCTGGGATTGGTGCTGACTTTGGTAATAAGTTCTACAGCAACTATGCCATCACCGCTTGCCTGTACACCACGGACAACAACTGTACGCTGAATGCCAACAACCAAGGCCAGTTCGCGGTCGACAACATCAATTTTGATGTACCGGCGCCAGCAACATTGGGTCTGATCAGTTTCTCCCTTCTGGGCCTTGCTGCCAGCCGTCGTCGTACCAACGCCAATAAATAAGAACTATAAGCGAGCAAAGTTATGAAAATGACCAAAGTTTCTCTGGCAGTCTCTGCCATCCTGGCTGTTGCCGCCGTTTCAGCGGTACAGGCATCGGAAGTCCGTCGTCCTTACATTGTGCAGTTATCGGCCGCTCCTGCAGCCTCTTACACCGGCGGTGTGCAGGATTTGGCTGCAACCAAACCTGCGGAAGGCGAGCAGCTGGACGTTTCGGCAAGTGCTGTGCGCTCTTATGTCCAGTATCTGGAAAATGAGCAGGAAAAAGTGCTGGCATCAGTGCCAGGCGTAAAGACTGTCCACGAATTTAATCTGGTGATGAACGGCTTCACAGCAATGCTGACCGATGCCGAAGTACGGGCACTGAAGAAAAACAGCAGCGTTGCCAATATTCATGTGGATGAGCCACAAGAGCTGGCAACCAACTATACCCCTGGTTTCCTCGGGCTTGATGCCGTAAACGGTATTTGGGCTAAAGCAGGCGGCCAGAGTGCGGCCGGTGAAGACATCATCGTCGGCATCATCGACAGTGGTGTGTCGCCGGAAAACCCGGCATTTGCTGACCGCGTCGACGCAAACGGTGTTGCCACGCATGACCAAAGTGGTACACAGGTCTATGGCCCGGCACCAGCGAAATGGAAAGGCAGTTGCAGCACCGGCGAAGGTTTTGCCGCCACACACTGTAACAACAAGCTGATCGGTGCTCAGTATTTTGATGCGACTTTCCGCAGTTTAGTTGCGCAAGGTTTGTATACACCACATTGGGAAGATTTCGCTTCTCCACGTGATAACGGCGGCCACGGTACCCACACTGCGACCACTGCCGCAGGTAATGCTAATGTGCAGGCCAACGTCAATGGCGTGCCGATGGGCGTCGCGTCCGGTATTGCACCGCGCGCACGTATTGCTGCGTACAAAGTGTGCTGGAGTTATCAGGACCCGGCTAACACTGCGCTGCCGAAAAACTCCTGTTTTACCGGTGATAACGTTGCAGCCATTGAAAAAGCCGTTAAAGACGGTGTTGATGTGCTGAACTATTCGATCAGCGGCAGCCAGACCTCAGTGAATGACGCAGTAGAGCTGGCGTTCCTCGGTGCGGCGAATGCCGGTGTGTATGTTGCGGCCTCCGCGGGTAACAGCGGCCCAGCTAACGCAGTGGCTCACCTGGGTCCATGGCTGACCACCGTTGGTGCGTCAACACATGACCGTTTTAATGCGGCGTCAGTTACTTTAGGTGATGAACAGAGCTTCCAGGGCGCGTCACTGAACTCTGCGGCACTGCCGCAAACTGCTGTGATTTATGCCCGCAACGCAGCAAAAGCCGGCGCAGATCCGGTGCTGGCTGCACGTTGTTATGGCAGCGCTGATGGGGTGTCGGTACTGGACCCGCTGAAAGTTGCCGGTAAAGTGGTGTTGTGTGAACGTGGCGCTATTGCGCTGGTGAACAAAGGCCAGGCCGTACGGGAGACTGGCGGTGTTGGTATGATTATCGGCAACGTCGATGGTTTTTCTGATACCTTGGTGTCGATTGATCATCAAATCCCGGCTATCCACGTTACTATTGCAGACACCAAAAAAATTATGACTTACCTCGGTGCTAATGAAGCACCAACGGTTGGCATGTCTGTATTTAAAGCCATTAAAGGCACAACAGCGGCACCGATGATGGCGAACTTCTCGTCGCGCGGCCCGAACCGCGGTTATGCCAGCATGCTGAAGCCTGATTTAACAGCTCCAGGTGTTGATATTCTGGCCGGTTATGTACCAAATCTGACACAGGAAGAACGCAATCAGGTTGCTGCCGGTGCTGCTGCTCCAGCAGCCTGGGATTTCCTGCAAGGCACGTCGATGTCAAGCCCGCATGTGGCTGGTTTAGGTGCGTTACTGAAGCAACAACATCCGGACTGGTCACCGGCAATGATCAAATCTGCACTGATGACCACTGGTGCTTTAACCTTTAACGATGGTCTGGCTGGTGCACAAAATGGTCAGCTGCCTTGGGCACAGGGCGCAGGTCACGTAGTACCAAACAAAGCGACAGATCCAGGTCTGGTGTATGACATCACACCAACCGATTACACCCGCTTCCTGTGTGGTATTGGCTTGCCGTCAATTCCGGCTGCCACCTGTACTGCGGTCGGTAAAGTGTCTGAAACGCAGTTAAACCTGCCGTCAATCACTGTTGGTTCAGTCCTTGGTAAAACCACGGTGAACCGTACCGTGACCAACGTCACCGGCCAAACTACAACCTTTACTGCGACTGCCGCAGCACCAGGTTTTGAAGTGACTGTGACACCATCGAGCCTGACACTGGCACCGGGTGCTTCTGCGACCTTCGCGGTCAATGTCAGCCGTACTACAGCGCCAAGCAACACCTGGTCTTATGGTGCGCTGAACTGGACCAACGGTACCCATAATGTGCGTAGCCCGCTGACCGTTCGTTCAGTTGGCTTATCTGTTGCTTCGCTGCTGTACAGTGAGCAAAGCTCAGGCCGTTTCATGTACACCATGGGCACAGGTTTTGCCGGCGCTATGACTTCTGCAGTCGCCGGTTTAAAAGCTGCCACGGTGAAACCACTGACTATTCGTCAGGCGGCGCCAGGCACTATCGAAGATTCGACGCAGTTAGCTGCGGCCTGTAAGGCAAATACTACCGGCACTGTGATGTCTGATCTGGTCGTTGCTGCCAACACCTTAGTACTGAAAGCTGCGACTTATAACGAAGAGACTTCGGGTCACAGCGTCCCAGGTGGTGATGATATCGACCTGTTGGTACTGAATCCGGCTGGCACTGTCGTTGGTACCAGTCTGCGTGCCGGTTCAGATGAATCAGTGACTCTGACAAATCCGTCTGCTGGTACTTATAAAGTGTGTCTGGGCGGTTATGGCCTGGCAAACGGCACCTCGTCAAACTTCAACCTGTCGACCTGGGCAGTGTCAACTGCAGATAAAGGCGGCAACCTGAAAGTTGGCTTACCGGGTGCTGCAGTTTTAGGTGGTACCGCAACAGTTGCGGCCAGCTGGTCTGGTCTGGCAACAGGCAAACGGTTCATGGGTGCAGTGCGTTATCTGCAGGGCGCTTCAGTGCTTGGCACTACAGTGTTCCAGGTGGAAACCAACGATCCGCTGCCAGAACCAACCAATCTGAAATCAGAAGTGGTGTTTAACCAGAACTAAGCTCCAGGTCTGACCGACCTGCGCTGAGAATAAAAGCCAACCTTCACCGGTTGGCTTTTTTTATCTGACAAGCCCGGCAAGTCATGGGGCAACCTTTTTGTGATGGCATTTTAAAATCACCGGTTAAATAAAATCCGGTGACTTCAATTGTTTCGACCGCTATTCGGAGTCTGTCGGATGAACCGCTTCTGCAGGCGCAATCAGACCTCCACACACTCTTGCGGCAAAAGTCCGGCTCTGAATGTTAATTGCAAGTGCATTTTTGACGGGGCAGCGCTGCGTGGTTTTTTTGCACTGCCGGCTTTGGCTATTTGTCTGGCCCTGTCAGCGGGTACTTCTTGTGGTGTAGTGACAGGAATTTCATAGGCCGCGCTTGACTTCAGTATATTTCAAACGTACATTTCAAACGATTGTTTAAATTCGTTACTGATAAGACCAGTTTCTGGTTTTTGCTGAGATCTGAAGCCTGCACATGAGCAATAAACAAAGTACTCAACTGAAAATACTGGATGCCGCTGAGCAGCTGTTTGCCGAGACCGGTTTCAGCGCAACCTCGTTGCGGCAGATCACCAGTCTGGCGGAAGTGAATCTGGCGTCGGTGAATTACCATTTTGGCTCAAAAAAGGAATTAATCCAGGCGGTATTGCAGCGTTATCTGGCAGTGCTGATGCCGCGACTGGATCAGGAGTTCAGCCGCTTACTGGCCGCGCAGCAGCCCAATCAGCTGACTACAGTGCTGTCCGTGTTTGTTGAACCGCTGCTCGAACTGGGTGCAGTCCAACACAATGGGACCAGCGCATTTTTACAGCTGTTGGGGCGTGGTTACACGGACGTGCAGGGGCATTTGCGCTGGTTTTTTAATCATCACTACGGCCGGACGCTGGATAAATTTGTTTTGCTGGTGCAACAAAGTTGCCCGGCGTTGCCTGCCAGCGAGATCTTCTGGCGGCTTCATTTTTCGCTCGGCACTATCGTCTTCACGATGGCGTCCAATGCGGCATTAAAAGATATTGCCGCCGCAGATTTTAATGAAAGGGTGGAAATTGATGGGGTGATCAAGCGATTGATCCCGTATCTGGCCGCCGGCATTGCGGCGCCGCTGGCGCCATAATATTTAACACTTTGTATCAATAATTATTGTTAAACCCTGCAGAACTGAGGAACACCTTATGTTTATTTTATTTGTGCTGATTGTTGCACTGGCGGTGGTGTTGGGTGTGACCGACATCCGGCGCAACCTGATCACTAAGCCTGTTTTCGCTATTTTCAAAAAAATTCTGCCGCCGCTGTCGGATACCGAACGCGAAGCGATGGAAGCAGGGGATGTCTGGTGGGATGGAGAGCTGTTTAAAGGCAAACCGGACTGGCAGAAACTGCATCAAATTCCAAAACCACAATTAAGTGCCGAAGAACAGGCCTTTATGGACAATGAAGTCGAGACGCTGTTGAAAATGCTCGACGACTACAAAATTGTGCAGGAACAACGCGATTTACCGGCAGACGTGTGGAATTACATCAAAGCCAATGGCTTCTTTGCGATGATTATTCCTAAAGCCTATGGCGGCCGTGAATTCTCGGCAATTGCTAACTCGACTATCGTCTCGCGCATTGCCACCCGCAGCTTAACGGCGGCAGTGACTGTAATGGTGCCAAACTCATTAGGCCCAGGCGAACTGCTGATGCACTACGGCACACAAGAGCAAAAAGACCGCTGGTTACCAGGTCTCGCTGCCGGTAAAGAAGTGCCTTGTTTTGCATTAACTGGCCCGGAAGCGGGTTCAGATGCCGGTGGTATTCCGGATACTGGTGTGGTGTGTAAAGGTCAGTTTGAAGGTAAAGAAGTGATTGGCATCCGGTTAAACTGGGACAAGCGTTATATCACGCTGGCGCCGGTCGCGACTGTACTGGGCCTGGCCTTTAAACTGTATGACCCGGAAAATCTGCTCGGTGATAAAGAAGATATCGGCATCACTTGTGCGCTTATTCCAACCTCACACGAAGGTGTGTTGATTGGTGATCGTCACTTCCCGATGAATATGGCGTTTATGAACGGCACCACTTACGGCAAAGACGTATTTATTCCACTGGAATGGGTCATTGGTGGGCCGGCTTATGTTGGTCGTGGCTGGCGTATGCTGGTGGAATGTCTGTCGGCAGGCCGCGGCATTTCGCTGCCGGCGCTGGGCACTGCAACAGGCCATCTGGCAACACGGATGACCGGTGCTTATGCTTATGTACGTCAGCAGTTTGGTCTGTCGATTGGTAAGTTTGAAGGCGTGCAGGAGTCTTTAGGCCGCATCGGTGGCCTGACTTACAGCTTAGAAGCAATGCGCGTGATGACAGCTGGCGCCATTGACCTGAAATTAAGCCCGTCCGTGGTGACCGCTATTGCCAAGTACCATATGACGGAAATGTCACGCACGCTGCTGAATGATTCGTTTGATATTCATGCTGGCCGTGCTATTCAATGTGGTCCGAAAAACTACCTGGCGCATGGTTACATGGGCGTGCCGATTTCTATTACGGTGGAAGGTGCCAACATTCTGACCCGTAACCTGATGATCTTTGGTCAGGGCGCCACCCGTTGCCATCCGTACGTGTTAAAAGAGTTAGAAGCCGCTGCCAATCCCGATAACGAAGCTGGCCTCAAGCAATTCGACGAACTGTTAATGAAGCATGTGGGTTTTGCGCTGGGCAATACCTTCGGTGCCCTGTTCCAGGGTCTGACCGGTGGATTGTTAAACGGCTCGCCGGTTGCTGGCGAAACGGCGCAGTATTACAAACAACTGACGCGGATGAGTAACGGCCTGGCCTTGTCTGCCGATTTCTCGATGCTGATGTTAGGCGGTGATTTAAAACGCAAAGAGATGTTGTCGGCGCGTTTAGGCGACGTGCTGAGCCACTTGTATATCGCTTCTGCCGTGCTGAAATTCTATGAAGACAATGGCCGTCAGGTCGCAGACTTGCCGTTTGTGCACTACAGCGTACAGCGTAACCTGTATGAAATTGGCCGGGCTTTCGCGGGTTTCTTCAGCAACTTCCCGAACCGTCTGGTTGGCAAGCTGTTAAAAGGTCTGGTGTTCCCGTTTGGCATCAACTATCAGCTGCCGGATGACGACATGGCGATGCAGATTTCTGATGCGCTGTTAAAACCAAGTGTGATCCGCGACCGTCTGACCCACCTGTGTTATTTGGGTGAAGGCGAAAACGACCCAACCGGTTCGATGGAACAGGCGTTCCTGGCCGTGCATGCTGCGCAGCCGCTGATGAAGAAAATCTTCCAGGCACAAAAAGACGGCAAAATTGCCCGTAAACTGCCGCTGGATGTGACTATCAACAAAGCTGCCGAAATCGGCGTGTTAAGCGACGATGAAGTGGCGCAGCTGGAGCAGATGAATAAACTGCGCTTTGCCGCCATCAGTGTTGACAGCTTTAAACCGGGTGAGCTGGAAGCGCGTGCTTTGCAGGCGTAATCCAGGATTGGATAAAAAAGGCGCTACGGCGCCTTTTTTTATGCCGGTTGGGGATGCACATGAAGACTTGGTACGCAGGACGGGAACACCACAACCATAGCCTTCTGATGGCCTATCGGGTAAAGTAAATGCCCATTTCTGCATATAACATCAAGAGATAAAACACCGCATGTTTGGATCTGTCATGCTGGACCTGCAGGGTCCGGAAATCACTGCTGAAGAAATCGAATTGTTAGACCATCCGGCCGTTGGCGGGGTGATTTATTTTACCCGCAATTACCAGGACAAAGCCCAGCTGCGCGAATTAGTGCGCCGTACCCGCGCGGCCAGCCGTAACCCGTTGTTATTGGCGGTCGACCACGAAGGTGGCAGGGTGCAACGGTTCCGGCCTGAATTTACTCTGGTTCCGGCGATGGGGCAGATTTTACCGGGTGCTGCTGGCGATTTGGCCAAGGCGCAACAGTATGCCACTGAGATGGCCTGGTTGATGGCGATGGAAGTGCTGAGCCAGGATATTGATATTTCTTTTGCGCCGGTCGCCGATGTCTGGGGTGTCTGTGATGTGATCAGAAACCGCGCTTTTTCCGCTAATCCAACAGAAGTGATTGCGATGGTGCAGGCTTTTGCCAAAGGCATGCACAGCGCCGGCATGAAAACCACCGGCAAACATTTCCCAGGCCACGGTTCGGTCAAAGAAGACTCGCACCTGCAGTTGCCGGTAGATAACCGCAGCCGTGAGGCCATCGAGGCGCTGGATTTATTTATTTTCCGTGAACTGGTGAAAACCGGTGCGCTGGACGCCCTGATGCCGGCGCATGTGGTCTATCCGGCTTTTTGTGATAAAGCCGCCGGCTTTTCGGAATTCTGGCTGCAAACCGTATTACGCGGTCAGATGCAGTTTGATGGCGTGATTTTTAGTGATGATTTAGGCATGGCGGGCGCGCATCAGGCCGGCAGTTACCAGCAACGCGCCGACGCAGCGCTCACCGCAGGCTGTGACATGGTACTGGTCTGCAATGACCGCAAAGGTGCCATCGAAGTGCTGGATACCTTGCCACAGGCATTCTGGCAGCACAGCAGCGCACGGCTTGGCAAACTCAAACATCACAATACCACGACCGAAGCGCAGCTGGTGCAAAGCCCGCGTTATCGCGAAGCCGTTGCACTCGCTGCACGCTTACGCGCGGTGGAAGTCACTGGCGGCGTAAGCTCGGCCGGTATTGTCGAGCGCACTTAAAGCATTTTTGAGGAATAAAATCGATGATTGAAACCCGCATTCCCGGCTTAAGTCTGCGCCTGGCGACGGCCAATGATGTGCCACAGATTTTAAGTTTTATCCGCCAACTGGCGGAGTATGAAAAGCTGCTCGATATGGTGGTCGCCGATGAAGCCAAACTCAGTGCAACGCTATTTGGTGACAAAGCCTACGCTGAAGTCGTGATCGCCGACTATCAGCACAAACCGGCCGGTTTTGCCTTGTTTTTTCATAATTATTCGACCTTTTTGGCCAAGCCCGGCATTTATCTGGAAGATTTATTTGTCGACCCGACGCTGCGTGGCTTAGGTATTGGCAAAGTCTTGATCACATATCTGGCGACTTTAGCCGTCGAGCGTGATTGTGGCCGGCTGGAATGGTCGGTGCTGGACTGGAATCAGCCGGCGATTGAGTTTTATCAGTCGCTGGGCGCCCAGATGCTGCACGACTGGCGCATCAACCGGGTGACCGGCGAGACTTTGCAGTCGATGGCGCGGATGTTTCCGGGCTGAGTCTGGATAGCAAAAACGGGTGCCTTTGCAGCACCCGTTTTCCATTTTAAATTCAGCGATTAAGTTAACCTTTAAACCCAATAGCTTTAGCCAGGGCCATCACAGCTTTAAGTTGCGGGCCTTGCTGATTGGCATAGTTGCCATCGGTGTAACCCCACCAGTCCCAGCAGCCGTTTGGATTAAAGGGCGCCATCGCACTTTTTTCCGTCTGCGGATATAACACCACCATGTTATTGCTATCCGCCCAGTCATTTAACCCTGTGCCTTTGGCATAAGCGTCGCCAACCGCGCCGGCATATTGTTTACAGCCATGAAAGCTGATATGCAGGGTGCAACTACTGCCTTTGGCACAGCTCTGTGGAATGTAGACATAACCGGTTTCCCCTAAAGTCGCGGCGGTATCGCCGGCAAGGTCATGTTGCTTTAGCGTCAACAGTTGCCCGCTGGTTGTAGCTGCTTTGGCTTGTAAGTCCGGGTACAAATGCTTGAGCAGGGCGCCGGCTGCATCATAGCCACAAGCACCCAGATAGGGCGCTTCGGACAGCTCACAGCCCGCGCCTTTGTTTGCCGTCGGGAAATTATGGCCAAAGGCTTTGTCGTTAACATACTGCACTTTGGCGCCCAGTTGCTGATATTGCGCGGCCAGCGCGTCGCTGACTTTATTGTGCACGGTTTTATCCGCGGTGCCGTGGAGTAAAAACACCGGGCTGTCTTTGAGGTGACTCAGAGGCGCGATGGTGCCAGCCGCCGCCTGCTGTTGCAGCAACGCGGTGGCTTTGGCTAAATCAGGCGCACTGCTGTCTTTATTAAAACAATGCTCAAGTGCGACCGGTAAAGAGTTCTGTGCACAGCCATAAGGCCCGGCGGCGATAATACCGGCACCGGTAACTTTGTCACTGAAAGCGACATGGAACTGATTGGCCATATAACCGCCGGAGGATAAACCGGATACTGACAACTTCGGCGCCAGTTGCAGCGTGGACAACTCAGCGGCAGAAGCCGGCACTGCCTGCAGGAGCAGCAGACAGCTGGCTGTAAACATCGATGGGGCGAAAGCGGTTCTGGTCAGCATAGTGGCAATCCTGATTGTTAAAATTGGGGCATAAAAATACAGCGTTTGTCCGAGCTTGTGCTGTCATGGTCATGGCGTCAATAGTGCTTTGGTACAGTGCCGGGTGTTGTTGTCTGCAAATTGCTATCTGCTTGTCAGTACTCATAAAATTATGGGACTATCAATCAAAGTCTGAAAGCCGCAGGCCTGCATAACGGAGTAGCCGATGGGACAAACGCAACAACGGGACGAACGCATCGATTTACTGCGTTTTATTGGCCTCGCCATGGTGATTCTGGCGCATGTGTATCCGCCAATGTGGCTGGCGCAGCTGAGAAATTTTGATGTACCGCTGATGGTGTTGGTGTCAGCCTTATCGTTCAGTGCCTCAGTCAAACAAGAAAGTTATGGTCAGTATGTCTGGGCGCGGGTGAAACGGCTGGTGTTTCCGGTCTGGTTGTTTTTGACGCTGTATTTTGCCGTGCAATGGGCCTTCGCTTACCCGCAGGTGCTGCCGGATTTTTCGAAAATTTTGCGCTCTTACACCATGATTGACGGCATCGGTTATGTCTGGGTCATTCGGGTATTTCTGCTGGTCGCTTTGCTGGCGCCTTTTATTTATCGTTTTCATCAGCGCACACCAACAAACAGCCAGTATTTTCGCGTGTTACTGCTGTGGTATCTGGCCTACGAAGTGGCGGTTATGATGCTGTTGCCAGAGCTTTCTGGCGTCGCGCGCACTGTGCTTTGCAACAGCGTATTTGATGCCGTGCCTTTTGCCTTGTTATTTGCCCTTGGCCTGCGTATTCCGGCCATGCCCAAAGCGGAACTGGGGCGTTTGTTGGGGCTTTTTACAGCAATATTTTTATTGTTTGCGCTGTGGTTTTTCTGGCAACAAGGCAGTTTTCAACGCACGCAAAGTTTTAAATATCCGCCGCAACATTATTATCTGGCCTATGCGCTGATGTGTGCCTTTGGGCTCTGGTTGATGGCGGAGCCGCTGCTGAAGTTTTTACGCAATAGCCGGCTGATTGGTTTTGTGCTCTTTGCCGGCAGCAACAGCATCTGGATTTATCTGTGGCATATTTTCTTTTTGCAAATCTTCAACCAAAGCTGGGGCCCGAAATACTTGTTGGTGTTTGGCTGTTCCGCGCTGGTCACTTGGGCGCAGGTCACGCTGATCCAACGTTATTGGTTGCCGCGCATCGAAAATCCGGCGACCAAACGCAATGTCCGGGCCTTGCTGACAGGTTAGCGCTGCAGCGTTTCGCCCGCAGGTCCGCGCACGAGGTGTGGCAGCCCAATCATTGACAGCAGTAAAAAAGCTGACAATACTTGAAGACAAATGAGACATTTGCCTGAGGTGTGCTATGTCAATCCCGGTTACCATCGCCGATGATTCGTTGTTGTCACGTAAAACAGTGCGTAAAGCTCTGCCACCGGACTGGGATATCAGCCTGACCGAAGCCAGCAACGGTCACGAAGCGCTGGCCGCCGTCGCGGCGGGCAAAGCAGAGGTGTTGTTTTTGGATCTGACGATGCCGGAACTCGACGGCTTTGGTGTACTGCGCGAACTACATGAACATCACGCCAAAACCATCGTCATCGTGATCAGCGCAGACATTCAGCCTGAAGCGCAGAAAATTGTTGATTCTTTAGGCGCTTTTCGTTTTCTGCCCAAGCCGTTGCAAGCTGACCAATTGCGCCAGACGCTGGCCGAGCTGGGGCTGCTATGATGACGCCGCTGACCGAGTTGCAACGGGACGCGTTGCAGGAACTGATGAATATCTCGATGGGACAGGCGGCCAATGCGCTGGCGCGGCTGATCGATGCGAAAATCAGTTTATCGATCCCGAAAATTGTCGTGGTTGATGCCAGTGAGTTTCAGCAGATGTTTCAGTCAGAGCGCTACTGGTTTACCCGCCAGTCGTTTCTGGGCAGTGTCAAAGGCGAAGTGCTGACGCTGTTGGCCCGCGCCGGCACAGAAACCATTGGCGGTCTGCTGGATTATCCGCTGCCGCTGGATGCGCGCAGCAACGAGGAACTGCTGCTGGAGCTGGCCAATATTCTGGCAGGGGCCTGTCTGCATGGTTTTTCAAGCCAGCTGGGGTTGCCGGCCAAGCTCAGTATGCCGACGATGTTCAGCGCCCGGCAGCGGGATAGTGACAGTTTTAACTGGGCCAGTACTTTGCTGCTGGAAGTTGAGTTCCAGCTCGAAGGGACGGCATTTGATTCCCGAATTGTGATTTGTCTGGCAGGCCCGTCGGTTGGGGTTCTGTTGCAGCAACTCAACGCACTGCTGGAGAGCTGAACATGGAGATCGCCGACCTGCATCTGCAACTGAATAACCGGCTGCCGCTTGGGATCTGTGTGCTGGATGCAGATTATCGGGTGCTGTACTGGAATGATTTTTTCAGCGATCGCAGTGGTCTGGCGCTGGCCGATGTGCTGGGGCAAAGTCTGCTTGGTTTGTTTCCACAGCAGGCGCGTTATCTGAAGAAAAAAATCGACAGTGTGTTGGTGCTCAACAATGCCAGTTTCTCCTATTGGCAACATCAGCCGCATATTTTTCCGTTCTGTTCGAGCCGGCCCATTACCGGTGAAGAAACCCTGATGTACCAGAATATTGAGTTTTTGCCGGTCGAATGTCAGGACGCGACGGTGCGTTCTGTCTGCCTGGTGCTGCAGGATGTGACTGAACTGGCCAGTTATTTTTTTGCCGAGCAACAGGTGTCGGCGCGGCTGGAACAAGAACACTCTGAACTCAAAGCGCTGAATGAAAAATTGACGATGGCACAACATCAGTTGCTGCAATCGGAAAAAATGGCGGCGATAGGCCAGCTGGCGGCTGGCGTGGCGCATGAAATCAACAATCCGATTGGCTTTATCAGCTCAAATTTGCAAACGCTGCAGGACTATGCCGTCCGTTTGCTGAAGCTGACGGAATTTTATGCGAAGGTTATTAACAAAGCCGGCAACGAAACTTTTCTGGCCATGCAGCGTGATATGCAACAACGGCTGCAGTTTGATTTTGTCCGCCAGGATTTACCTGAATTGTTAAGCGAATCTATCGACGGTATTGAGCGGGTTTCGGAGATTGTGAAAAATCTCAAAGCCTTTTCGCATGTCGACAACGCGCAGTGGCAATATGCCAGTCTGGTGGATGGCCTGGAGAATACGCTGAAAATTGCCGCCAATCAGCTCAAGTACAAAGTTGAGATCCAGCGCGACTATGCGGCGGATTTGCCGCAGGTCTATTGCCAGCCCAATCAGATCAATCAGGTATTCCTCAACCTGCTGGTGAATGCGGCGCAGGCGATGGATCACAAAGGACATTTGTATCTGCGTGCCTGGCAGCAGGACCAGTCGGTCTGTATCGAAGTGCGGGACACCGGCAGCGGTATTGCGCCTGAACATTTGAGCCATCTGTTTGAACCATTTTTTACCACTAAACCCGTTGGCAGTGGCACCGGGCTTGGCCTGTCGTTGTCGTACAGCATTATTAAAAAACATCAGGGGGATATTCTGGTCCGGTCTGAACCGGGGCAGGGTGCGAGCTTTACGCTGGTATTGCCGCTGCAGGGGCCGGACAGCGCCGGCTGACGCCTGGGCTGCGCGTGTTCAGGCGCTGTCCGTCGCAGCCTGTTGCAGCGCGCTGACCAGCAGGTTTATAGCGTTTGCCGTTGGCGCTTGTTTCAACTGCTGCGCGGCCTGCTGCGCCAGCGTACTGATCTGCTGTAAACCAAAACAGGCACTGGTACCTTTGATTTGGTGTAACAGGCGTGCAGTGCCCGGCCTGTCGCCCGACTGATACAGTTGCTGCAGTGTTACCGCCTGGGCGCTCAGGCTCTGGCGATAGTCGTGCAGCAGCTGATCTTCTGTCGCTGCGCTGGTGCTGGTTTGACTCAGGGCCGGCGCCGACGGCGGATAGGCTGCCTGCGCGCTGGCGATGACCGTTAATAACTGCTCACGTGCCACTGGTTTGTTCATTCTGTACTGAAACAGGTCCGCCGTATTTTTTTGCGGGTCTTCAAACACATCAGCACTGAGTGACACCACCGGCGTGCTCACGCCCATCGCGCGGATAGCCCGGGTGGCGTGGATGCCGTCCAGCTCCGGCATTTGCTGGTCCATCAGGATCAGATCAAACTCCTGTTCCGCACAGATGGCGACGGCGGCTTTGCCGTCGCTGGCAAAACTCAGTTGCAGCGGCTGGTCGGCCAGATAAGACGCCAGCAAAGCGCGGATATCCGCCACATCATCCACAATCAGCAGCCGGGCTTGTTGTAATGTGACGGCGCTCGGGCCGGTGCTGACGGGCTCCTCCACCAGCGCTGGTACCGTGCTGACAAATTCTGCCGGGACCCGCAGGCTGAACACTGAACCCTGACCGACGCTGCTTTGCACCTCCAGGCTGAACTGCATGGCTTGCGCCAGTTGTTTGCTGATATAAAGGCCAAGACCAGTGCCGCCAAAAGTGCGGCTGGTGCTCGAATCAGCCTGCGAAAAAGCATTAAATAACAGCGGCAACTGTTCTGCGCTGATGCCAATGCCATCATCGCTGACCTTAATCTGTACCGAGCCATCGGCCAGAATGCCGGCTTGCAGCCGAACCTGCCCTCTGGCAGTAAATTTCACGGCGTTACTGAGTAAATTCAGCATGATCTGGCGCAGTCGGAACGGATCTGCCCGCAGCCATAATGTCTGTACTGCATCCACCTCAACCACCAGTTTCAGCTGTTTTTCGCTGACGAGCGCAGCCGCATGCGCCTGCAAGTCGAGCAAGAATGCGCCTAAGGCAAAATGCTGGATGTCCAGTTGCATCTTGCCTTCGTCGATTTTGGCGGTGTCGAGAATATCGTCTACCAGCCGCTGCAGATGCAGGGTGTTTTGGTGGATCCGGTTGATTTCCGGCTGCTGTTGCGTCAGTCCCTGTCGCAGCAGTTGTTCGGTGAAGCCTTTGATCACGGTAATAGGGGTGCGGATTTCATGGCTCATATTGGCGAGAAACCGGCTTTTAATGGCAGCAAGCCGGGTTGCCCGGTCGCGTTCCTGTTGCAGCTCTTCGGTGCGGTGACTGACCCGTTGCTCCAGCTCGTTGTTCAGCGTCACAATCTGTTGCATCGATTGGTGCATCGCCAGACGTGCGCCTTTGACCCGGTGCTGCATATCACTGATGGTATTCGCCAGGGTTTCAAATTCGGCGGCGGATTGCGCAAAGTCCGGCCTAGGCTGCGGGGCGTCGTCGGGTTGCCAGGTGGACGCCGTTTGCGCCAGTTGCTCCAGCGCCGCAGTGTAACGGCTGACAAAAGCCCGCGACAGCGCCGTGATAGCCTCAAGCAGCAACAGGGCTGTCAACAGTGCCAGCGCCAGAAACAGGTGATACTTCAGCACAAAGGTGTCGGTATCAATAAAATATTTTAATTGCCACTGGCCCGGCGTGACATGGTGCAACAGCAATAAATGAGCGGCATTGACGG
This sequence comes from uncultured Chromatiaceae bacterium, assembly GCA_937978655.1. Classification (GTDB taxonomy): domain Bacteria; phylum Pseudomonadota; class Gammaproteobacteria; order Enterobacterales; family Alteromonadaceae; genus Pararheinheimera. The sequence goes on from CALJUX010000022.1 coordinate 82,960, forward strand.
TCAGTACCACGGGGCCGAAGCTGTTAAACCAGCTGTAGCGCAGGAACTTACGCGGCTGCGGGTCGGATTGGGAACTGACGGACCAGACCTCACCCAAAGGCCGGTTATCGTCCGTGCCCCAGATCTTTTTCTGCTCCCGATCCAGCAGTACCCGGTGCGAGATATCGCTGTCGGTCAGGGTGATGGCGGTGGTCAGTTGCTTCAGATTGACTGACACTTCCAGCACACCGTCAAAATCGCCTTTGCTGGTAAAACGCGGCACACTGACGGCAAACAGCGGATCCTGGCCGAGGTTGCGGCCTAAAAAGGTATCGCTGATAAAGGCCTGACCGGTACGTCTGGCTTCGCTGAAATAACGGCGATCGGCGACGTTGCTGCCGGTTCTGGCGGTGTCAGGTAAGCTGGCCTTGTAAAAATTCAGCACTGTACCTTTGTTGTCTGTCAGTAATGCGGAGATAAACTCCGGGCTTTGTGCCGTCAGTACTGGCAGCACTGCCGGCGCGCCGCTGTGGTCGAGCATGGCTGAGGCGAGGCTGAGCTGGCGCGGATAAACGGCGAGGCGCTGACCGATCTGTTCGGCCAGCTGGTGCTGCTCGGCGTCAAAGCGCTGCAGGGAGCGGGATAAATCCAGTGCGGTGGCGCCATGCAGCACTAGCGCAATCAGGAAGGTCGACGGAATGCTGCTGTACATCGCCACACGGTGTGACAGCTGCAGACTCAGCGATTGTTGCTGTTCCTGTTGCTGCGAGCGGGTCAGGGTATCGAGGATCAGCATAGCGCGCAGGCAAAAGCCAAACACGGCCGTACTGAGGCCACAATGCAACAGCAGAAGCAGCGGCTCGGCGCTGATTTTGGCCGGCGCCATGCTGTGAAACAGCAGGGCGCAGCCGCCCATATAGAGGGCTATCGCGACCAGGCTGTGTTGACGCACCCGCTGGTTCAGGCCAAACAAGACCAGCAGTTGCAGCAAACTGGCGGCAAACGCCAGATTTTGCCACAGTGGCAGCAGAATAAAACCGGCCGCCGGCAAGGACCACAGCACGCCAAGCCGCCGTAAAATCAGGAATAAAGCCACGTTACCAATCGCAAAAGGCACCACAAATGGCAGGTCCACTACCGTGGCGTTGGCGAGCGTGCCAAGCAACACCAACCACAGCCAGTAGCGCAGCCGACGCAGGGTCAGCGGGTGTTGCCGCCCAAACATCAGCCGTGCACCGCAACAGGCAGCTGCAGCTGAAAACAACTGCCGGTGCTGGCGGTTGCCAGTAGCACCAGCTGACCGCCATGTTGCTCCGCAATGGCGCGCGACAGTGACAGGCCAAGCCCGGTGCCCTGACCAGCCGGTTTAGTGGTAAAAAAGGGTTCAAAAATATGCGCCTGGGCATTGGCACTGATGCCACAACCGTTGTCGCTAAGCTGCAGCACCCAGTGATTACCGGCACGGCGCAGCGCCAGGCTGATGAGGCCCTTGCCGGGACTGACGGCCTGATTGGCGTTCATCAGCAGATTCAGCAGGACCTGACCCAGTTGGGTTGGATTGCCGTGCAGCATGGCGGGCCCGTCCGGCAACGCAAGTTCGATGCGCGCATTGTGTTTGACCTGAGTTTGCGCGATGCGGACGCTGTCTTTGAGCAAGGTACAAAAATCCAGATCCTGTTGGGTTTTGTCGTCCGGATGCGAAAAAGTGCGCAGATTGTTAATGATGTCGCGCGCCCGTCTGGCGCCATCGAGTGACTCGTCCAGCAGATCCTGGCTTTCCTGACGCAGATAATCCAGCTGCAGTTCGGCAGATAGCGGTGCCAGGTCCGGATATCGCTGTACACTGCGTTGGATGAATTGATCATACTGCTGCAAATAGTGGCGTAACGTGTTGAGGTTACAGTAAATAAAGCCAAGTGGATTGTTCAGTTCATGCGCCACACCGGCCGCCAGCTGACCTATAGCCGCCATTTTTTCCTGCCGCAGCAGGCTTTGCTCGATGCGATGTTGCTGCGCGCGCAGGGCGTCGCGTTCCTGCAACAATTTGCGTTTTTCCATCTGCGACAGCGTGCTGGCGATAAAACTGCTGAAAGAGCGCAGCACCGCGGCGCTGTTGGCGGAAAATGCACCGGGTTTGCGCGAAAGCAGCAACAAGGCACAGGCAGACTGGCCAGTCTGCAGCGGGTAGGTCAGGGCCGACTGGTAGCCGGCGGTAAATGCACCGAGCGCCTGCTGCCACCAGTCCAGCATCGGCAGCTGAAACAGATTCAGGTCGGTGTGAAACAGCGGCGCTGTGGTGGCCGCGGCAGGCAGCAGTGACGCGTCCATCGCCGGCTCTGCCGCCAAAAGCTGCACCTGTGGTTGGTCTGCCAGCACCTGAACAATACAAATTGCATCATAATCAATAACTTTGGCTATTACACCAAAGAGTTTGCCAAACAGTTCGTCTTGATGCTCAGACGTCAGGATCGCATCAAGCCCGTGGCTGAGCAATTCATTAAGATGACGAAACTGCTCCAGTTGCTGCTTTTCGTATGTCAGTTGCAGCACTTTTTCCTGCCATTGCTCCGGATTAATCATCACAACAGCCTCATTTTGGTTGACCGAATAACACAGCGGAAATCATCAGATTGCCATGGCGATTGTAACCATCGGCAAAACAGCCCTGTTCGCCGTAAGTAAAAGCCACCAGATAAGGCAGGGCTGGCAAGCTCTGGCTGAGCGAAGACTGCACTTCGTTGATATGCTCGCGCACGGCCAGCATACAGCCGGCACAATAAACAATCAGCGCGGCGGCGGGTGGCCGGTCATGCTTGAGGCGCAGGTTATTGCCGGCCACCTGAACGACATGCGCGGCCCGGTGGATCAGCTGCGTTTTGGAACCGTGCATCAGGCTGATCTCATCGCCCTGCTGCAGCTCGGCCAGCAAGGTAATACTGCCATCGGTGCCGGCACTGATTGGCAGACTCAATAAAGAAAATGGCACGTCGCTGGCATGCAGGGTACGACCGATCGGATGAAAAGTGCTGGCACTCATCACCACGCCGCTCTGCAGGGGCGCAAGACCGGCCTGTTGCAGCCAGCGGTTGTACACCTCAAGGGCTGGCTGGCCGTCAATCTGCAGCACCTGGCGTCCACGTACCGCCGTGACAGTACCGCTGGCGTGGCCGGTGCTGTAACCACTGCTGAAATAGCTGCTGACAGGCACAGTCGGGTACAACACCGCAATCACCAGCAGATCGGTGCCAAGGCGCTGGCCATCGTACTGGCACCATTGGCCGCTGACATCATCATCGGCCGCACTGCCACCTAAAATCTGCACCTGGTCGCCGACCACCTGCTGGATACCGCTGATCACCTGCTCTTCAAACCCCGGCGCCTGCATGCACCAGATAAGACCCGGCAATTCTGCGGTCCGGCCGGCGCGGGCAATGGCGGCCAGCACTGTCGCCGCAGCCTGTTGTTGCACCTCACCCGGCCGCTGGCGGACACTGGCCACGCCATAACTGCCAAGCGGATCAGTCAGGACCAGCGCACTGAGCCGGCGATCGGAGGGGGCATCCACGCCGCAGGCCGAGGCTGCGCCTAGACAGGAACTGCAGGCAATCCAATGCGCGGCAAAACGCTCTGGCGCAGGCAGGGCGTCGAGTGCCTGCATGCTGGCGACATTGCCGCTGGCGATCAGCAAACTGGCCGGAGCCGGCAACTGGCGCTGTAAATCGTCGCACAGCGTGGCGCTGTCAACGGCGTTGAGTTGTAACAGTCTGAACATTTTTGTTATTCCTCTTCCGCATCATCCAAGGGGGAGACGGATTCAACCGGCACCTGCAATTGTTCCTGATGCTTCAGCTCATAACGCTGCAGGCTATCAATAGTCGCTGCGCTGAGCTGATGGCCTTTGGGCAGCAATAACAGCTGTTTTTTGTTGTACAGATTATGTTTTAACCGCATCCCGGCGCTCAGTTCCGCCACGCTGACCTCATCGCCGCTGTGTTCGGTGCCGGGGCGCATGCCACTGTGGATCAGCGTACTGAGCGCTATCACCACTTCCGGGTCATACCAGGTGCCCTGCTGGCGGCGGATTTGTTCCAGCGCCTCATCAAAAGTGTGTGGTTGCGGGCTGAAACGCTGATGTACGTAAAGCCAGAAGTCACGGGCCACCGCCAGCACCCGGGCATTTAACGCGATATCGGTGCCGACTCTGTGCTGCGGTTCGCCGCTGCCATTGAACTTTTCATATTGCTGGGCAATGGCTTCCCGCACCGGTTGCAGGTGCAGCGCCGGCGCCAGGATCTCTTCGGCATACAGCGGATGTTGCAGGTACTGACTCCGTTCTGCCGGTGTCAGTTTGTACCAGCGCGCCGCCTGCAATGGCGCCGCAAGGCCAAGTTTGCCGAGCTCCGAAAACAGACCTGCCTGGCGCAGCTGCTGACATTGTTCGCGCGGCAAGCCCAGCTGACGCCCCAGCGCATTGCAGGTCTGGCTGACATTCCGGGCAAACTCACCGGACAGCGCCGGTGTACTGCTGATAATGTTATACAACACCGCCAGCGTGGCTTTGTGATCCTGCTGCTGTTGTTGCAGCAGGGTTTTCAGTTGTGCCAGGGTTTGTTTCAGCTGCGCGGTGCGGTGATGCACCATGTCTTCCAGATTGTGATTGAGCGCCTTGAGTTGCTGATTCTGGCTGGCGACCTGTGCGGTCAGCTGTTTATTGGCGTTTTTTAACCGGAACAGCTGCAGGCCTTCATCGACCAGACTCAGCAACTGCTGATTATTCCAGGGTTTTTGCACGTAACGATGGATTTTGCCGAGATTAATCGCCTGCACTGTGGAGTCGAGATCGGCATAGCCCGTCATCAGAATGCGGTAGCAGTCGGGTTGCAGCTGTGCGGCCTGTGCCAGAAATTCGGCGCCGCTCATCTGGGGCATCCGCATATCACAAATGATGAGCTGTACGGGGTGCTGACGCAGCAGTTCCAGCGCCTGCTGGCCACTGCCGGCGAGCAATAATTCCAGCGGCAGGCCGGTAAATAACCGCTGCAGCGACTTCAGGATGCTGGGTTCGTCGTCAACACACAGCAGCACCGGATTAGATACTGTGGCCATCGCTTGTCCTTAAATATCTCATTTGTCGCATTTGTCTTTAAGCTGAAATGTATGCTATACCATGCAGAAGTCAAGTCAGGGGAGTAGGTTTGGTTGATGAAAACGTTAAAGCCGGGTGAGATTGCCGCATATTGTGATGTGCATCATCGCACCGTCAGCCGCTGGATAGCCAATGGCCAGCTCAAAGGGCATAAGCTGCCCGGCCGTGGCAATTACCGGGTACTGCTGGCCGATTTCCTCAGCTTTTTACAGCAGCAAAAGATGCCGCTGCCGCCGGCGCTGGCCGATGTCGCCGCCACACCGGACGCAGCTACACCGGACGCCGGAGAGGCGCCGCCGCCAGCTTCTGGCGCCCGGATCCTGGTCATTGATGATGAGCCGTCTTATCGCCAGGCGATAAGACGGGTGCTGATGGGGACCGGTTGTCAGCTTGATTTCGCTGCCGATGGTTTTCAGGCCGGCATGAAACTCAGCAGTGGTAAACCGGATTTGATCACGCTCGACTTGTCGATGCCGGGCCTGGATGGCTTTGACGTGATCCAGTTTATCCGTCAGCAACCTGAGCTGGCAGATCTGCGGATCCTGGTGATCTCTGGTTTAGCGGCCGAAGCGCTGGCACAGGCCAGAGCGCTCGGCGCTGATGCCACTTTGAGTAAACCTTTTGAGAACTCACAGTTATTAGAACTGGTGCAGCAGTTGCTGCCATCGGGAGCTGCCCATGCCGAATAAAGTGCTGCTGGTTGATGATGAAGTCTCTATTCTACGTGCCCTCGAGCGGTTGCTGACCCGTTCTGGCTACCGGGTCTTCACCGCAGCCAATGGCATTGAAGCGCTGGCACGTTTGCAGCAGTACAGCTGTCAGGTGGTTATTTCCGATTTTCGCATGCCAGAGATGTCCGGCGCTGAGCTGCTGGCCCAGGTCAAACAGTTGTATCCGGAATCGGTGTGTATGGTGCTGAGCGGTTATTCCGATTTTCAGTCAGTGTTGCAGCTGCTCAATTCCGGCACCGCCTTTCGTTTTCTGCAAAAGCCATGGGAAGATGCCCAGCTGTTGGCTGAGCTGCACGCCGCCTTTGTGTTTTACCGCCACAATCGTCAGCAGGCTATCCGCAGTCAGCTGCTGATCTCCGGCCGGGGGGCTTTGCTTGAACTGGCCGCAGATGGCCGCGTCAGTCGCAGCAACGGCGCGGCCCAGCAGTTACTTGGCCAGCCGGAAGGCGCTTTAACCGGCACACCTTTTGGGCAGTGGTTTCGTTTTGCTGCCGGGCAACAAGTGGCATTTTTACAGGACATTCATGGCTCGCTTGAGGTGTGTGACAGCCACGGCGCCCCCTGTGAACTGCATGTGCAATATCAGGACGGCGAGTACACGCTGGTTGGCTTCGCACGTTTGCAACCAGAAGATGGACCGGCCGTTATGTCCAGCCCGGCGTTGTTGGACCAGCACGCCGTGCTGGCGCAACTAGATGCTTTGTTGCTGCAACGCCAGCCATTTGCCGTGGCGGCGCTGCGGCTGAAAAATTTCAGTGACTGGGCCGATATGGTGGGCTATGCCGAGGCCGGCCAGATGTTTGACCGGCTCAGCGAGCGGCTGGTTGTGGCGTGCCGGCCTTATGGCGCGCTGGCCTATCTGGCCAATGAGCTGTTTATTCTGACACTGCCGGCGGCCGCCACCGAAGTGCAGGTGCATCAGCAGCTGCGCCTGCAGCTGGAAGAGCAGATCCTGGCATTAAGGCCACAACTGACCGTCAGTTATTGTATGGCGCCTGAAGATGGTGACAGTGCCAAAGTCTTGCTCAGCAATGTGCTGACCTGTAACCGCATTCATCTGCACAGCCCTCACACCTTTTTTATGCGCTTCAGTGCGGCGGTGGCGGACAAAAAACGCCAGCAGCTGCGCATCAGTGATGCGTTGTTCCGGGCGGTCGAAGAGCAACAATTTGAGCTGTATTTTCAGGCCAAGCTGGATTTACATCAACAACGCGCCGACAGCTGCGAAGCCTTGCTGCGCTGGCGCCATCCCGAATTTGGCATGGTGTCGCCGGCGTTGTTTATTCCGATCGCCGAACACGACGGCCAGATCATTGAAATTGGCCTGTGGGTGCTGCGTCAGGCCTGTATGGTGCTGACGCGCTGGCAACAGCAGCAGGTGCCATTACACCGGATGGCGGTGAATATTTCGGGTGTGCAGCTGCAGCAGGCCGATTTTATCCCGCAGGTACAACGCATCCTGGCTGAAACCGGTGCCGATCCGCAATTGCTGGAACTGGAACTGACCGAATCCTGGATGATGCAGGACCTGGAGCAAAGTGCCGCAGCACTTTCGGATCTGAAGGCGTTGGGGCTGCGTATTGCCATAGACGATTTTGGCACCGGTTATTCCTCACTGGCTTATCTGTCACGGTTGCCGGTTGATGTGCTGAAAATCGACCGTTCGCTGATTAACGATCTCGAATCGAATATCAATACCCAAAGCCTGATCAGCAATATCTGCCGGATGGCGCATGCGCTGCACGTCGAAGTTGTGGTTGAGGGTGTGGAAAACGCCGAACAACTGCAGCTGTTAGCGCGGATGGGGTGTGACATGGCGCAGGGTTATCTGATTGCACGGCCGGTGCCGGCAGAGGAGTTCCTGCAACAACTGCAAGCCGGGGAGTACGACAATGCCAGTTAAACCGCGGGTGCTGTTTATCGACGACGACAGTTTTATGCTCAAAGCCCTGCTCAGGGCCGCACTGCGCTTACGGCCGGACTGGACTTATTATCTGAGCGATGACGCGCAGCACTGGCCCTCCGCGTTGCCGGAGTCGGTGGTGCCGGATTTGATTGTCAGCGATTATCTGATGCCGGATCTGAACGGTGATGTGGTGCTGGCGCAGGCGATGGCGATATATCCGCAAACGGTGCGGGTGCTGATGACCGGTGACACCAACGAAGAAGTGGTCAGCAGCGTCAGCCTGCAGGCCCATTTTGTGCTCAGCAAACCGTTCAGCGAGCAGGACCTGCAGCAGTTGTTTGATTGTGTCGACCGGGTTCGCAGCCTGCAGATGCCGTTAAGTTTGCGCCGGTTATTAGGCCAGGCCGACAATTTGCCGGTGTTACCGGCCATTATCCGCCAATTGCGCCAGGTGCTCAGTGGCGAACATGCCGATTTGGCCAGCGCAGTCGACCTGGTTGCCCATGAACCGGTGATTGCGGCGCGGCTGATGCAGCTGGCTAATTCGGCCTTTCTGGGCTACAGCCGGCCAACTCATTCGTTGCAGGAAGCGCTGATGCGGCTGGGTTTGCGTCTGGTGGAAGCTATTGTCACGCTGATGGCGGTGGATGACGCGGTCGCTGCCAGTGCCGCGGACGGCAGTCACCGGCGGATCAGTGAATGCTCATTTCGCATGGCCGGTCAGGTCCGGCAGCTGGCGCAGGTGGCGCAGCTTGGTACCGATCAGCAGGATTTACTCTATGTATCGGCCTTACTCAGTGCGCTGGGGCCGCTGAGCAAACTGAAGTGGCAACAGCAAGCCGGTGCTGTCCCGGCCCAGATTAATGGCGTCAGCAGCGACAGCGTGATCACGGTGTATTTGTTGACCTTGTGGGGCTATCCGGCGGCACTGTGTGAACTGGAACTGGCGCAATGCCAGCATGGCGTCAGCCCTGATCCGGCCGATCTGCGGCCATTTCTGCTGTTTATCTGCCGGGCCTGGGCGCAGGGCTGCAGCCGGGAGTATCTGCAACACAATGCTGCGCTTATCAGCGATACGGCTCTGGCGCAGGCGCTGCGGCAATTACCCGTATTGGCCTGAAGCGCCAGCCTCACTGTACCTGTTGTTGTCATGTTTTTCGCAAAAACTGCTTGTCGGCACGAACGTTTTTCATGCACTCTAGCTAAAAATGACATCGCTGTCATTTTGCCGGTTCCGGCAGGGCAGTCATAAAAATGAAGGGAGCATGTTGATGTGCAGTGGGGATTTAACAGCGGGTTACGGAGGTTCCGGTGCGAACGTCTGAACTGGATTTAACCGCAGGGCGGGTGTTGTCTATCGATGTGTTTCGCGGCATCACTATCTTTGTGATGGTGTTTGTGAATGAACTGGCCGCTATCCGCGACATCCCGTGGTGGATGAAGCATTTGCCAGCCAGCACCGACGGCATGACCTTTGTTGATTTAGTCTTTCCGGCGTTTTTATTTATTGTCGGGATGTCGCTGCCTTTTGCCATGCAGGCGCGGGCGCGCAAAGGTGAAGCGGTGCTGGCGCAGTTTCAGCATTTGCTGGTGCGCAGTCTGGGTCTGGTGGTGATTGGCGTGCTGATGGTCAGTACCATCGGCGGTTATGATGAAGCCCAGATGGCCTTGTCGATGCCGGTCTGGACACTGCTGATGTATCTTGCGGTGTTATTGGTCTGGTCACAATATCCGCGCCACTGGAGCGCTTCGCTGCGGACGCTGGCACAAGGCGCCGGCGTGGTGCTGATGCTGGCTCTGGCATGCAGTTACCGGGCGCCAGAGGGCGGTTATATCAGCCCGCAGTGGTGGGGGATTTTGGGCCTGATCGGCTGGGCCTATCTGTTGGCGGGGACGGTGTTTTTATGCAGTCGCAGTGCCGGCCATGTGCGCCAGCAGCTGTTGCTGCTCAGTGTGGCGGCGTTGCTCTGGCTGGTGTTGTTTGCGCTGCTGGCCGGGCATGCTGCGCCGGCCGGTCAGGTGGCCCAGGGTTTCTGGCAGCTGTGGGCGGCAGAAAATAACAGTCACACGCATACGGCGATAGTATTGGCGGGGGTGATCTTGTCGATTTTGTGTTATCACCCGGCGCTGCAGTTGCACCGCGTGCGTAATCTCGCCCTGTACACGCTGCTGCTCGGCATGCTGGCGCTGCTCAGCTGGTATTGGTTTCCTATTTCCAAAATCTGGGCAACCCCAAGCTGGGCCCTGTTCAGTGCGTTTTTTTGCAGCCTGCTGTTTTTGGCAGTGTTTGTGCTGGTGGATATCCTCAGGTATCAGCGCTGGTGTACGCTGTTTGCACCGGCGGCGGTCAATCCGCTGCTAGCGTATATTCTGCCTTATATCATCGGGGCGGCGGCGGCCATTGGCGGGCTGAGCCTGCGTCCGGCCGCTTTTGATGCCGGCAGCGCCGGCATTCTGTGGAGCCTGTTATTTGCCGTACTGATCCTGCTGCTGACCGCGGCGCTGACCCGCGCCGGGCTGAAGCTGAAACTATAACGCGGCGGGCGCGGCAGGCGACACTATGACAGTGACGCCTGCCGGGCTATCCGCTTCAGCGCAGAAAATCGGCACTGCTGTGACGCTCCGGCAGCTGCTCGTGCTCGGCTCCCCAGTTGCGGTTGACGCTCACACCACGTTGCACGGCCGGGCGGGCGTCCAGCTGTTGTGCCCACGCCAGTACGTGCGGATATTCGTGCACCGCGAGGAACTCGGCGGCGTTATATAACCGGCCAAGCACCAGCTGACCATACCAGGGCCAGATCGCGATGTCGGCGATGCTGTAATGCGGACCGGCGATATACGGCTGCTGGCTTAACTGACGTTCCAGTACATCCAGTTGTCGTTTGGTTTCCATCGCATAGCGGTTGATGGGGTATTCGAATTTCGAAGGCGCATAGACATAAAAATGACCAAAACCGCCGCCGACAAAAGGCGCGCTGCCCATCTGCCAGAATAACCAGTTCAGAATTTCGCAGCGCTCAGCGGCGTTGTTGCCGAGCAAGACGCCAAACTTTTCCGCCAGATACAACAAAATGGCGCCGGATTCAAACACACGGGTCGGCGGGTTGCTGCTGTGATCCAGCAACGCCGGAATTTTGCTGTTGGGATTGATATCGACAAAACCGGAGCCAAACTGGGCGCCGCTGCGGATATCGATTAACCAGGCGTCATACTCAGCCGCGTCGAGGCCAAGCTCGAGCAATTCTTCCAACATCACAGTGACTTTGATGCCGTTCGGCGTGGCCAGTGAATACAACTGCAAGGCATGGGCTCCTTTTTGCAGCGTAGTTTCAGTGCGGGCGCCGGCAGTCGGGCGGTTTATGCCGGCGAAAGCACCGCCGTTGTCACAGTCCCAGCGCCAGACCGCGGGTGGGGTATAGTCAGATTGGCTCATGCAGCAGCTCCGGTGAGTCTTCATCAGGGAAGCATTCAGCATATGGGCGCTGGCGCAAAATACAATAGCCGGCCGCTGCCGATTTCAGGCGCTGAGCCCAGGGAATTGTATTCTGGCGCGCATTGCGGCAACATCATGCTGAGCATGGCCATGATTAAAGGACAAACTGATGCATCCAGCACTACACCAGGCATTTTCAGAGGAACTCGCCAAGGCCCGGCTTATGCTGGAAAATGGCGATAATGCCAGTGGATTTCACCATCTGGAGCGGGCGCATGTGCTGAGTCAGGCCTATGTCTGGCCGCATGCGCTGACGCACTGGCTGATGTTAAAACTGGCCTGGCAGCAAATGCAGCTGAGCGCTGTTGCCGGCCAGGCCGTGCGGATCCTGCTCGGCACCCTTGGCTCTTTCGTGGGTGTGTATCCTCAGGGCAATACCGGTGGCAGTAATATTTCGATGTTTAAAATTTTACCGGTCGCGCCCGATCTGCAGGCGCTGCTTGACCTCGATAAAACCTGAAGCACTGGCCGGGCGCCAGACCGCCGGCCACACCACTGCTGATGTGGCCGGGCTGGGTTTAAACCGGCTGCCAGGCGAAGGCGGTTAAGCCCAAATCCCGCAACACAGTGTCCAGGTGCGCCTTAGCCGCCGGCGTCGGGCCGGGATAATCACCGCCAATCGCGGTATTGCCAACATAACCTATATCTTTAGTGCCTTGTGGTGTGCTGAAAAACGCCGCCACCACTAAACCACGCAGCAGCGCAAAGGCCTTGACGATGCGCGCAAAGCGGGGCTGGGTTTGCGCATGGTCAAAGGCGATATCGTCGATGATCGCCAGCCGCTGCGCTGCGGTCAGTTTGGTGAAATTGTTGCCAAAACGCTGCGTCGCCTCTGTATCCAACCAGCTCAGCGTGGCTAAAATCAGCGGTCTGTCCTGTTGTTGTCGCGGGTACGGCGCGCTGACCCACTCGTTGATCACTGCCGGCACGTCCACTTCAGACGCCGACGGCACTTCACCGTCACGCGGGATCAGAATGTCACAGACAATCGCCAGCGCGCTCAGCTGCGCCGGGGTCATCGTCAGCGGCCAGGGGGATTCAGGCGGCAGGATCATGTTCGGATCTGTGCCATAACCTTTCCCGGTGACAGGCGTCAGGTTTAACTCCGGCCAGTGCTCGGCAATGGTGGCCCCTGGCGCAGCAGCGGGCGTGGTGTCGGGTGTTGGCGGGGCACTGTCACAGCCGGCCAAACCCGGCAACATGGTACTTGCGGCCAGCGCCGCCAGCAGTTTCAGCGACTGGCGCCGGCTCAGGCCGGACTGATACGGCTGTTCGTCAGGTGTTGCCGTCTCTGATGCGGCGGCGTTTTGATGGTCGTGATGCATTTACAACGCTCCTTGCTTTAACTGGGCGGATAACCAGGACGAATTACGCATCGCCAGCGTCATAATGGTCAGGGTGCAGTTTTTGTGCGGATTAGAGGCAAACACACCGCCATCCATCACAAACAAATTCGGGCAGTCCCAGCTCTGGCCCCATTGATTGGTCACAGAGTCGGTCTTTGACGCGCCCATCCGCGTGGTGCCAACTTCATGAATGATCTGACCACCTTTTAAAATGGCCTGCTCCGGGGCCGGCAGCTCGCCGACTTCAGCGCCCATCAGCGTCAGAATGTCTTTGGCGGTTTTCAGGCCATGCGCGATTTGCTTCAGCTCATGCTCCGACCATTTCCAGTGAAAACGCGCCACCGGAATGCCCCATTTGTCTTTGACTTCCGGGTCGATATCCAGATAACAATCCGGATTTGGCAGCATTTCACCGCGCAGGGCAAAAGACACATAAGCCCCATATTTGTGTTTAACCTGCTGTTTTAAGGCTTTGCCATAGCCTTGCAGGCCGGTGTCGATATTGGCGCCAGGTTCGCCAAAACGGCCACCGAGTTCAAAATGATATCCCCGCGGAAAATCGAGCTTTTTCTCGGCCTGCGCCTGATGGCCCCACCAGGGAATAAACAGGTGGTTGGCGGTGTGGCCATCTTCGTTATAAATCGGCCGGCCTTGTAAGGCCGGCACTAAAGCGCCGATGTTGGCGCCGGTGGAATCCATCAGATTTTTACCGACCTGACCGCTGGAGTTAGCGAGGCCTTGCGGATACTTATCGGTTTTTGAGTTCAGCAGCAAGCGGGCGGACTCACAGGCGCTGGCGGCTAAAATGACCACTTTTGCCGTGACGCTGTGCTCAGTACCGGTTTTTTTGTCGATGTAACTAACGCCGGTGACCTGGCCTTTGTCGTCGGTGGTGACGGTTTTCACCATCGCGTCGGTGCGTACCTCCAGCAAACCAGTGGCTTTGGCCATTGGCAACAAGGACGTGGTGGTCTGAAAAGCCGCGCCAATCGAACAACCGTGGCCGCACGGCGTGGCGTAGAAACAGGCGGCGCGGTTATCCAGCGGCCGGGTTAACACAGCGCGATGCATCGGCACGGCCGGAATACCAAGTTTTTTCGCCGCAGCGGCCACCAGCAGCTCTGGTACCCGCGGTTGTGGCGGTGGCTGTAACACCCCCTCGGGCGAGGGCGGCATATCATCCAGGCCAGTATTGGTGCCACAGACGCCGACTAAGGCTTCGGTTTTATCGTACCAGGGCGCAATGTCTTTATATTCAAAAGGCCAGTCGGCACCGAGGCCATCGCGGCTTTTGCCTTTAAAATCGTGTTCACTGAAACGCAGCGCATAGCGGCCCCAGTGATTGGTGCGCCCGCCGAGCATCCGCGCGCGCCACCACATAAATTCGCTGCCCTGTGCACTAGTATAAGGCTCATTCGGCACTTGCCAGCCGCCGTCGATGGTGGCGTCATAAAAGCCGAAGTCTTTGTCCGGCGTCGCCGCACCCATCAGCGGTGCATCGCCGTTGCGTTTAAACATCGGCGTTTCTTTTTTCGGGTCGTAATCACGACCGGCTTCCAGCAACAGCACTTTGTGGCCGTTACGGGTCAGTTCATACGCGGCCATAGCGCCACCGGCACCTGAGCCGACGATCAGCACTTCCGGCTTTTCAATCTGCGCAGTTGTCATCATTTCAGCTCTTTGATTTTGATGTTTTTGAACCAGACCACATCGCCGTGATCCTGTAAGCCGATATGACCAGTGGCTTGCGCGGCAAAACCCGGCCAGCTGGCAAATTTACTGTTGCCAAGTAACTGCTGCCAGTTGGCACTGCCAATTTCCACTGCAGCAGTTTGGATGCCGTTTTGCCAGATGGTCAGTTGTTTTTGCTGTAGGCGAATACGCACCTGATTCCAGGCTCCGGCGGTTTTATGCGACTGCGGCGGCGAGGCAATCATATCGTACAGTGAACCTGATCTGTGGCTGGCCAGTTTGTTATCTGCATGCCGTTCGTTGTCGAGAATTTGAATTTCCGGCGCATGGGCGTAGATAGTGTTACCGGTTTCATCAACCAGCACAAAAATGCCACTATTCCCGCCTTCGGCGATTTTCCAGTCCAGTAGCAATTCAAAATCACCGTACTGGGTTTTGGTCAGAATATCGCCACCGCCTTTACCGGTCAGCTTCATCGCGCCCTGGTCAATCTGCCACTTGTCGCTTAAACCGGTTTGTTTGAAATTTCGCCACTGCGCCATGCTGTGGCCATCAAACAACAATTGCCAGCCATCGGCTTGTTCTTGCGCGGTTAATTGATTGTCGGCTGCCAGCGCGTTGCATGAAAGTGCGCCGGACAGCAATAAAACCGCCAGTTTTTTTGCTGAAGTCAAAGTCTGTCTCCCTGTTGATTTGTGGCTAATCAGCAGATTTTACTGCTGCTTTTGCTACTGTTATGACGCGACACCGTGAAGGTGTTAGTGCCGGGCAATATGGGCAAGGCCAGGCCGCGTTGTTATTTTGTGCACTATAAAAGCAATGGCGGGGCTATAGATGCAAGTAAAAAATTGCATTTTTGAGGTAAAAAACCGTGCAGCACCGACAAAAGGCCGCAAGCGCTGCGTTTTGCACAGTTAAAAATGAAACCGATTACATAAAATGCTGGAAATTTGCCCCGGCAGCGGTCAATGTAGGGCATAGAAACAGGAGGCCCGAATGGTGCAGGATATCGCTTTAAAATCAATTGGCGCTGGCGGCAGAACCATGTGTCGTTTGCCCGGCGTGAAGCGTTGGTCACAGCATTTTTTATTGGCGTTATGGAGTGTATTGGCAATCGCCAGTCCGCTCGCCGTGGCTGGCAATCAGGCGCCGGCTGCCAGCCAGGCGCTGTCTGGCAGTGTGCAGGTGCATCGCGATATTGTTTACGCCACGCCCGCCGGCCAACCTCTGGCGCTGGATATCTACCAACCGGTACGCCAGGGGATCACCACACCGATGCCGGTGCTGCTGATATTTCATGGTGGCGGCTGGCTGATTAACAATAAAAGCATCATGCAGCAAATGGCGGAATATGTGGCGACAAAGGCGGATATCGTGGTGGTGAATGCCGATTACCGCTTATTAAGTGCCAATCACAATACCACCCGTCTGAACCAGATCATTGACGATGCGCTTGGCGCGACGTTATGGGTCCAACAGCACATTGGGCGTTATCAGGGCGATCCGGCGCGACTGGCGGTCACCGGCGACAGCGCGGGTGGGCATCTGGCGGCGATGGTGGTGCTGGCTGGCCAGAATCTGTCATCGCAAGGCTTTGCCAGCCGCACGCCTGGTTTTAATCCCAGTTATCTGCCGGCAGGCGCAACGGCAGAAAGTATCAGGGCCGCTGGCGGCATCAGGGTACAGGCGGCGGTATTAAGTTATGCCGTGTTTGATTTACAGGCACGGGCTTTTGCTGAATTCGAAAGCGCTAAAAATGGCTTCTGGGCGATGGGCAAGGCTAGTCCGCGTGGTTTTTTTGGCGCGGGCATCAGCGTTGCCAGCCATCCGGAGTTGTATCAGGCGTTGTCACCGCAGTGGCTGATCCCGCAGGCGTCGGTGCGGCCATTACCGCCGCAGTTTGTCCATGTCGGCAGCCTCGATGACCTGACCACACCAGACAGCGCCCGGCAGTATGTCGATGCGCTGTTAAAAGCCGGCCAGCCGGCGCAACTGTCGATTTATCCGGCATTAAAACACGCCTATCTCGACAGTGGCTGTAACAGCTATTTTCAGCAGTGTTTTGACCGCGATGCCGTGAAGCCGCTTGATGACATCATTGGTTTCCTGCAGCAAGTGTTGGCGCACCCGGGCGCGGGCTAACGTTCCAGCAGCAGCGCGATGCCCTGGCCACCGCCGATACACAAGGTGATGAGCGCAAACTGGCCGTCAATCCGTTCGAGCTCATACAACGCTTTGACTACTAAGATGGCGCCGGTGGCGCCCACCGGGTGCCCCAGTGCAATAGCACCGCCGTTCGGATTGACCCGCGCCGGGTCCAGGCCTAGTGTACGGTTCACCGCCAGCGCCTGGGCGGCAAAGGCTTCATTGGATTCAATCACAGCAATATCCGCAAGGCTGAGGCCGCTTTGTTGCAATAACTGCCGGACGGCCGGAATAGGGCCTAATCCCATCATCGCAGGCGCCACGCCGGCAAAACTGCAGCTGCGTAAGCGCGCTCTGCGGGCCAGACCCTGTGCGCGGGCGTAGCGGGCGGTGGCGATTACCAGCGCTGCCGCACCATCATTGAGGCCGGAGGCGTTGCCGGCAGTCACCAGGCCATCCGCCACAAAGGCCGGTTTCAGCCGGCTGAGGCTTTGCAACGTGGTATCCGGTTTGATGTGCTCGTCGCTGTCAATCCACACAGGCCCGTGTGGGCCTTTGTGGCTGACCGGGCAGATCTGCGCCTGAAAATAACCGGCCTGTTGGGCATGGGCGGCTTTTTGCTGGCTGTGCAGGGCGAACTCATCAAGGTCGCTGCGACTGAACTGATATTGCCTCGCGATGTTTTCTGCCGTGACTCCCATATGACCGCTGCCAAAAGGGTCAGTCAGAATACCCAGCGTCAGATCAGTGACGGTGCCATGCCCCAGCCGCAGACCGCGGCGCACGCCCGGCAATAAAAAAGCGCCCTGGGACATCGACTCGGCGCCACCGCACAGCGCGACCTCGGAGCCTGGCCCGGTACCGCCCAGCAGCAGTTGCTGCGCCGCACTGATCACGGCCTGCAGGCCCGAGCCGCACAGCCGGTTGACGCTAAAAGCGTTGCTGTGTTCGGCCATGCCGCTGCCAAGCGCAATCTGGCGCGCCAGATAAACATCGGCGGCGCTGGTGGTGATGATGTGACCAAAGATGCTGCTGCCAATCTCAGTTGGCGCAATGCCGGCACGCTGGATGGCACCTGTTGCCGCAACAGTGCCCAATTCAGCCGGGGTGTAGCCGGACAAGGCGCCGGCAAAACTGCCGATCGGGGTGCGGGCGGCAGATAAAATCACGATATCAGACAGTGGCATAGGGTTTTGGGCTCCGGATGGATCTGGCCCGATTATGCGACGGTGCGCCGGCAAAACGCAATCCGCGCTGGCCAGACAAAAAAAGCCAGGCGGCTGTGCACCCCCTGGCTTTTATCTCGCAACATTAGCGCTATGGATTGTAATACTCGCCGGATTTACGCAGATAAAAGAACCAGTTAATCACCAGACAAATGCCATAAAACAGGGCAAAACCGACCATGGCATATTCCGGCGTCGCCGCTTTGATTTGTTCGCCAAACACCTGCGGGATATAAAAGGCGCCATAAGCGGCCACTGCGGAGGTCCAGCCTAACACCGGGCCGGCCTGTTCTTTTGGAAACACCACCGCAATGGTGCGAAAGGTCGAGCCGTTACCAATGCCGCTGGCGGCAAACAGGCCGAGGAAAATCAGAAAAAACGGCATAAAAAACTGCTCCGGCGTGGCAGATTGATAGGCTTGTTGCATGTAATAACCGGCGCCTAAGGCGCAGAGGATCATCACCACGGAACACAGCTGCGTGACCAGCGCGCCGCCCATTTTATCGGCCAGCCAGCCACCGACCGGGCGGATCAACGCACCGATAAAGGGGGCTATCCAGGCATAAGTCAGTGCACTGGGCGCATTCGGGTTGACGACATTGTGCGTCATCACGCCGTCCGTCAGCTGGTGGCTGTAGCCAAAAATAACCTGAATAGACAGCGGAAAGGCAGCAGAAAAACCGATAAATGAGCCAAAAGTCATCACATACAACACACTCATCACCCAGGTGTGTTTGTTGCCGAAGATTTGATATTGCCGCTCCAGACTGGCGCGGATAGCACCGGGTAACAGTTTCAGTAAAAAGACCGTGGCAAATAACACCGCCACTAACACCAGTTCTTTGGGGATGCCAAAACCAGAGCCGTTGGCCGACGCCGGTAACATCAGCCATAAACCGGCGATGGCGGTCAGGAAACCAATGGTCAGCATCGACAGCTGGATGGCAAAAGACACCGGCGCCGACGGCAGTTTTGGCGTCACTTCGTCGGTATTGATATTGTTCATGCCAAACCAGGTGGCAAACGCCAGCGGGACTAATAACAGTAACCAGACAAAACCACCATTTTGCACCCAGGTGTCACTGCCGGCCGGAATAGAACCAATCAGCGTGCCGCTGGCTTTTTGCAGCGTCATCGGATCGCCGGCGCCCAGCAGTGTAAAGGCGCCAAAGGTCATAAACAACGGCACCAGAATTTGCATCGAGGTGACGCCAAAATTGCCCAGTCCGGCATTTAAGCCAAGCGCCAGCCCTTGTTGTTTTTTTGGAAAAAAGAAGCTGATATTTGACATTGACGCGGCGAAGTTCCCGCCGCCAATGCCCGATAACAATGCCATCAGCTGAAACAGCCAGAACGGCGTGTTTTTGTCCTGCAGCGCCAGACCGGTGCCAATGGCCGGCAGCATCAACAATGCAGTGGTAAAGAAAATGGTGTAACGTCCGCCGCACAACCGGACAAAAAAGCTGGCCGGGATGCGCAGGGTGGCCCCGGTTAAACCGGCGATGGCGGTCAGCGAAAATAAATCGCTGGCGCTGTAAGGGAAACCCAGATTGAGCATCTGCACGGTCAGAATGCTCCATAACATCCAGACGGCAAAACCGCACAATAAACTCGGGATTGAGATCCACAGGTTGCGCGTGGCGATGGCTTTGCCTGTTTGCGCCCAGAATTGCTCGTCTTCTGGTTGCCATCGTTTTAAATCGGCCATAAAAACTCCTGCATAAGGTTGCGTACCGGCATCACTATGCAGGCCAGACCGCGCCGCCTCAATGGATCTGAAGAGTTAGCAAAATGCCGCCATCAGCTTGTTTGGGATACCTATGATGGGGTATTGTCTCGCCGTGATGTTTTAATTTTCTGGTTAAAAACAAATGGATACTGAATTTTGGTGGTTCTGCCGGCTGCAGGAGATTGTCCGCGTTCAGTTCTGTGCCGCGCACGGGCATGATATAAATCAACATCAACCCCAACGGCTTATTGCTAAATAGGCACCAGAGTGGTCGCTAACAGGAATCCAGATATGCCAGAGCAGCACAATCAATTCGCCGACAAACAAGATACCGACAGCTACAGCGTGATGCTGGTGGATGATCATCCGCTGCTGCGCAAGGGGCTGCGCCAGTTGCTGGCTTTTGAAGCGGAGCTGCAGATAGTCGCTGAAGCCAGTTCCGGTGCAGAGGCGATAGTGCTGGCGAACGAGCTGGACCCGGATTTAATCATTTTAGATTTAAATATGCAGGGCATGGACGGCCATCAGACGCTGAAAAAGTTACGGGATGATGGCGTCACTTCCCGGATTGTGATGCTGACGGTGTCGGATTCCAATGACGATGTGATTAAAGCCATCAGCCTTGGCGCGGATGGTTATCTGCTGAAAGATTCAGATCCGGATGAACTGCTGGAGCAAATCAAAAAAGCGGTGCAGGGCAAAATGGTGTTAAGCGAAGCAGTAAATGCCGCCCTGGCCGATGCCATCCGCCGGCCGGTGGAGAAACCCGCCACAGATCTGAGCCAGCTGACCAACCGCGAGCAGGAAATTCTGGAGCTGATCGCCAAAGGCCGCAGCAATAAACTGATTGCGCGCGAACTGGATATTTCCGACGGTACGGTCAAAGTGCACGTGAAACATTTACTGAAAAAACTGAATTTGCGCTCGCGGGTGGAAGCGGCGGTCTGGATGGTCAATTTTCAGGGCAAAAAAGGCAGTTAAACCGCAATGACAACTCCTGTACCACCAAAAATGCCGATGTTGCCGCTGGCGGATGCGCTGGAACGGCTGTTGGCGGCCATTCGCAGCAGAATGCAGTTGCCACAGCAAACGGTCAGCATCTTTGCTGCACTGGACCGGACACTGGCCACTGAAGTGTGTTCGCCGGTGGCAGTGCCGACTGCCACCAATTCAGCGATGGATGGTTATGCGCTGCGTTTTGCCGACCTGATCCTGAACCCGGCACAGCGCTGGCCGGTGGTCGGGCAAAGTCTGGCTGGCCATCCCTGTACTGCGGAGGTTCCGCCCGGCTGTTGCATTCGGATCACCACCGGCGCCGTGGTGCCCTCAGATCTGGATACCGTGGTCATGCAAGAGGACATTCAGTGGTGTGACGAGACGCGGACCAGCCTGAGCCTCAAACGTCGCCCGGTGGCCGGTCAGCATATCCGGCTTTGCGGCAGCGAGTTGGCCGTCGGGCAGTCCGTGCTGGCCAAAGGCACTGTGCTGGGGCCTTTGCAGCTGGGGTTATTGGCGACTTTGGGCATTGCCCAGGTGCCGGTGTTTGCACAGGTCCGCGTCGGTGTGCTCTCTGGTGGGGATGAATTAAAACAACCGGGTGAACCGCTGCAAAGCGGCGATTTGTATGACAGCAACCGTATTATGCTGCTGGCCGTGCTGCAACGCTTTGGTTGTCAGGTGGTGGACCTTGGCTGGGTAGCGGATGATCCGGTGGCTCTCAGGGCGGCGCTGCAACAGGCGGCGCCCAGGGTCGACGTGATTGTGTCCAGTGGCGGTGTCTCAGTCGGCGATGCCGATTATACCCGCCAGGTGTTGAGTGAACTGGGCCAGATGGATTTCTGGCAGGTGGCAATCAAGCCAGGTAAACCTTTTGCGTTTGGCTGGCTGGACCATCCTGCCAGCAGTGCGGACAATCCGCACCCGCCGGTGTGGTTGTTTGGCCTGCCGGGCAACCCGGTGTCGGCAGCGGTGACGGCGGAACAACTGCTGCTGCCGGCCTTGCAGCTGTTAAGTGGCCAGGACGTCAAAAAGCCGCTGTTGTGGCCAGCCAGAACCACGCAGCCACTGCGCAAAAAGCCGGGGCGGCTTGATATGCAACGCGTGGCGCTGCAGGTTCGCCCTGGCGGCATCAGCGCCGAGCCGGTGGGGACTGACAGTTCCGGCATGCTCAGTTCGCTGCTGCATGCAGACGCCCTGACGTGGCTGGAATGCCAGCGCGGGGATGTGGCCGCCGGTGAAGACATTTGGGTGCAGCCCAAAAGCAGCTGGTGGCGTTAACGCCTGCTGGCTTACTCCTTTTGCGCCGCGTGAAAGCGGCGTTTTTATTGATATAAAGCAATATCCGCTGCACGCAGCTGCGCACAATAGGCGCACTTTTATAGCGGAGCGCAATGATGATTCTGGCAGACGTGTTACAGCAGCAGCTGTGCGACAACGGCATCCACGACCTTTATACCATTCCCGGTGATTTTATCCTGCCCTGGCTTAATGCACTGGAGTCGGCGCCAGCGTCGCAGCCCCGTGCATTGCGGTTAATTCAGCTCAGCCATGAACCTTCGGCAGTGTACGCAGCTGACGCAGCGGCGCGCTGGCGCAATGCCCCGGCCGCGGTGATGCTGACCTATGGCGCCGGTGCGTTAAATGCGGTCAATGCCATTGCGCAGGCTTACATGGAATATTTGCCGCTGCTGGTGTTTGCCGGCTATCCGTCGGCGCAGGAGGTGGCTGGCGGTTTATTACTGCACCATCAGGTCGCCGATTTGGATGCACAGCGACGGATCCTGGCCGAAGTCACCTGTGGCCAGTGCCGGCTGGACGACCCGGCTACGGCCGCGCAGCAGCTGGCCGCTGTTATCGCTAAAGCAAAACGTGAACGCCGGCCGGTGCTGATTGAATTGCCGCGCGATATGGCGCAAGCCGTGGTTACTGCGCCGATGCCCGACCCACAAAGTGCTGCGGGTTCCCCGGACGCGCCAACCGCACCTGGCGAGACTGAGCCGGCTGTGCTTGCTGCGTCAGACTTCGCTGCCCTGACAACTTTACTAGCGCCGGTGCGCCAGCCGCTGCTTTTAGTTGGCGTCAAAACCAAAAGATTTGCCTTTGCCGACGCGGTCAGCAAACTCGCTGCTAAGCATCAACTGCCGGTGCTGACCACTTTATTGGGCCGCAGCGCACTGGAACAAAACCTGGAGCTGGCGGCAACGCCTGCCGACGCTTACTGGTCGGCCGGCGTGTTTAGCGGCAGCAAAGCCGATCCGGTGTTGCCGCTGTTGCAGCAGGCCGATTTGCTGATTTGCTGCGGCGTGATCCGTTCTGACAGTAATTTTGCCGCGCACACCGAACTGCTGGCGCAAAAACCAGTCCTGTGGCTGGAGGCCAGTGAAACCTTGCTGCCGGATGGCCGGCGGATTCTGGCGCCGGCTGCGGTGGTGCTGGCCGCCATCGCGCAATTGCTGCACCAGCCACTCAGCTGGCCAGCGGCGCTGCGTACTGAACCGGTCGCGCCTGCGGTGCCATGTTCTGCAGCGGATGCCGCGCCAGCGCCGGAATGGGGCTCTGACGCATTGGTGCAAACCCTGCACGAGTGCTTAAGCCGGCAGTCGCAGCAATATCCTTTTGTTGTCGATATCGGCGATTGCCTGTTTGCCACCCTTGCCGCCACGCCGGATATTTTTATCGCGCCGGCCTTTTACGCCTCGATGGGCTTTGCGGTGCCGGCGGGGCTTGGCGTGCAGCTTAGCAGCGGCAAAAGGCCAATAGTGCTGGTTGGTGATGGCGCTTTTCAGATGACTGGGCTTGAGCTTGGGCACTGCGCCCGCTATCGGCTCAATCCGATAGTGATAGTGCTGAATAACCAGAGCTGGGGCATGATCAAAGCATTTGCGCCGGATTTGGCCGCCACCGGCCTTGCCGGCTGGCAGTATGCTGCGCTTGGCCGTGGCATGGGCGGCGGCGCGGCGCAGGTCTGGAACGCTTATCAGTTTGCCAACGCCTTAGATGATGCGCTTGCCGACACCAGCCGCTTCCGGCTGATTGAAGTGATGTTGCCGGCACACAGTTACAGCCGCCGGCTGGCCGATTTTTCGGCAGCGTTATGTGGCGCGCCAGCGGTCTGTGCTTAAGGCGTCTGCGTGTAAGCCGGCTGCATGTGAGCCGGCTGCGTTTAAACCCGCAGCCGTCAGGCCGGCACCGCCAGGATCACGCCTGAGGCTTTAAACAACGCGCTGATAGTGCCACCTTCGTCAAGCCCCAGCGCCTGTGCACTGATGTTGGTCACTGTCGCGGCAATAGTGGTGGTGTCGTTCAGCGCGATCAGCACTTCGGTATTCACCGCGCCTTGCAGCAGCCGGACTATCTGGCCGCTGTACTGATTGCGCGCTGACGTTTTGACGCCGGCATCGGCGCTCAGCAACATCACATTGCTGGATTTAACCAGAGCAAAAGCCTCGCTGTGCAGCTGCAACCCCAGCCGCTGACAGCTCTCATGGGTGATGATCGCCACAACTTCAATGCCATCCGCGGTGCGGATAGTGACTTCATCATTGACGACGCCGGGCGTGAGGGCACAAACAGTGCCTAAAAATTGATTGCGCGCGCTGGTTTTCATACTCAGTCTCCGTAGTAACAACAGGTCATCAAGCACCGCTGTGGTTTGCGCCGATAATTCGGATAAATAACGCTGATGGGCCGCTTCGATGTGGGCAAAGTTTTGCACCAGCTGCCGGCCGCGCTCGGTCAGCTGTGAACCGCCGCCACCTTTGCCGCCGGCGGCGCGCACTACCAGCGGCGTGCCGGCGATATGATTCATCGCTTCAATGGTATCCCAGGCGGTTTTATAGCTGATGCCGGCGGCTTTGGCGGCGTGGGTAATAGAGCCGCAATGGTCTATTTCACGCAGCAGCAACACCTGGGTTTTGCCGCCGAGCACCTGGCCTTTGACCGATAATTTGACCTCAGCTTCGACGGCGAAGCGGTTTGCATTCATTGATTTCTCCTTTGATGAGGTATTAAGCGCCTGGACTGCAGTTGGTGCCAGTGGCGCTGCGGACCTGGCCTTCGGAAAGTTCGATCACGGCCTGGCCCAGCACTGCGGCGTCGGTGGCGTCGTGGGTGATCAGCAGCATCGGTAGTTGGGTTTGAATTTGCAGCTGCAGCAACTCTTCGCGCAGGCTGTGCCGGAGCCCGGCGTCGAGCGCTGCAAAAGGTTCGTCCAGCAACAACGCCCGCGGCGCGCCGGCCAGCGCCCGCGCCAGCGCCACCCGCTGTTTTTGCCCGCCGGACAGCTGATGCGGATACAAACCGGCACATGGCTGCAGCTCAAAACGCGCCAGCCAGTGCTGCACTTGCGGCAGTTCCTGCTGCTTGCCCGGATTGGCAGGGCCGCGTCTCAGCGCAAAGCCGATGTTCTGACGCACATTCAGATGTGGAAACAGCGCATAGTCCTGAAACAAATAGCCCAGCTGGCGCTGTTGTGGCGACAGGTTCAGCTGGCGGGCCTGGTCATACAGCACCTGGCCGGCCAGCGCGATGCGGCCGGTATCGGGCTGCAGCAGGCCGGCGATGGCTTTAAGCGTCAGGCTTTTGCCGGCACCGGACGGGCCCAGCAGCACCAGACGTTGGGCCTTGCTGTGAAAGCTGACGTCCAGGCGAAAATCGCCGGCGGCAAACTGCTTATGGATATCAATCTGAAACAATGATGTTCTCCTGGCCTTGGTGCGGATGCGCGCTGTCAGCTTCTGCTTGCAACACTGCGGCGTCTGGTCAGCCACTGCGCCAGTAACAACAGCGCGATACAAAGCCCGGACGTCACCAGCACCAGCCTGTTGGCACTGTGTTGGTCGCCGGCCTGCACC
Source organism: uncultured Chromatiaceae bacterium (assembly GCA_937978655.1). Lineage (GTDB taxonomy): Bacteria > Pseudomonadota > Gammaproteobacteria > Enterobacterales > Alteromonadaceae > Pararheinheimera. The sequence goes on from CALJUX010000022.1 coordinate 108,205, forward strand.
GCCTCATAAATGGCAATCGATAAGGTCTGGGTTTTGCCCGGAATACTGCCGGCCAGCATCAGCGTGGCGCCAAATTCGCCCATAGCGCGGGCAAATGCCAGCATCAGGCCGGCCAGAATGCCACGCCAGGCCAGCGGCAGACTGATGCGGCAAAACACCGCGAAGTTACTAAGACCCAGCACTTTGCCCGCCTGCAGCAGTTGCGGGTCGACCGCCTCAAACGCCGCTCGGGCCGGTTTTAACACCAGCGGAAAAGTCACTACTGTGGCGGCGATAATGGCGCCTTCAATAGTGAAAATCAGCCGGATGCCAAACCAGCTTTCCAGCGCAGACCCAATAGCGCTGTGCCGCCCGAGCAGCACCAGCAGGTAATAACCGACCACGGTCGGCGGCAGCACCATCGGCAGGGTCAGCAGGGCTTCAAGCAGGCTTTTGCCGGCGAAATCACGCCGCGCCAGCAGATAGGCCAGACTGCCGCCGAACAGTAAATTCAGCAGCGTGGCGATACCCGCCACCCACAGCGATAACTCTATTGCACGCCAGTCCATAACCACTCTTTATTGCGAAAATGAAACACCGTCACGGCTTTACTCCATCGGACTGAAGCCGTATTGCAACAAAATCTGCTGCGCAGCTGTTGAGTGCAGGTACTGGCTAAAGGCCCGGGCCTGCGCCGTATGTTTGCTGGTACTGCTGATGGCCAGCGGATAGCGGATGGGGCTCTGCAGCGGCACCAGCCCAAGCGTACGGACCGGCTGGCCTTTAGCGTCAGAGGCGTAGACAAAACCGGCTTCGGCTTCGCCCCGCACCACATAATCCAGTACCTGACGCACGTTGGCCGCCTGCACCAGTTTTGCGCTCAGCGCCGGCCAAAGCCCGGCCTGCAGCAGGCTTTCTTTGGCATAACGACCGGCCGGCACTGTCACCGGGTTGCCGATGGCGATGCGCTGATAAGCCGGCGCGGTCAGGGGTTGCAGGTCGGCACTGACAGCTGTTGCTGCTGTTGCACTGCTGGCTTGTGGCGGCGCAGCCGTTGACAGTGCCGGCACAATCAGCACCAGGCGATTGGCAATAAAATCCTGCCGGCTCGTCGGGTCAATCAAAGCGTCCGCTTCGGCCAAATCCATGCTGTGCTGATCGGCCGTGGCGAGCACATCAACCGGCGCGCCATGATGCAGTTGCTGCACCAGCACACCGGATGCGGCGAAGTTCAGCGTCAGCTGACAAGGCTGCAGCTGTTGATACTGCGCGGCAATGGCTTTAAAAGCACCGCTCAGACTGGCAGCGGCGGAGATGGTCAGTTCGCAGGGCGCTGCCAGTAAAGCCGGGCTTGCCAGAGTGCCACAGAGCAGCAGACCAAAAGTGCCGATAAAACGCATGATAATTCCCTCAGTAGCCATAACTTGATGCTGCGTTCAGCGCGGGCACCAGACTTTCGCCATATACGCCGTTATATAACGCTGCCTATTCGTCTGCCGGGGTACCCAAAAAGCGGTAGTTGGGCGGCCGCCGGCGTGACAGTCAGCTTGCCGGTTTTTGTCAGCGCGCGGGTGTTTGCCAGCGGGCCAGCGCTTGTTTATCCGACGCTTTGGCATCGGCCCAGCTGGTGCCGGTTAAAAAATGCACTTTTTTCCACAGTGGCACCTGATTTTTCAGGTAGTCCATCAGCATGTCGCAGGCGGCAAAGGCGTCGCTGCGGTGCGGCGCGGCCACACCAACCAGCACAATTTGCGCGCCCAGTGGCAACAGGCCAATGCGGTGGACGACAGTCACGGCGCGCAGGTCAAAACGCTCAGCGGCCTGGCCGGCTATAGCGCGGATACTCTGTTCGGTCATGCCGGGATAATGCTCCAGCTCCAGCGCCTGCAGCGTGTCGCTGGGTAGCGACCCGTCTTGCGGCTGGAATTGCTCACGCACCAGACCACAAAACAACACCACGGCGCCGCAGTCGGGCCTTTGCAGCGCCTGGTATTCGTGATCCAGGGCAAAATCCTCGGGCTGGACCCGGCAGTTGATGACAACCGTCATGTTCAGCCTCCGGTCACAGGCGGAAATAACGCCACTTCATCACCGGGGCTGACCCAGGCCGTGCTGGCAACCAGCTGCTGATTCAGCGCCGCTAAGACTTCGCGGCCGGCCAATGCCTGTTGTACCTGTGGCGACTCTGCGCTCAGTAACGCCAGCACAGCGCTGATTTGCAGCGGCGCCGGTAACGTCAGCTGTAATTCGCTGTGGCCGATGGCTTCACGCAATGCGGCAAAAAACAGCACTTTAACCGGTGCAGCAAGGCTGCTGTGTGGTGCAAAGGCAGTGTCAGACATCGGCGCGTCTCCAGTGACCGGACTTACCGCCCAGTTTTTCGCATAAATGAATGTGGTTGATTTCAATGGCCGGATCGGCTGCTTTGGCCATATCGTGCAGTGTCAGCGCGGCAATACTGACTGCGGTTAAGGCTTCCATTTCGACACCGGTGCTGCCCTCAACTTTGCACAAGGCGCGGATCAGCACCTTGCCAAGCGTGGGCTGCAGGTCAAACTGGATGTCGATTTTGCACAGCAGCAGCGGATGACACAGCGGAATGAGTTCGGCAGTTTTTTTCGCCGCCATGATGCCGGCGATGCGGGCACAGGCCAGCGCGTCACCTTTGGGTAAGTGCGCCAGCGTCGCCACCACTTGCGGCAGCATCGTCACTTCGGCCTGTGCGATAGCGGTGCGGCTGCCTGGCGTTTTGCCGGCGATATCGACCATGCTGGCTTCGCCATTGGCATTTAAATGCGTCAGTTCAGTCATCTGGCTGTCCCCGGTTCTGCCTGAGTCACAGTGCAGGCGCCGGCGCGGCGCAGTAATGAGGTGAAATTACAGGGTTTGGTGTGTGCCAGCAGTTGCGGCCAGATCAGCTGGTCGGCGGCAAGTTGCGCTGCGTCCATGCTGCCCGGCACCGCAAAAATCAGTTTTTGATTGGCAATACCGGCCACCGCGCCGGATTGCAGCGCGGCGCTGCCGATTTTATGAAACGACAGCGCACGGAACAGTTCACCAAAGCCTGGCACTTCGCGGTCAAATAATGGTGTTATCGCTGCCACGCTACAGTTTTTGGCATGAAAACCGGTGCCGCCGCACAGCAGGATCACCTGGCTCTTGCCGTCGGCGATTAACTGGCTGACGGTCGCGCGGATTTGATACAGGTTTTCCGCGACAAACAGCCGCTGGCACAGCTGGTGGCCTTGCGCCTGCAGCGCCTGCGCCAGCATGGCGCCGGTGTCGTCCGTGGCGGCGGTATGGCGGTCAGAGACGGTCAATAGTGCCAGTTGTATCGGTTGTTCGGTCGAAAAGGTGGTCATAACGAAGTCCTGTGGTCAAAAGCGCTGTTGAACTGTGCAGCGATGGCGGCGAAACCCGCCGGGTCGTTGCAGTTTTGAAAAGCCGCAGGCACCGGCAAATGCAGTTCGTGCAGGCCCAGTTGTTGCCACAGACGATGTAAGGCGCGGCTCGCCGTGGTGGCGTTCAGCGTGGCCTGTAACGCTGTGGCAAGTGCGCTGTGGTTTTCCAGCAGCACCGGCAGCGGAAAGCCCCGCATAAAGCCGGCTTGTTGCCGCGCCAGGGTTTGTGTCAGCAGTGGCGCCAGCGCCTGCGGTGTCAGCAACGGCATGTCGACCGGCAACACCAGCAGCCAGCGACAGCTGCAGGCGGGTAAGGCGGCGGCAATGCCAGCCATCGGGCCGGCATGTTGATACTGGTCCTGAATAAAACCCGGCTGGTTGCGGCTGACCAGCACCTGCTGTGCGCCAAGCGTTTTGCCGAGGCGGATGGTGCGGGCCAGCAAGGTTTCACCCTGCAGTTCCAGCAAGGCTTTGTCGCGGCCCATCCGGCTGGATTGGCCGCCGCTGAGCACCAGCACGGTAAACGCCGGCAGGCTGAGATTGGTCATGCTCAGCCCCCAATCATCGCCAGCTGGCGGGTCTGCCCGGTATTGGCATTGGCCAGCTGGTGGCTGAACGGTTTGAACTGCAGCTGGGCTTGCAAAAATGCCACCAGCGCCGGCGGGTTGTCCTCGGCCAGCAGATGGCGCAAATTCTGGTGTTGCTCGGCAAATAAACACAAAAATAACTGGCCGGTGCTGGACACCCTTAAACGGTTGCAGTCGTCACAAAAATGCGCGCTGTACGGCATGATAAGACCAATAGTGCCAAGATATTCCGGGTGGGCATATTCCAGCGCCGGGCCGGCATTGTGCTGGCGCGGCATCAGTTGCCAGCCGGCGGCGGTCAGCTGTTGAATAATGCTGCTGCCACTTAAGTGCTGCGCTTCAAAAAAACTGCCGTTATCACCGGTTTGCATTAATTCGATAAAGCGCAGGCTGACCGGTTTATCCCGGACAAAATCCAGAAAAGTCTCCAGCGACTGACCGTTATACTGGCGCAGCAGCACCGTATTGATTTTGACTTTACCAAGGCCGAGCGCCAGCGCCCGCTCAACCCCGGCCAGAATATCGGCCAGCCGGTCCTGGCCGGTCACCAGATGAAAAGTGTCGGCATCCAGGCTGTCGATACTGACATTGAGGGCGGTGAGGCCGGCATCGAGCCAATGCTGGATATCTTTGTTCAGGCGATAGCCATTGGTGGTCAGCGCCACCTCGCGGATGCCGGCGGTCTGCCGGACAGTCCTGATGATGTCGCACAGATCACGTCTGAGCGTCGGTTCGCCGCCGGTCAGCCGCACTTTCGTGGTGCCGGCGGCGGCAAAGCCACGCACCAGATGCTGAATTTCAAGCAGCGTGAGCTCAGCGGCTTTGTTGTCGCAGCTGCTGCCGTTTGGCAAACAATAGTTGCAGCGAAAATTGCAGCTTTCGGTCAGCGACAAACGTAAATAGCTGAAGCGCCGTTCAAATGGGTCTTGCAACATAAATTGACACCTTTCCAGGTTGGGAGGTCAGACCGTTTCCAGTCAGGCCCGGTGGCATGATTGCCACGGCCACTCTGGCGTGTCAGGTATTCCTGAGTTAGCGCAGCAGGGCTCGGCGTTGTTGGTATTGTAAAAGCCCGGCGCGCGGGTGGTTATTGCCTTCTCTGGGCAGTTCATTTACCTCTTTGTAGGTACCATCACCCGGTTGCCAAAGTAAAAAGGCCAGCTGCCGGTGTCCCGGCAGCTGGCCTCGTTGCCATGCATGTCTGTTATTTGCTTCTGACTTACAAGTTTAATGCCGCAGATTAAGTCTATGAAAAACCGATAAAAATTTTCGAAACCTGCCGCGGTGATACTGCTCTTGTGCAAAAACAGGGCAAAGTTGCACCAGACTAGGCCAGCTGGTCGCTGTCGATTTGTTGCACCTGATTAAAATCAATCAGTTAACAGCTGGCATCAGAAATGCTGCACCGGGATACAACATGAAATTGGTAAAGGCGCCTGCGCCGGCATAACAGTCGGCAGCGGCGCCTTTTTTATTTTGGAGTGTGGGTATGCAGCATCATGGCGCGACGACAACTAGCAGCACTTGTCCGTATTGTGGGGTCGGCTGTGGCATTGCCGCCTGTGCCACTGACAATAAAGTGCAAATTATCGGGGACAAACAACATCCGGCGAATTTCGGACGCTTGTGCGTCAAAGGGACGGCGTTGGCCGAAACCCTGAAGCCACAGGGCCGCTTGTTGCAGCCAATGGTGGACGGCATGCCGGCCGACTGGCCGCTGGCAGTAGCGACTGCGGCCGGGCGGCTGGCGCAGATCATTGCCAGACATGGCCCAGGCAGTGTGGCGATGTATTTAAGTGGCCAGCTGCTGACCGAAGACTATTACGTCGCCAATAAGTTATTAAAAGGTTTTATCGGCAGCAGCCATCTGGATACCAATTCCCGGCTCTGTATGGCATCGACTGTTGCCGGCCATAAACGCGCTTTTGGTGAAGACGTGGTGCCGGGCTGTTATGAAGATCTGGAGCTGGCGGATTTAGTGGTGCTGGTCGGCAGCAATCTGGCCTGGGCTCATCCGGTCTTGTTTCAGCGCCTGCTGGCGGCAAAAGCGACCAGGCCAGCGCAGCGAATAGTGGTGATTGACCCGCGCCGCACCGCGACCGCCGACAGCGCCGATTTGTTTTTGCCGATAAGACCAGGCACCGACGTGGCGTTATTTGCCGGCTTGTTGGCCTATCTGGCGGCAGAGGGGGCGATCGACAGCGCTTTTACCAGCGCGCACTGCAATGGCCTTGACCAGGCGGTGCAAGCCGCTCAGTGCTGGCAGTCACTGCCGGCGCTTGCCGGTTATTGCGATCTGGATGTGGCGGATGTGCAGCGTTTTTTTCAGTGGTTTGCCACAACCGCGCGCACTGTGACGGTGTTTTCGCAAGGGGTGAATCAGGCCGAAAATGGCACGGACAAAGTCAACGCCATCATCAATGTGCATCTGGCCACCGGCCGTATCGGCAAGCCGGGCGCCGGTCCGCTTTCTGTCACTGGTCAGCCCAATGCGATGGGTGGCCGCGAAGTGGGGGCGCTGGCGAATCAACTGGCTGGCCATTTGCGCTTCCCGGCCGAATTGGCCGCGACAGAGCAGCAGCCTGAGGCAGAATGGCAGGCGCTGCAAAAGTTCTGGCAGGCGCCAGCATTGGTGGGCGAGGGCGGCTATACCGCCGTTGATTTATTTGCCGCCATCGGACGTGGCGAAATTAAAGCGGTGTGGATCATGGCGACTAATCCGGTGGTCAGTCTGCCGCAGGCTGATTTGATCAGGCAGGCGCTGGCGGACTGTGAGCTGGTGCTGGTGTCCGACATTTATCAGGACACTGACACCGTTGCGCTGGCCGATATTGCGTTTCCGGCACTGGGCTTTGGCGAAAAAGACGGCACAGTCACCAATTCTGAGCGCTGCATCTCCCGCCAGCGTGCATTTTTACCACCGCCCGGTGCGGCGCGGCCGGACTGGCAGATTGTGTGTCAGGTGGCGAAGGCGCTCGGGTTCAGTCAGGGGTTTAACTACCAGAGTGCGGCGCAGATCTTTCGCGAGCATGCCGCACTGACCGGTTTATGCAACGGTGGTCGCCGTGCGCTGGATTTAACCGCCTGCACAGGCTTATCGGACGCGGCTTATGACAACTGGCAGCCGCAGCGCTGGCCGCTGCGTACCAAGGGCGTGCAGACCGCGCGGTTATTCAGCGATGGCCGTTTTTATACGCCGGACCAGAAAGCCCGCTTTATTGCGTTGTCGGGTCAGGACAACTGCAGTCCGGTCGCCGCTGAGGCCGGTTTTGTCCTCAACAGTGGCCGGCTGCGGGACCAGTGGCACACGATGACCCGCACCGGGCGGGTGCCGGCGCTGATGCAACATCAGGCGGAGCCTGCTATTGCGCTGCATCCGGCCGATGCGCAGCGCGCGCAAATCTGCGACGGCGACTTAGTTGAGCTTGGTAATGCGCTGGGACGCTATCGCGGCCGGGCCTGGCTGACTGACCGTCAGCGCCAGGGAGAGTTGTTTGTGCCGATGCACTGGAGTGGCCAGTTTGGCCCGATGTCGCGTTGTGATGTGTTGTACGACGACCGGCGCGATCCGATCTCGCGCCAGCCGGCGTTTAAACAAGGCACTGTGCAGCTGAAAAAGCTGGCCGTCAGTGCCGAACTGGTGCTGTTCAGCCGCCAGCGCGACTTATTGGCCGCATTGCAGCCCCTATGTAGCTATCTGGTTACCTTGCCGCACGCGCACATGCAGGAATACCGGCTGGCGCTGACAGTCCCCGCCACAGCGTTGCCACAACTGGTCGCGCTTATCTGGCAACAATTGCTGCCGCCGGGGGCGCGCGCCGGACACATGATTGAAGCCAAGGCGCCGCAACACTGGCGCCAGGCGTTGGTGGTGAATGACCAGCTGCAGGCGTTGTTGTATGCCGGCCCGACGTTGCCGGCGCTGGACCGGCACTGGCTGGATCAGTGTTTTGCCACGGTGCTTAGCGCCACTGCGCGCCGTCAGTTGTTACGGGGCGCCGCATTGGAGGTGGCTGATGGTTCGGCGCTGATCTGCAGTTGTTTTCAGGTGCGCCAGCAGCCTATCCAGCAGGCCATTGCCGCTGGGGCCCGCTGCAGCCAGAGTCTTGGCGACAAGCTCAAATGTGGTACGGGTTGTGGGTCTTGTTTGCCGGAGATCCGCCAGTTGTTACAGCAAGCGCTGGCGCCGGCCTAAGCGGCGCGAAACAGCAGGTCATTGAGCAGGTCGGTGTGCAGCAGGCCATTACGCAGATCGTCGCGCAGCTCAGGCTGCACACTTTGTGGTTCGCCCGCCAGCACCGCAGCGTCTTGCAACAGCTGCTGACAATAGGGGCTCAGACTGGTGTCGCCACAGAGCACTGCGCCTGCCAGCCTGCCGTGGCGCAGCCACAGCCGGCGATAATCGCCGAGCAGCGGGTCCTGATAGACCAGACTTTGCAGGCCGGGATCTTGCAGCAATGCCGGAATATCCCCAAAGGAACAGATCGCCAGACCGCTGATTTTCAGCTGAGTGCCGCAGACACCGGCCTGATAGTGCCGCGCCGGCTCGCCGGATAAACCTGCGGCTAACACGGCGGCCTGCTGATACACCGGCGCCACCAGTGCCACGGTTTCGCCGGCGCATTCACAGCATTCGCCGATGGCAAAAATATGTGGGTCGCTGGTTTTAAGCTGTGTTGTCACCACAATGCCGCGATTGACGACAAGGCCCGCCGCCCGGGCCAGTGCGGTACGTGGCTGAATGCCAAGTGCGGCGATGCACAGGTCAGCACTCACAACAGCCGGTCCGTCCGCAGTCGACAGCTGCAGCTGCAGCTCTGCCGCATCGGCGTCGGCAGCGGTAATTTCAGTGCGCAGCAAGACGGTGATGCCGCGTTGGCGCAGCGCGCTGTGTAACAACGCGGCTGCAGCGGGGTCCAGTTGCCGGTTCATCAGATAAGGCCCGCGATGGCAAATGGTGACACGATAACGCTGGCTTAAGGCGGCAGCGGTTTCCAGCGCGATAAAACCACCGCCCTGAATGAGGAGATGGCTGCCTGCAGGCAACGCCTTGATCTGCTGCACATCGCTGACATCCCGCAGGGGCCGCAGCCGCGCCTGCACGGCGCTGTTGCCCTCTGAAAACGCCGGCAGCAGCGGGGCCGCGCCAGTGGCCAGCACCAGTTGCCGGTAAAAAAAGCGCTGACCGGCAGCGGTCTGTACCTCGCGCCTTTTGGGCAAAATTGCGCTGACGGGTTGTTGCGTCAGAATAGTCAGCCGATCACCCAGCGCCGCTGCCGTGGCAGGCAAAGCAATGTCGGTGCTGCTGTCTTCCAGCAGCTGCGGCAACAGCACGCGGTTATAGGCGTGCCGGGGTTCTTCGCCCAGCACCAGAATGCGCTGCGGTGCCCCGCGCTGGCGCGCCAGTTCCTGCAACAGCCGGTGCGTGGCCATGCCAAAACCGACAATGATCAGGTCATACTCCATCAGTTGAGCGTTCATGCGCGTACCCCTTGTGGCGGCAGCGCCTTGTTGTCGCTGGCGCTTTTTGCGCCTCCCAGCGGTAAGGGTTCGACTTTGCGCTGTTTTTCGTAGAGGAAACTCAGCACCTGATGACGGTAATGGTTGTATTTGGGGCAATCCGCCAGCGCCAGCCGGTCACGTGGGCGTGGCAGGTCGATGGACAAGATTTCGCCGACTGTAGCCGCAGGGCCATTGGTCATCATCACGATACGGTCTGATAACAGTACGGCTTCATCGACATCGTGGGTGATCATAATCACGGTATTGCCAAGTTCCGCCTGAATTTGTTGCACGCTGTCCTGTAAATGCGCCCGTGTCAGCGCGTCGAGTGCGCCAAATGGCTCGTCCATCAACAGCACCTGTGGCTGCATCGCCAGCGCGCGGGCGATGCCAACCCGCTGTTTCATGCCGCCGGAAATTTCCGCTGGTTTTTTATCGCGGGCGTGACTCATTTGCACCAGCGCCAGATTGTGTTCAATCCAGTCCTGCATCTGTGCTTTATGCATTTTCCCGGCAAAGACCTGACGCACCGCCAGCTCGACGTTCTGGTACACCGACAACCAGGGCAGCAGCGAATGGTGCTGAAATACTACGGCACGCTCGGGGCCTGGCTCGTTCACTTCTTTGTGATTGAGGATCACGCCGCCTTCTGTGGCTTTGAGCAAACCGGCAATGATATTGAGCACTGTGGATTTGCCGCAGCCGGAGTGACCAATCAGGCTGATAATTTCGCCTTTTTTGATACTCAGATTGACGTTCTGCAGCGCGACGAAAGGGCCTTTGCTGGTCGGGAAACTAATCCCGACCTGGCTGAGTTCCAGATGTTTTTGCATGACAATTCCTCGATTTAACAGGGCGCAGCAGCGCATTTATCCATCAGCGCAATTGCACGCTCTTATCCCAGCTCAGCGCTTGTTGCAGGCTCAGCATCAGCCGGTCCAGCAACAAGCCAATCAGGCCAATCACCGCGACGGCGACACAAATTCGTGCCAGCGAGTCACTGGAGCCGTTCTGAAACTCGTCCCAGACAAATTTGCCAAGGCCGGGGTTTTGCGCCAGCATCTCGGCGGCGATCAGCACCATCCAGGCAATACCCAATGACAGACGCAGGCCGGTAAACATCATCGGCACCGCCGAGGGCAACACGATGGCGCGGATATGGCGATACCAGTTCAGTCGCAGTACTTTGCTGACGTTTTGCAAATCAGCCGGCACCTGCGACACCCCGACAATGGTGTTGATGAGCGTCGGCCACAGCGAACAGAGCGCAACGGTCAGCGCCGACACCAGATAAGAGCGGCTCAGCAGGCCGTCGGCCGGATAACTGGCGCTGACGACAATAGTGATAAGCGGCAGCCAGGCGAGCGGAGACACCGGTTTTAGCAACTGGATCAACGGGTTCAGCGCGCTGTAGCACAGCGGACTTAAACCAATCAGCACGCCGGCCGGAATGGCAATCAGACTGGCCAGCAAAAAGCCGCTCAGCACCGTCTGCAAGCTGGTCTGAATTTGGCTGAAAAAAGTCGGCCGGCCATGGTATGGGCGGGCAACTGCTTCCGGCTGTTGCGCCAGCCGCTGCTGCTGGCGCTGGTAAAACGCCTGCTCGCGCGCCTGTTCGGCCTGATGTTCGGCCACCAGCGCCCTGAGCTGACCAGCGACAGCGCCAGGGCCTGGGAACTGGCCTAAAGAGGTTTGCAGCTGCGATGCTAACGTCGCCCAGCACAGCACAAACAGCGTCAGGCCGGCCAGCGTCAGGCTGCTTTGGCGCAGCAGTTCGCGCCATTTGCGCTGCCAGTGCGCCACTTTGGCCGCGCTCGGGTTTTTCAGTTGAATAATCATCTGCTTAATCCTTGTAACCAATGTCAAACTGCTGCAGGTATTGATTCGGCGCTTTGGCATCAAAGGTTTTGCCGTCGGCAAATTTGTATTGGCCTGGCGCCTTGATGCCGCTCTCGCGGGCAAAATCCGGGAAATCACTGGCTTTGAATTTGCCTTCAGCAATCAGCGCCCGAGCCGCCTGCTGATAGGCATCAGTGTTAAAGGCCGCTTTGGCTGTTGTCAGGTACCAGCTATCCGGTTTGGCCTCGCTGAGCTGGCCCCAGCGGCGCATTTGCGTTAAGTACCAAATGGCATCGGAATAAAACGGGTAGGTGGCGTGATGGCGGAAAAATACATTAAAATCAGCGGCTTTTCGCACATCACCCGGCGCATATTCAAATTGACCTGTCATGCTGCGTTTAATGATGGCGGCGTCGGCTCCAACATAATGCGGTGCTGATATCAGCTCGGCAGCAGCAGCGCGGTTGGCGTTGTCTTTTTCATCTAACCAGTAGCCGGCGCGGATCAGCGCTTTGACCAGTTTTTGCTGCGTCAGCGGATATTTGGCGGCCCAGCGGGCGTTGACGCCGAGCACCTTCTCCGCCATATAACCACGAATGTCGCTGTTGCTAATGACCGGGACACCCAGTTTGCGTGCCGCCGCCTGTTGATTCCACGGCTCACCGACGCAAAACCCGGCCACAGTGCCGGCTTCCAGTGCGGCCGGCATTTGCGGCGGTGGCACCACGGAAATCAACACATCAGCGTCGAGCTGACCGGAATTGTCGCCGCTTTTGGGCGCATAAAAACCCGGATGCAGGCCACCGGCAGCCAGCCAGTATCGCAGCTCGTAATTGTGACTGGAGACCGGAAACACCATGCCAAACTTCAGCTGCTGCGAAATGCCCTGTAAAGCGGCAGCGTTCAGCGGAATCGCAGGTTGGTTTTTGGCCGATAGCTGTTGCCAGATTTGCTTGCTGAGCGTGCAGGCGTTGCCATGTAAATCCAGCACCAGTGCCGTTTGTAATTTTTCGCTGCCGGTGAGGCCCGCCTGACTGGCAAGCACCTGACCGGCTAACATATGGGCGCCGTCGAGCTGACCGTCCAGCACGCGGTCCTGCAATACTTTCCAGTTCGGCTGCGCTTCGAGTTGCACCGACAAGCCTTCGTCGTCAAAAAAGCCTTGCTCCAGCGCCACCGCCAGTGGCGCCATATCGGTCAGTTTGACAAAACCCAGGGTGAGCTGCGGCTTTTCGGCCTGTGCGCTGTGGCTGCACCAGGGCAGCAGCAGCCACAACAGGCCACTGAGCCACAGGGTGGTATTTGTTTTCATTTGCTTCAAAGCATGCCTCCGCTACCTGTTGGTCAATTCACCGGCAAAAAAAAACGCTGACGGCAGCCGAAAAAGGGTGCGAGTCAGCGTCTTTGCTGTGGATCTTTACTGTTTGGCCAGTCCAATACTGGCAACAGCATTATTCAGCTTCTGTGCCAGCTGAATAAGTTGGTTTCATGCTATTGAAAAATAAATGATTATTAAATTGATGCACTGCAGATGTTGACGGGCGGCTGCTATTTTTTGTCCAATCTTGGTGCGGCGACGCACCAAGATTGTCAGCAGCAGGGTTATTGGCAGGAACCGCAACAACTGCCTTTTTGCGCGGCGGGTTCGACAAACAGAATTTCATTTTCGAGCAGAATATGCTCCATCAAATCTTCTTTCAGTTCCGTCAGGCCCAGATATAAGGCGGTCCAGGTGTTGCAGGCGCCGTCGGGCAGCACTAAGTCGTGCGCCAGTTTCAGCATGTCGCCCAGCGCGTCGCCGTGTTGCAAATGTTCATGTTGCATCACATGGATAGGGCCGGCCGGATAAAAGCCGTTGCACAGCATCGGGAACAGAATTTGTTCCTCTTTCATCATATGGCTTTCCAGCTCCTGTAACATCCGGCCCAAATGGTCGGCGAGGCCGGTCGGGCAGGCTGGGTGGTCGCCATGCACGGTTTCAACCCGGCGCGCTAAGCGCGTAAGCTCTGGCAACTGTTCGCGGTGTTTGGCATGAAAGCGTTGCAGGATATGCTGCACCAAATCGGCTGGTTTGCTATTGCGCCAGTCTCTGGCACTGACCTGATGCTGTAATTCGTTGAGCTTTGCCAGAATTTGCGCAACATCCAGGCCACGCTCGGCGGCAACTTCTGCCAGCGTGCGGGAACCGCCGCAGCAGAAATCCAGTTTAAACTGATGAAAGACTCCGGTCGCTCCTGGAATGCTGGTTGCCAGCTGACCCAGACTTTGATTGGCACTAATCATAAAAATACTCCGCAGGTTAGTAACATAAGGCCGGTTTTGCATGATAAAACCGTCGCCACATGCGCTGTAGAGTCAAAATCCGGGCCAAAAATACCACCTTTGATTTATATAGAGTTTTACTGTGGTCGGGTAAAATTGACCTGATCATAAAGCGGTATAAATCACCCAACCGGGTAATAATGACCCAACGCTGTGACCGCACCCGGACAGGACCAGAACAAGATGCTCGAAGAAAGCCTGATGGCCGATTTAGTCACAGAACTGCCCTTTGCGGTGCGACTGGAACGTTTAGTGGTGACGCTGCAAAGCCATTTTGGTTGTCAGGCGGTGGCGTTGTTACAACTGGAACAAGGCTGCTTAAAGCCGCTGGCTTTTACCGGTCTGATGGCGGAAGTGCGCGGCCGGCGTTTTACGCCGGCGCAACACCCGCGGCTGGCACAAATTATAGCGACCCGGCAGGTGGTGCATTTTCCGCCCGATCCGGCGCTGCCGGACCCTTATGATGGCCTGGTCGAAGCCGTGGCCGGCCAGACGCTGGCTGTGCACGATTGCATGGGGGTGGCGCTGTATCTGGAAGGCCAGTGCTGGGGCGTGTTGACGCTCGATGCGTTAACAGCCGGTACCTTCAGCCGGCTGACAGTGCTGGAGTTACAGCGTTTTTCCTTGCTGGCCGAAGCGCTGATCCGCGTCGGCCTGCTGGAAAGCCAGTTGCGCCAGGCCCGGATGGCCGGTTTGCCGCCGGCGTTGTCGTCGGAACAAAACACCGAGCATCATCAGGAACTGATTGGCCAGAGTGCGGTGCTCAAGGCGGTGCTGGCAGAGCTTGACGTGGTTGCTAAAACCGCGCTGCCGGTGTTGCTGTCCGGCGAAACCGGCGTTGGCAAAGAACTGTTCGCGCGCCGGCTGCTGCAAGCCTCGCCACGCCGGCAGCAGCCGATGATTTATGTCAATTGCGCGGCACTGCCGGAAACGCTGGCCGAAAGTGAGTTATTTGGTCACAAAAAAGGCGCGTTTTCCGGCGCGGTGCAGGACCGGCTGGGCAAGTTCGAACAGGCCCACGGCGGCACTTTATTTCTCGATGAAATTGGCGAGTTGTCGCTGGCGGTGCAGGCAAAATTATTGCGCGCCCTGCAAAATGGCGAGATCCAGCGGCTGGGCAGCGACGAGTGCCGCTGGGTCGATGTGCGGGTGATCGCCGCTACCAACCGGGATTTGGATGCCGAAGTGCAGGCCGGAAATTTTCGCGCTGATTTGTATCACCGTCTGTCGGTGTTTCCGCTGCAGATCCCGCCACTGCGCCAGCGCGGCGGGGATATTGTGTTACTGGCCGGCCACTATCTGGAGTTAAACCGGGTGCGCCTGGGTGTGCGGGCGCTGCGGCTGTCGGCCGCGGCGGTGCAGGCGCTGGAGCACTATCATTGGCCGGGTAATGTGCGGGAGTTGGAGCATTGCATCAGCCGGGCGGCGCTGAAAGCCTTGTCGCGCGGCAGCAGCCGGCAGGACATTATTACGCTGACCCCGCAGCTGCTGGAGTTGTCGGAGACCGACCTTGCGCCTGACACCGGCCTGCCGCAGTCACTGCCGCCGTCACTGCCACCAAAAGCCCGCCTGCCGGCCGGTACGGCGGTTGACTTAAAAACGGCGGTGCTGCAGTTACAGCGCGAGATGATTAGTGCCGCGCTGGCCGCTGCCGGCGCCAATTGGTCGCTGGCGGCCAGACAGCTGGCGCTGGACCCGAGTAATTTACATAAACTGGCGTTAAAACTCGGCATCAAAGCCGGCCGCCGGCCGGACCCTGAGCAACCGAAGACACAGGAGCGCTGAGATGACGTCTTTGCAGACATTAGAACAAACCCGCCGTTACAGCCGGCACATCATGTTGCCGGCCCTGGATTTGGCCGGGCAGGAAAAACTGCTCGGCAGCAAAGTGCTGATTGTTGGCATGGGCGGCCTCGGCTGTGCGGCGGCGCCTTATCTGTGCAGCGGCGGTGTTGGCACGCTGACGCTGGTAGACGGCGATACTATTGATTTAACCAATTTGCAGCGGCAAATTCTGTTTACTGATGCCGATATCGGCCAGGATAAAGCCAGCGTGGCGGCGAGCTGGCTGGCGCGGCAAAATCCGGATGCCCGTATTGAGGCCATCAACCGCTTTGCGGACGCCGAATTGTTAGCCGAACTGGTGCCAGCGCACGACATGGTGCTGGATTGCACTGACAACCTCTCGGTGCGCCAGCTGGTCAGCGATGCCTGTGTCGCGGCGAAAGTGCCGCTGATCAGTGCCGCAGCCATTCGGTTTGAAGGCCAGCTGTGCTGTTTTAAAAATGATGGCAGCGGCCCTTGTTATCGCTGTGTGTCGCGTTTATTTGCTGAGCAGCAGCTGAGCTGCCTCGAGGCCGGTATTTTTGCGCCAGTGGTTGGCATTATCGGCGTACAGCAAGCGCTGTTTGCTATGTTGTGGTTATCCGGTGCCGCCGGTTTGCCCTGGCATCAGCTGCGTCTGTTCGACGCCTTACACAGCCAGTGGCAGAGTTTTACTGTCACCAGGCAGCCGGATTGTGGTTGTGGTGCGCCGGCCTGAGCCGGCGCGAGCCTTAATGCACTGACACTCAGTGCAATGGCTTTCAGTGCAATGAGGCGGGGGGCAAGGGTGCTGGCGGGCGCGGTAACAGTTCGCTTTGAATATGCTGCAGTAATTCGTAGGCCGCGTTTAAAGAACAGTCCTGTTGCCGGGCTTTTTTATAGCCAAAAGATGTCACTTCAATATGCCAGGTCGGCACCACATCAATGGTGGCCAGCGTATGGCGCACGCAATTGAGCGGACAACCATCCAGCGCCAGTACTGGCCGGCCCGACTGTGCCACTTTCACCAGCGATTTGACTCGACCACCGATGCCGGTAATGCAGGACATTTCGGCGATGCCCTCTCTGTCCAGCACCACCGCGATGTCGTTGGTCAGCTGGGCGACGTTAGAACAGCCGGAACAGGCGTAGACCAGTGGTTTATCCTTGGTAAAAGCAGGCATGCTGAAACTCCTTGACTGAATATCCCGACGGCCGGGTGATATTCAGTGTGCAGCGCGTTGGCCCTTATCGATTTGATTTAAATCAAGCCAATCCCCCGGTTACTCATTCGGGGGTAGCGGCTTTGTCAGGGCAACATCCGGCGCCATGCCGGCCCGTATCGCTGCGGGCAGCGGCGCTTAGCCGGGATGGCCGTCAGCGCGGGGACTGGTCAGGATTTTCCAGTAACACAATAAAAACAGCAGGAAGCCAAATACCCAACAAAGTGCCGACAGCAAAACGCCACTCTGGTACCCCTCAGGCGATTGCAGCGGCAGCAACACCCGGCACACCACGGCTGCGATCATCGCGGCAAAGCCCAGTGGCATCCAGCGCGGTACTTTGAGCTGCCGGCCGGTGTGACCAAGCGACACCCGCGACATCATCGACAAAATCATCGCACCCATGCCGCCGACCGTCAGCATGTGAATGGCGAGGCTTTGTGTCACCGGCAGGCCGGCATAGCGCAAGGTGAACAACAGCAGGCCGGCCGGAATGCTCCAGTAGGCCAGATGCAACGACCATAACAGCGGTTCCCGCCAGGTGATCCAAATCTTCCAGCGTGCGGCCCGAAGCGCCAGTAACAGCGCGGCGGCACCAGACAACACCGGCGCGACCTGCGGTGGCAACCACAGTTCCAGCCGTAAAAAATGATAAAAAAACACCAGCCAGCAGGCCGCAAGGGCTAGCCGGTCCAGCCAGATCAACGAGGGCACCCGGGCGGTGCGGGTGCCATTGGCGGTAAACATCGGCAGCACCCGGCCGCCGACAATGGCCATCACCAGCGTGATCAGCAGCACCGCACTGACAGCGCCATGATTTTGCAGTTGCTCATAACCCGGCTGCAGGCCGAGCCACATCAGCGCATTGCAGATGGTCAGTACCAGCAGCAGCGGGATAAAAAATAAATTGCGGTACTGGCGGGCGGCAATCAGTGGCCTGGCCAGTAACATGGCAGCCAGCGGTAAAAAACTTAAATCCAGCAGCATCAAGAGCGGTAATGGCAACTGCAGCGGCGCCGCATTGGCAAGACGGGCCAATAACCAGCACGCCACCAGCACCGCTAAAGGTTTACCGTGGGGCGCGCGCAGGCCGGTCCAGTTTTGCATTGCCGTCAATAAAAAGCCGGCCACCACGGCACTGCCAAAGCCAAACAGCATTTCGTGGCTGTGCCAGAATACCAGTGGCAACGCCGGTTTCACACTGAGCCAGCCGGCCAGAATACTGCCCCACCAGGCGATGGCCAGCGCGGAAAATAACGCAGCGCCTAAAAACAGCGGCCGAAAGGCAAGACGCAGTAACACCGGGATCTGCTGCTCCTTTGCTAAATCTGTGATTTGCATAATGTCCTCACGATGTGACGGCTTAATCGTCGTCAGTTAAAAAATTATCGGCGCGGGCGCTGGCCAGCGCCCGCTGAAATTGTTCACGCTGATTGGCAAAAAACATCAGGATCATACAAAGCGCCAGCACGCCGTACAGCAACATAAAACAGCCGCTGTAAATGCCAAGCACATCCTGCGACAGACCAAACAGCACCGGCAGGGTAAAGCCGCCGGTGGCGGCAACGGCAGAGACAATGCCGGAGGCGGCGCCAAATTGTTGTGGGTAATAACGATACAACAGGCTGTACACACTGGCGCGGCCGAGGCCCTGGGCGATGCCGACCATAAATAACAGCGCGGTAAACAACCAGACATTAATTTCAATATGCAGCGCCACCTGACGGTCAATGCCGCTGATCACTAAATCGGTCGGCGGGTAGCTCAAAAAAAACAAACAACACAAACACAGCCAGAACACACTCCAGTTGATGGTTCTGCTGCCAAACCGCTGGGCGAGATAACCGCCAAGACCACGGACCATACCGGACGTGGTGACAAAAAACAGCGTAAAACTGAGCGCTTGGCTCATCGACAGCTGATACGCCGTCATGTAGTAGTGCGGCAGCCACAATAACAACGCCAGAAAACAGCCAAACACAAAATAATAATACAGCGCAAAACGCCAAATCCGGCTGTCGTGCAGTAACTGCCGCCAGTTCGCGCTGCTGCGGGGCTGGTCAGACTGCAAGGCCGGCGTGGTCGGCGGGCACAACAGGCTAAAAGCCAACAGCACCAGCAGATTCAGCCCACCAAGATAAAGCCCGGCATCCAATAACAAGGTGATTTTGTCACCCACCAGACTGGCAGCCAGCAACGACACTGCGGCGCCGGCATTGCCAATGCCAAAGATGCCAAGCGCCAGACCGGCCTTTGCCGGTGCGACCAGTAGCGTCAGGTAACGGGTACCCAGCGTGAAACTGACCCCGGCGATACCAAACCACAGGCCACAGCCGAGATAGCCGATGAAGGAGTCGGTCACACTGAGTAAAAACAACGGCGGCGTTTGCGCCAGCAGCAGCAGTTGCCAGAGCCGGCGCGGGCAGATCCGATCGGCCAGAATGCCGGCGGGCAGACGCAACAGCGCGCCGCTTAAGATAGGACTTGCCAGCAGCAGCCCCAGCTCAGTGCCGCTTAACTGCCACTGCGCCTGTAGCAACACGCCGGCGGCGGCATACCAGGTCCAGATGGCAAAGCACCAGCCAAAGGTCAGCGTGGCGGTGATCACCGCGTGCCACGGCATTTTGCTCATTGTGTTCCCCGCATGGTATTCCCCGCATGGTGTCTGACCCCGTCATGCTATCGCACAGCCGTCCGTTGTGCTGTCGGTGCAAAGAGGTACTCCGCAATTGCCGGGGGGATTGCTGTGCGGGTGTCTGCTACTCCCTGTGGGGTAGCAGATGCCTG
This sequence comes from uncultured Chromatiaceae bacterium, assembly GCA_937978655.1. Taxonomy (GTDB): domain Bacteria; phylum Pseudomonadota; class Gammaproteobacteria; order Enterobacterales; family Alteromonadaceae; genus Pararheinheimera. The sequence goes on from CALJUX010000022.1 coordinate 127,648, forward strand.
AGAGTAGCGGCTCAGACGGCAAAATCATGCTACCCACAAGTGAGTATATGTGAATATATTCAACAAGTTACCCGGTAAATACTTTGATGTCGGTCAAAGGAGTTGTCCAGTAGGCTACCTAAAGTAGAACTGAAATCATCAGAACTGGGATGCCAGTGGAGGACATTATGGCGACTAACGCCCAAGGGGGCGCCGGCAAGGTGGAATTACTGAACTTTGCTGACCCGAAGATTAAGACTTTACATTTAACCTGGTTTGCGTTTTTTCTGACCTTTGTGATGTGGTTTAACCACGCGCCCATTCTGGCAGATTTAAAGCAGGCACTGAGCCTGACCGACGCGCAAATCAAAGCACTACTGATTTTAAACGTGGCGCTGACCATCCCGGCACGGATTGTGGTGGGCATTCTGGTGGACAAATTTGGTCCGCGCATTATGTACAGCATCCTGTTGTTTTTATCGTCGCTGTTTTGTTTAGGTTTTGCCTTTGCCACGACGTTTGAAAGCCTGGCGCTGTTCCGCTTTTTACTAGGTTTTGTCGGTGCCGGTTTTGTCATTGGCATCCGGCTGGTCAGCGAATGGTTCCCGTCGCATCAGGTGGGAACTGCCGAAGGCATTTATGGTGGCTGGGGCAATTTTGGTTCTGCCGCCGCCGCGATGACCTTGCCGAGCATTGCCCTGATGTTTGGTGGGCCTGAAGGCTGGCGTTATGCGCTGGCCAGCGTCGGGGTGTTCAGTATGGGCTATGCGCTGGTGTTTTATTATGCTGCGCGCAATACGCCCAAAGGCTCGGTGTATTTTAAACCGAAAAAATCCGGCGCGATGGAAGTCACCAGCTGGGGCGATCTGTGGTTATTGATCCTGATGAATATCCCGATGTATCTGGCTCTGGCGATGCTGGCGTGGAAAATGTCGCCGGCCGGCGTCAGCCTGTTCAGCACGACGGCGATGGAAGCGATTTGGGGCGGCTTAGTGGTGCTGTTTGTGGTTCAGACCCATCAGGTCTGGCGGGTGAATGCCGAGCACTTGCGCAAAGGCGTGCCGGAGCATGAAAAGTATCCGTTTAAGCAAGTGGCCATCCTGGATATCGCATATTTCACCACTTTTGGCTCTGAGCTGGCCGTGGTGTCGATGTTACCGTTGTTCTTCTTAGAAACCTTCAGCAGCCTGACACCAGTCACCGCCGGTTTACTGGCCTCGGGTTATGCCTTTATGAATCTGGTGTCCAGACCACTGGGCGGTTGGTTTTCCGACAAATTTGGCCGGCGCAAAAGTATGGTGCTGTTGATTGGTGGTTTAGCTGCCGGCTATTTACTGATGGGCACTATCAACAGCAGCTGGCCTATTGCTGCCGCCGTGATCCTGTGTATGACCTGTAGTTTTTTTGTGCAGGGCGGTGAGGGCGCGGTGTTTGCCATAGTCCCGCTGATTAAACGCCGGATGACCGGGCAAATCGCCGGTATGGCCGGTGCCTATGGTAATGTTGGTGCTGTGGTCTATCTGACGATTTTCAGCTATGTCGACTATGCCACTTTTTTTTACATGATTGGCGGGACTGCGCTCATCGGTCTGGTATCCGTGATGTTCCTGGCAGAGCCGAAGGGCCATCTGACGGAAGTCGATGAAGACGGCAATGTGCATCATATCCGGGTGAGCTGAGATGAACAGCACTGCAATGATCACAGAGACGCACACGGCGGCAGACAGCACACCGCCGGTCACTGCCGATCAGCAGTTGCAGGTACTGACCGCCGGCGCTTGTGTCGCCGGCGGTAAAGAGGCCAACGAAGATGCGATTGGGCTGGCACCGGCCTTGTTGCCAGCCATGTCGGCGCATCTTCAGTTGCATAAAGGCATAGCGCTGGCATTGGCCGACGGCGTCAGTTCCGCTGAAGCCGGGGCTGTGGCCAGCCAGTTCGCCTGCAGCAATTTTATTGCCGATTATTACAAAACGCCGGACAGCTGGAGCACCGAACACAGTGTGTCGACTGTGCTGACGGCCATCAACCGCACCTTATATCAACGTTCGCATCACTATCATCAGGATGACCGCGGCCATTTATGCACTTTCACCGCGCTGGTACTGAAATCGGCGACAGCGCGCTGGTTTCATATTGGTGACAGTCGTTTGTATCTGCTGCGTCAGGGCCAGCTGCGTCAGCTCAGCACCGATCACACCACAAGGTTATCGGAAAACCGCCAGTTTCTGGGGCGGGCGCTTGGCATGGACGAGCAGGTGCAATGGCAACACGGTACAGTGCCGTTAGAAGCCGGTGATGTGTTTTTGCTGTGCTCTGATGGCCTCAGCGATTTTGTTACTGATGCGGATATCGCAGCACTGTTGTTGTCCGGGGCCGATTTGCAGCAACAAACCGATGCACTGCTTCAGGCCGCACAGCACAGCGACGATAATATCAGCCTGATCCTTGCCAAAGTGACGCAGCTGCCGGCCGATTCGCTGGATGATTACAACGAACGCCTGACGCGGCTGCCATTTTTACCGGCGCTCGACGCAGGCATGAAGGTCGATGGTTATCAGGTGATCCGGCCGTTGTTTGCCAGCGCCCGCAGTCATCTGTATCTGGTGCGGGATTTGGCGGACAACTGCGAATACGTGCTGAAAACGCCGTCGCAGAATTTTGCTGATGACGCGGCTTATATTGAACGTTTTATCCGCGAAGAATGGGTGGGGCTTAAAATTGACCACCCCGGTGTAGTCCGGGTGATCCGCCAGCAGCGGCCGCGCACATTTTTATATTATCTGCTGGAACACTTAGCCGGTGATTCGCTGGATTGTTATCTGTCGACCCAGCCACAACCGCTGCGGCCTTCGGTGGCCATTGCCATGCTGCGGCAAGTCGCAGAGGCACTGGACGCTTTTCATCAGCTGGGCATCGTTCATCAGGACCTGAAGCCGGCCAATATTATGCGTTTGCCGGACGGCACGCTGAAAATTGTCGATTTTGGTTCGGCCTATGTGCCGGGCCTGGCGGAGTTGTATTCGCCGCTGACACAGGAACTGGCGCTTGGCACTGCCAGTTATTCTGATCCGCATTATTTACACGGTCATAATTCCGCCGAGCAGGGCGATGTGTATGCGCTGGCGACTATTGCGTATGAACTGTTCACCGGATATTTGCCTTATGGCGATAAAGTGGAAGATTGCACCTCATTGGCTGATTATCAGCGGCTGCGTTACCAAAGTGCCCGCAGCCACAACAGCCGCATTCCGCTGTGGTTTGACCGGGCGCTGCAAAAAGGCGTCAGCCTGGATTTATCTGAGCGTTATCTGCATGTCAGTCAGTTGATGCAGGATTTACAGCAGCCCAACCCGTTGTTTTTGCACCAGGAAGTCAGTCAGGCGCAAAAAAACAACAAGCTGCTGTTCTGGCAACTGATGAGCGGTTTTTGGTTTGTCACTTTTCTGCTGCTGATTTGGCTGTTTAGCCTGCGCGGTTAATTAACAAATTTGCTAAGCGGGCCGGCCTCAGGCTTTGGGGCGGAACACCTTGATCACTGCCGGGTTGACCTCCAGATAAGGCCCTTCCATCAAATCGATACAATACGGAATGGCCGGAAACACGGCGTCCAGACACTGGCGGATGGCGCTGGGTTTGCCCGGTAAATTCACAATCAGCCGCTGCCCGCGCAGGCCGGCGGTCTGGCGCGATAAAATTGCCGTCGGCACATATTTCAGCGATTCAGCGCGCATCAGCTCACCAAAACCCGGCATCATCCGGTCGCACACCGCTTCAGTGGCTTCCGGTGTCACGTCCCGTGTCGCCGGGCCTGTGCCGCCGGTGGTCACCACCAGACAACAATGCTCGACGTCAGTCAGTTCAATCAGGGTTTGTTCAATCAGCGCCTGCTCATCCGGGATCAGCCGGTACACTGGCTGCCAGGCTGACGTCAGATACTCCGCCAGCGTCGTTTCAATTGCTTTACCGGAAATATCGGCGTAAATCCCCTGCGAGGCACGGTCGCTGACCGTCAGGATGCCAATACGGATCGGGGTGTCTGTTGTCATATGCTCATGCTCTTTTCTAAGTAAAATTGTTTTTATTCAATGCTTAGCGTCTGCTGATAAAAACCAGCGAGCCGGTGCCAGTAGCCATTCACTTCGTTGGGCAACAGCGCGGCGGCTTCGCCCTGACTGAACTGGCTAATCTTGCTGAAAAAGTCCTGCGGGTCCGGGCTTAAGCGCACATAATGCACCAAACCCTGCATCGACGGCAGGTCGTTTTGCAAATTGTATTTGGCGCCGGACTGGGTTTGAATGCCATTTAACACAAACAACGGCTGGCCTTCCTGACTGGTGCTGAGGCGCCCGGCGGGATATTTGATACAGCAGAGCTGACAATCATCTTTATGCCGGTTTTCCGAACGGGCGGTAAAGCAGCGACCCGACCAGGCGAGCGGCAGGTGGCCATAAGCAAAGACTTCAATTTCCAGCTGTTGGCGGATGGACGTCAGTAGAGGCTGGGCTAACAGTGTTTGCAACCAGTCACGCGACATTTCCACCGGCACCACCCAGCGGCGCATGCCCAGTTGCCACAGCTTCAGCACACTTTGCTCGTTATACAGGCTAAGCGCGGCGCCGCCGGTAAAAGGCAGGTTCTGGCTGGCAAGATAATGCACGGTGCCAACATCGTTGGCCTCCACCATAAACTGGCCTTGTTGCGTGAGCTGCTGTAACGCGCGTAAATCCGCCTGACTTTCCAGCAACGTCAGGCCAGACAACACCACTTGTTTGCCGGCTTCGCGCAGCAGCTGCGCGGTCTGCAGATAATCCGCAAAGCTGAATTCACGTCTTTTACTGCAGACGGTTTCGCCAAGATAAATCAGCGATGCTGCGCTGTCGGCGACTTGCTGATAAAACTGCTGCAGCTGTGCTTTGGGCCAGTAGTACAGCAGCGGGCCTATGCTGACTTTGACTGGCGCGGTGTCGCCGGACGCTGTGATCACAATATTCTCCTGTTAACTAGAGCGTGTTGACGCTTGGTGTGTGAATTTTGTTCAACTGGGAGCCGCCAGCCCGCGAAAGGAGCCGCGAAGCTTAGTGATCTAAGCGAGTGGCGAGTGACAAAGGGCTGGCGTCTCCCAGCTGAACCCTTCGGGCAGCGTCTGGCTGACTTATCTACGTCGTTATCGCCCGCTCATGTAGAATAACTACACATCGCGGGCTCTGCCTTGTAGAAAAGCCAGCCAAACTGCTGCAAAAACACACACCAAACGTCAACACGCTCTAAGGCGCTGATGCTTATTTCCAGTGGCGGTGATAGGCACCCAGCGTGGTCTGACTGCCTTCGGACAGCCCGGCCAGCACCTGTTGCCAGCTGGCATCACTCTGAAAAGCCGCCGGGTCGGTTTTTACCCGGTCAATGGCGGCGCGCCAGACCTGGGTCAGCGCCCGTACATAAGCCGGGCTGCGCTGGCGGCCTTCGATTTTCAGTGACGCGATGCCTTCACGATAAAGCAGCGGCAGCAGCTCCAGCGTATTGAGGCTGGTGGGCTCTTCCAGCACATGGTAACGCTCACCGTCCACGTCAAAGCGGCCTTTGCACAGCGTCGGGTAACCGGCGGTTTCATCGGCGTTAAAACGGTCAATCAGCACGTTATTGAGGCGTGATTCGAGCCGGCCGTCCTGTTCCTGCCAGCGCACAAATGCAGCCGGTGAACAGGCGCCGGCGGTATTGGGCGACTCGCCGGTCAGATACGAACTTAAATAACAGCGGCCTTCTGCCATGATACAGAGGCTGCCAAAGGCAAACACCTCCAGCTCCAGCGTGGTCTGGCGGGCTAAGGCCCGCACTTGTTGCAGCGTCAGCACCCTCGGCAGCACGGCGCGGCGGATGCCAAATTGCTGATAAAACTGCAGCGCCGCCAGATTGGTGGCACTGGCCTGCACCGACAAATGCAGTTCGGCCGCCGGATAGCGCTGCCGGGCGTATTCCAGCAGGGCGATATCGGCCAGGATCAACACGTCAGCGCCACAATCTGCCGCGGTATCCACCGTCTGTTGCCAGCGGGAGACAGCGCCGGGGTGAGCAAAAGTGTTGATGGCGACATGCAGTTTGCGTCCGGCCTGATGGGTCAGCGTGACGGCCTCTTTTAATTGCGCCGGCGTGAAATTCAGCCCGGCAAAGTGGCGCGCGTTGGTGTCATTGTTGATGCCAACATAGACCGCATCGGCACCGGCGTTGATGGCGGCTTTGAGCGCTGGCATTGAGCCTGCCGGGCACAATAATTCCAGCAGCGGCGCGTCGCGGCGATCTTGAGTAAGGGGTTGGGCGGCGGATGCTGGCGTGCTGGCAGAGCCGGGAATTCGTGGGCTATCCATGCAGGTTTACCTCTTTAGCATGATGGGCACTGGCCGGTGGATTTGGCACTATGGCGGCATTATAAAGAGCTGGCGGCTGAGGTGGTGGATGCAAAACGGGTATCAGGGTGTTACATCAAAAGAGGTAGAACCGTGGCTGGGGCAGCAGATCTGCCGGCGGTTGCTGGCCGTGATCCCCACGCCGCAAAGCCGGGCTGGTCGGTGGTTATGGCGCAACCGGCATTATGGTGCTGGGCTGGTGCAGACGGTCGAGCAACAAGTGCCGGCCAGGCTGCGCGCCGCAGCGCTCAGGCAAGTGTTGCAGCAGCTGTTTGGTGGCGCCGCGCAGCAGGGCCGTCTGGATTTTCTCATCGACCGGCGCCTTGGTATCGAAGTGCCGGACTTGCAGATGCATTATGTTTTGGGGCTGAACCCGCAGCGCCGGTTCTGGTTAGCGGATGCCGCTAAGGCTGGCAGCAGCGACGTGCAGTTTCGCGCCAATAGCAATGAACTGCGTTTGCTGCTGTGCCAGCAAGCCGATCCGGACACGTTATTTTTTCAGCGCCGCCTGACCATCACCGGTGACACTGAACTTGGCCTGCGGCTGAAAAATTATCTGGATACGCTGGAGCCGGCGTTGTTGCTGCCAGCAGCGGTGCTCAACTGGTTAAGCTGGCCTGATCCATCGACCGAATAGCGCTTCGACAGCCGAGCGCAGCGGCTGCTCAGTAGCACAGCGTTCCGGCGGTGGCGCCTGCCAGAACCACCTGCCATGGCTTGATTTTCCAGTGCATCAGGGCGACCAATGCCAAAGCGGCTGCGGCAAAATCCTGTCGGGAGTGGATAGTACTGGTCCAGACCGGGTCATAGAGTGCAGCGGATAAAATCGCCACCACAGTGGCGCCGACGCCGGCCAGCATGGCCTGTGCCTCGTTGTGACTTCTGAGGCGCTGCCAGAACGGCAACACGGCGGCCAGCAGCAGAAAAGCCGGCAGGAAGATGGCGCACAACGCCAGTGCCGCGCCATAAAACCCGCTGGGGCCTTGTTGCATCGAAGCGCCAAGAAAGGCGGCAAAAGTAAATAATGGCCCCGGCACCGCCTGCGCGGCGCCATAGCCGGCCATAAAGGTGTCGGCCGCCACAAGGCCGGTCGGCACCACTTCGGCCTGTAACAATGGCAATACCACATGGCCGCCGCCAAAGACCAGCGCGCCGGCGCGGAAAAATGCGTCAAACAAATCAAGCGCCGGGTCGGCAACTGCGGCGCTCAGTAGCGGCAACAGCAGCAACAACACCACAAAGCCAAGCCCCCAACACAGTCCGGCTTTGCCGGACAGTCGCAGCGGCAGTGGCGACGGTGTGGCAGTTGCGCCTGAGGTGCGCAACCAGATGAAGCCAGCCAGTGCACCGGCACCTATCACAGCAACCTGTGACCAGACTGAATGCCATACCGCCAGTAGCAGCAGGGCGGCAATCATCACTGTGACTTTTGCTGTGGTGTCACACAGGGTTTTGGTCATGCCCCAGACTGCCTGCGCCACGATGGCCACTGCGACAATTTTCAGCCCTTGCAACAAGCCGGCCGGCAGATAGGCGTGGCCATACTGCAAACCATAAGCACAGCCGATTAACAACAACGCCGATGGCAGAGTAAAACCGAGCCAGGCCACCAAGGCCCCGGCATAATGCGCCCGCAACATGCCAAGCGCCATGCCGACCTGACTGCTGGCGGGGCCGGGCAAAAACTGGCATAAGGCGACGAGGTCGGCATAATCACGCTCCGACAGCCATTGCCTTTTGCTGACAAATTCGGTGTGAAAAAAGCCGATATGGGCCACCGGGCCGCCAAAAGAGGTGCAGCCGAGTTTTAAAAAGATCAGGAAAAGCTGCCAGAGTGAGTCGTTGTTGGCCATGAGAAGGGATCCATCGCGATAGCTCGGAGCGCTCAGCACTGCCATGACCAGCCAGTGTATGAAGAGCAACTGTAGTAAAAAGCGTTGTGGCTGCAGTATGCGGCCATTCTATGAAATGCCGGTGAAAAAACCAAACATTAACAGCCCGCGACGCGGATGGTAACAGTTGCAGGAAGCGGCTCAGACAAAACGCAACAACAGGAACTGAGCCCGCTGATGTGATTGGACCGGTGGCGCAGGCCTTGTCGGCAGCCACCGGACTCAGGCTTAGCTTAAACTGACCAGCTCGCCTTGTTTATCAAAGGTCAGGAATTCGGCGATGATGCCGGACTGGATTTTATTCAGCATCAGCCGCAGTGGCTGAATGGCTTCGTCGCTGTTGGGCGCAATGCCGGCGCGCCCGGCCATACTGGCGACAAAAGCGATATCCCAGTCGACACCGGTTTCCAATGATTCGGCGACTAACGTGGCAAAGTCGGCGACTTCCGCCGGCAGTTTATCCACACAAAGCACCGGCTCTAAGGCGCCGCCCTGGCCAGCCAAATAGTGCTGATGCTGGCTCTCGGTATAACCGTTCGGCAGTTCCGCTTTGGCAAAAACCCAGAGCAAACGCTGTGGCTCTGCCTGCGCATTGGCCAGCGCAATAAAACCGGCATAACTGTCGAGGCTTGGCTCCACAGCGGCTGATGTTGGGTGATGATGGTGTGCACAGCTCATAATGGGCCTTTTTGTGGTCAACAAGATGGAAGTTGGCGCAGCATAACAAAGCAGGCCCGATGAAACTGCTCCCCGAAAGGAGCAGTGTTTTACCTCTTAAGGGGTAGGGTGTGTGGCGCCGTGCCAGTGGTAATGCCGGCGCTGATGTTCGGCGCGGCGTGCTTTACTGAAGGCCGATACCCGTTTGAGGTAACCGATGACACGGGTGCCGTAATCGATGTCGCTGCTGCCACAGGCGGAGCAGGCCTTCAGCGTACGTTTATCGATGTGCTCGCAGCAATTGCACAGGGTGATGCGGACATTAACACAAAAGTAGTTACAACCGGTTTTAGCGGCGAGGTCCAGCAAAGCCAGATTGCCGGCGGCCGGCAGTTTTTCTTCAAGGTTCAGATGCAGCGCCGAGCCGCCGTCGAGATACTCCAGCAAAGTGTGGCCATGCAGCACAAACTTATCCAGCAGGTTGCTGCTGTCATCTTCGACCAGATAAAAATACGAGTTGTAGCAGTCGCGATTGACCTGATAACCGTCGGCCTGATCCCATTTGGCATTTTTCACACCGAGATTTTCCGCCGGCACAAATTCGGTATTAAACAGATAGCCATACTCTGCCCGCGCCTCACGGTTAGCATCAAAAATGATTTTGAGCTGCGCGCGGACAAAATCCAGATAAGGCGCATTATTACCGGGCGTCAGGCCAAGAAATTCGGCTGCCTCCGGCATGCCGTTAATGCCAATCGTCAGGAACTGCTTGTCCAGACTGATAAAACCGGCGTCGTACACAGTCAGTAGCCCGGCCGCTTTATATTCTGCCATTAAGGCGCGGTAAGCGACCTGATAGCGCTGGATTTTATTGACCTCCACCGCAAGGTCGCGCCCGTCCTGCACCAGCCGGTTCATATTTAAGGTAATGACATTAATAGAACCGGTCGCGACGCCGCCGGCGCCAAGTGAATAAGAAAAAGTGTTGTCGCTGATTTCACTGCGCAGGCGACAGCAGGACGCCAGCGAGTCGGCATTTTCCGACAAATAGATAAAAAAGCTGTTGGCTTCTGCCATCTCGGCCGCTAACTGGCTGGCAAAAGCGCGGTCTTTACACTGCTGCTGTTCGGTCAGCATCGCGACTGTCACCACCGGGAAAGTCAGCACGGTTTTTTGCCGCTCCTGATTAAACCAGCGCAGGAAAAACCACTGCAGCGCTTCGACACTGTGCCAGTCCGGTTTAGTGAAATCCGGAAAAACAAAATCGCCGAACATACTGGCGAAATAATGCCGGTCATACACTGAGATATTCCAGAACACACTCTGATAACCGCGCGCCGCCGCCGGCTGATTCAGTGCGTACACCACGTGCTGCAGGTGGTTTTCCACCTGATGGCGATGCGTGGTTAAATAATTATCGCCGTAGTCTTTGCGGGCAAAATAATCAAAATAGGTCAGAAACTCCACCGTCGCGACGGCGCCGGCAAACTGACTGGACACGGCAAACACAAAGTTAACAAAACAGCCGCAGAAGGATTCCAGATGTTTTGGCGCACGTGATTCGCCGCCTAATTTGGTCAGGCCATCTAATAAAAACGGGTACATGGTCACCGACACACAATAAGGTTTCAGGCTGGTTTCGTCGTGCACATAAATTTCATGCGCCTCGATTTGGCGCTGATATTCGTCGGCCAGCGGCTGGCCAAACAAACTGGCGATTTTGCCGGCCACCAAAGCGCGGTTGACCTGAATAAAACAGTCTTTCATCAGCTCAGCTTCGAGCGTGGCGATGTTCTTTTGCGTGACGTTGGCGTTGGCATCGAGTTTAGAGCCATCGGCCGGGTTGGCGGCCGCCACATATTGTTCAATAAACGCCAGTTTGTTGGCCAGTTGTTCCGCTTGCAGAATTTGCATGATGGGTGTCCTTTTATCGTTTGTTGTTCTCGTGGTGAGCAAGGTGTTTTTATGCCGGCGCGAGCGCAGGTTTTGCCGGATACGCCGGCGCCGGAATGGGCCACAGCAACGGATTCAGGCAAAGCTGGCGCTTCAGGTCATATAGCCGCTGATTGCTGGCGGGGCTGTTGATGCCACCCAGTTCCGCCTGCCAGGGCCCGGTTTTGACATAATCGAGCAGTGACAACAGCGCTGAAGGGCAATAAGGCAGGCCGGTGTACAAGGCGGTTTTAAGCTCAAGTTGCCGGCACAGCTGCAGTAATTCGCGAAGCGCCCCAGGCTGCCATTCACCACCGAGCATCAACACACAACTGAGCAGGCCGCGATATTTTTCGATGTCTTGCTGCAGGCGCGTTGCAGTCAGTAATTCGCCTTGTTGCGCTGACCAGCTGTCCGCGCTGTGACAACCTTTGCAGCCAATTGGGCAGCCACTGATGAGGTACGCCAGGCTGACTTCACCGGGAATTTCCTGCAGCAGCACATTGCAGGCGGTGAACCTGAGTGCAGTAGTCGATGGCTGCGCGGCCTGCTTTAAACTGAAAAACACCATATGTTGTGGTCTGTATGCTTCGTCATTCAAGATATGGTGTTCAGCTTAGGTTTTACGGCGGGGCGGAATTTGATCCAGATCAAAGCCAACGGCAAAGCAAGGCCCGCTACCCCATCGGGAGTAGCTGCTGCGAACTGGTGCAAATAATCCCCAAAAAAGTGCATGGCAGTTGGCTGTTGGTGCAGTGATTTTTATACTTTTCATTTAAAAACAATAAGATATGGAGTTGGCTTAAATACTGCTTTAACAATACAGCCGGCAGCAACCGGTCACACATTCAACACAGGCAGAGCCAGACTCTGCCCCGGCAAAGAAGCCCAGGTTGAGCCTGCAATTTCGCAGGCAAGACCCGGGCTTTTTTTATGCCAATTTTTCAGCGACGACGTTCAGACACGACAGGCAGGAGATTGCAGCATGCAACAGAGCACAGATGAGATTACAACAGCGCAGATCCTGGTGATTGGCAATGGGATGGTCGGACATCATTTTATCGAGCAGTTGCGCGCGCGCGACCGCGGCTGCGGCATCACAGTGCTTTGCGGAGAGCCGCAGCTGGCCTATGACCGCGTCTATTTGTCGTCTTATTTCAGTGGCACGCCGCTGGCGGAACTGGCGTTGTCCAGCGAAGAGTGGTATCGCGAGCAACAGGTTGATTTACAACTGAACTGCTGGGTGGAGCGGATTGATTCGGCGCTGCAGCAGGTGTTTTGTCGCGACGGCCGGGTGTTTAGCTATCAGCAACTGGTGCTGGCGACTGGTTCTTATCCTTTTGTGCCGCCTATTCCCGGCAACGACCAGCCGCATTGTCTGGTGTACCGCACTGTGCAGGATTTACAGGCGATTGCACAAAGCGCAGCGGTCAGCAAAACCGGCGTGGTGATTGGCGGTGGTTTATTGGGCTTAGAAGCCGCGAATGCACTAAAACAACTGGGCCTGGACACCCATGTCGTCGAGTTTGCGCCGCAGTTGATGGCGGTGCAGCTGGACGGCGCCGGCGGTGCATTATTGGCCGACAAGATCACCCGGCTTGGCGTGACGGTCCACACCGGCAAAGCCACCCAGGCCATTGTGGCTGGCGGTCAGTGTCGTTATCAGCTGCAGTTTGCCGACGGATCTGTGCTTGATACCGATCTGGTGCTGTTCTCCGCCGGGATCCGGCCTTATGACCAGCTGGCCCGCGCGGCGGGTCTTCGCGTCGGCGAACGCGGCGGCGTGGTGATTAATGATTGGTGCCAAACGTCGGACCGCTACATCTACGCCATCGGCGAATGTGCGCTGTGGCAGGGCAAAATCTACGGCCTGGTGGCACCGGGTTATCAGATGGCACGGGTAGTAGCCGACCAGCTGGCGCGCCTGCTAAGCCAGGACACCCACCTCAACACCGGCTTAACTTTTTTGGGCGCCGATATGAGCACCAAGCTGAAGTTGCTTGGTGTTGAAGTGGGTTCTATCGGCGATGCGCATGGCAAAACGCCGGGCGCGATGAGTTATCTGTTTACCGACCCCAAAGCCGGCCACTATAAAAAATTAGTGGTAAGCCCGGATGGTAAAAAGCTGTTAGGTGCGGTGCTGGTCGGCGACACCAGCCCTTATGACACTTTGCTGCAATATGCACTGAATGACCTTGTGCTTCCGGCCAAACCCGAGCTGCTGATCCTGCCGCCGGCCGGCGATAGCGCGATGCCGGCGCTGGTGCTGCCGGAGACGGCCACAGTCTGCTCCTGCCATAACGTCGCTAAAGGCGACATTATTCAGGCGATTGGCAACGGGGTTTGTGACCTCGCTGCCATCAAACAATGCACCAAAGCCGCCACCGGCTGCGGCGGCTGTAGCGCTTTATTAAAGTCGGTTGTTGACGATGAGCTCAAAGCCCGCGGTGTCGTGGTGAATAATCATCTGTGTGAACACTTTGCGTATTCACGCCAGGAATTGCTGCATCTTATTCAGGTCGAAGGCTTTACCACTTTTTATCAGCTGCTGCAGGCGCATGGTCAGGGCCACGGCTGTGAGATTTGTAAACCGACCGTGGCGTCTTTACTGGCGTCGTTGCATAACGACTTCGTACTGAAAAAGCCGCATGTTGGCTTGCAGGATACCAACGACACTTTCCTCGCCAATATGCAAAAAGACGGCTCTTATTCGATAGTGCCGCGCATCGCTGGCGGCGAAATCACCGCCGACAAACTGCTGGTGATTGGCCAGGTCGCCAAAGATTTTGGCCTCTACTGCAAAATTACCGGTGGCCAGCGCATTGACTTGTTCGGCGCGCGTTTAGAGCAGTTGCCGCAGATCTGGCGGCTGCTGGTCGACGCCGGTTTTGAAACCGGCCACGCCTATGGCAAATCGCTGCGTACTGTGAAGTCTTGTGTCGGCAGTACCTGGTGTCGGTACGGCGTGCAGGACAGCGTCGGCCAGGCCATCGCCATCGAAAACCGCTACAAAGGCCTGCGCGCGCCGCACAAAATTAAAATGGCGGTATCAGGTTGCACACGGGAATGTGCCGAAGCGCAAAGCAAAGACATTGGCATTATTGCCACAGAACGCGGCTGGAATTTGTATGTCTGTGGCAACGGTGGCATGCGGCCGCGTCACGCCGATTTATTTGCCACCGATTTAGATACAAAAACCCTGATTCGCTACATCGACCGCATCCTGATGTTTTACATCAAAACGGCCGATCGGCTGACCCGCACCTCGGTCTGGCTGGAAAAACTCGATGGCGGCCTGGCCTATTTAAAAGATGTGGTGATCAACGACAGTCTTGGTATTGCCGCTGAGCTGGAAGCGCAGATGGACAAACTGGCCGGCACCTATGCCTGTGAATGGAAAGCCACGCTGGACGACCCGCAGGCACTGAAGCGTTTTCGCCACTTTGTCAACAGCGACCAGGCCGACCCCAATATTCTGTTTGTGCAGGAGCGCGCGCAAATCCGCCCGGCCACCGAGCAGGAAAAACAACAACTTCAGTTACATATTCCGGTGAAAAACCTGACAGAGGAGAGCATGGCATGAGTATCCGCGAAATTTGCAGTCTGGATGATTTAGTCGAAAACAGTGGCGTTTGTGTGCTGGTCGACGGCCAGCAGGTGGCGCTGTTCTGGTTACGCACACCGGGCACTACCGGCGCTGGCGAGCTGTTTGCCATCGGCAACTTTGACCCGCTCGGCGGTGCCAATGTGCTGTCGCGCGGCATTTTAGGTTCGGTTGGTGACCAGCTGGTGGTGGCTTCGCCTTTGTATAAACAGCATTTTTGTTTACGTAGTGGCCAGTGTCTGCAGCAACCGGAAGTGCGGGTGCCGGTGTATCCGGTGTTGCTGGCGCAGCACAAAGTGTTGATCGGGAGCACACCGCTGGCCACAGCAGCTGCGGCTGCCTGACCGGTTTACAAACTGAATATAAAAGCAAGACAAAAGACAAGGCAGACCAGCACAACCAGAACTGGCGTCAGACCAGCACAGCGGGAGAACAACATGAGTGTAGCGGGCTTTTTTCAGGCGGCGGGTTTCAGCCTGCGCCAAATCGGCAGTTTGCTTGGCTTCAGTGCCAATGGTTTCAATGCTAGCGGCCTGGCCGGCAATAACCAGCTGAACCTGGCACAGCCCGGTGGCGACACCGCGGCCGGCGTGTATTTAATCGGCGCCGGGCCGGGCGATGCGGAACTCTTGACGCGTAAAGGCGAGCGGGTGCTGCGCGCCGCCGATGTGGTGTTGTACGACAATCTGGTGTCGGCCGGTGTGCTGGCACTATGCCGGCGCAGCTGTCAGCGCATTTATGTCGGTAAACGCGCGGGTTTGCATGCGATGGCACAAAGCCAGATTAACCAGCTGCTGGTGGAATATGGCCAGCACAGTGTCAGCGCCGGCAAAGTGGTGGTACGGCTTAAAGGCGGTGACCCGGCGATTTTTGGCCGGGTCAGTGAAGAGGCTGCGGCTCTGGCGCAGGCCGGTTTGCCTTTTGCGATAGTGCCTGGCATCACCAGTGCCTCGGCGGCTTGTGCTTACAGCGGCATTGCGCTGACAGCGCGTGGCCAGGCCGCCTCGGTGCAGTTTTTAACCGCCCAGTTTGCCGACCCAGGCCGGCAACCGGATTTTACCCAGTATCAGTACCAGAGCGGCCAGAACCCGACGCTGGTGGTGTATATGGGGCTGAACCGGCTGAATGAGCTGTGTCTGGGGCTGATGAATGTCGGCTGGCCCGGCGCGATGCCGGTAGCGCTGCTTGACCAGCTCAGCAGTGACACACAGCAAGAGCTGACCGGCAGTCTGGCCGACATTTGTGCCCGCTACGCCTGCCATCAGCAAGGGCCAAACCCGCTGCTTGGGCCAACGCTGATAGTCATTGGCACTGTGGTCAGCACGCCGATGGCGGTAAACCGCAGTTTATTACGGCCGCTGCAGCAGGTCTGAGCCGGTCTTTTTAGCCAAATTTAAACCAGTCATCAGCCAGTTTTTTTGCCGGTGTGGTCACCGGCCTGGCTTTGCTTTGCCCGGAATTTGCCCAAGGAGAATGTCGATGAAATTATCCGTCCGCCCGCCTGCCATCCTATTACCGCTAAAGCTGGTGCCGCTGCTGCCGCTGTTGCTGATAGCGCTGCCTGCTCATGCAGCCTCTGCCACGCCGGCCGCCGCAGCGAAGCCGCCGGCGCTCAAAGCCGGCCAGAATAATCTGAACTGGCTGTTTCGCTATCGCGCGGAGTATGTTGATCAGGACGGTCTGCCCGAGCAGGCGTTAGCCAATACGTTGTTGACGCGGCTCAGTGCCCAGCAGGGCATTAGCGATAAGTGGAGTGCCGGTGTGGAATTTGATTATGTCGCTGCGCTGGACGACAGCCGGTATAACAACAGCTTCAATGGTAAAGCCCAGTATCCGCTGATTGCTGACCCGGCCGGCAGTGATTTAAATCAGGCCTATGTACAGTATCAGCGCGGCGGCCATCAGCTTAAAATCGGCCGGCAAAAACTGGCGCTGGGTAACGAGCGTTTTGTTGGCGGTGTCAGCTGGCGGCAGAACGAACAGACCTTTGATGCGCTGCGTTATCAAACCGCACTTGGCAGCGGCCTGACCCTCGATTACAGCTTCAGCAACAGAGTGAACCGGGTGTTTGGCAGCAAAAGCCCACAAGGCGACTGGCGCGGCGATATCCATTTGCTGGACGTGAATTACGCCATCTCGGCGGCGCAGCAGCTGAAATTTTATAGCTACAACATGGATTTTCGCGAGGCGCCGGTGCAGTCAAACCGCACGCTGGGGCTTGATTATCAGCACAGTGGCAAAGCCGGCGCACTGAACTGGCAGTGGGCCGGTGCGCTCGCCACGCAGCAGGAGAGCGGTGACAACCCGCGCTCGTATCGCGCTTCTTATCAAAATCTGGAAGCGCAGCTGAGTTATCAGGCTTATCTGTTTGGCGCCGGCTATGAAAAACTTGGCAGCGATAACGGTGTGGGCTTTAGCACGCCTTTGGCGACGCTGCATAAATTTCAAGGTTATGCGGACAAGTTCTTAACGACGCCGGCCAATGGTGTCCAAGACTTGCAGCTCAAAGCCGGTTACATCAAGCCGGATTGGGACCTGCAGTTGCAATATCACTGGTTAACGGCGGCCACTGGTGGTGCGGATTATGGCAATGAACTTAATGTCAGCCTGCAGCTGAAGTTTGGCCCACGTTATGCCGTGCTGGTTAAAGCGGCGCAGTATGACGCCCGGCATTATCTGACCGACACCAATAAATACTGGTTGCAGTGGCTTGCCAGGTACTGATGGACCAGTGTTGCCGGCGCTGCTTTTATACCACCAGCAGCCAGAGGATCAGCAGGGCCTGCAGGTAACACAGGCACTGCCAGAGCCGCAGCGGATAAGCGGCCTGCAAGGTCAGTTCGCGGCCAAGCTGCGGGTTCGGCTGGCGCAGGTCGTACAGAAATTCCGACAGATGCTGATAGCGTTTGGCCGGGTCAACCTGTAACGCTTTTTGCAGCGTCAAATCTAACCACTGCGGCCAGTCACTGTGCCGGCCGACCATCGGCTGGTAACTCAGACGCTGCTGCGCCGGCAGATTTTTACAGCGCGCGATGTCCGGGCCATAAGGTGACTGACCGGTCAGCAGGTAATAACACAAGGCGGCCAGCGAATATAAATCGGACTGGCAGCTGCCGGCCTGACCGGTGAAATACTCGGGCGCAGTAAATAACGCCGTGCCCGGAATATCACCCGCCACTTCCTGATCGCTTTGTAAACCGGCCAGTCGCGCCGCGCCAAAATCGATGACACAAACCTGGCCTTGCTCATCCAGCATCACGTTCTGCGGCCGGATATCCTGATGCAGAATTTCAGCGCGGTGCAGCGCCTGTAGCGCTTTACCGGTTTGCTCGATGATGCCAAGCACCTGCTGCAAGTCCGGTGTGGCCTGTTGCAGGCGCCACTGCGCCAGCGTCTGGCCTTTGACGTAAGCAAACAGGCTATAAATGGCGCTGCGAGCTGCCGTTGTCTGTGCGCCGGAATTCGGTTGCGCCGCACGCAGCACATAAGGGCTGTGTACCCGCCTGGCTATCCATTCTTCACGCAGCAGTTTTTCCAGATATAAATCATCATCGGCCAGCGTTTGTGACGGTGCTTTTAACACCGCCGGTGTGCCATCCGGCAACGCCACCAGATACAGATGGCTGCGGTTGGTCTGGCTCAGCACCCGCTGCACTGTCATGCCGTCCAGCACGCTGCCGCTTTGCAGCAGCGGGGGCAGTG
Source organism: uncultured Chromatiaceae bacterium (assembly GCA_937978655.1). Lineage (GTDB taxonomy): Bacteria > Pseudomonadota > Gammaproteobacteria > Enterobacterales > Alteromonadaceae > Pararheinheimera. Next base: position 145,813 of record CALJUX010000022.1, read on the forward strand.
GCAATCTGGCGTCCAGGCCATTAGGTAACAGTCCATTAGGTAGCAGTCCATCAGGTAAAAGGCCGCCGGGTAATTGGCTCTGCGCTGGCACGGCCAGAACCTGCACCAGTTGCAGCGAAATATTGTCGTCGCTGCCATTGGCCAGCGCGATGCTGGCCAGTTGCTGCGCCAGCTGGTCCAAATCAGCCGTTGTTGCGGCGCTTTCCAGCAACGTGGCTAATGCTGGCTGGGAGATAAAATCAAACAGGCCATCGCTTGCCAGCACAAAGCAGTCACCGGCGCAAAGGCTCAGCTGTTGCTGCTCCGGCACTATCTCCGGCCCCGCGCCAAGCGCCTGACTGAGCAGCTGCTGACCGGCCTGCCAGCTGCGCTGATCGCGGGTTAACTGCGACAACTGCGCGTTGCGGTACAGATAAATCCGGCAGTCGCCGACATGGATCCAGTGCGCCTGTTGCTGGCGCAGCACCAGCGCGGAAAAAGTGCAGCAATAGCCTTTATCCGGGTCCTGACCATAACTGCTGTGTTTATTTTGCTGATATAACCAGCGATGACAGGCTTTGAGAGATCGGAAGAGCGTCGTGTAGGGAAAGAGTGTAGTTCTCGGTGGTCGCCGT
>CALJUX010000023.1 GCA_937978655.1 uncultured Chromatiaceae bacterium
CACCGAGATCTACACTCTTTCCCTACACGACGCTCTTCCGATCTCGGTCGATGTTGCGCCGGCTGACATCCACAGCACTGAAGTTAAGCCGCCCCTGCCGACGGTGGCACCGCAGCAACAAGTTGCAGTGACACAGGCGGACAGCAGTGCCGCGGTATCCCAGGACCGCGAGCTGCAAGCCGAAGTCACTCCGTTGCCACAGGCGCAGACAGAAACCACGCCGTTGCCACAGGCGCAGATGACGTCTCCTGCGGTCATTGAGGCTGCAGAGCCACCGCCTGCTGCAACGCCAGTACCGGACAGCCCGCAGCTCACCGGGAATCCGGTGCCGGATACGCCAGAAGACACATTGCCTGCCACTGCGACGGAATCTGCCGCACCGGTCAGCCTGCAGTTACAATTCAGTGCGCAGTGCTGGGTGGCGATCACCGACGCCACGGGGCAGCGCCTGGCGTACAGCATGCAAAACAGCGGACAGACCTTAACTGTGACAGGCACAGCACCGCTTCGGGTCACTTTAGGAGATCCTGCTGCGGTCAGTGCGACTGTGCAGGGCAATGTCATTGATTTAACAGGCTATAAGCAAGGCCAGGTCGCGCGCCTGACCATAACCGGATCCGAATAAGATGTACGCAGAAAATCCTATTATCCGCCGTGTTGCCAGACAAATTCGTGTCGGCACTGTGTTGATTGGCGGTGACGCCCCGATTGCAGTGCAGTCGATGACCAACACCCGCACTACTGATGTGGCAGCGACCGTTGCGCAAATCCAGGCTATCGCCGCTGCCGGTGCTGATTTAGTCCGGGTCTCAGTCCCGACGATGGAGGCTGCCGAAGCGTTTAAACTGATCAAGCAACAATCACCGATCCCGCTGGTGGCCGATATCCATTTCGACTACCGCATTGCATTGCAGGTCGCTGAGTATGGCGCAGACTGCCTGCGGATTAACCCTGGCAATATAGGCCGGGAAGATCGGATCCGTGCCGTAGTCGACGCTGCCCGTTTTCACAACATTCCGATCCGGATTGGGGTGAACGGCGGCTCGCTTGAAGCGGATATCCAGGAAAAATACGGTGAACCAAACCCGGCGGCCTTAGTCGAATCGGCGATGCGCCATGTTGATATTCTGGACCGGCTGAATTTTGATCAGTTTAAAGTCAGCGTCAAAGCTTCGGATGTGTTTCTGGCAGTGGGCGCTTACCGTTTGCTGGCGAAACAAATTGAGCAACCATTGCATCTGGGCATCACGGAAGCCGGTGGCGCCCGTGCCGGTGCGGTGAAATCTGCCATCGGTCTTGGCATGTTACTGGCTGAAGGGATTGGCGATACCTTGCGGATTTCACTGGCTGCTGATCCGGTGGAAGAAGTGAAAGTTGGTTTTGACATTCTGAAGTCGCTGCGGATCCGTTCGCGGGGGATCAACTTCATCGCCTGTCCGAGTTGTTCCCGCCAGGAATTTGATGTGATCAAAACGATGAACGAGCTGGAACAACGGCTGGAAGATGTGGTCGACCCGCTGACCGTATCTGTGATAGGGTGCGTGGTCAATGGCCCGGGAGAAGCGCTGATCTCCGATCTTGGTGTTGCCGGCGCGAGCAAAAAAAGCGGTTTTTATCTCAAAGGCGAGCGGCAGAAATTGCGCATCGACAATGAATCTGTCGCCGAACAGCTGGAGCAACAGGTGCGGATGTACCTGGCAGCACAGAAACAGCTGATCGATGTGAAAAACGTAGAATAATTTTAAGATATTCAGGTATTTAAGTGTCTAAAGAAATTCAAGCTATCCGCGGAATGAACGATTGTCTGCCGCAGGATACCCCGGTGTGGCAATATGTTGAGCAGATGATCCGTCAGACGGTCAACAGTTACGGTTACGATGAGATCCGCTTTCCGATCGTGGAAATGACCGAGCTGTTCAAGCGCTCTATTGGCGAAGTCACCGACATCGTCGAAAAAGAAATGTACACCTTCGCCGATCGTAATGGCGACAGCCTGACTCTGAGACCGGAAGGCACCGCTTGTTGTGTGCGCGCCGGTATTCAGAACGGCTTGTTATATAATCAGGAACAACGGCTGTGGTATATGGGGCCGATGTTCCGTCACGAACGGCCACAAAAAGGCCGTTACCGCCAGTTCCACCAGTTTGGTCTGGAAGTTTTTGGTATGCAGGGCCCGGATATCGATGCGGAAGTGATTCTGCTTTCAGCCCGGTTATGGCAGCAGTTAGGCCTTACTCCTTATGTGCGGCTCGAGCTGAACTCGCTGGGTTCAAACGAAGCCCGCGCGGCCTACCGCGACAAGCTGGTGGCCTACCTGGAACAACATAAAGACTTGCTGGATGAAGACAGCCAACGCCGGTTGTACAGCAACCCGCTGCGGGTGCTGGACAGCAAAAACCCGGCGATGTCGGATATGTTGGCCAAAGCGCCGCAGCTGCTTGATCACCTCGATGAAGAATCAACACAGCATTTTGCTGGTTTACAGGCGCGCTTAAAGGCGGCTGGGATTGAATTTACCATCAATCCGCGGCTGGTGCGTGGTCTGGATTATTACAACAAAACCGTGTTTGAATGGGTCACCACCAACTTAGGCTCACAAGGCACCGTCTGTGCCGGCGGCCGTTACGACGGTCTGGTCGAGCAGCTGGGTGGTAAAGCCACGCCAGCGGTCGGATTTGGTCTGGGACTGGAGCGGCTGGTGTTGTTACTGCAAAGCCTGCCGTTGTTGCCAGCCATCAGCAATGCAGCCGATCTGTATCTGATGCCACTGAGTGAGGCTGCGGAACTTGCCGCAGTTTCTGTTGCCGAACAGCTGCGTTTGGCCTTACCGGGCAAGCGCGTCATGCTGCATTGTGGCGGTGGTAATCTGAAGAAACAATTAAAACGCGCGGATAAATCCGGAGCGGCCATTGGCCTGTTGCTTGGCGACAGTGAGCTGGCCGCCGGGCAGGTCACTGTCAAATGGTTACGCGCAGAACAGCCTCAACAAACCGTCCAGATTGCAGATCTGGCCGCAGTACTGGCCCAGATTTAACGGAGTCCCTGATGGAAATTTACAACACCGAAGAACAACAAGTCGAAGCGATTAAACGTTTTTTCCGCGAGCACGGCCTGTCAATGGCAGCCGGGATCCTGATCGGCCTCGGCGGTTTATATGGTTTTCGCGAGTATCAAGCCGCTCAATTAGAAGCCCAGGAAGCACAGTCGGCAGCCTACGCCGCGCTGGTGGATAAAGCCGCTGCCGAAGGCACGGATAAAAAAGCCTGGCTGACCGATGCACAAAAATTTATCGCCGAGCATAAAGACTCCAGCTACAGCCACCTGACTGCGCTGATGGCGGCAAAAGAAGCGGTTGTACTCAAAGATTACGCTACCGCAGAACAACAACTTGAGGCCGTCGCCAAAGGCAGCAAGGTTCCGGAAGTGATTGCCGTTGCGCAGTTACGGCTGGCACGGGTGCAGGCGGAGCAGGCCAAATATAAAGAAGCGCTGGCGACTTTAGGTGCCACGATGCCGGCTGCATTCGCCGCGCAGCAAAACGAACTGAAAGGGGATGTTTTGCTGAAAACTGGTGATGAAGCGGCAGCGTTGTCTGCATACAAGGCTGCGCAGGCCGGTGCTGAAGCCGGTAAAAACCCGTTACTGGATGTCAAATTGAACGAACTGGCCCACGTTGCCGGCTAAGAGGTTGCTGTGAAGTTATCTATGCGCACTGTACTGGCGCCGGCCTTGCTGGCTTTGGTACTGGCGGGTTGCTCGTCAAAGGATGAAGAAGAACTGATACTGCCGGAGATCGACAACAAAGTTGAACCGGAATATGTCTGGAGCAGTTCAGTTGGCGATGGGATTGAACATTACGACTCGAAGATCAAGCCAGCTGTGTTCGGTGACAAAGTGTTTGTTGCCAGTCGCAAAGGCGAAATTGTGGCGTTTAATCTGCAAAACGGCGATAAGCTGTGGAGTTATGATTTACGCGACAGAGCCGACGGGCCTTTGTTTGGCAGCCTCAGTCACTGGTGGAACGAACGCAACGCACTGTTATCCGGCGGCGTTGCCGTGGGTTTTGACAAAGTGTTGGTGGGTACCGAAGACGGTGATGTGCTGGCGCTGAACCCGGAGACTGGCGAGAAGATCTGGCAAGTCAAGGTGAAAGGTGAAGTGCTGGCGGCGCCGGTGGCGGGCGAGGGCCTGATCCTGGTCAATACCGGCGGTGGCCGTATTTTTGCGCTGCAGCCTGACACCGGTGAACAACGCTGGATGCGCGAGTCGGAAAATGCATTGTTGACGCTGCGCGGCATCTCTGAAGTTGCGACTGCGGCTGGCGGTGTGGTGTACGGCACCGGCAATGGCAAAGTCGGGGTGCTGATCTCTGAACAAGGCGCTCCGGCCTGGGAAGAAGCGGTGGCTGTGGCGAAAGGCTCCACCGATCTGGCGCGGATCATCGACGTAGATGCGACACCGATTGTGCAAAATGGTACAATTTACGCCATTGCCTATAATGGCCAGCTGGTTGCGATGGAATTACGCAGCGGCCGGGTGTTGTGGAAGCGCGATTACGCCAGTTTCCGTGACATGCAGATCTTTGACAATGTACTTTATCTGGTTGATTCAAACGGTAAATTATATGCGGTTGATACCCGTAATGGTATGGAGATCTGGTCACAGCAGACGCTTAATAAACATTTTGTCACCGGTCCTGCTGTCTACAAAAATTACCTTGTCGTCGGCGACAACGCGGGCAACCTGCATTGGTTCAGCCGGGACAAAGGCGAATATCTGGCGCGGCACGAGTTTGACAGTTCAGGTTTTTACACCGAAGCTGTCAGCACTTCAGAGTATTTAATTCTGCAGACGCGCAACGGGGAAATCGACGTATTGCGTACGGCAGACTAACGGCTGCACTGCGAGTTTCTCCAAAGCAGGCCTGTTCACAGGCCTGTTTTTTTTATGACCAGGGATGGTGATGACGTCGCGGGCGCAGTGGCGCTGGCGTGAGTCTTGCGGCGTAGCCACTGGTACATCAACGATGTCCTGCGGCCGCGCCGATCTGGCATAAGTCCGCTGCGGCTTGGCCAAAACATAGTACATCGCCTTTGTCTGGCGGTGATCAGATTGCAGAAGCTGACCCTACAGGTGTGTGTCAGCTCAGTTGAGGTGAAACATGTTACCGGTAGTTGCCCTTGTTGGCCGTCCAAATGTCGGAAAATCCACATTATTTAACCGTCTGACCCGAACCCGCGACGCGCTGGTTGCAGATTTCCCGGGCCTGACGCGTGACCGCAAATATGGCTCCGTTGATTATGAAGGTCTGGAGTTTATTGTGGTCGATACCGGTGGGATCGATGGCAGTGAAGAAGGTATCGAGCTGGAAATGGCCGAACAATCGCTCAAAGCCATCGACGAAGCCGATGTGGTGTTGTTTCTGGTCGACGCGCGCGCAGGCGCGACAGTCGCAGATGAAGCCATCGCCAATCACATCCGGCGCGTCAATAAAACCGTGTTTCTGGTCGCCAACAAAACCGATGGTCTGGATGCCGACACGGCTATTGCTGACTTTTACAGCTTAGGCATTGGTGAAGTTTATCCGATTGCTGCGGCGCATGGCCGTGGTGTTACCGCGTTGTTACAGCAGGCGCTGGTGCCTTTGCTGACCGAGCAACAAGTGCAGCGGCTGGCCGCTTTTGAAGCTGGTGAAGACCTGGACGCCATCGACGAAGACGCCGAACAGGAACAGCGTGACAAGCATATCAAGCTGGCGATTGTCGGCCGGCCAAACGTCGGCAAATCAACACTGACCAACCGGATCCTCGGTGAAGAGCGGGTCATTGTTTATGATATGCCGGGCACCACCCGCGACGCGATTTATATCCCGATGCAACGTGGCGAGCGTGAATACACGTTGATCGATACGGCCGGGGTGCGCCGGCGTGGCCGCATCGACGATGTGGTCGAGAAATTCTCGGTGATCAAAACCCTGCAGGCCATTGAAGATGCCAACGTGGTGATCCTGGTGCTGGATGCGCGTCTGGGTATTTCTGAACAGGATTTGAGCATCCTTGGTTTTGTGCTCAATGCTGGCCGTTCGCTGGTGATTGCGGTGAACAAATGGGATGGCCTGGACGATGGTATTAAAGATGAAGTGAAGCGCGAACTTGACCGCCGCCTTGGTTTTATCGATTTCGCCCGGTTGCATTTTATCTCGGCATTGCATGGTTCAGGTGTCGGTAACTTATTTGAATCGGTTGAAGAAGCCTTTGATTCAGCGACGCGTCGGGTCAATACTGCGTTACTGACCAAGATCATGAATATGGCGCAGGAAGACCATCAGCCGCCGCTGGTAAAAGGTCGTCGGGTGAAGCTGAAATACGCCCATGCCGGTGGTTATAACCCGCCGCTGATTGTGATCCATGGTACGCAAGTAGAAGACCTGCCGGATTCGTATAAACGCTATCTGATGAACTATTTCCGCAAGTCGTTGCAGCTGATGGGCACGCCGGTGCGGGTGGAATTCCGCGGCACGGAAAACCCGTATGCGGAAAAACGCAATACGCTGACGCCAAACCAGCAATATAAACGCGACCGGTTAATCAAAGCCAAAGCCAATTTGGTCAACAAGAAAAAAGTCGGACATAACCAAGGTTAACCGATACATTTCGTACGTTAGAAAAGCCGGCTTTACGCCGGCTTTTCTATTGTGGCCGCCGGCAGCGGCAGCCGGATAACAAAGCTGGCACCCGCCGGTGCTGTGGTTTCCAGACTGATGTGCGCCTGATGCCAGTCCAGTACTTTGCGCACAATCGCCAGGCCAAGACCAAATTGGGGCTTAATGCTGGACTGCGTTTCCAGCCGGACAAAGGGCAGAAAAATCCGTTCGGCGTCCGCCGCAGCAATGCCGGCGCCGTCATCACGAATTCTGATAAAAAGCTGTTGCTGATCCTGCCACAGCTGCAATTCAATGTTGCTGTGAGCGTAGCGGCAGGCATTCTGTAACAGATTCAGCAAGACCCGATACAGCCAGTGCGCATGACCACAGACTTGCTGCAGCGGTGGCGCCATCAGCTGGATCTGCAGCTGACGGCTGCTGGCCAGTGGCCCACAGCTTTGTATCGCCTGCTGACACAGTTGGGTCAAATCGATTGGCGTCAGCACCCAATGCTGATGTTGCCGATCGAGACTGGCGTATTCGAGAAAGGCATTCACCATTGCTTCCATCCGGTCGACATCCTGTTCCAGTCGTTGCAGATACAGGTTTTTTTGCGCCGGATCTGATACTTCCAGCGCGGCATCCAGGCCAAAGCGGAAGCAGGCGATCGGTGTGCGCAGGTCATGTGACAGGCTGGAGGCCAGCAGACGATTGTCAGCCAGCAGCTGTGCAATCTGCTGCGCCATCTGGTTAAAACTTTGCTCAAGCGAACTGATATAGGTCCAGCGGCTGGGTGGCAAACGGGCCTGTAAATCGCCGGCTCCAAATTTACCGGCGGTCTGGCTCAGCAACCACAAGCGCCGCGCCAGTGGCGTCAGCCACAACAACATGATCAGACTCAGGCCGCCATACAATGCCAGCGTCAGCCACAAATCTTCCGGTCGGTGGCCCGGCTCAGGTGGCAGTTCCAGTTGCAGCAACCAGGCCGGATGCGCCGGCAGCGCCTTCAGATACGACGTGCCTTCAGCACCGGCCAGTGGCAGGCCGCCATGTGCCGACAATTGCTGTTCCAGCTCTGCCGGCAGCGCCAGACTTTCGCGCGGCACCAGCTGTAAAGTCAGCTGCCAGTGCTGCTGCTGGCTATGGATGTAGCCGCTGAGCCCGGCTGGCGATTGTTGATTGGCTTGCTGGCTGATGGTGTCAAACAAGGTGCTGTATAGCTGCAATTGCTGCGACGGGGCGTGATTATCGGTGTTTGCCAGCTGGTCCAGGACGGCCCCGAGTAAAAATAATGCACACAGTGCAGACAACAGCAGGCTCAGAGACAGTTTCAGCATTGGCTTACCAGTGATCGGCGACGAACAGATAGCCCTGGCCCCACACGGTTTTGATCCGTTTGGGTTCCTTGGCGTCGTCGCCCAGTTTTTTCCGCAGTACGGACACCATCACGTCAAAGCGTCGGTCCAGACCATCATGCTCGCGGCCTTTGAGCGCCTGAAACACCTGATCACGGCTACAGACCTGTCCGGCACGGCTGGCCAGAAACCACAACAGACCGAATTCGGCACTGGTCAGACTGATGTCATGCTGCTCCAGCCGGACCCGCCGCGAGCTGGCACAGATGCTGAGCGCGCCGAAGACCAGCTGCTGTGGACTGGATGCCTCGGCTGGCTGGCGCAAGGCGGCCTGAATACGGGCGAGCAGGATCCGTGGCCGGACCGGTTTCACCAGATAATCGTTGGCACCAACGCCCAGCCCAATCACTTCATCAACTTCTTCACCCTGCGCAGTCAGCATCAGGATGGGTACCTGACTTTCACGCCGGATCTGCCGGCATAAATCCAGCCCGTTCATGCCCGGTAACATCAGATCCAGCAGGATTAGATCAACTTGCTGCCGGCGCAGCAGCGTGATGACAGTGTCACCGCGATGTTCCAGCAACACCTGATAGCCTTTTTGTTGCAAAAACGCCTGCACCCAGCTGGCCAGCGACAGGTCGTCTTCAACCAATAAAATAGTGCCGTAATCCGCCATATTAAACTCCTAGAATAAACGCCAGTGCCGCTTGGTTTTTGAGGCGGTATGGACCCATTTCACTTCGATCCTGCTTTGCGCCACGACCTGTTGCTGTTGCCACAATTGCACGGAACTGGCCTGTGCTCCGGCAAATTCGAAGACGTAACTGCCTGCTTGCTGTTGGTGCCAGCAATGCAACTCGGCGTCATCCAGTTTCAGACACAGATCCAGCGGCTGGGCGCTGTGCCATTGCGCTGTGACTTTGCTGTAACAGGCGCGGCCCTGTTGCAGGCTGATGCATTTATCCGGCGTGACTTTGAGCATGACTGCGGGTGTTTCAGCAGGGGGCGTCGCAGCGGCGGCTGCAGGCGTGACCAACAGCGTGGCCAGTAAGATGGTCAGGATCAACCCGCAGCTGTGCACGGATTTAAAAGACATAACGCACCATTAATACCGCCAGTTCTTCATGCTGCGCAGTGACCACAGGGCTGTCGAGGTACTGATGACTGAACAGGTTCACACCCAGATTGGCATCCAATAACCAACGCTCTGCCAGCGGATAAATCGCCGACACGCCAAGGTGGGTTTTAACCCCGGCCCCTGCCTGATAGTAGGGGCGGGCCGGGCCTGTCTCATCGCTGTGAATGCCGTAATAATAATTGACGGTTTTGGCGGACTCATATGTCAGCGCGGCGTTAAAATACAGGTCCAGATTGCGCCACGGCAGGAAATAGCTGTAGCTGACCCGGCTGATAACGCCGTGGTGGGCGGCCTGATCCATGCCGGATTCAACACTGAGCTGGTGGCGCTCTGCCTGATACTGGTAGCGCAGGCCGACGACGGAGTCGGCATTTCTGATGCGCAGACCCGTCAGTTCGGGGGTCGCATCGCTGGTTCTGTTGTCTGGCAACCAGACATTATAATTGTTCGCCAGCACGTCCCAGCTGTGGTTATCCTGCTGATAGAACTGGTAGCCCACGGCAGCGCCGTAGATAGCGGCACCATTGCGATGGATCGGCGTTTCAATAAAAAAGTTATGAAACTTCACATCACCGGTCAGCACTATTAATACGGCACTGTTAAAGTTTTTTTCCAGGCCGGGCACCAGCGCCTGCTGATACCCTTTGCCAACGCCGAGATAAAAGGTACTTTCCACATCATCCAGCCAGCTGGCGGCACTGGCAGTGGTGGCAGAACAAAGACCACTGAGCAGCAGTGGCCAATAAGGCAGTTTTATCATCAGACGGATCCCGGTCGGCACAAGATGCAGTTGCACTGCCGCGGTCTGATTCTACCGGGCAGTACAGGAATTGTTAAGTGCTGGTGCTTAATGTTTAATTCATGTGATTTTGTCGCATCAGAATTTTACTTTCAGCCCAATGGCCGGGAAAATACCGAGATTCTCTTCGGCGTCCACCACATAGGCCGGAGTTTCGCCGTCTTTAGCCTGGCGTAAAAAATATCCGGAGACGTTTTTACGGTTCAGTACGTTCAGGATGGCGTAGGTATAAGTGACCGGCAGGCCAAACAGCAGGCCTTGTTGTTCGGCCTGAATATCCAGCCGGTGGTAAACCGGCAGCGTGTCTGAGTTCAGTTCGCCGTACACGGCAACCCGGTGATCCGGATAATATGGATTGGGCCTGCTGCCAATAATAGGGGTGTAGCGTGCGCCGGATCTGACGGTTAGCCTGGCGCTAAAGTCCCAGCGTTCATTGTACGGATATGCCAGCACCAGATTGGCGATCAACGGCGTGTCCAGATAATACTGCGCCGTGATGTTGCGGCGCAGGTCGGTCCGCTCGGCTTCGGACCAGCTCAGGGACGCCCAGCCATACCAATCACCGGGGCTGCGTTGTTTTTTCAGCAACATTTCAGCGCCCCAGGCCTTGCCTGCGGCGTCGTTGCTGTATCGCAGCTGTTGATCGGCGTCGTTGTCCGTCAGACCAAGTGGCAGATTTTGCAGATTTTTGAAGTAAAGTTCGGTGCTGTAACTCCAGTTGTCGGCAAATTGCCATTCCTGCCCCAGCACATAATGGATGGCGGTGGGTTGTTTCAGCTGACGATTGCCCAGCAGCGGCAGACTTTTTTCCAGGTCAGCCAGCCGGCTGTAACGACCCGCCCGCACAAACCAGCGCTGCTCCGGTGTTAATTGCAGGCTCAGCTCAGCACGGGGCTGCAGGAAATCCTCGCCGGTATAGTCTTGTTTGTCGTAACGCAGGCCCAGCGCAGAACTCAGATAGTCATTCCATTGCCAGTGGTGCTGAACAAAACTGCTGCGGGTGTTATAGCGCAGCTGGTCCTTGGTCCTGATGCGCTCGCCACGTTGGGCGAAGCAGTCGGGCTGGTGGTCAGTACAAAAATACGGAATGGCATCGATCCGGTAGTCGCCTTCACGCTGGCTGCGCTCGACCCCGGCTTCCAGCTGCTGGCTGCTGCTAAGCTGCCAGCGCGACTGCAATTGCAAAAATTGCTGATCGTCTTCGTATTCGACGGTCTGATCGCCGCCGTACAAAGTATCCTCGCTGTTACTGCTGTGCTGGTAACGGATTTGCAGCTGATGGCCGGCCGGGTGCTGGTACTGATAGCTGAGCTGCTGATTGGCAAATGCGGTGTCGATCCGCACATCGCCGACTGATTCCGGATCGGTGCGACCTTGTTCCGAGGCTTTACTGATGTTGGCGCGCGCACTGTCATTGGCGCCGGTCAGTGTCAGCGTCAGCTTTTGTTCCGGCGACAACCGGAACAAATAACGCCCCTGATAATCACTGCTTTTTGGCGGTTGATAGATTTTGATGCCGTCTTCAAACTCATCGCCTGCTTTGATTAAATACTGCAGCGTACTCTGGCGCGCTGCCAGATAAAACGCCTGATCGTCGCTGATGGCACCTTCGACCAGCGCACCCATCTGCAAACCACTGAGTTCTGCTTCGCCGCCAAGCGGCTGTTGCCGTGGATCGCGCAGTGTGGCGGAAAACACGCCGCCGGTGGCATTACCGTATTGAGGGCCAAAAGCGCCGCTGTCCAGATGAAAATCATGTAACAAGGCTTCATTAAACACGCTGTTGCCAAACAGATGGAATAAATAGCCGGCGGGTAAACCGTCGATCAAAAAGGCGTTGTCGTCCGGTGCTGAGCCGCGCACGGCCGGCATGCCACCATAATCACCGCCGGCATAGACCACGCCGGGCAGGCTGAATACCGCTGCCAGTGGATCGTTCATAATGCCGGCCACTTGCAGCAATTGTTCGGTCTGAGCATTGGTCTGACTGGCCGCCGGCCAGACACTGCCGCTAACCTGAATACGTTCAATGGCCTGTTCAGCCGCTTTGCCGGTATCGGCGGGTTGTGCGTGGGTGTGCACGGCGGATAACGACAAGCTGAGGCAAAGAGACAGTCTGGAGCAGGCAAATCGCATGGTACACTTTCCACAAAAGGCAGATAAAACCAAGTGTGCCAGCCGGCGCGGTACAAAGCTGTCGGGTAATTGCACTGCTTATGTAAGAAAGTGTCAGGAAAGATATGCAAAATTCAGCAAGGTTTTGTCAGGTTTTGTCCCTGTTAACCCCGCTGGTTAAAGTGCCGGAATGGGGAATTGGCGGCAGTTTATTATTAGCAGAGCGACAACTGCTGAACGATTTTCGCGATATCGATTTGGTGTGCAGCGAGGCGGTCGTGATGCAATTAGATGCTCAGTTGCAGCGCCTTACTACTGTGCTGCCGGCTGAGGCGCATCCGCATTATTGCAGCCGGTGGTTTCGGCGGTATCAGCATGACTCAGGTCTAGTGATTGAACTGATGGCTGGCATCCAGGTGCGCAATCCGCAACTGACGCGGTGGCAGTTTCATCCGGCGACGCTGGAGCAGCGACATGGGCTGCCCTGGATGCGTCTGGCGGACTGGCTGGAGTTGTATCAGCTGTTTGACCGGCCACAGCGCGTCCAGCTTATTCGCGCGGCGCTGGCCGTAGTGCCTTAACTTCGGTTTCTACCTGGCCGTCAGCAAATTGCACCTGCAGGCTGTCGCCCGGCTGTAGCTGGGTAATGGAGCGGACTAAGCTGTGGTCGGCGGTAAAACTCAGACTATAACCACGGCCGAGTGTCGCCAGCGGGCTGACCTGATGCAACATGGCGCTCTGTTGTTGCCATTGTTGTGTCCGACGCTGCAGTTGTTGTTGCATCGCCCGTTGCAGCCGGTCGGTCAGCAACGCCGATTGTTGCGCCAGCAGCGTGGGATCCGGCAGGTGCCGCAATAACTGTAGCGCCAGTTGTTGCTGCTGTTGCTGTTTTCGTTCCAGCACCAGCGCGCCGGCACGCTGCAGACGCAGTTGTAATTCGTCAAGCCGCTGTTGTTGTTGTTCGAGTCGGCGCTTCGGGTGTAACAGCTGTAACTTATTTTGCTGTTGTAAAAACGATTGCGCCTGTTGGCCCAGTTGCTGGCGGACCGCACGCTGCAGCCGCTGTTGCAGCTGCAAAAGCTCGCTCAGCTGATGTTGTTGATCCGGTGACACCAGTTCGGCAGCAGCCGAAGGCGTCGCTGCGCGCACATCGGCGACAAAATCGGCGATAGTAAAATCAATTTCATGGCCGACGGCACTGACAATCGGCAGCGGGCAATGGGCGATTTGCCGCGCCAGCGCTTCATCGTTAAAACAATACAAATCTTCCAGCGAACCGCCGCCACGGCCAATGATCAGAACGTCGACTTCATTACGCCGGATGGCATGCGACAGCGCCGCCTGTAAATCCTGTGCCGCCTGCGCACCTTGCACTAAGGCCGGATAAATAATCACTTCGAGCGCCGGCGCGCGCCGGGCTAATACGGTCAGAATATCGCGCACCGCCGCGCCGGTTGGCGAGGTAATAACACCAATCCGCCGCACCTGAGCTGGTAGCGGCTTTTTCCGCTCCGGCGCCAACAAGCCTTCGGCACTGAGCCTGGCTTTGAGCATTTCATATTGCTGGCGTAACAAACCGTCACCGGCCGGTTCGATAAAATCGACCAGCAGCTGATACTCACCACGGGGTTCATACACACTGATGCGGGCACGGATCAGCACCTGCTGACCATTGCGCGGCATAAAAGCGGCGTTGCGGTTGGCCTGCTTAAACATCGCGACTTTAACCTGCGCAGCGCTATCTTTTAATGAGAAATACCAATGACCGGAACTGGCTGCGACAAAATTGGAGATCTCACCACAGAGCCAGAGCTGGCGGAATTGCAGCTCCAGAGTTAAGCGAACTTCGGCGTTTAGCCGCGAAACTGTATAGATCTCCGGGTTTGTGCCGGGATTTTGTGAATGATTCATGGCAGGCAGGCGTAACAAGTGATCCGGCTAAACTAGCACAAATACAGCCACAAAAACAAAAAATGCGTTGTTTGAAACCGGCTTTGCGGATAAAATAGCGCCGCAACATTCCCCGATTTTTAACCACCACAGCGAGATTGTTGCAATGCTCAGGATAGTCAAAGAAGCCCTTACATTTGACGACGTGTTACTTGTACCGGCGCACTCCACCGTACTACCTCATACCGCAGATCTGCGGACTCAACTGACCAGCAAAATCAGCCTGAATATTCCGATGGTTTCCGCGTCAATGGACACCGTCACTGAAGCCCGTTTAGCCATCGCGCTGGCGCAGGAAGGTGGTTTAGGTTTTATCCACAAAAACATGACCATCGAAGAGCAGGCTGCTAACGTTCGTAAAGTGAAAAAATACGAAAGTGGTGTAGTGTCTGATCCGGTCACAGTGCGGCCGGAACAAACCATCCGCGACGTGCAGCAACTGTCACAACAACATGGCTTCTCCGGTTTCCCGGTGGTCGATGCTGACCATAATCTGGTCGGTATCGTCACAGGCCGTGATTTAAACGTCGAAACCAATCCACAGGCACCGATCTCTTCAGTGATGACGCCACGTGAGCGTCTGGTCACTGTGCACGAAGATTCACCGCGCCAGAACGCCTTAGCGCTGATGCACAAACACCGCATTGAAAAAGTGCTGGTGGTCGACAATGCCTTTAAACTCAAAGGCCTCATCACAGTGCGTGACTACTACAAAGCCGCCAGTAAACCAAATGCCTGTAAAGACGAATTTGGCCGGTTACGCGTGGGTGCTGCGGTTGGTGTTGGCCCTGGCACGGACGAGCGCATCGCGGCTTTAGTTGAAGCCGGCGTCGACATTCTGCTGATCGACACTTCACACGGCCACTCACAAGGCGTGCTTGACCGGGTGAAACAAACCCGCGCTATGTACCCGGATTTACAGATTGTCGCCGGTAACGTCGCGACTGCTGAAGGCGCGAAAGCCTTAGCTGAAGCTGGTGCTAACGCTGTGAAAGTTGGTATCGGCCCAGGCTCTATCTGTACTACCCGTATCGTGACAGGTTGTGGTGTACCCCAAATTACTGCGATTGCCGATGCAGTTGAAGGCGTCAAAGGCCTGGACGTTTGTATCATCGCCGACGGCGGTATCCGTTTCTCCGGTGACGTGTCTAAAGCCTTAGTCGCCGGCGCGCATTGTGTGATGGTCGGTTCTATGTTCGCCGGTACTGAAGAAGCGCCAGGTGATGTAGAACTGTATCAGGGCCGTTATTACAAATCTTACCGTGGTATGGGCTCATTAGGCGCGATGGCGCAGCGCAACGGTTCTTCTGACCGTTATTTCCAGGGCAGTAACAACGCGGAAAAACTGGTGCCGGAAGGCATCGAAGGCCGCGTGGCTTACAAAGGCCCGATTGAAAATATCATTCACCAGCAAATGGGCGGTCTGCGCTCATCAATGGGTCTGACCGGCTGCGCCAATATCGGCGAGCTGCGCACCAAGCCAGTGTTTGTCAAAGTGACGGCGGCTGGTATGGGTGAATCGCACGTGCATGACGTGCAAATCACCAAAGAAGCGCCAAACTACCGCGTCAGTTAAAAATTGCAGCGCCGGCCTCAGACCCTCTGACGCCGGCGCGGTTTTTTCCGGGCTTGTTGAGCCCCGCACCTCACAAAGGTTGATATGAGCAAAAATATTCATTTCCATAAAATTCTGATCCTCGACTTCGGTTCACAGTACACCCAACTTATCGCGCGCCGCGTCCGCGAAATTGGCGTCTATTGTGAACTCTGGGCCTGGGATGTCACAGCGGAGCAAATCGCCGAATTTAATCCAACTGGTATTATCCTGTCCGGCGGTCCGGAAAGTGTGACTGAAGCCGGTTCACCGCGTGCGCCGCAATATGTGTTTGAAGCCAATGTGCCGGTATTGGGCGTGTGTTACGGCATGCAAACCATGGCAGAACAACTGGGCGGTAAAGTGGCCAGTTCTGATCAGCGTGAATTTGGTTATGCCCAGGTTGATGTGGTGTCTTCGTCTGCACTGCTCAAAGGCATTGAAGACCATGTGACTGAACAAGGCGTGGCGCAACTGGATGTCTGGATGAGTCATGGCGATAAAGTCATTGAAATCCCAGATGGTTTTGTCACTATTGCCCGCACACCAACTTGTCCGCACGCGGCAATGGCCGACGAAGCGCGCCAGTTCTTCGGTGTGCAGTTCCACCCTGAAGTGACGCACACCCGTCAGGGCATGCGCTTATTAGAACAATTTGTCGTTGATATCTGTGGTTGTGAAAAACTCTGGACGCCGGCGTCGATCATTGATGACGCTATTGTTAGCCTGAAAAAACAAATCGGCGATGATCAGGTGATTTTAGGCCTGTCTGGCGGTGTCGATTCGTCAGTGGTAGCGATGCTGCTGCACCGCGCTATCGGCAAGAACCTGACTTGTGTGTTTGTCGACAACGGCCTGCTGCGCTTAAACGAAGGTGCGCAGGTGATGGAAATGTTCGGCGACCACTTCGGCCTGAATATTATCCACGTCAAAGCCGAACAGCGCTTCCTCGAAGCCTTACATGGCGTCGATGAACCAGAAGCCAAACGTAAAATTATCGGCCGCGTGTTCGTTGAAGTCTTTGATGAAGAAGCGAAAAAGCTGCAAAACGCCAAGTGGCTGGCGCAGGGCACTATTTATCCGGACGTGATTGAATCGGCGGCGTCAAAAACCGGCAAAGCCCATGTGATCAAATCGCACCACAACGTTGGTGGCCTGCCGGAAAATATGAAAATGGGTCTGGTCGAACCGCTGCGTGAGTTGTTTAAAGACGAAGTGCGCAAAGTCGGTCTGGCACTGGGTTTGCCGTATGACATGCTGTACCGTCACCCGTTCCCAGGACCAGGTTTAGGCGTACGAGTGCTGGGCGAAGTGAAAAAAGAATACTGCGACATCCTGCGCCGCGCTGATGCGATTTTTATCGAAGAGCTGCGTAATAGCGGCTGGTACGACAAAGTCAGCCAGGCCTTTGTAGTGTTCCTGCCGGTGAAATCGGTTGGTGTGATGGGCGATGGCCGTAAATACGACTGGGTCGTGTCATTACGTGCAGTACAAACCATAGACTTTATGACCGCGCACTGGGCACACCTGCCGTATGAGCTGCTGGGTCATGTGTCGAACCGCATCATCAATGAAATCAACGGTATCAGCCGCGTGGTTTACGATGTGTCGGGCAAACCACCAGCGACAATCGAGTGGGAATAAACCCGGCGATTTGACTAAAAACAGCAGCTTCGGCTGCTGTTTTTGTTTCTGCACTGGCAAATTCAGCTTTTTTTCCCACACTTAACCAGCGACGCCATACTCTGTGGTGCCGTCGGACTATATGCGGCACGGACCTTCGCCGGAAACACCAGTTGCGGAGGCCCTATGGCTGCGCGCTTCATCTATCGGGCCCTGATTGGTTGCCTGTGTTATCTGTTGGCTACAACGGTTTCGCTCGGCGCAGAGCCGCGCTGGCAGGAACAGGGCTTACCCGAAATTCGCACTTTCAGTGCTGACGATTATCAGGCGCATGGGCAAAACTGGGCTTTTGTGCAGGATAAAGCCGGTTTGTTGTACTTCGGCAATACCGAAGGTGTGTTGCAGTTTGATGGTCTGCGCTGGCAACTGATTGTATTACCGAATAAATCTATCGTCCGCTCGCTGGCGCTGGATGAAGTTTCCGGCCGCATTTATGTTGGTGGTGTGGGTGAGCTGGGTTATCTGGCGCCGGACGCAACCGGCACCTTGCAATATCAGTCTTTGCTTAACCAGTTACCCGCTGAGCGGCGCGATTTCACTGATGTCTGGCAAACGCACGTCACCGCCGAAGGCGTCTATTTCACCAGCTACAAATATTTGTTCCGGCTCGGCGCTGATGGCCAATGGCAGCATTGGCAAGCCGCACAACGTTTTCATCGCAGTTATGTCGTCAATCAGCAATTTTATCTGCGTGCTGAAGGCGTTGGTTTGCTGACGTTGCAACAGAATCAGTTGCAGCTGGTACCAGGTGGTGAGCGTTTTGCCGCGGATCCGCTGCAGGCATTACTGGCGTACCCGGATGCCGGCGGGCTGCTGGCGGTGAGCCGCAGTTCCGGTTTCTGGCTATACCGGGACCAGCAATTTAGCGCGATGCAGACGGAACTCGATGCGATTTTGCAGCAAAAATTGCTGTACCAGGTGCTGCTGTTGCCCGATGGAGCCCTGGCGCTTGCCATGTTACAGGGCGGTATTTATTTGCTGAATGCACGTGGGCAATGGGTAGGGCTTTATAACAAAGCGCGGGGGCTACGCGATGACACAGTGTACAACCTTGGACTCGATCATCAACATGGGCTCTGGGTCAGCGGCAACACTGGTTTGTCGCGTATTCAGCTTGGCAGTGCGCTGAGCCGGTTTGACCAGCGCCAGGATTTACAAGGCAATGTGTATATCAGCCGGCGAATGGGCGAGCGGCTGTATGTTGGAACTTCGCAGGGGCTTTATCAGCTGGAGCCGGGCCAGGTGGCCGGCTTCAGACAAGTGACAGGCATCAGTGGTCAGGTCTGGGCGCTGGAACAGGTCGGCGCTGAGATACTGATTGGCAATTATCAGGGCATCTACCGGCTGGACGGTAACGGGGCGCAGCAGGTCGCTCTGAGCGACAGTACGACCTGTTTTCTGCAGGTCGCGGCTGCGCAGTCAGTAGTGCTGGCCGGGCAGCGCGAAGGCGTGGTGCAATTAACTTTTGTCGACGGGCAATGGCAGGTTCTGGGCAAACTTGCTGATGTGCCGGATAACGTGCGCAGTATGGTGCAAAGCGGGCCGGCGGATCTGTGGTTTGGCACCGTCAACAGCGGTGTGTTGCAGCTGCATTATGCGTCAGGGCAGGTATTACAGGGGCCGGCCACTATCAGACGCTATCAGCTGGCCGAAGGTTTGCCTGGCTTGAGTGATAACCGGGTGGTTTTGCTGCAGGGTGAGCTGCGGGTATTAAGCGAAGCCGGGGTGTATCAGCTGAGCACTGATGCGACAAAAATGCTGCCGGATCCGGCCTTTGCCAAGCTGTTTGCTGAAGGTCCTCGGCAAATTTCGCGCTTATTGCCGGAAGATCGTGGCGTCTGGCTGGAAACTCGGGATGAACAGTTACGCCGCAGTGAGGTGGGGCTAGCGATACGCGAGGACTCGGGTACTTATCGCTGGCAGCCACTGACTGAGTTTGGCCACAGCCGGTTAACTGGCCTCACGCTCGAAGCCGATGGCACTTTATGGTTGGGCGGCAATGAATTATATCGCTGGCAACAGACCCCGGATGCTATGCCGCCACGTGGTTTTCAGCTACTGCTGCGTAGCATTGAGGCAACGGATGGTCATCAGCGCCTGTTGCCGGCGCCAAATGATGCGCCCCTGCAACTGAATTTTGCGCAGAATCAGCTCCGATTTGAATTCGCCGCCACCAGTTATCGTGGCGACAACCAATATGCTGTATTGCTGGAAGGGGTTGACCAGGGCTGGTCTGATTGGTCAGCGGCGGCTTTTGCCAGCTACAACAGTTTGTGGGAGGGGCGATATCGCTTACAGGTGCGGGCAAGGGACGCCTGGGGCACAGAGCAGCAGATGAGGCCGCTGACTTTTCACATTGCGCCACCCTGGTATCGCAGTCTGCTGGCGGGCTTGTTGTATCTGCTGTTACTGGCGCTGCTAATCAACCGCTGGTATCACTGGCGCAGCGGCCGTTTACGCCGACAGGCGCAAGCACTGGAGACCTTAGTGGCAAGCCGGACCCAGCAGTTGTCCGAGGCAAAAACGGCGGTGGAGCGGACTTTAACTGATTTGCAGTCGACGCAGCGTCAGTTAGTAAGGGCGGAGAAAATGGCGGCGCTGGGCCAATTGGTCGCCGGCGTCGCGCATGAGGTCAATACGCCACTTGGTGTGGCGCTGACCGGCAGCAGCTATCTGCGGGAAAGCACAGCGGCGCTGGCAGAGACGCTAAACACCGGACAGCTGCGCAAACAGGAGTTAGCGCAATATCTCGAATCAGCGGTCGAGAGCTCTGAGCTGATTGAGCGTAATTTGCAACGTGCGGCTGATCTTATCAGTAACTTTAAACAAGTCTCGGTCGATCGCAGCAGCGGCGAGCGGCGGCAGTTCCAGCTGCAGAGTTTTCTGGCTGAAGTGGCGCAAAGCCTGAAAACGCTCTGGCGTAACCGGCCTCTGCAGCTGGTGGTGGACTGTCCGGTTGATTTGGTCATGCAGAGTTATCCCGGCAGCCTCAGCCAGGTGATTACGATGTTGGCGCAAAATAGTCTGTTACATGCTTTTGCACCTGACCAAGCCGGGCTGATGAATTTAGCGGTGCGCCAGCCCGACGCCGAGCATTGTGAAATCAGCTTTGCTGACAATGGCTGTGGTATTGCCCCTGAGCATCTGGACAAAATATTTGAGCCGTTTTTTACCACCAAAAGGGCGCACGGTGGCACCGGGCTTGGCCTGCATATTCTGTTTAATCTGGTTACGGCAAGGCTCGGCGGCACAGTGACGGTGGAAAGTGAAGCCGGCGCCGGCTGCCGGTTTATTCTGTTGTTGCCGCTGCTTGCGCCAGCGCCAGAAACAACAACAGCAGCGGATGCTGCTGTTGATTTGGGACACTAATTACAAGCGGTTGATTTCATCTTTCAGGGTGTAGGACTTGTCGGTCACTATGGCTTCCAAAGTCGCTATCCGTTGTTTTAACTGCTCGAGCTGTGCCCGCACATCGTCAGTATTCTGATTGGCGTTCGCCAGTTTTACTTTGGTTTTGGTGTGCTGCTCGTAAAAGGCATAAGCGAAAGCACCCACCACTGCGACAAATCCGATATCAAATACACCCATGTTGTTCTCCTTCGATTTTTCTTGACCTGATGGTTTGGGCAGGCAACAGTTATGCCACAAATAAACTCTATATAAAACAATCAAGTTGCAGCGAGGTGAAAATGCCCTATGAGCAAATTTACCAACATCTGGTCAATTTGACTGATGCCGCTACGGGCTGTGCTAAAATGCCGGGCTTCAGGCAACGGGGTTGATTGTGAGCAGCACAGAACAAGATATTCATTGGATGCAATATGCCATGCAACTGGCCGCCAGAGCCGAAGCGGCTGGTGAAGTTCCGGTCGGCGCTGTCTTAATTAAAGACGGCCAGGTGTTGGGGGAGGGCTGGAATCTGTCGATTTGCCGCCATGACCCCACCGCGCACGCGGAAATTCAGGCGATCCGCCAGGCGGGCAGCGCCTTGCAAAACTACCGTATGCCGGACTGCACTTTATATGTCACGCTGGAACCTTGCGCTATGTGCGCCGGCGCCTTAGTGCACAGTCGGGTACAGCGGCTGGTGTTTGGTGCGACTGATTTAAAAGCTGGTGCCTGCGGTTCGGTTGTTGATCTGGTGCGGCATCCGCAGCTGAATCATCAGCTTGAGGTGCAAAGTGGAGTGTTGGCGGAAGCCTGCGCAGCGCAGTTGTCTGGGTTTTTCCAGAAACGCCGGGCGGAGCAAAAAGCATTAAAACAACAGAAAAACAGCGCACTACCTGCAGAAACTCAGCCGCAAATTTCCACTGCGGCGCAAAGTGGCGACGTTGCGAGCTGATTGTATTCACGTTGACGCCGGAACAGTTTGAGCACCGCCATATTACGCTTGACCCGGCGCCGACAAGCGCCCACATCCATCAGCCGGCGCTTTCGCAACAACTTAGGTTTTTTTCTTCTTAACATGCACTTTTCCTTTCACTGAATGCCGCCACTATAGGCAAATCATCTGAGCCCGGCAAGCTCTGCAGGCCGGGCACTGGAGATGGTTCGAGTGGCTCAGTTGGGCTTTGGTTCAGATTTTTTCGCATCGGCACCGGGCTTCACGGCGGCTTTTGTGGTTACGCTGTTGCCGGTAGCCACGCCAGCCTGCGGTGACGGCGCTTTTTGTGCCTGTTCGGCCTGTTTACGTTCATCAACCCACAGCAAGGTATCGTAATAACGGCGGATATTTTCGACATAATACACCGCCATATCACCGCGGGCATAACCGGTCCGGGTGTGGCGGTAGTACTTGCGTTGGCGCAATTGTGGCAGCCGTTGTTTGACTTCGGCCCAGTTGTCGGCGTTGGCGCCATCTTTTTCCGTTAATAAGCGCGCACTTTCAACATGGCTGAGGCCCAGGTTGTAAGCCGCTAAGGCAAACCAGAGCCGGTCCGGCATTGGAATGCGCGCCGGCAAGCGGTCCAGCATGCGCTGCAGATAACGGCTGCCGCCTCTGATACTTTGCGCCGCATCGACCCGGCTTGAGACTTTCATCAGATTGGCGGTATCGACGGTCAGCATCATCATACCAACCACACCTTGCGGACTGCGTGCTTTGGGGTCCCAACGCGACTCCTGATAGGCGAGTGCAGCCAGCAGGCGCCAGTCCAGCGGGCCGGCATGTTGTTCAAACAGGCTTTTATAGCGCGGCAGCGTTTTGTCGATGGCTTCGATGTAATCCAGCGTGTCGGCATAGTTAAAACGCCGCACATGGCCAAAATATTTGTCTTCCAGCGTCAGTAAATCCGCACCTTCGTAACTGCGGCCAAAAAACTCAATCAGCACCGCGTACAGCGAATCGTCACTATTTTTCGGCAACAGCCAGGCGACGGGTTGCTGGCGTTTTAAGGTTAATGCCACACCTAAATTTGGATAAAACCGCTGATTAATCGCCAGCATGTGCGAGTCGGCCAGCGTGTAAGCGATTTTGCCTTCAGCGACTTTTTGCAGTAGTTCGGTTGGGTCGTCGGTGTCGTTCAGTTCAATTTGCAGCTGCGGCTCGGTGGTTTTCAGCGCCAGCAAAGTTTCGGCCTGACTGGAGCCTTTGAGCACCACGATCGGCCGGTCCAGATCCTGCAGTGATTTGGGTTTACGGCTGAGCTGACCAAACACCAGCACTTCATCGGCCAGCTGATAAGCCGGCGCCAGCCGGTACTTTTGCTGCAGCGCTTCGGAGATAGTGGAACCACTGGCAATCAGGTCAATATCGCCATTACTGAGTTTCACCAGCAGTTCGTCAATGTGAAAAGCGCTGACCAGCTGCAGTTTCACTCCCAGCTTATCGGCTAACGCCTGCGCCAGCTCATACTCATAACCTGTCGCGCCGTCCGGGCCGACAAAATAACTGGTCGGGCCGTTTAAAATACCAACCCGAATGCTATCTCTTTGATAAATCTGATGTAAGTGCATAGGTGCCGGCGCCGGTGTGCAACCGGTTAACAGCAAAATCCACAGCAAAACAGTCAGAAAAAATCGCATCCGCAGGCAACCTTTGGTCACAGAAGCCGGTATTTATATCAAATTTTGTGCAAAACGTCAGGCTTTGCCGCCAAAGCCGGTGGTTCTGCCGGCTGCTGCGCTGCTCTGGTCTGGCCGGCAAACGGCTTTATTGATACCCAAAGACGGCTTTTTTCTTTATAATGCGGCGCCGATTTCAAGGTTCCGTCCACGACCAACCCACGGGAAAAAAATCTATGTTAATCCTGCGTGGTGCAGCTGCACTGTCCGAGTTCCGAGTTCAGAAAATCATCGATCTGTGTGCCCAGGCCCAATTGCCTGTCAGCGATGTTTACGCCGAATTTATGCATTTTGCCGATGTGAGCAACAGCCTGAGCGCTGACGAGCACAACACGCTGGAAAAACTGCTGACTTACGGACCAACGCTGGCAACGCACCAGCCGGCCGGCCAGTTATTGCTGGTGACGCCACGTCCGGGCACTATTTCGCCCTGGTCATCTAAAGCTACCGACATTGCCCACAATTGTGGCTTAAACAAAGTGCTGCGTTTGGAGCGCGGTGTGGCGTATTACCTGACCACCACACGCGCACTGACGGCGACAGAGCAGCAACAAGTGGCAGCACTGCTGCACGACCGTATGATGGAAGTGGTGTTCACTGAACTGCAGCAAGCTGCCGCACTGTTTAGCAAAGCGGAACCGGCGCCATTATCTTCAGTCGATATTCTGAGCGGTGGCCGTGAAGCCTTGGTTGAAGCCAATATTCGCATGGGTCTGGCTTTAGCTGACGATGAAATCGATTATCTGTTCAGCAACTTCACTGCACTTGGCCGTAATCCAAACGACATCGAACTTTATATGTTTGCGCAGGCCAACTCTGAGCACTGCCGTCACAAAATCTTTAACGCCGACTGGACCATCGACGGCGAGAAACAGCCAAAGTCGCTGTTTAAAATGATCAAAAACACCATGGAAAAGACGCCGGACCATGTGTTGTCAGCCTACAAAGACAACGCAGCGGTGATGGAAGGCTCTAAAGCCGGCCGGTTCTTCCCAACACCAGACACGCAGGAATATCAGTACCACCATGAAGATATTCATGTGCTGATGAAAGTCGAAACCCACAACCACCCAACTGCCATTTCACCATTTCCGGGCGCTGCGACAGGTTCTGGTGGTGAAATTCGCGACGAAGGCGCGACCGGTGTTGGTTCCAAACCAAAAGCGGGTTTGGTTGGTTTTTCAGTATCAAACTTACGTATTCCGGGCTTTGAACAGCCATGGGAAACCGATTTTGGCAAGCCGGGCCGCATCGTGTCGGCGCTGGATATCATGACCGAAGGCCCGCTCGGCGGCGCGGCATTTAACAACGAATTCGGCCGGCCCAATATCCTTGGTTATTTCCGCACGTACGAAGAACAAGTGCCAAGTCATAACGGTGACGAAATTCGTGGTTACCACAAACCTATTATGATCGCCGGTGGCCTAGGCAATATCCGCGCTGAACACGTACAAAAAGGCGATTTACCGGTCGGTGCCAAGTTAGTGGTGCTCGGCGGCCCGGCGATGAACATCGGCCTCGGTGGCGGCGCAGCCTCTTCGATGGCGTCTGGTCAATCAGCTGAAGATTTGGATTTCGCGTCAGTGCAGCGCGAAAACCCGGAAATCGAACGCCGTTGTCAGGAAGTGATCGACCGCTGCTGGCAATTAGGCGCGGACAACCCGATTGTGTTTATCCACGACGTCGGCGCTGGTGGTTTATCCAATGCATTCCCGGAGCTGGTCAACGACGGTGGCGTCGGTGGTAAGTTTGAACTGCGCAATGTGCCAAACGACGAACCAGGCATGTCACCGCTGGAAATTTGGTGTAACGAATCACAAGAACGTTACGTGATGGCCATTCCAGCCGACAAAATGCCGGTGTTTGAACAAATCTGTAAACGTGAGCGCGCGCCTTATGCTGTGGTCGGTGAAGCGACCGCCGAACAGCATCTGACGCTGTCTGACACCCATTTTGGCAATACGCCCATCGACCTGCCATTGTCAGTGTTACTCGGCAAAGCGCCAAAAATGCACCGCGATGTCGCTTCTAAGCAAAGCAGCGGCAAAGCGCTGGACCTGGCTGGTGTCAGCATCAAAGACGCTACGGAGCGCTTGTTACGTTTACCAACTATTGCTGAAAAGACGTTCCTCATCAGCATCGGCGACCGCACTGTCACCGGCATGGTGGCTCGGGATCAGATGGTTGGCCCTTGGCAGGTACCAGTGGCGAACTGTGCTGTCACGACAGCGGCATTGGATACTTATCATGGCGAAGCCATGTCGATGGGCGAGCGTACGCCGGTTGCGCTGTTAGACTTCGGCGCGTCAGCCCGTTTAGCGGTGGCAGAAGCCATCACCAACATCGCCGCGACTGATATCGGCGATTTAAAACGCATTAAATTATCCGCCAACTGGATGGCCGCAGCCGGTCACCCGGGCGAAGACGCGGGTCTGTACCAGGCGGTTAAAGCCATCGGCGAAGAGCTGTGTCCGGCGCTGGGTATCACCATTCCGGTCGGTAAAGACTCGATGTCGATGAAAACCAAATGGCAGGACAATGGCGAAGATAAAGCTGTCACAGCGCCGATGTCACTGGTGATCACCGCTTTTGCCCGCGTTGAAGATGTGCGTAAAACTGTGACGCCACAGCTGCGCACTGACAAAGGCGCAAGCTCTTTACTGCTGATTGATTTAGGTCAGGGCGAAAACCGCTTAGGTGCTTCTTGTCTGGCCCAGGTTTACAAACAGCTGGGTCAAACCACGCCAGACCTCGCTTCACCAGAACTGCTGGCGAATTTCTTCCACGCGATGCAGCAGTTAACCCACGAGCAAAAACTGCTGGCCTACCATGACCGCTCAGACGGTGGTTTACTGGTGACGCTGGCGGAAATGGCTTTCGCCGGTAAAGCCGGCTGGAATGTCGATGTCAGCGCTTTAGGGAATGACAATCTGGCTGTGCTGTTCAATGAAGAGCTCGGTGCTGTCATTCAGGTTGCTGACAGTGAACTGGCTTATGTGCAGCAAGTGCTGGCGAAACACAATCTCGCTGCCAACAGCTATGTGCTGGGTGCCGTCAGCAACAGCGACGAATTAACAGTACGCCGTGGCGACGCTGTGATTTACAGCGACAGCCGCACCCGTCTGCGTTGTATCTGGGCGGAAACCACTTATCAGATGCAGGCACGCCGTGACAATCCGGCCTGTGCCGCACAGGAACATGCCGCCAAAGCGGACCAGCAAGACCCGGGCCTGAACGTCAAACTGAGTTTTGACCTGAACGAAGACGTGGCTGCACCTTATATCCTCAAAGGTGCCAAGCCGAAAGTGGCCGTGCTGCGTGAGCAGGGCGTCAACTCACACGTCGAAATGGCGGCCGCCTTTAACCGGGCTGGTTTCACTGCGGTCGATGTGCATATGAGCGATATCCTGAGTGGCCGTCGTAGCCTGGAAGAGTTTAACGGCTTAGTGGCTTGTGGCGGTTTTAGCTACGGCGACGTGTTAGGCGCTGGTGAAGGCTGGGCTAAATCGATTCTGTTTAACGAGCAGGCGCGGCGTGAATTCAGCCAGTTCTTCGAGCGTGAGTCGACCTTCACACTCGGCGTTTGTAACGGCTGTCAGATGGTGTCGAACCTGAAATCGCTGATCCCTGGCGCAGATTTATGGCCACGTTTTGTCCGCAACAAATCAGAGCGGTTTGAAGCACGCTTCAGCCTGGTTGAAGTGCAGCAAAACCCGTCACTGCTGTTTGCTGGCATGGCCGGTTCGCGCATGCCAATCGCGGTATCACACGGTGAAGGCCATACCGAGTTCGCAAGCGCGCAAGCCTTAGCTGCGGCGGAGCAAAGCGGCACTATCGCGCTGCGTTTTGTTGACAACTATGGCCAGGTCACCACGCAGTATCCGGCTAACCCGAATGGCTCAGCCAACGGCATTACGGCACTGACCACCACAGACGGTCGCGTCACTATCATGATGCCGCATCCGGAGCGGGTGTTCCGCGCCGTGAGCAACAGCTGGCACCCGGACGAGTGGCAGGAAGACAGCCCATGGCTGCGCATGTTCCGTAATGCGCGGGTCTGGTTAGGTTAATTGTTGACGTGACGCCTTAACATTTGGCAGATGACTGACAATCTCTGACTGCTCTTAAGATCCCCCGCTGATACCGGGGGATTTTTTTATGCCCATGGAACTGCGGTTACGCCGCAAATGCAGGAGCAATGACTGGCGATGCATTTACCCGCGTCTAAAGGTTCTATCATCAGCTTCGCCGGCTTGTACTGCGAAAAAATGCAGTAACACTGGAAGAGGCTGGGTAACGCACTGCAGATGTCACGATACTTTTCGTCATGTCCAATCTTCAGAGCACTTTCGCGTCACAGTTTTTATAAAAACATCACTTCTGGCCACACAGGGCAGCACATCATTGCACGCGAGAAGTTGTTAGATCCCTGATGTGGTAGTTATGTCGACTCGCTGGCAATGACAGAAATCTGAACTGCCGTTTTGAGGTTGCGGGAATGCAACATCGGGTTCAGTGTGAAAAAAGAGCCATGATGAAGCGCGATTTAAGTGATAAATAAGTGACAAATATGTTATTTATATGGTTTTTTGGTGTAAATTTCTGATTAGGCATGATTCCATTGATTGGCTTGGAAGCGACAGTACAAGCAAATATAGCGACAAACCAGCGGATAAGATGGTTTGTGTTTTTCAGTCAAAAGGAGTTTATTTTATGTCTATTTTATTGAAATCAAGCATTGAGAATCGGATTGATCTTTCAAAAAACACTGAACTGTTAAAGTTGATTAGTGGTGGTTCTTGCGGTTGTAAAGGTAAAAAAGTTACAAAAACAACCAATGGTGATACTACCTCATATTCTGTCGATGCAGCGTGAGGTGGATATGACAAGCATTATGATTAAGTCGTCAAAAAATCAAGCGAAAGAAGTCGATTCATTTTTCGAACTGGACACTGAGTTGTCAAAGAAAGTATCAGGTGGCGCTTGCCAGCTTACTTTTAAAATTGAAAAAGGGAAAGTGAGCGAGCCGACCTTAGACGCCTCGTAATATAAATTAGTTTGTAGTTCACTAGAATAGCCGCACAAGATGTGGCTATTGTTTTAGGTGTTTTATTGGCAGTGATGATGAGAACTTCATGAAGTATTTTTTGATTTTTATTTTGTTTTTCTCATTTTCATCAAATGCAGAAAATTGTGAGACATACACCCGAAGTGGATTGATCTTGGCCGCGATCCAGTGCTTAGCGGGAGATAAAGGCGAGTGGTCTGAATATGAACGATCAATTTTATATTCTTTTGTCGGCATGAATGACAAATCTGACATGATAATAAACCCATCAGCTGAAATAGCTCCAAATAGCACTAAGAAGCAGATAAATCATGACATTTCTGCTTATGACGCAGTAACAACAATTGCTGAGTTAAGCAAGGGACGTCGTGTAGTGATGGTTAACGAGTCACATCATCAATCATTCCATAGATTATTTGCATTAGACCTTGCCAGGAAATTGAGGTCCGAAGGGTTTACTCATTTTGCCATGGAAGGTTTATCGCAAGCCACGGCGACACAACGCCAGGGATATTCAACTTACTCAAACCCAGTTGCGGGTATCTATACGGCTGATCCGGCATTTGCTTATTTGATTAATGAAAGTATCAAGTTGGGGTATACACTTCATTCATACGAAGCGTATGAAACGAAAAGCATTGAAGAAAGAGAAGAGAAACAAGCGGAAAATTTAAAAAATATTCTTGATTCCGCCCCAGATATGAAGTTGCTTGTTTATGCCGGTTATTCACACATACAAAAACAGCCATCGGAAAATGGCATTCAGTGGATGGCAAATCATTTTATAAAAAAAACAGGCATTATCCCATTTACTGTTGATCAGGTTGCAGGTACTTACATTGAAGATAATCTTCAAAACGACTATGTGCTTGATTATATAGATGAAAAGTTTTCCGTTGACGCACCATCGGTATTTAAGTTGAATAATTCAGACTGGCTGCGGCCACTAAATTATCAAGGTGATGCTGACATTGTTGTATTTCATCCATTTTACAAGTATTCAAACGGCAGGCCGGATTGGATTAAAAAAGAGCGTCACAGAATTAAAATAGATAAAAATATTATTGGCGATAAAAGGCCGGTACTAGTTAGGGCTGTGAATTTACATCATGGGAATAATGCAGTCCCTATTGATCAGTTTATTGCAGAAGCTGAAGATATAAACGATTTGTTCTTGCCTGTTGGTCGATATCGACTTGAGGTCGAGAGAGACAAAAAAATAATAAAGTTGGGGCAGATTGCTGTAGGTGGTATGCAAGAATGATTGCTATTTTTGGTAGTGAAGATGTCGAGCAGGTTGTTTATGTGAAAGAGGCGCTTGCCAAGCAAGGCTATGATGCCCCAATAATTGATTTTTCATCCGGTTTGTCGTTAAATTTTCAGATAGATAATTGCAAGGAAATTCATTTTAACTATCACGGGATGGATTTTTGTCAAAGTTCGGTGATTTGGCGGTGTACTAAATTTCTTTATAGAAGATTTGGAGATACTGAAGAGTGGGCTGATGAGTATATTAAGCAATTTTTTAGGAAAGAATCATATTTAAACTTTATCTCTTTGTTTTCTTCATGTATGCACAACGATCCTAAGCTTGATTTTTTGGCGAACAGGAAATCCTTACAACTCTTTAATGCTAAGAAATGCGGATTTGTTATTCCTCGAACTATCGTATCTAATTCACTGAAGGATATTCATAATTGGATGCAGGATCAAAATTCATTTATTACTAAAGCGATAGGAGAGCCGTATATCCCTATAGTTAAAAGTGAAGGTGTTGTTCAGGACTTTATCATGACAAGTCTGGTTGACCTTGAGTATCTTCAGGATAACCTGGAAAGAAATGTTGAGCCATTTCCTGTGCTTATTCAAGAGAGAATAAACAAGAAATATGAGTATCGTTGTGTGTATGTCAATGGAGAGTTTTTTTCTTTTCGGATCGACCCATTTCAACATCCTGTTATGCACATTGATTATCGGGTTGGCGGTATGATGGTGGATTATATGCCATGTAAATTGCCACAGCAGGTTGAAGACAAAATCAGAAGTTACTCTGAAATGGTTGGTTTGTTTTCAGGATGTTATGATTTGATTGAAGATGTGAATGGCCAGTTTGTATTCCTTGAGGTGAATCCTGAAGGCATCTGGGGACTCCACGATGAAATTATGGATGGCAATATCAGCAAAGCGTTTGCCCGGCAGCTGATTAAATTACAAAGTAGCTTGTAGTGATTTTTGTTTTTTTCCT
Source organism: uncultured Chromatiaceae bacterium (assembly GCA_937978655.1). Classification (GTDB taxonomy): domain Bacteria; phylum Pseudomonadota; class Gammaproteobacteria; order Enterobacterales; family Alteromonadaceae; genus Pararheinheimera. Next base: position 30,657 of record CALJUX010000023.1, read on the forward strand.
GACCGCTATAAGTCTTGGATTGTCACATTTATTGTGCAAGCATACAGATTGCAGCTGATCAGTGAGCATATTGCCACCGGTTTCGACTCGTACTGCGACATAAATAACTCATTGTTGTCGCAAATTCATTGTTCCGAATTTAGATAGTGTGAAACAAGACCGCCATGGACAAACCCCTTTTTCGTTTGGAAGTTCTTCAAAAAAAGCACCAGCGGCTGACTGGAGCTATCAATCTGATACAGCCAGCACCTGTCCGTTGGTTGACGTTGCTTTTGCTCTTTATTGTCGTGACAGGGTTGTTTTTTCTGATTAGCGGTGAGTACAGCCGCAAGCAGCAGGTTCGGGGTGTGTTGCAGCCGACGTCAGGCGTGATTCGGGTACAGGTGCAAGGAAATGGCATGGTCAGCCGGTTGCTGGTACAGGATGGTCAGATGGTCGCTGCTGGTGCACCACTGGCCGAAATCATCAGTCAGCGTTTTGGTCAGCAACAAACAGAATTGTCCGCGACATTGTTAGCGCAGGCAGAAAAGGTTCTGCAGCAATTGCATAGTGAGCAACAACAATTAAAAGCTCAACAGCAACTGGCATTGCAACAAGTTGCCAGTGAAATACACAGTCTTGAGTTGCAAGTTGAAGAATTGAAATCGGAACAAAAAACGTTGGCCGAACGCCAGGCGCTGAATAATGAGCAACTCAGCAGATTGCAAACACTGTCCGGTTCAGGGTTTATTTCAGAACTTGAGTTAAACCGCCAACAAGACCAATTACTTGCGTTACAACAGCAAGACAAATCGATGCGCTCTCAATTGTTGCAATTACAGCAACAGTTGTCGAGCCAGCAAAATCTGCAGGCTAGCTTACCGTCGCAGCACAAGCAGGCGCTCGCCGCGTTGGAACAACAGGTCGCGCAACAACAAAGCCGGCTGGCTGAGTTATCGCATCAGCAAAAGAGCGTGTTGATAGCGTCAGTGGCCGGAACGGTCAGCACTTTGCAGCTTAAAGCAGGCCAGCAGGTCAGCGACGGTCAGTTGGCATTGAGCCTGCTCCCGGAAAATCCTCAGCTTGAGGCGGTTTTGTATCTGCCGACTGCAGCCATTGGTTTTGTCGCTACCGGACAGGAAGCCCGGCTGCGTTACCACGCTTATCCCTACCAGCGATTTGGTATTTTTACCGGGACCGTCGTTGATATCAGCGATACTGTGTTGTTACCCACTGATTTGCCTGAGTTAGCCTTACCTGGTCCTAGTTTTCGTGTACGGGTGAAGCTGCCATCGCAAACGGTACTGGCTTATCAGAAAGCGCTGCCGCTGAAAGCCGGCATGACGCTGGAGGCAGATTTAGTCACGGAAAAACGCAGTTTAATGCAGTGGTTATTTGACCCTGTGTATAGTTTACGAGGACAAATCTGATGCATTCTTTAGTCGGACAACTCCAGTTCTTTTCGCATAAAAAGCTGCCGGTGATCCAGCAGACCGAGGCTGCCGAATGTGGTTTGGCTTGTCTGGCGATGGTGGCTGGTTTTTATGGATTTCGCGCCAGTCTCACTGAACTTCGCACCCAGTTTAACCTGTCCTTGCAAGGGGCGACTTTACTTGACCTGATCAATTTTGCCGAGCATTTACATTTGAGTGGCCGGCCACTGCGGATTGAACTTGAACAGCTTGCCCAGTTGCAACTGCCCGCTGTTTTGCATTGGGACATGAATCATTTTGTTGTGTTAGAGCAAGTAAAAGCGGGTCAATGCGTTATTGTTGACCCCGCGCGCGGACGACTGAAGATGCCGTTAAGTCAGGTGTCGGATCATTTTACCGGTATCGCGCTGGAGCTGCTGCCTACGAGTAGTTTCCAGCAAAAAGCTCAGGGAGAACGGTTGGGCTTTCGTGATTTTCTCAGCAGTGTCACTGGCTTAAAACGCTCTTTATCAGTGTTGCTGGTACTCACTGTATTGCTGCAAATCTTTACCTTAGCCACACCTTATTATATTCAAGTGGTTGTCGATGACGTGTTGCTAAGCGGTGACCAGCAACTGCTGATTGTGCTGGCGATTGGATTTGGTTTGTTGTTGCTGTTTGACGGTGCCACTACAGTGCTGCGAAGTTTCGTTATCTTGCATTTGGGTAGTGCGCTTAATTTGCAAATGGCCGCCAATATGTTCCACCATTTAGTGCGCCTGCCGCTCAGTTTTTTTGAAAAACGCCATATTGGCGATGTGTTATCGCGGTTTGGTTCACTGGGGCATGTCAAAGAGATGCTGGTCAATGGCTTGTTAGAGGCTGTGATAGACGGCTTCATGGCACTGACAATTCTGTTTGTATTGTTTTGGTACAGCAGCACACTGGCGCTTGTGGTGTGTGCAGCCTTGTTACTCTATATGCTGGTCAGACTGATGCTCTACCCAAAATACCGTGAGGCCACTGAAAACCAGATCCTGGCAATTGCGAAAGAGCACAGTCACCAAATCGAGACCCTGCGGGCCATGCAGACCGTGAAATTGTTTGGCGCCGAAACTAATCGGGAGAGTAACTGGCAACAACTCTATGTTGATGTGACGAATCAGGATATTCGCATTGGCATGTTTAACATCAGTTATCAGCTCAGCAATAAACTGATCAGTGGTCTGGAAAATATCCTGGTGGTGTATCTGGGAGCCAGAGCGGTACTGGATGGTGGTTTTAGCACCGGTATGTTGTTTGCGTTTCTTGCTTATAAAGGCCAGTTTATTGAACGCTCAGTGCGGTTGGTCGACAAGCTTATCCAGTTCCGGATGTTAAGTCTGCACTTTGAACGGCTGGCCGATATAGCTCTGACGCCGGCAGAAGTTCTGTCTGGTGAAGGCAAAGCCCGGCATGAGGTGCAAGGTGCTTTGGCGGTGCAGCAATTAAGTTTTCGCTACAGCGACAACGCGCCACTGGTGATTAACCAGTTGAACTTTCAGATCCGCGCAGGTGAATCGGTTGCTTTGACAGGACCTTCAGGCTATGGCAAAACCACCTTGCTCAAGTTAATTCTCGGTTTGTTGCAACCAAGTAGCGGTCGTGTACTAATTGACGGGCTGCCAAGTACCGAGCTGGACCAGCGGCATTTTCGTGCACAAATAGCCAGTGTTATGCAGGATGACCAGCTGTTATCTGGTTCTATTCGCGACAATATCTGTTTTTTCGCCGAACAAATCGATGATACCTGGTTACAGCAATGCGCACGGATGGCGGCGATCGCTGAAGATATTGAACGGATGCCAATGAAATACGCCACTTTGATTGGAGATATGGGCTCGACTTTATCCGGTGGCCAGAAACAACGCATTTTGCTGGCGCGGGCATTGTATCGGCGGCCAAAAATTTTGTTAATGGATGAGGCGACCAGTCATTTAGATACACAAACAGAAGCAGCAGTGAATCGGGCAATTCACCAGCTCAATATTACCCGGCTTATCATTGCTCATCGGCCAGAAACTATTGCGGCCGCAGACCGAGTCATTGATTTAGAAGCACTGGCGCAACAACAGGTTGCCTGAATGCTTATTAGGTAGCGTTTCTGAGAACGTATTGGCGACTTGTTGGAGTCGACAAGGGTATTTTTTATAATACGATTTCTCGCTCTGCAGCAGACATGAATAAAAACAGCGGCAAAGCCGCTGTTTTGTTCCCCCTTATTCTGCACCGTCCGTGCTGCTACACCGGCTGCCTGCCGGCGGTTTGACCTGTTTGCCGCAGGTCAAATCTTTTACATGCTCCAGCGCACGCCAACCATGTAAACCCATGGGTCGATTTGTACGTCGACGCTTTGGATCACGTTGTCATTGACGCGGACTTCGCCAGTAGTGTCGATATCCATTTTGCTGACTGCAAAGTGGGCGCCCCAGTTGTCGCTCAGTTTGTAGTTAAAACCGGCTTGCAGCGCCAGGCCCCAGCTCGCTTTTAACTTCAGGTCGACATCATCAGATGCTGTGGTCACTTTCAGCGCCTGCAGTGTGGTTTTTAACGCACCTGATGCAGACTCATCAAAGAATTTGGTGTAGTTCAGACCAACACCAACGAATGGGTCAAAGTTGCTGTTACCGACGTCAAAGTGATACTGCGCCACTAAAGTGGGTGGCAGGTGTTTGGTTTTACCAATGTCCAGACCGTCAATCGCAGAGCCTTCGACTTCGATGTCGTGGCTAAATGGAGTGGCCGCAATCAGTTCTGCCGTCCAGTTCTGATTGATTTTATAGTCGATGGTTAAACCCAGTTGTGAGTTACTGTTGACGCCAACCGCAGTGGAGCCTGTTGGCAGCCCGGCTACTTTCTCGACCACATTTAATGAGCTGCTGCTGTCATTTGGCGCCACTGTGATAGCACCGACGTTCACGGAGATGTTGGCAGAAGCGGCAGTTGTAAAGCCAGCCAGGGCGAGTGCAAGCAGGTTCAGTTTGGTGTTCATGTTATTTTCCTTCAGAGACACAGGTCTTGTTAACTGCGTGCATTGTGCGCTTCCGGACGGGTAAAACTTTGGTCTGGATCAAGCTTTTGCCGCTACAAGCGGCTTTGCAGCGCCAAAGTTTGATGTAAAACAAACTTTGCTGAAGTGGTAGCGTTGCTGGGATAAATAGGTACGAATTCGACAAAATGTTGGAAACTTACATACGTATGGCAGTATTGGGGTGTTTGCAAGCCGGATATTGATGCGTATAGTACAAACAGCTTAATCAGGCCGCAGGCTTTGTCAGTCGTGACTGACAGAGGGGAGAGACTGCAATGGCCGGTTGAGTCACGCACAGGATAGACTTTTCCATAACAAGAGAAATTGTATGTCAGTAACCACACCATCCGGCGATACCTATACCACGGACGCCAGCGGGCAGAATCATGGATTTGCCCTGACCAGCCTGACGTTTTTGTTTTTTATCTGGGGTTTTATCACTTGTCTGAACGACATTTTGATCCCGCATCTGAAAAATGTGTTTGACCTGAGTTACACCCAGGCATCTTTAATTCAGTTCTGTTTCTTTGGCGCTTATTTCCTGGTGTCGCTGCCGGCCGGTTTGCTGGTGCGCCGCGCCGGATATCAACGTGGCATTGTGATTGGCCTGTTGATTGCGGCCAGTGGTTGTGTGTTGTTTTATCCGGCGGCAGCCACTCAGACCTATGGTCTGTTTCTGGGCGCTTTATTTGTGCTGGCGGCCGGCATCACCATTTTACAGGTGGCGGCGAACCCTTATGTCACTGCGCTGGGCCGTGCCGAAACGGCATCCAGCCGGTTGTCGATGACCCAGGCGTTTAACTCGCTCGGTACTACTATTGCACCCTGGTTTGGCGGTCTGATGATTATGGGGGCCGTTACGGCGGCGGCTGGCACTGCAGAACATAAACTGCAGGAAGCGCAAGCGGTGCAAATCCCGTATTTGCTGCTGGCTGGTGCTTTGATAGTGCTGGCTGCGGTGTTTGCCAAATTAAATCTGCCGACAGTGTCAGAGCATCATGTTGACGAAAAAGTAAATGCTGATCCGGGTTCGGCCTGGCAATACAGCCATCTGGTGCTCGGCGCACTGGGCATTTTTGTTTATGTTGGCGGCGAAGTGTCGATTGGCAGTTATCTGGTCAACTTTTTGGGTGAGCCGCATATTGCCGGCATGCCGGAAGCGCAAGCTGCGGCCTACTTAAGTTATTACTGGGGCGGCGCAATGGTGGGCCGGTTTATCGGCGCTGCCGTGATGCAAAAAGTTCCGGCCGGCAAAGTGCTGGCATTTACCGCGGTGGCAGCGGCGGCTTTAGTGATTGTCGCTATCGTCAGCAGTGGCGCTGTGGCCATGTGGTCTTTGCTGGCGGTTGGCCTGTTTAACTCCATTATGTTCCCGACTATTTTCAGTCTGGCGGTGACAGGCCTTGGCCGTTTCACCAGTAACGGCAGTGGTGTGCTCTGTGCAGCTATTGTTGGCGGCGCTTTAGTGCCGGTGTTACAGGCGGTGTTGGCAGACAGCATCGGCTTACAGCTGAGCTTTATCGTGCCGGTATTTTGTTACGTCTATATCTGTTATTACGGTCTGGTTGGCTCGAAGATTAAGCAGCCGCAGATTTAAGTTGTTGGGCAGCGGGCGGGTGTAACACCCGCCCCTACCTGTTGCCGGTGCGGTGGCTATGACTCTTCGCCCAGATACCTCGCCCGTTTTGCCGCTTTAATTTTATTGATATCCACCAGTACCAGCCCATCGATGCAATCAGCAAACTCCGGGTCTACCCCAAAAGATAAAAACTGCACGCCACCGGGTTCGGCCAGTTCGCTGTATTGTTTATATAAAGTGGGTACCGCCAGACCCATATTGGCCAGCAAGTGTTTAAGCTGGACAAAATCTTCGGGGTAATTGTCACCGCTAAAATGTTGCTGCAGCTGCTGCATGGTGGTGATATCAAGCGCATAAGGCCGGTTAGGTAAGGCGCTGTCGTCTTCCGGGCTGAAATATAACGTGTAAAAATACACCAGCAAATCACGCGCCGCTTTTGGGTAGCTGTTCGACAGACTGACGCCGCCGAATAAATAACGAATATGCGGCCGCTGTTTTAAATAAGCCCCGATGCCGTACCACAGATAATCCAGACTACGTTTGCCCCAGTATTTCGGCTGAACAAAACTGCGGCCAAGTTCCAGCCCTTGCGCCAGCACTGGCTGCAGTTGTGCGCTGAACTGGAACAGGGACGCCGTGTACAGGCCTTGTGGGCCATGTTCTGCCACGACTGTGGCGACTTCAGCAAAGCGGTAAGCACCGACAATTTCCAGTTCGTCGTTGTCCCATAAAATCAGCTGCTGGTAATAACTGTCGTATTTGTCGGTATCACGGCGTTTGCCGCTGCCTTCACCGACCGCCCGAAAGGCAATTTCGCGCAGCCGGCCAATCTCACGTAACAACACCGAACTGGGTTCCGGCTGATACAGATAAATTTGTTTGCCGTCAGCGGTTTCACCCAGACGCGGGCACTGACTGATGGCTTTTTTCAGCACCAGACGGTCTTCCGGATGGGCGATAGCGGACTGGGTTTTTAATAGCGGCGCTTTGTCTTTGGCCAGGCGATACAAATGTTTTTTAAACACTTTGACCATGGTTTTATGGTCGAGCAGCGGCTGGGCAAAGCTGTCGTACGGGATCATATCGCCGATGCGCAGGCCCATATGTTTATGTTTTTGCTTAAACATTTCCTGCACCAGCAGCATGGTCGACAGCGGCTTGTAGAGCATCGACGCGCCATAAAACAGCAGTGAATTGCGCGCATCGATATAAATCGGCAGCACTGGCGCTTTGGCCGCCCGGGCAAAACGCAAAAAACCACCTTGCCATTTGCCGTCACGGACGCCATTGGGTTTGAGCCGGGACACTTCTCCGGCCGGAAATAAAATCACCGCGCCTTCTGCTGCCAGATGCGCGCCAATATTATCCAACAGCCGCCGGTCGGTATTGCCTTGCATGTTATTGACCGGCAACAACAAATCCCGCAGCGGGCCAATGCTGCCAAGTAATTGATTGGCAACTACTTTGACATCAGGGCGGATATCGCTGACTAACTTAATCAGCGCCAGACCATCCAATGAACCTATCGGGTGGTTGGCAATAATCACCACACGACCGGCCGCCGGAATGCGTTCTAACTCGTTGTCGCGCACCTGACAGCGAAAGGAAAAATAATCCAGCACCTGCTCGACAAAATCGAGGCCGTATAAATGTGGATATTGGGCGGCAAAGCGCTGAAACTCGTCTTCATGCAGCAAATGTTTCAGCGCGCCTTTGACCGGTTTGGCCAGCCAGCTGTTGTTATTCAGTTGCGGCAGATGCCGCTCAACGACTTGTTCCACATTTAACATGCTTGCCTCGGTGCCGGGTCATTCGGTATGACGCCAAGGCTAAGCAGGCTGTATGACAGTCTGGTCACAGAATTATGGCAATTTGCGGAAATTTCCACCGGCTGGTCTGTGGTAAGGCTGGTCAGGCAGGGACGGGGCTGTTTAGAATAACTATTCCTTTTGTCTTCTCAGAGCCCGCCATGAGCATTGCGCTGATTATCCCGGACCGAAAACTAGATGGCGTGGTTGCCGCGCTGGCGCAACAATTGCCGGACGTAGCAATTGAAGTCTGGCCGCAGCTGCAAAATCCGGCTGCGGTGGATTTTGCCGTATTGTGGAAACAGCCGGCCGGCGTGGTGGCGGCGTTACCGAATCTGAAGGCGTTGCAATCGTTTGGCGCCGGCGTAGACAGTATTCTGTCAGACAGTAGCTTGCCCGCAAATTTGCCGCTGGCGCGCATTGTCGACCCGCACCTGACCGCGTCGATGTTGCAATACCTGGATACTGTGCTGAATTATTACCGGCTGCGGTTTGACGAATTCAGCAGTAATCAGCAGCAACAGCTGTGGAAACCGCGTTCACCACGAAAAATTCAGCAGATTTGTGTGCTGGGCTTAGGGGAGCTGGGCGCGGCCGCAGCGCAGCATTTTGCCGCTTTGGGTTATCAGGTCAGCGGCTGGGCGGGCAGTCAGCGCCACATCAGTGGCGTGTTATGTTTTGCCGGCGCTGAGCAATTCGCTGCAGCCGTAAAAGAGGCTGATGTGCTGATTTGTTTGTTGCCACTCACGCCGGCGACAGAAAATCTGCTGAATGAGGCGCGGCTTCAGCAGCTCAAAACCGGCGCTATTCTGATCAACGTCGCGCGTGGTGCTATTGTGGATGACGAGGCGTTGCTCGCGGCGTTGCGCAGTGGCCAGCTTGCCGCGGCTTGCCTGGATGTGTTCCGTACTGAACCATTGCCGGCGGCGCATCCGTTCTGGAATGCGCCCGGTGTGCTGCTGACACCGCATATTTCGGCAGTGACCAATGCTGATACTGCTGTGGCACAAATTGCCGAAAACTACCGCCGGGTGCAGGCTGGCCTGCCGATGGTCAACCAGGTCGACCGCACAAGAGGATACTGATGGCTGCTTATACTTTAGAAATCATCGATCATCTGGCTGTACTGACATTAGTCAGCAGCGAAAAACGCAACTTGCTAACGCCGGCGTCTGCGCTGGAAATCGCCAAAGCGGTGGAAGGTTTGCTGGACAACCCGGCGGTCAAAGCCTTAGCGGTGACGGGGCGCGACGGTGCTTTTTGCTCCGGCGCCGATTTGACGGCGCTGCAACAGGCTGCACAAGGCGATGGCGAAGAGCTGCAGCAGATTTATTCGGCTTTTACGTCAGTGGCGCATAGCCCGCTATTTACCATCGCGCTGGTGAATGGGCCTGCATTGGGCGCCGGCATGAATCTGGCGATGGCCTGTGATATTCGGCTGGCGAGTCCCGAAGCCTGGTTTGAAAGCCGGTTTTTTAATCTGGCGATCCACCCCGGTGGTGGTCACACCTGGTTATTACCGCAACTGGTCGGCTGGCAGCAGGCCGCGGCGATGATTTTCGCCGGTGAGCGGTTGTCAGCGCAGCAAGCCCTGGCGCAGGGCTTTGTCGTTGATCTGGTCGATGAAGAAGTGTTGCTGACCCGCGCCAAACAACTGTGTGCCCATTTGGCGACGATACCGACCGCGCTGGTGCGCCAGACCAAAACCTCGATGTTGCAGTTACGCAGCTGCTACCGGCAGGACGACGCTGTGGCTTTTGAGTTTCGCCAGCAGTTTCAGTCGCTGCAAACCGATGCCGCGCAACAGCATATTGCCGCGCTGCTGCAGCGGATCCAACGCAAATAACTGCATACAAAGGAACACAAATGGCCGTAAGCCAAAACAACAGTGGCATTGTCACAACCTGGTATCTGGATTATCAGGGCGGTCCCTTACTGTTACCGCAGTGGCCTGTCGGTTTTAGTCTGATCGAAGCCGAAGTGATCAGCCCGGAATTCAGCCAGTTTTTATTCAGCGCTGTGGGGACGCCCTGGGGCTGGTTTAGCCGGCTCAGCTGGACTTATCAGGACTGGCTGGATTATCTGGGCACAGGGCAGGTGCGGACCTGGGTGTTATATCAACGGGGGACTCCGGCAGGTTTTATTGAATTGTGGCGTCACCCCGAAGATGACAACAGTGTAGAGCTGAAGTTTTTCGGCATCATGCCGGCATTTATTGGCCAAGGCCTCGGGCCGCAGATGGCACTTGCTGCAATCGCATTGGCGCAGCAATGGAGCCGCGGGCGGATATGGGTGCATACCTGCAGTGATGATCATCCGGCGGCGTTAAAAACCTATCAGCAGGCTGGTTTTGTGCTGGTCGGTACTGAGCAGGAAGTGGCGGAATTGCCGGCGGATTATGCCGATATTGCGCTGGCTGCGCCTTATGTCCAAAGCCGGCTGGAGCGTTTTAAACGCAACTGAATAAAGTGTTGGATCAAATGGTTAGATCTGTTGTGCTCTGACATTAAAGTGTCTACACTGGCGAAGATCCCAGTTTTGGAACAGTTGATCATGTTGATCAGCGCAGGCCCTATGGCCACGACTCCTGCCGGGTGCAACTTGTGTCTCCACCCTGATAACAACAACAGTAAGGGGTTCTGCCATGCGAAAAGCATCCAGCCGTGGTTTTGGTTTTACGGCGATAGCCGTCCTGGTCATTCTGATGGCGTGTTCAGCGTTATTTACCAGCGCTGAAGCTGCGGTGCTCTGGTTACTCTGAGCCGCCCCAGCGCCTGATTTGCCTCAGCGCTTTTGATGCATTTCGCGGTTTTCGCGTTTTTGCTCGGCGTTTTTCTGCAATAACACATAAGTTGCCGCATAACCTCCCTGGGCTTTTAACGCCGTGTGGCATGCCAGCACTTGCGGAATTTGCTGTAACCACTTGAAGGTGTAGCTGCGAAGGATCGCCGGATGTGGTTTGCTGTCCCGCCCCATGCCATGATGGACCAGCAGAGTGCGGATGCCACGTTGCTGACAATCCAGCACAAACTGCGCTAAGGCTGAACGCGCTTCGGTCAGGGTTTTGCCTAACAACATCAGCGTGGCATCCACCTGATATTTGCCTAATCGCAGATTCTTATAAACGCCCTCCTGCACACCGTCTTTTTTGTAAGCCAGTACTTCGTCAGGTTTCACCAAATCAACATATTCCATGCTCAGGTAATTCGGATCATACTCCGGTTCCAGTTCGGCGGCCTTGCGCCGCGCCAGCTGAGCCAGTGTCGGGGCGCCAGCGCCATTTTCCTCGGCAAGCACATCAGCGGCCAGTCGTTTAACACCGGACATTTCCTGCAGAAACAGTTCTAATTCATCATTTGCCATCTTGGTTACTTCAGATTGCTGACCCTGTGAATGTGGCGATTATACGCCGCCAGGCGGAAGCGGACCATCACCCTCTGCGATTTCTGCGTCTGCAGGCTTTGGCGCTGGCGGCCAAAGCGGTTTGCGCTAGACTGCTGAAATAGCGTTCTGTGATCCGAAGGAGCTGCCGATGTTACCGCAACGCGTTTATGAGAGTTTGCCGTATGTTTATCTGGGCCTGGGATTAGCCATCTTATGCTCGGTAAAAAATCCTTATGCATTGTCCTCGGCATTATTATTTGTGCTGGCGGGCGCTGTGGTCTGGGTAGTCCGGTCTGAACACCGCCGCACCCGGCATCGTCTGTCGGGGACAGCCCACGGCATTTTGCCGTTCTGGTGTTATGAATTGCTGCCTTTCAGTTATCTGACGCTTGGCATCTCGTTGCTGGCTTACAGTGAGAGCATGCTGATGTACCCGTCGGCAGTTGTGCTGACCGTGGTCGGGTTACAGGTCTGGTCATTGCGCGCATTGCAGCGCCGGCCGGCGCTGGGGCATAAAGTCCGGATCTCCGGCTGACAGACGACAGGCGCCCGACTCAGTACAATCCTGTGTCTGAGCGCCTGCTGTTGCCGTTATTGCCGGAAATTGACAGTACTGTTGGCGACGGCGCTGGTCATTTTGATCCAGGCCTGCAGGTTCTGCTGTAAAGCCGCCGGGTCAATCTTATCCAGCGTGTCATTTGGCGTGTGGTGGTAGTCGAAATAATCTGAGCCATCCTGCTCCAGACTGACCACAGGCACCCCCAGCGCTTTTAACACGGACACGTCCGGTCCGCCAAAGGCGTCGTTATTGCCGGGTTGAATTTGTAGCGGCGTCAGCTGTTTTTGGATCTCGGCGGCGAATGCTAAGGATTTTGGTCCAAACTTAGTTGAAAATTGCCAGATGCGGCCGGCACCAAAATCCGATTCCGACGCTAATACATGCTTATCGAGTTCGTTGGCATGTTTTGCCGCATAAGCACGGGCGCCAACCAGACCACCTTCTTCATTGCCATATAACACCACCCGAATGGTGCGCTTTGGCCGGCTCTGTTGCTTGATGAGCGCTGCAGTCGCCATGACCAGACCCACACCGGCACCATCGTCCAGTGCGCCAGTCCCCAGGTCCCACGAATCCAGGTGCGCGCCAATCAGCACTATTTCATCCGGCCGCTCTGATCCGGTGATCTCACCAATCACGTTGTGACTGATAGCGTCTTCAGTTTGCTGGGCGTCGAGCTGCAGTTTCAGCTTTGCTTCCGGCGCTTTGGCTAAAATGCGGGCCAGTTGTTGCGCATCCGGCGCGGAGATGGCGACGGCGGGAATTTTGGCCACTCCGGCTTCGTAACTCATCTTGCCGGTATGGGCAAAGCGGTTGCTGCTGGTGCCTACCGAGCGGATGATCAGTGCTTTGGCACCTAAACGAGCTGCTTCCACCGCGCCTTTGCTGCGTGCGCCGACCACTTTGCCATATTGAGAACCGGCTTTGTCTTTGGTCATTGCCTTGTTCACAAACACAATTTTATCTTTGACTTGTTCAGGTTTGGCGGCCATCAGTGCATCCAGGCTGTCAAACATCACGACGCTGGCGTCAATACCGTTCGGCGGTGTGGCCACTGAGCCGCCTAAAGCGGTCAGAGTCAGAGCTTGCGGGTAAGGTGCCAATATTTCCAGCCGGGCCTGGCCCCGCTGCCAATACGGTGTGACAAATTCTTCCGTCCAGACTTTATCAAAGCCAAGTGCCCGCAAATTTTTGGTCGCCCAGGCCACGGACGCGCGATCTCCCGGGCTGCCGGCAAGACGCGGACCGACTTCGGTGGTCAGACTTTCAGTCAGCTGATACGCCAGTTGTTCGTCTAATGCTTGTGCCGCGGCGTTGACCAGCAGAGGGCTGAACAACAGGCTGAGTAACAGTGGTTTTATTGGATTCATCATATTCCCGGAATTTTGTTGTGATACTTGTCGTTTTAATCTAACACGAAGCGGTTTTGCGGCAGAAGGGCGGGGTAACCTGTTTGTCCTGTGTTTAGTCGCAACCAGCGCGAAGCGAAAATATACAAAAGTTAACATTTTGTTGGTGTGTATTTTCTTAATTAGCAGGGTATAATTTTAGGCGTCGCGGAACAATGCCGCGTCATGATTGGCTTACAAGCCTGTGTGGTGAAATTTACAGCGCAAGGTTCGAGGTAATTTTTATTAAAATAAAATACTTTGAAAGTTAAATAATTAGAAAAAATAAGCGACTATTTCACGAAAATCTATTGTAAGCCGCGACTCGGCTGTTAGATAATGAGACGTCTAGACATGCACGGTGAAAACAACATGAACTTACAAGATATGGTGAATAATTCAGCTAAAGCGGTAAAACTGCTGAAGGCTGTATCGAATGAACGTCGGCTGTTAATCCTGTGCCATTTGCTGAGCGGTGAATTGTCCGTCGGCGAGATGAACGAAAAACTGGGGTTGAGCCAGTCTGCGTTGTCGCAACATCTGGCGTTATTGCGGCGCAATAAATTGGTGAAAACCCGCAAAGAAGCACAAACAGTCTTTTACAGTATGAACAGCAAAGAGGCAGAAGCCGTGATTGGTCTGATGCATTCGCTGTACTGTGCAAAAACAGCCTGAGATCACGAATTCTAACGTGACAATAAAAAAAACCAGCCGAAAGGCTGGTTTTTTGTTTTTCATCCGGAGCTGTCATCATCGCGGTTAAAAACGTCGATGATTGTTGTCTGTCACAGCTTTGCAACTGTAAGTCGTCAGCATGCTGCAGATACAAAAAAACGCCTTTCGGCGTTTCTTTGTGAGCTTATCAATTAAGCAGTTACTAATGCCTTAACGTGGGCATTTAAACGTGACTTATGACGAGCTGCTTTGTTTTTATGGATCAGACCTTTGTCTGCCATACGGTCCAGAACTGGAACCATTTTCTTGAACGCTTCTTGTGCGGCTACTGCATCAGTAGTTAACACTGCTGCGTAGGTTTTCTTAATGAAAGTACGCATCATTGAGCGCTGACTTGCGTTTTGCTGACGACGCTTTTCTGATTGAATAGCGCGTTTCTTAGCAGACTTAATGTTAGCCAAGGTAACACTCCTAAAAACTAAACCGGGACTCTTTAAAGGCCGCATAATATGCCTATTTTATCGCCCTGTGTCAAATCATTTTGCGGCTGTTTTCAGTGATTTTGAACGGAATAAAATCACAGGATGCTGGCTTTGTGCAAAGGCTTTGGTGACAATAGCGCCAGAGCTAAAACATGGAGTTTGCCTTGTCTGCGAAGTTATTGAAATCCGGCATGATCGTCAGTGTAATGACGTTGATTTCCCGTGTGTTAGGACTGGTCCGCGATGTGGTCACCGCCAACGTGTTAGGTGCTGGCGCTGCCGCTGACGTGTTTTTGATGGTCAACCGCATTCCGAATTTCTTGCGCCGGCTGTTTGCCGAAGGTGCATTTTCGCAAGCCTTTGTGCCGGTGTTGTCTGAAGTCAAAGCCAAACATGGTGATGACGCCGTGCGCGAGCTGATGGCGAAGGCGGCAGGCACACTGGGCTTGATAGTGACCGGCGTAACTTTACTGGCTATGCTGGGGTCGCCGGTGCTGATGGCGCTGTTTGGCATGGGCTGGTTTGAAGATTATCTGCAGGGCGGCCCGGATGGCGCCAAATATGAACAAGCCAGCGTGCTGCTGAAAATCACTTTTCCCTATCTGTGGTTCATTACTTTTGTCGCGCTGTCCGGTGCAGTGCTGAACGTCTATAACAAGTTTGCCGTGGCTGCGTTCAGCCCGGTATTTCTGAATATCGCGATGATTGGCGCTGCGTTATTTTTAACGCCTTACACCGAAGACCCCGCCGCAGCTTTGGCCTGGGGCGTGTTTTTGGGCGGTTTGTTTCAATTCTTGTTTCAGCTGCCGTTTTTAGCCAAAGCTGGTTTGCTGGTGTTACCGCGCTGGGCCTGGCACGACGAATACATCGTCCGGATCCGCAAACTGATGTTGCCGGCGCTGTTTGGCGTGTCAGTGAGCCAAATCAATTTGTTATTGGATGCCATTATCGCCTCCTTCCTGCAAACCGGCTCAGTCAGCTGGTTGTATTACTCCGACCGTTTACTGGAATTTCCGTTGGGTATGTTTGGCATTGCCATTGCGACGGTGATTTTGCCGAATTTGTCGCGGTTACATGCGCTGGATAATCAAAAAGATTTTCGCGCGACGCTCGACTGGTCCATCAGCCTGATTTGTTTATTGGGCATTCCATCGATGTTTGGCCTGATTGCCCTGGCAGAACCGATTTTGCTGACGGTGTTTGCCCATGGCAAATTTACGGCGGTTGATGCCACGCAGGCCAGCTGGAGCCTGATTGCGTATTGCATCGGCCTGCTGCCTTTGATGCTGATTAAAGTGCTGGCACCGGCGTTTTATGCCCGCCAGGACATCAAAACCCCGGTGCGGATTGGCATTATCGCGATGATCACCAACATGGTATTTAACCTGATGCTGGCGCCATTTATCAGTTACGTCGGCCTGGCGCTCGCGACCACATTGTCCGGCGCACTGAACGCCTGGTTGTTGTATCAGGGCCTGAAAAAAGCAGACATTTACCAGTTATCCCACCATACGTTGCTGACGATTGGCCGCGCTTTATTGGCCGCCAGCGCTATGGCAGCGCTGATTTGGTACTTGCTGCCGGATATGGCGATGCTACGGGAAAGCCATTTTGCTGAGCGGGCGCAGACCGTGGGTCTGGTGATCCTCGCTGCGGTACCGCTGTATTTTGTCGCCTTGGCCTTGTTTGGTGTCCGGCTGCGTGACCTGAAACGGCAAACTATTGCTGAAAGTCACGACTGATGTCGTTATAATCGGCCGTTTAGACAGCAAGACAGAGAAGCGCAAACGGATGGAGTTGATTCGTGGCCTGCAGAATATTCTGCCGCAGCATCGGGGTTGTGTGCTGACCATTGGCAACTTCGATGGCGTCCATCTTGGGCATCAGGCGGTGTTGGCGCAGGTCCGGCAGATGGCATCCGCGCTGCAATTGCCGGCAGTGGTGATGGTGTTTGAACCCCAGCCGCTGGAGCTGTTTAAACCGGAACTGGCGCCGGCGCGTCTGACCCGTTTTCGGGAAAAATATCATTGGCTGGCGCAGCAGGGTTTAGACCGGCTGCTTTGTGTCAAATTTGACCGGGCTTTTGCCAGTCAGGAGCCGGATTATTTTATCCGGCAGTTATTGCTGGAAAAACTCGATGTGCGGCATTTGATTGTCGGTGACGATTTCTGTTTTGGTAAAAATCGCGCTGGTAATTTTGCGCTGCTGCAACAAGCCGCCACTGACCATGGTTTTGGCTTAACACCGACGGCCAGTTTGAAACTGGCGCAGCATCGGGTCAGCAGCACACTCATTCGCGAAGCGCTGGCGGCGGATGATCTGGATAGCGCCGCAGTCATGCTCGGCCGGCCGTTCTCGCTGATGGGGCGGGTGCGGCACGGGCAGAAGCTCGGGCGGCAACTCGGTTTTCCAACGGCCAACGTCTGGCTGTATCGCAAGAAATTACCGCTGCACGGCGTCTTTGCCATTGAAGCCCATACCGCGCAGGGCCATTTTCGTGGTGTCGCCAACATCGGTTTACGCCCGACCGTGCAAGGGCGGGTTGAACAATTAGAAGCGCATTTCTTTGATTTCAAAGGCGATTTATATGGCCAGCAAATTGAAGTGGTGCTCAGGAAAAAAATCCGCGCTGAACAAAAGTTCAGTTCGGTCGACGAATTACAGCAGCAAATTCAACGGGACGCGCAAGCCGCCCGCGACTATTTTGCCGCTCAGCTTTAATACCAGCGCCGCCACAGGCGGGCTGAGACAGCCAACACGGGATTGATCGGATGAGTGATTACAAAGCAACGCTGAACCTGCCGGATACGGCCTTTGCGATGCGCGCCAACCTGGCGCAGCGTGAGCCGCAAATGTTAGCAAACTGGACTGCGGCTGACTTATACGGTCAGATCCGCGCGGCGAAAAAAGGTAAAAAAACCTTTATCCTGCATGACGGCCCACCGTACGCCAACGGTAATATTCACATCGGCCATGCCGTTAACAAGATCCTGAAAGACTTTATCGTCAAATCCCGCACTCTGGCGGATTTTGACGCGCCTTATGTGCCGGGTTGGGATTGTCACGGTCTGCCGATTGAACTGGTCGTGGAGAAAAAATACGGCAAACCGGGCGTGAAGTTATCCGCCGCCGAATTCCGCGAAAAATGCCGCGAATACGCGCTGACGCAAATCGAAGCGCAAAAAACTGACTTTATTCGCTTAGGCGTGCTCGGCGACTGGAACAATCCATACCGCACTATGGATTTTGCCTTTGAAGCCAATATTATCCGCTCGTTATCACGCATCATCGAAAATGGCCATTTGCATCAAGGCTTTAAGCCAGTGCATTGGTGTACTGACTGTGGTTCGGCTTTAGCTGAAGCCGAAGTGGAATATCAGGACAAAGTCTCACCAGCCATCGATGTGCGTTTCCGTGTGGTCGACGAAACCGTTGCAGATAAATTCGACCACCCGGCTGGTCATGCCGGCACAGGCCCAATCTCGATTGTGATCTGGACTACCACGCCATGGACCATTCCCGCCAACCGTGCTGTGGCACTCAATGCGGCACTGAGCTACAGCCTCGTGCAGGTTGAAGCAGGCCCGAATGGCGCTGAACGGCTGATTTTGGCGACCGATTTAGTCAAAGACGTGATGGCACGCGCCGGTATTGAAAAATACCATGCGCTGGGTTTTGCCAAAGGCGAAGCGCTGGAGCTGGTGCAGCTGCAGCATCCGTTATACGACTTCACAGTGCCTGTGGTGCTGGGTGACCACGTCACGACAGATTCGGGTACCGGCGCTGTACACACCGCGCCAGGTCATGGTCAGGAAGACTTTGTGGTCGGCCTCAAATATGGTCTGGAAGTGGCGAACCCTGTTGGTGGCAACGGCGTTTATTTACCGGATACGCCAATGTTTGCCGGTCAGCATGTATTTAAAGCCAATGATTCTGTGGTTGAAGCCTTACAGGCGGCTGGCGCGCTGCTGGTACACAAAGCCTACAAACACAGCTATCCGCATTGCTGGCGCCACAAAACGCCGATTATTTTCCGCGCGACGCCGCAGTGGTTTGTCAGCATGGATCAGGCCAAGCTGCGCTCAACTTCATTAACTGAAATCGACAATACGCGCTGGATCCCGGACTGGGGCCAGCAGCGCATTGAAAACATGGTCGCCGGCCGGCCGGACTGGTGTATCTCGCGTCAGCGTACCTGGGGCGTGCCTATTGCGCTCTTTGTTCACAAAGACACAGGTGCTCTGCACCCGAACACCAAAGCGCTGATGGAACAGGTGGCGGCCAAAGTGGAACAGGCTGGCATTCAGGCCTGGTTTGATTTGGACGCGGCAGAACTTTTAGGCGCTGAAGCGGCGGATTATGTCAAAGTCACCGACACGCTGGACGTTTGGTTTGACTCGGGCGTGACCCATGCATGTGTGATTGACCCGCGCCCGGAATTTGGCGGCGCGACCCAGGCCGATATGTATCTGGAAGGGTCAGATCAGCACCGCGGCTGGTTTATGTCGTCTTTAATGACCGGTGTCGCCATCAAAGGCCACGCGCCATACAAACAAGTGCTGACGCATGGTTTCACTGTTGATGGCGAAGGTCGCAAGATGTCGAAATCACTCGGCAACGTCGTGTCACCACAAGATGTGATGAATAAACTCGGTGCCGATATTCTGCGTTTGTGGGTCGCGACCACCGATTACACCTCAGAAATGACCGTTTCTGATGAAATTCTGAATCGTGCCGCGGATAAATATCGCCGTATTCGTAACACCGCGCGTTTTATTCTGGCCAACCTGAATGGCTTTAATCCGGCGACTGATTTAGTGCCGCTGAACGAGCTGGTTGAGCTGGACCTGTGGATGGTGCAGCGTGCGGCTGAGTTGCAAAAAGAAATCGAGGCCGATTACCTCGACTATCAGTTCCACCTGGTGAGCCAGAAGCTGATGAATTTCTGTACGGTGGAGCTGGGCAGCTTCTATCTGGACGTGATCAAAGATCGTCAGTACACCGCCAAGACCGACGGTCTGGCGCGGCGTTCTTGTCAGACTGCGCTTTATCACATCATTGAAGCGATGGTGCGCTGGATGGCGCCAATTATGAGCTTCACCGCGCAGGAGATCTGGGAAGCACTGCCTGCCCGCACGGAGCCATTTGTGTTCACTGGTGTCTGGTATACAGGCCTGAATGAAGTGCCAACCGGCAAAGTGTCAGATGCGTTCTGGCGTCAGCTGCTGGCGGTGCGGGATGAAGTGAATAAAGTCATCGAAGTGGCACGTAAAGACGGCAAGATCGGTGCGTCCTTGCAGGCGGAAGTCACCTTGTTTGCAGAAGGCGAACTGGGTACGCAGCTGCTGCAACTCGGTGATGAGCTGCGGTTTGTGCTGATGACATCAACGGCCGCAGTCGAAGTGAAGGCTGCGCCTGCGGATGCGGTCGCAACCGCTATCACCGGGCTCGCCGTGCAGGTGGTGACGTCCACAGCAGCTAAGTGTGACCGCTGCTGGCATCACCGCCATGACGTGGGAGTCAATCCGGCGCATCCGCTGATTTGTCTGCGCTGTGTCGACAACGTTGAAGGCGCCGGCGAACACCGGACTTTTGCCTGATGCGGTTGCTGAATGACACAGGCTGGCGCTTCTGGTGGATAGCGCTGCTGGTGCTGGTCGTCGACCAGCTCAGCAAAATCTGGGTGTTGCAGAATTTCACGCTCGGCGAATCGATTCAGTTATTGCCGGTATTTAATTTCACCTACGCGCGCAATTATGGCGCGGCCTTTTCGTTTTTAGGCGATGCCGGTGGCTGGCAACGTTGGTTATTTACGGCGATCGCAATTGTCGTCACTTGCGTATTAAGCGTCTGGCTTGGCCGGCTGAAGCCAACGCAGCTGAAACTGAGCCTGGCGCTGGTGCTGATTATCGCCGGTGCCATCGGGAATTTAATTGACCGTAGTCTTTATGGTTATGTGGTTGATTTTCTTCATGTCTATTACCAAGAGTGGCATTATCCGGTGTTTAACATCGCCGATTGTGCCATTACGATCGGTGCCGGTTTACTGATTTGGGACAGTTTCACGTCCGATGAAGAAGCCGCACAAACGAGGACAAACGGATGATTGGGGCAGGTAGTACCGTCATTTTTCATTTTGATATCAAGCTCTCTGACGGCAGCGCCGCCGAAAGCACCCGGGTGCATAACAAACCGGCGAAACTGCAGATGGGCGATGGCTCTTTGTCACCCGCCTTTGAAGCGGAGTTAACCGGTTTAAAAGCTGGCGACAAAAAGACTTTTACGCTGGCGCCGCAGGATGCTTATGGCATGCCAAATCCGGACAATATTTATTATGTCGACCGCAGTAAGTTTTCGCTGGATGCGCCGGCGCAGGTTGGCATGATCATCGGTTTTGCCATGCCGGACGGTGCTGAGTTACCAGGCCTGGTACGCGAAGTGGTCGGTGATTCTGTCACTATCGATTTTAATCATCCGCTGGCCGGGCAAACTCTGACCTTTAACGTCGAAATTGTTGAGGTTATCAACTAATTATGGATATTTTTCTCGCCAATCCGCGCGGCTTTTGTGCCGGCGTTGACCGGGCTATCAGTATCGTTTCGCGCGCGCTGGAACTGTACGAGCCGCCGATTTATGTGCGTCATGAAGTAGTGCACAACAAGTTTGTGGTTGATGGCCTGCGCCGCAGCGGTGCGGTGTTTGTCGATGAACTGGATGAAGTGCCGGACGGCAATATCGTGATTTTCTCGGCGCATGGCGTGTCGCAGGCGGTGCGGGAAAATGCCCGGCAACGTGGCTTAAAAGTCTTTGATGCGACTTGTCCGCTGGTCACCAAAGTGCATATGGAAGTGACCCGCGCCAGTCGCAAGGGGGTGGAGTGTATTCTGATTGGCCACGCCGGTCACCCGGAAGTCGAGGGCACTATGGGCCAATACGACAATCCGGAAGGCGGCATTTATCTGGTGGAATCAGTGGAGGATGTGGAAAAACTGCAGGTGAAAAACCCGGCAGACCTGTGCTTCTCCAGTCAAACCACGTTGTCAGTCGATGATACTGCGGATGTCATCGACGCGCTGCGGCAGAAATTCCCCGATATCGAAGGCCCGCGTAAAGACGATATCTGTTATGCCACGCAAAACCGCCAGGACGCGGTGCGTGAACTAGCCGCCAAAGTGCAGTTGTTGCTGGTGGTAGGCGCGAAAAACTCCAGTAATTCCAATCGGCTGCGCGAACTGGCCGAAAAAATGGGCTGCTGTGCTTATCTGATTGATACCGCTGCAGATATTCAGCAGGACTGGCTGAACGATGTCAAAGCTGTTGGTGTCACTGCTGGTGCTTCGGCGCCTGAAGTGCTGGTGAAGCAAGTGGTGGAACAGCTGACGGCATGGGGTGGCAAACAAGTGATTGAACATCCGGGCCGCGAAGAAAACGTGGTGTTTGCTGTACCGGCGGAGCTGCGCTGAGTGAGCAGCCGGCAGCGCGGTGCTGATCTGCAGCGCGTTGCTCAGCTGCAGCGCAATGCTGCGGTACCCCGAATGCCGGTGGAACAATTATTGCCGGAGTTTTGCCGCAGCGGCACTGTGCTGCGCATCATCATTCTGGCGCAGGCGCTGGCGATCCTGCTGGCGCTGGTGCCGGGCGTGACCGCTGAATTCTGGTCGCGGCTTGGCCTGATTTCTTTATTTGTGCATTGGGTGACGTTACCGCTACTCACGCTGCTTTGTGTGTTTCAACGCTATTGGCGGCAGTTCAGCCCGCCGGCGCTGGCCTGGTTATTCCTGCTGTTGTTATTACTGATCAGTGTGCTGGTCGGCACCTTAGCCCATCAATTTTTGCAAAGCAGCGGCTGGCCTGGCGCCGGTGATTATCATGCTTTTTTACTGCAGGTGCTGCTGATGAGCCTGCTGGTGGGCGTTATTGGTATTCAGCTCGGCACTTTGTATGTGCAGCAGCGGCTGCGGCTTGACGCGCAGGCGCGCGCTGAACTCGATGCGTTGCAGGCCAGGATCCGGCCACATTTTTTATTTAACAGCCTCAATACTGCTGCTGAACTAACTCATAGCCAGCCTGACCTTGCTGAACAGGCCTTGTTGGATCTCGCCAGTCTGTTCCGGGCGGCGCTGCATTCGGATACCGCGGTCAGCCTCGAAGAAGACCTGCTGCTGGCGCGACGTTATCTGGCGCTGGAACAATTGCGGCTGCAACAAAGACTGCAGCTGGAATGGCAGGTGCCTGAGTCTGTCCCCACACTGAAAATCCCTTGCCTGACCTTACAGCCTTTGCTGGAAAATGCGGTGCGCCACGGCATTGAAACGCGCTCCGAACCTGGCCTCATCCGGCTGGAGCTGACGGTTGGTGAAACGGCGGTCAGTTTGCAGATTGAAAATCCACGTGGGCAAAGCCGGCCACATTCCGGTGGTAATGGTATTGCGCTTGGTAATATCCGCCGCCGGCTGGAGCTGATGTACGGCGACAAAGCCCGGCTGGCAGTGGTGATGAATGCTGACAGCTATGGTCTGAAACTGACGTTGCCACTGGCACCGGGAGCCGCAGATGCGCGTGCTGATCGTTGATGACGAACCGTTAGCCCGCAGCCGGCTTTGCCGCTTACTGGCGCAAATTCCCGGTTATCAGCTGGTTGGTGAAGCCGAAAACGGCCGGCAGGCGCTGGCGCTGTGTGCCGGGTTATTACCGGATCTGGTGTTTCTGGATATTGAAATGCCGGGCGCTGATGGCCTGCAGGTTGCCGCAGATCTGGCAAAAAATCAGCCGCCGCCGGCGGTGATTTTTGTCACGGCACATCCGCAACACGCGCTGGCCGCTTATCAGGTGGCGCCGGCCGATTATCTGCTAAAACCGGTTGGCCTGGCGCAGTTGCAGCAATGTTTGCAGCGTTTGGGCGTCAGTACCCGGGTGCATCTGGAAAAACAAAAGCTCAGTGCGCCGCGGCTGAATTTCCGCGTTGGCGTGGAGCAGCGCAGCATTTTACTCAGTGAAGTGTTTTATCTGCAGGCCGACGACAAGTATGTGCGGCTGGTGTATCAGGGCGGCGAAGCGCTGACCGAAACCAGCCTGAAACAACTGCAGGAAAAGTATCCGCAGCAACTGTTACGTATCCACCGCAATACCCTGGTGCCGGCAGAGCGGGTTTGTGGCATCAGCCGCTCGGCGGACGGTTTGCACCTGATCCAGCTGCGTGATTGTCCGGACCAGCCAGAGATCAGCCGGCGTGCGCTGGCCCAGGTCCGTGCGCTGCTGCAGCCCGGCTAAGCGCCAGCCGTCCCCCTGACCAACGGTCAGTTTTCCCCGACCAGTGGTTCGCATCTGTCGCATTTTTGCGGCATGCTCAGCATCATGCAAAGTTCTTTTTGAGTGGGACAGGATTTATGAAGTCACCGCGTCTTGCCTCCGGCGTCACGCTGATTGAATTAATGGTGGTGATGGTGCTTCTGACCATTGGCCTGATGCTGGCCAGCCCTGGGTTTTCGGTGATTGGTGGCAGCGCCCGGCTGGAAACCCATAGCCGCGAAATTCAGAATGCGCTGGTGTTTGCCCGCTCCGAAGCGATCCGGCTGAACCGGAACGTGTTGTTCTGCCACAGCAGCGATGGTCAGGTCTGTTCTGAACCGCCTTCTGCCGGCTGGCGCGGCTGGCTGGTCCGGGCCGGTGGTGCAGCAATTGGCAGTGAAACCGGCCCTGTGCTGCGGGCACAGCAACTGAACGATGATCTGGTGGTGATCCATTCGGGTCCGGCACTGGCAGGGGCGCAGCATGTGCTGCGGTTTAATTCGCAGGGGCTCATCCGGATGTTTGCCAACAATACGCCGTTATCTGACACGATCCGGGCCTGTATTGCCGACACTACGATGAACCCGAATGTATACGAAGTGCAGTTTAATTCCGGTGGCCGCCTGCAACAGGTCACATCAAACAGTGACGGAGTGTGCCTATGAGCCTGAGCACGGCATTCACCCGCCAACGCGGCATCACGTTGCTGGAAACTATGATTGCCGTCATGGTTCTGGCGATTGGTCTGTTGGGGGTCGCCGGTTTGCAGACTACCAACCTGAAAAACAGCCAGAGCGCGCACCAACGTACTATGGCGGTGATGCTGAGCAGCAGTATGGCCGAACGCATCCGTGCGAATGCGGCGCTGGCGGCCACGGGCGTGTATGCGCTGAGTAAAACCTGCAGCGTGCTGAGCAATGCCGGCTCCATCCAGAATGTCGAGCGCAGCCAGTGGATCGCGGAACTGAAACTGGCGCTGGGCTCTGCCACCACCAGCTGTGGTGAGGTGCTGTACGACGGCAATACCCGCACTTACACCATTATTGTCAGCTGGGATGATTCCCGTGCCTTGGGTGGACTCAGCGAAATGACTCTGCGTCAGCAAGTAAGGATCTGATCATGACAACAATGTCGTTAAAGCGTCATGCCGGTTTTACCCTGACGGAACTGATGATTGCGCTGGTACTGGGCAGTTTTCTGGTGGCTGGGGTGGTTGGGGTTTATATCTCCAATGTGCAGACCGCCCAGGTGCAGCAGCGCCTGATGCAGTCACAACAATCCAGTCAAATCAGCTTTCAGTTATTAAGCCGCGATGCGATGCACGCCGGATTTTCCGGTTGCGCCAATATGATCACACAGCGGGTCGTCAATGTGCTGAACCCGCCTCTGGCCTGGTGGGCGGTCTGGACGGCCGGTATTCAGGGCTTTGAACAGGGCGCCGTGCCACAATTTGCCGGCGCCGCTATCACACCGGTGGTGACCGCCGATGCGGTGCAGCTGATGTATGGACGCGGCACCAGTGCCTCGGTGGTGACGCATGACGTGGCTGCCGTGCCGCCTTTGGTGATTAATCAGAATACTGCCGGCATTGCGGTCAACGATATTGTGCTGGCCTGTGATTCAAAGATGGCGGTGATTTTTCAGGTCACGGCGGTCAACGGCAATAACATCAGCCATAGCGTCGGGCCGGGCGCGCCTGGCAATGCCTCACTGAATTTCGGTTTTGGTGCCAACGGCGTTAATTTTCCACAAAGTTTATCGGCAGACGCCGGTACTGTGATGCCGCTGGAAAGCGTCGGCTGGTTTGTCGGCAGCACCAGCAACGGTACGTCGTTGTACCGGGTGGCTCTGGTGTCCGGCCTGATGCGGACCGAAGAGATCCTGGCCGGTGTGGAAAATATGCAAGTGCAGTATTTGTCCCGCAATGCTGCGGCTTATGTTGATGCCAACGCGATAGTGGACTGGGAGCAGGTCATCGCGCTGCGGGTGACGCTGACGCTGGCGAATGATACTAACTCACCGGTCGCGGCCGGTCTGCGGACTTTCACTCAGGTCATCCATCTGCGCAATCACTGAGGCATTATTGATGAAACAGTTGCAACAACAACGTGGGATTGCTCTGGTGCTGAGCCTGCTGATGCTGGTGGCGATCACGCTGCTGGCCGTCAGCGCGATGCGTGGCACCACGTTACAGGAAAAAATGGCGTCCAATCTGAATGACCGGGAAGTGGCCAAGCAGGTCACTGAAGCGACATTACGCCAGGTTGCCACCTTATTACCGCCGGCGGCGGGCAGCGCCTGGTTTAATGCTCCGATCCCGGCGCCGGCGCAAGGCACTGCCGATCGCTGGAATAACGCGGCGATTTGGGCCAACGCCGGCAACTTTGCGGTCGCAGTGAATGGCGTGAATTACAACGGTCAGTTTCTGGTCGAGAACATGGGGTTCTGGACCAGCCGGCAGGACCCGACCTGTAAACCGCGGGAAAACCCTCTTTGTGAACGCCAGACCTATCGGATCACAGTCCGCAATCAGCCGGTGAATGGCCGGGCGGCGGTGGTGGTCCAAGTGATTTGGCGGATTTAACGGCTTGTCGACAGGAGAAGCATGATGGAAAAGCATACATGGTACTGGCAGTCACTGTTATGCAGCGCGTTGCTGGCCACTGGCACAGTGCAGGCGGCGATTGATATCGCCCAGGCGCCGCTGGAGACCGGTTCGACGGTCGACCCGAATATTTTGTTCCTGATCGACGACTCCGGTTCCATGCAGCAGGGCATGATGCCGGAGAATCTGGAAGATGTCAGCAGCGCCAATATCAGCAGCAGTTGCAGCGAACAAAGTTATGCCGGCATGAGCGTGTGTCTGTACAACACCAGCGGCCGGGCCTTTCTGGCGTCCAGTCACGTTAACAAAATGTATTACAACCCGGCTGTCACCTATACCGCGCCAACCAAAGCGGATGGTACCAGCTTTGGTGATGCCAGTTTTACAGCGGCCAAAACGGATGGTTACAAAACCACCTCAACTCAGGTTAATTTGGGCACCGGCTATCGTGCTGTGATGTCCTCTGCAGTCAGCGGCAGCAGTACGGGTGCCAAAGCCGATTTTGCCATTAGCCCGGGCGGCACGGCAGGCCAGGCTTTTTATTACACCTTTAATACCGGCTGCAGTAACGGTATTTACAGTGATTCTTGTTATACGGTGAAATATCCCAGTACCACGGCGGAAAAAACCAACTTCGCCAACTGGTATTCATACTACCGTACCCGCATTTTGGCGGCTAAAGCCGGTATTTCCGCGGCCTTTCATCAGCAGGGCACCGCGATGCGCGTTGGTTATGGCGGTATTAACGCGATGGGGTCGCTGGTTGGTGTGAACACTTTTGCCGGCAGCAGCAGAACGGCGTTTTTTAACTGGTTGTTTAATGTGCAGGCTAATGGCGGCACACCGCTGCTGGGTGCTTTGGATAAAGCCGGGATCTATTTCCAGAAACCGGATCCGTGGCGCGTTGATCCATCAAACAGCTCCTCGGCCATGCTGGAATGCCGGCAGAACTTTACCATTCTGATGACAGACGGTTATTACTCGGATTCCGGTATCGGTGGTGAGCAGGACAACAACGCCGGCAGTACTATCACCGGGCCAAAAGGCCGTAGTTATACCTATACGCCAAAAGGGCCATTTGCCTCGTCTTACAGCAATAGCCTGGCCGATATTGCGATGAAATACTGGAAAAATGATCTCGATGCCGGCTGGAGTGTGTCTTCGCGGCTGGAAAATACCGTGCCGACGTCGGCGGCAAACCCGGCGTTCTGGCAGCATATGGTGACTTTTGGTGTCGGTTTTGGTGTGCAGGGCAGTATCAATCCAACAACTGCGTTTAACGCGATTAGTAACAATGGCACTATTAACTGGCCAAGCCCGTCGGCCACTGATGCCGGTAAAATCGACGACTTATTGCACGCTTCTGTCAATGGCCGCGGCGGCTTCTTTGCCGCCAGCGACCCGAATGCTTTTTCGCAGGGCATGGCCGAAACCCTGAGTTCTATTGCCGAACGGATCGGCACCTCGTCCAATATTGCCGCGACTGCTATTAACTCGCTGCAGTCGGAATCTAATCTGTATCAGGCCCGTTATGTCGCCGGCGAATGGAGCGGTGACCTGTGGGCCTATGATACCGAAGACACCACGACCCCAATCTGGAAAGCCAGCGACGTGATGCCGGCGCCAGCCAGCCGCAATTTGTTGTATGGTGCCGACACTGGCAGCGCCAAAGCATTTTTGTGGAGTAATTTGTCAGCCGCCGAAAAAACTGCGCTCAGTAACGTCAGCACGGTATTGGATTATCTGCGTGGCGATACCAGCCTGGAGAAACGTAATCCGGGGGGGATTTACCGCAATCGTGGGAAGATCCTCGGCGACCTGGTGAACTCATCACCGGAACTGGTGGAAGCGCCTTATGATTTAAGTTATCACCGCTACAACTGGACTGGTGCCAGCAGCTACCGGACTTTTATTGAAGGGCCGGCCAAAACCCGCACGCCGATGTTATATGTCGGTGGTAATGACGGCATGTTGCATGGATTTAACGCCAGTACCGGTGTGGAAGTGTTTGGTTATATTCCCAAAACCGTCATGGCGCCTATCTCCGGCGATACCGTCAATGTGCTGAAAAAATATTCGGAGCCGGCCTACAGCCACAGATTCTCGGTGGATGGTTCGCCGTTAGTGACGGAAGTTTATATCGGCGGCAGCTGGCGCAGTCTGCTGGTTGGCAGCCAGGGCCGTGGTGGTAACGGTTTATTTGTCATCGACGTTACAGACCCAAATGCAATCAATGCAGGAAAAGTGCTGTGGGATAAAAGTTTTGCCGAACTTGGCGCTTATCTTGGTACGCCACAGGTTACCCGGACTGAATCTGGCCAGTGGGTGATTTTGCTGGGTTATGGCTATAACAACAGCACGAATCAGTCTGGTTTACTGGTGATTGATATCGCCACCGGCAACGTGGTGAAACAACTACCGACTGGCGTGGGCAGTGCCGGCGATCCAAATGGCATGGCTGAAGTGAACATGCTGGATACGGATTTCGATGGCAACACCGACTGGGTTTATGGCGGTGATATGCATGGCTACGTCTGGAAATTTGATTTGTCAGCGGCATCTGCGGCGTCCTGGCATGTCGCTTACAGCGGTCAGCCGCTGTTTCAGGCAAAAAACAGCGGTGGCAGCCGTCAGATGATCAGCGGCGGGGTGTTATCAAGTGTCGAACCGAAAACCGGCAAAGTCTGGCTGTTCTTTGGCACCGGGCGTTATCTGAACGTCAACGATCCCAGCAATAATGACCAGCAAACCTGGTATGGCATCATCGACGGTGCCACCATCAGCGGACGGGTGGAGCTGGACAGCCGCACTATCACCAATGTTGGCGATCAACGGGTGATCACCGAGGCGAACAGTCTGACACCTGGGAAAAAAGGCTGGTACATTGACCTCATCGACACGCGGGAACGCATTGTTGATATGCCTTTGATGGTCGGGCCGGAGCTGGTGATGAATACCACCATCCCGGATACCAACGTCTGTAACCCTAGCGGTTCCGGTTATGTGATGGCTATTTCCCCGTATACCGGCGCCCGGCTGAAAAAAACCTTTTTTGATTTAGACAACGACAGTAAATTTACCGATTCAGACAAAGTCAGTGTCAGTGGCAACCCGACTATTGTCAGCGGGGTGAAAGTCAGCAGCCTGAATTCAGTGCCGCAGCCGGTGTCGGCGCCGGATGATATCATCGAGCTGGCGATTAATTGTGAAGGCGGATGTATTGAAACCACTGCAATTGACCCGACCCGCAATGTCGGTATGCAGTCATGGCGGGAATTGAGCAATGAATAAGCGAGGCGTTATGCGTACACAGAGTGGTTTTAGTCTGATGGAGTTGTTAATCGCGGTGGTGATCGCCGGCATTCTGCTGGCGGTGGCAGTGCCGACTTATCAAAGCTACAGCAATACAACACGTCGGGCGGTGGCCGCGTCCTGTCTGGTTGAGTTATCCCAGTTTATGGAACGGGTGTATACCGCAAATATGGTCTACAACCTGAACAGTGGCGTTGCGACTGCGTTGCCGGCCAGTCAGTGCCGCCAGACGCTGGCGGATACATACACATTCAGCGTCTCCGCAGAGCCACAGACCTACACGTTGTCAGCCGCACCCAAAGGTTCACAAAGCAGTGACAGCAGCTGTGGCACTTTGACGATAAATCAGGCTGGTGTGCGCGCCGCCAACAGCGACAGCAGCGATGCGAAGGTCAAAAGCTGCTGGTAAGAGTAGCTAAATTGAAAATTTAAGTTAAATTTAATGTAAATTTCAGGTGTAAGGATATACCTGTGTTTGCAAAAGGATTTGGTCTCACCGAAGTGCTGCTGGCTTTGTTGCTGAGCAGCTTTATCTTTACGGCCACTATCAGTTGCCAGTGGTTCGCCCGCCGTTCGATGCAGGTGAATCTGGAACAGATGGTGGCCAGTCAGCTATTGACTGATATCAGTCAGTCTGTTCAGTTTGCGCCCGGCACACCGGTCTTGCAGGTCAGCACCGACAATTTGCAATGTGTCGGCTGTGCGCTGCCGGCCCTGCAACAAAGCCGTATGGTACAGCAGTTAATGTTACAGCCGCGTGCAACCACGCTGGTGGATCTGCAATTTTGCCATGATGCAGCGGCCGGACGGCTGAGTCTGAGCTGGCGCAGTCATGTTGCGCCTGAGCGCAGCAGCGTGCGCGGCTGTGGGGCCGGTGCAGGCAGGCGTCAGATCGGACTGGCGGCTCCCGGATGAACACCGCTGCGCGCATCCGCCGGGTTGGCGGTTTTTTACTGCTGCAACAGCTGGTGTCACTGCTGATGGCTGCGATATTGCTGACTATGTTGTCCGCCACTTTTGTGCTGCAGTGGCAGGCGTTTCGTCAACACAGTCAGCTGGCCTGGTTACAGCAGACAGCGGTGCAAATGCAGGCGTTATTGCAACGCGAGCTCGGCAACAACGGCTTCTGGGCCGGTGTGCAGCAACTGACGCCGTCCCCGGCGACGCTGACGGTGCAGGGCGATTGCCAGAGTCAGGCCGACAGCGGCAGCTTGCCGCGGGCCGGTCAGTCATGGCTGCCACATCTGGCCGGCACCGTCGGTGGCGCCCGGACGCCGTCCTGTCTGAACAATGCACTGCGCCAGTCCGATTTTATTCAGCTGAAGCATCTGGCGGGTCAGCCGATCAGCGCGGCCGGGCTTAAGCCTAACCGTGTGTATCTGCAACAAGTGGGCTTGCGCGGGCATTTTGTCAGAAGCGGCGACGGTGGGCTCGACCCACAGCAGTGGTACTGGCCTTACAACTACGAACTCTATTATGTGGCGATCCAGCCGCTGGACGGTCAACAGATCCCGGTACTGATGCGCAAGCGATTGATCCGCAACCAGCAAGGGCTGCTGGTGATCGATACTGCTGCAGTGATGGACGGTGTCGAAATGCTGGTGATCGAGATCGGCCTGGACCGCGATGCCGATGGCCTGGCAGAGCAATTTTTGCCGGCGGAGCAGATCCCGGCCGCCATCTGGCTGCAACCCTGGCAAATCAGTCAGATCCGTTATTTTGTGTTGTTGCGGACCTTACTGCCAGAGCCTGGTTATCGCAATGAACAACGGTATCTGCTGGGACAGCGGCAGTATCAGGCGCCGGGTGATGCATTCCGCCGCCTGCTGATCAGCAGTTCGGTTCGGGTCCAGCCGGCATCGGCAGGAGGCTTTTAATGCGTACAAATGGATTTGTGCTGGTGTTTTGTCTGTTATTTGGCTTGTTGTGCAGCAGTCTGGCAATGGCTGCGCTGGTGCTGAGTGAGCTGAGTTTCCAGTTTAATCAGGCCGCGCTGATGCAGCTGCAACAAAATCTGGCGGCAAAAACACGCGGTTCCGCGCAGCCATCCGCGCCGGGCGGGCCGCTGCTGCCACTGCCGGAGTGTCCGGCACAGTTCCAGTCATGGCCGGCACATTGGCAACGCTGTCAGCTCGGACGACATGCCGGGCAGGACACGACAGTGATATCACCGGGTCAGGTCAGTATCATCTGGCAGATTGATCCGACAACCCAGGGAGGGGAGTTATGAAAATCAGCAAGTGGTGTTGTTGTTATCTGTATGTCATTAGCGGCGCACAGGCCAGCCAGTGGCTGGAAACGGCGCAAGGACAGTTGGTGGCCGACAGCCAGCCGCAGGTTACTGTCGAGGAATGCGCGGGCTCGTCTGCTGTCGCCAGTTATGCCAGTCGTCTGAGCGGCCCTGGGCCTGGGCGTGTCAGATTCAACAGCCGCGGATTGCAGCTGCATGGATCTACTATTGAAAGCCCGATGCTGCGCATCCTGCCCTATACAATCTCTGACACTGTGGCATCTGCAACACCGGGTGAACTGCCGTACTGGAGCTGGCGACAGACGCCGCAGCCGGCCAGCGGCAGCGGGCCAATTTACCAGCTGTTATGGGCCGATCCGGGCAGCGCTTCGCTGCGGGCAGTCCAGGTCAGCACGACGCCGTTGCAGTGGCGGCCGCAGTGGGAGGTTGATTACCAGATCCAGACGCATCCCTGGCTGTACAGCGAATTAATACCGCAAGCGCTGGCAGACAGCCCTGCGGCTGAATGGCTGTTATTGCCGGGCGATGGCCGGGTGCCGCTGCGGCTGTTTGACAGTGGTTCCGGCGTGACGCGGCAGTGGCCGTTCTTCGCAGCCAATGCCAGCTATGCCGTGTTACCGCTGGCGGCTGATCTGGATCTGGATGGCAAGAAAGAGCGACTGTATGTGCTCAGCGTGCAGGGCTTGTTGATGCAATATCACTGGACCGTCGGTAGCGGCTGGCAAGCCAGTGTGGTGGCCGATTTACAGCGCACGGGCTGGCGTTTTGACGGCAGTTTGCAACGGTTTAGTGGCCGCTGGCGCGGTCCGCAGGGTTGGCAGCAAGGGGAGGTCTTTGTACTGCTGGTACGGGATGCAGACAAGTATCGTCTGGTGGTGTTACGCCGGCCGGCAGCGTCAGAGTCGGTGATTATGCCGGCCGATTTGGCAGATCCACCGGCGCTGCAGCATGCCGGCTGGCAACAGCAGCTGCCGGGCCGGCCGGTCAGTCCGGCAAAAGTGCTGGGGGGGATTTTGTATTTGCCGCTGAATACCGGGGCTTTTTGTGCCGGTGCGCCGCAATATGACCAGCTGTTGGTTGCCCAGTTGTATCACGGCGCCAGCGTTGGGCAGGACAGGCTGCTCATGCTGGCGACACCTGCGCTGGAGCCGCTGCGGCTGCAGGTGTCGGCAGGTGATTTTCAGTTGTGGTCCGGTTCACAACTGATCCTGCCACAACTGCACAGACTAACCCCGGCCTGCTCGCACTGCACCGAAGTGCTGCGGCCGGAACATCTTGCCGGACAACAGCCATTTGCCTGGTTTTTACCAGAGAAGGTGTACTGATGAAACGCTCTGATGCCGCATTTGTATTAATTGAAGTCATGGTGGTCGTGGCGTTGCTCGGCATGTTGCTGGCAGCGCTGGTGCCTGGTTATCAGCAGCAAATTCTCAGCAGTTACCGGCTCGAAGCGATGCAGGAGCTGCAGCGACTGGCGATACTGCAACAGCAGTTTTTTATCGAGCAACAACGCTACACTGCTGAACTGTCGCTGGTGGCGGCCCCGGATGACAGCTACCTGAGCGGCAGTGGCCGCTTTCGTATTTCTGCGACCTTGCAGCCAGATGGCTATATCTTGGTGGCTGAAGCGGTCGGGCCGCAACGGAAAGATACCGAATGTCAGTGGTTTCGGTTGGATCAGGCTGGCCGGCGGTTCAGCAGCCCGGGCGCTGGCTGCTGGCAGACTGAATGAGTATCAGGCTTGTGGGCACGGCTGCTCGTGCCATTGCAGCTGACTGCGGCCGTTTTGACTGATACTGAGGCTGGCATGCCAGGGATACTGCGCTACGCAATAAATGAAAGTACCGTTTTGCAGAGCGTTCAGGCTGCCGTCGGCACGAAACTCCAACAGTTCCCGGTTGTAATACAACCGGTGTTGCGGTTTTAACGCATCGATTTGTTTCAGCACTTCGGCCGCGGCGTGGTTATTAAAGATCTGGACCGGCGTGTCGGTCCAGCGTCCGTCACATTGTTGCAGCTGACGCGGACATACTGTGACCACACCGCCAAGACTGACGGCCTGAATACGGGCGTAGCTCAGTTGCTGGCGAAATTGCTGCATAAAAGTTTCAGCGTGCTGGCGGGCAAATAACTCAGCCAGACTGGGAATAGCCAGCACTGTCAGGATCATAAAAATTGCCAGGCAAATCGCTGCTTCGGTCAGGGTAAAGCCTCGATTGCCAGAGGTGGCTGGGACAAAAGAAAGAGTATCCATCGTCAGGTCCTGTGTTTCTATTCCGTGAAGACACAAATCTACCTTAGCTGGCTGTGTGGCCGGCTGCAAGTCTGCGCATGCTGGCGCAGCAGTTTTGTCAGCCGGGGGATGCAGTTTGAGAAAACAGCGAAAAATCGCTACCATAGCGCCCAGGTTGTTGTTCAGGCACTTTGATATGTCGCATTCTATTTCCGTCAGTTTGGTCCAGCAGCGTTTTACCGTCGGCGCGGTAGCGCAGAACTGTGATCAGATCCTGCAACTGGCGACTGAAGCCGGCACCGAGCTGGTGATTTTTCCCGAGCTGAC
Source organism: uncultured Chromatiaceae bacterium (assembly GCA_937978655.1). GTDB lineage: Bacteria > Pseudomonadota > Gammaproteobacteria > Enterobacterales > Alteromonadaceae > Pararheinheimera. Next base: position 65,009 of record CALJUX010000023.1, read on the forward strand.
GCTGACCGGTTATCCGCCGGAAGATTTGTTGTTTCGTGCTGATTTAATGCAATACGTCACAGCGGCGCTGGAGCGCATTCAGGCCGCCGCACTGCCGTGCACCTTGCTGATTGGGCATCCGTGGCATCAGGACGGCAAGCTGTATAACGCCGCCTCAGTGATCCGTGGCGGTCAGCTGATTGGCCGGTATTTTAAACAACGGCTGCCAAATTATGGGGTGTTTGACGAGCAACGTTATTTCAGCGCCGGCACCGACACTTTTGTGTTTGAACTGAACCAGCAAAAATTCGCAGTGCTGATTTGTGAAGACGTCTGGCACGGCGAACCGGCGGCTGCAGCCAAAGCCGCCGGTGCCGACTGGGCGTTGGTGTTAAATGCCTCGCCTTATGAAATGGGCAAAAAAGCCCAACGCGAACATTTACTGACCTCATTGGCCAAACGCCTGCAGCTGGGGTTTATTTATGTCAATCAGATGCAGGGCCAGGATGAACTGGTGTTCGATGGCAGCTCGCTGATTGTCAGTCCGGCTGGCGATATTGCGCTGGCGGCGCCGGCGTTTCAACGCGGTATTTATTCGGCGTTGCTGCGACATCAGCAACAAGGCTGGCAGGTCTCTCATCAGCATGCCCACCCGGCCGGGCTGTCAACAGAAGCGGAAGTTTACCAGGCTCTGGTGGTGGCAACCCGCGATTACATTGAACAAAACGGCTTTCCCGGCGCCGTGCTGGGGCTGTCCGGCGGTATCGATTCGGCACTGACGCTGGCCATTGCCGCCGATGCGATTGGTGCGGACAAAGTGCAGGCACTGATGCTGCCGTTCCGTTATACCTCAGGCATGAGTGTGGACGATGCCACGGAACAAGCCCGCACTATGGGTATTGAGTTTGATGTGGTATCGATTGAGCCGATGTACGACGTTTATATGCAGCAGCTCACGCCGTTATTTGCCGGCCGCAAAGCCGACACAACGGAAGAGAATTTGCAGGCGCGCCTGCGTGGTGTGCTGCTGATGGCGTTATCAAACAAAACCGGCCGCATTCTGCTGACCACCGGGAATAAGAGTGAAGTGGCGGTCGGTTATTGCACACTGTACGGTGATATGTGTGGCGGTTTTGCCGTGATTAAAGATATTCCGAAAACGCTGGTGTATCGTTTGGCTGCGTATCGCAATACGATTTCAGCGGTGATCCCACAGCGTGTGATCGACCGCCCGCCTTCAGCTGAGCTGGCGCCTGGGCAAACCGATCAGGACAATTTACCGCCTTATGATGAACTCGATGCCATCATCGATGCCTATGTGGAGCAGGACAAATCGCTGTCCGACATTGTGGCGATGGGCTATGCTGAAGCCACTGTCCGTCGAGTGCTCAATCTGATTGATTTTAATGAATATAAACGCCGGCAATCGGCAATTGGCCCCAAAGTTACGCCACGTAATTTTGGCAAAGATCGCCGGGTGCCGATCACCTCAGCGCTGCGCAAACAAAGGTAAAGCGGGTTATGAAAAAAATTGAAGCCATTATCAAACCTTTTAAACTCGATGACGTGCGCGAAGCGTTGGCGGATATTAATGTCACGGGCATGACAGTAACGGAAGTCAAAGGCTTTGGCCGCCAGAAAGGCCACACGGAACTGTACCGCGGCGCTGAGTACATGGTGGATTTTCTGCCGAAAGTGAAATTAGACATCGTCGTCGCCGACGATCAGGTCGACCGTTGTGTCGAGGCGATCATGAAAACCGCCCAGACCGGTCGTATCGGCGATGGCAAAATCTTTGTGTTTGACGTCGAGCGGGTGATCCGGATCCGCACTGGCGAAGAAGACGAAGAGGCGATCTGAGTCGCGTGTCCGGTATTCTGTCAGCGCCCGCAGCTGAGCGGGCGTCTGAAGCCACTGTCGCCCAGTCGCCAGACCCGACTCAGGAACTGGTGTTATGCCGTTACTGTGATTTACTGCAGCATTTACCTGCCCTGCAGGACGGTGAGGAAGCCCACTGCAGCCGCTGCGGCCATGAACTGGATGCGCGCCAGCGTGAGTCGGCGTTAAGACCCATTTTGTATGCCTTGTCGGCGCTTTTTATGTTAGTGCTGACCAATTTATTTCCTTTTGTCGGCATGGATGCGGCCGGCAGTCATCGTGATATGACTTTTCTTGATACGTCGGCGGTGCTGCTGGATGAAGATTATCCCTGGCTGGCCGTGCTGGTGTGGCTGTTTATTCAGGCTATTCCAGCCTTGTGCATGTTCGCCATCATCTATCTGAAATTAGGCATGTTTTACCGCTTGCCGGCATTAGTGCAGGTTGCGCGGCTGCTGTACGCATTAAAACCCTGGAGTATGGTCGACATTTTCCTGATGGGGTTGTTGGTTAGTTTCGTTAAGTTGCTGACCCATTTTGAACTGAGTCTGGGCATGAGTTTCTGGGCTTTTTGCGGTTTTTGTTTGCTGCATCTGCGTACTTTTCAGGTGGTTGACCGGCATGAACTCTGGTCGCGCATCGCACCGGCGCCACAGCCGGTGGACGCGGCAGTAGCCGGGGAAACGGGCCTCAGCCAGCAATTAAAAGTCTGCCAGTGCTGTACTGCGCTGGTGCCACTGGCTGATGCCCGTTGCAGTCGCTGTGGTAGCAAAGTGCGGGCCCGCATCCCATCGAGTGTACAGAAAACGCTGGCGCTGCTGGTCACCGCCAGCATTTTGTATATCCCGGCGAACCTGCTAACGATGATGGAAACAGTGTCACTCGGCGACAGTGTCGAATCAACCATCATCAGCGGCATCCTGCTGATGTGGGCCGACGGCGCCTATCCGGTGGCGATTGTCGTGCTGCTGGCGAGCGTGGTGGTGCCTGTTGTCAAAATTGTCGTGATGTTCTGGTTATGTTATCTGACGACCTTGCCGCTGAGCGAGCGCAGCAAACATGGCACTTGGATTTATCCGGTAGTTGACTGGATCGGTCGCTGGTCGATGGTGGATGTGCTGGTCGTGGCGATTCTGGCGGCCTTAGTGCGGTTTGACAGTCTGGTCGGGGTTTATCCCGGCGCTGCTACTTTGGTATTTGCCGCGGTGGTGATTGTCACTATGCTGGCGGCTATGAGTTTTGACCCGCGGTTATTATGGGACCTGAGTCCTGCAGAAATGGAGCAACAACGTGACGAACAACGCGGTACAGGCGAAAATTCGTAAGATCAGCCAGTGGTCACCGATCTGGATAGTGCCGGTTGCCGCCGTGTTAATTGGCAGCTGGATGCTGTACCACACCTTTAAAAATCAGGGCCCGACCGTGACAATGCTGGCCAGTAATGCCGAAGGGATTGTCTCGGGCAAAACCCAGATCAAAAGCCGCAGTGTTGATGTGGGCAAAGTGGTGTCGGTGGAATTGTCACAGGATCTGAAACAAGTGGTGATCCGGGCGCGAATGAATCCGGGAACCGACAACCTGCTGAACGATGAATCCCAGCTGTGGGTGGTAAAACCGACTATTGGCCGCGGTGGCGTCAGCGGACTGAATACTTTGTTGTCCGGCGCTTATATTGAGTTGCAGCCGGGTAAAGGCGACAGCGGGAAATACTTCTTTGAACTGCTGGAAACGCCACCGATCGCACCACCGGATGCACCGGGCGTGCGTATCTTTTTAAGCAGCAGCGATGCGGCGGCGTTGGCGGTCGGCGACCCGATTTTGTATCGCGGATACGATGTCGGCACTGTGGAGCGCAGCGAATTCGACATGCAAAAACGCAACATGCGTTATCAGCTGTTTATCCGTGCACCTTATGATGCGTTGGTTACTGAAAACGTCCGCTTCTGGAAGGCGTCGGGGATGGCGCTGGATATGTCGGCAGAAGGCGTGCGGATTGAGATGGCGTCGATGGCGACTTTACTCGGTGGCGGCGTGACTTTTGACGTGCTCGACGGCTGGCCGGCCGGCAACAAAGTCGCCAACAATACCGACTTCCAGTTGTTTGAGAACCGTAAAAGTATTCAGGACGGCCTGTATAACGAATATCTCGAATACCTGCTGTTTTTCGACGAATCCATTCGCGGCCTGACCGCCGGAGCACCGGTGGAATACCGGGGGGTGCGTATCGGTACCGTCGCGTCTGTGCCGTACTTCTTTAAGATGAAAAACCCGCTGCAGGTCGCGTTTAACAAAGGCATTCCGGTGCTGATCCGCATCGAAACCGGCCGGTTGTATGACAATCTGACCCTGCCACAACTGCGGGCTGAACTGGATCAGGCGGTCAGTCTGGGTCTGCGCGCTGTGCTGAAAACCGGCAACCTGCTGACCGGTGGTTTGTATATCGATTTAAATCAGCAGGACGGTGCACAAACCAAAGCCGTGGCCGAAGCCGCTGCGGTCGCAGCGCAACCGGCCGCAGCGGCAGAGACTGCAGCAGATGCGCAAGCGTCGAGCCCGGCCGTTGTTGCCACGCCGCTGCTGCCCGAGCCTTTGCCGGAATTTGCAGGTTATAAAATTCTGCCGACCAGCCGTAGTGGTCTTGGCCATATTGAGCAAAAAGTGCTGCAGGCGCTGGATAAAATTAACAATTTGCCGGTGGAACAAGTCCTGGCGGACAGCTCGGCCACCCTCAATGCGACCAAAGATCTGATGCAGCAAAGCCAGCAGCTGGTGCAAAGCCTGGATGCGCTGGTCAAAGCCGACGCGACACAACAACTGCCGGCCGAAGTAAATAAAAGTCTGGCGGATCTACGCAAAACGCTGGCCGGTTTGAGCCCGGGTTCGCCGGTGTATGAACGTATCAACAGCAATTTACAGGCGATGGACAAAGTGCTGCGTGACTTGCAGCCGGTCGTGCAGACGCTGAACCAACAAAGTAATGCGCTGATCATCAGCGCCGATCCGGCAGCAGATCCGGAGCCAGAGCAAGGAAACCAACCATGAAAGCAGGATTTTTTCTAAGCGGCCTCACCGCACTGACTTTATTGGCCGCCTGCAGCTCGTCGGTGGAGCTGCGGTATTATCAGTTACCGCAACCTGCAGCGGCGACAGCGACGCCGGCCGCGACCGCGCCGGTATTGTATGTTGAGCCGGTGATGGTGGCGTCATTTCTCAATACCAATGCGTTGATTTTGCAGACTTCCAGCGTCGAATTGCATAAAACGACGCAACATCAGTGGGCTGAAGCGCTGGACCAGCAACTGCAACGTTTGTTGGTGAACGGTTTGCAGCAAGCGTTGCCAGCGTATCGGGTGACCAGTCAACAGCCTGGCAGCGATGCGGTGCGGCTGTTGGTGCAGGTTGAGCAGTTCCATGGCCAGCAGCAGGGCATCGCGCTGGTCAGCGGGCGATTCCATTTACTGAAGGGGGATAAGGTGCAAAGCCAGAGCTTTCAGTTGCAGCTGCCGCAACCTGAAGAGGGCTATCCGGCCTTGGTGGACACGCTGGGGCAGGGCTGGCAACAGGCTATCACGCAGTTTGCGGCCGCAGTTGGCAGCTTTGCGCCCGTCACTCAGCCATAACCAGACATCTGCTCAGGGCGTGTAGCGCACGCCCAATACCAGCGACTGGCTGGCGCCTGTTACCTCAGGGACATTGCCGGGAATTTGCTGGTCATGTGCATACGCCAGCCAGGCAAATGCCATGGCTTCAACCCAATCCGGATGTACTCCCAAAGCTTCTGTGGTTTTAATCTGACACTGCGGCAGCAATGCTGCCAAATCCTGCAGCAACACGGCGTTATGCGCGCCGCCGCCACAGACATAAATCTCCGACACCACAAAGCGGCTGACCGCCAACGCAATAGTGCCGGCAGTAAAGCGGCTTAAGGTGCGCTGGACATCGGCAGGGGCGGGCATGATGCCGTCCAGCTGTTGCCGTTGTTGTAAGCGTTGCTCCAGCCACTGCAGCTGAAAATATTCGCGGCCGGTACTCTTAGGGCCAGTCTGCTGGAAATATGGGTCGCTCAGTAACAGGCCTAGTAACGCGGCATCGAGCTGACCGCTCGCCGCATAACTGCCATTGGCATCAAAAGCCTGGCCTTGCTGCAACTCAATCCAGGTATCGAGCAGGCAATTACCGGGGCCGGTATCAAAGCCCTGAATTTGCTGATGCGGTAATAACAGCGTGATATTGGCGATGCCACCAATATTCAGAATGCAGCGGCCTTGATCACGGGCTGCGAAAATCGCTTGATGAAAAGCCGGCACTAAAGGCGCGCCCTGGCCGCCATAGGCGATATCTTTGCGGCGAAAATCGGCGATGACCGGGATTTGCGTCAACATGGCAAGTCGATGCTGGTCGCCAATCTGATAACTAAAGGGCTGGCGGGCGTTCGGCCTGTGCCGGATCGTCTGACCGTGGCAGCCGATCGCGCGGATCCTTGAAGGATCAATCTGTGCTTGTTGCAACAGTTGCTGCACCGCAGCAGCGTAACAGTCGGCCAGATCGGCTTCAGCCAGACCCAGCCGTTCAATTTCATTGGCGCCAGGCTGAGCTAAAAGTGCTAATTCTGCTTTTAATTCAGCAGGGTAGGGCAGGCATAAGCTATGAACAAGTTTTGGGTAAGCCGGAGAGAAATCAACCAGCACCACATCAACACCATCCAGGCTGGTGCCTGACATGATGCCGATGTAGAGGGTTTCATTCGAATAGTCGGTAGTCACAACCGGTTATTGGTTAGCAGCCAGAACCACACGCTCATGCGCTTTGAGCTGGGCGATTTGCTGTTTGGCGTTTTTGGTAAATTCAACACGGGCGACGCCTTGCAGCGGTTCGGCTTGTGGCAGTTTCACTGTACGTGGATTACGGTGCACACCGCCGACCATAAATTCGTAGTGCAGATGCGCACCAGTCACACGGCCAGTTGCGCCTAAACGACCGACGATATCACCTTGCTTGACTTTGTCGCCACGTTTGACGTCGCGTTTAGACAAGTGCAGGTATTTGGTGACGATACCGTTTGAGTGTTGGATCACCACGTAGTTACCGTTGGCGCCTTTCATCGAAGATTCAATTACTTTGCCATCGCCAGCCGCCATAATTGGCGTACCCATTGGCGCTACATAATCAACACCGTTGTGCGCTTTGATTTTACCAAGGACCGGATGTAAACGACGGGGATTAAAATTGGAACTGACATAGCGGAAGTTGACTGGTGCACGCAAGAAGGCCTGTCGCATTGAACCGCCATCCGGCTTGTAGAAGTTGCCGTCGGTATGACGCACAGCCTGATACAGCTGGCCCTGGTTCTGGAATTGAGCTGCGACTATAGCGCCGTTACCGATAAACTGGCCTTCGGCATACTGGCGTTCGAACATCACGCTGAAAGAATCGCCTGAGCGAATGTCTAACGCGAAGTCGATGTCATAACCGAACACGTTCGCGAGGTCGATAATTTGCGCTTCAGACAAACCGGCGTTCATCGCTGAACCCCAGAAACTGCCGCTGATAATGCCGGCGACCACTTCGGTGCGAACTTCAATTTCTTTTTGTAGTTGCTTGGCAACAAATTGGTCTTTGTCGTCACGGGTGATCCGTAACGTTTTTAAATTGCTCAGGTTGTAGCGTAATTCCTGCAGTTTGCCATCTGCGCTCAGACCGAATTCAAGCTGGGCGCCCGGAAACAGACGGGTCAGGTTTTTCGCGTCTTTGCCGGCGTCTAACACTGCCTGCATGGTTTGTGCGTCAATTTTGGCGCGTTTAAACACAGAACCTAAAATGTCGCCTTTTTTCACTTCAACAGAGATCCACTCTAACGAGTTGTCTTCGGTTGGAATGGTGGTTTCGGCGGTTTGTGGCAGGGAATCAGTAACAACAGGGACAGCAAGACTGTAACGCTTGCCAACTTCTAAACTGGATTTTTCACTGTCTTTGGACGCTTCGGCTTTTTCAGAAGGCAGAAGCAGCGTCACAGATAAAATGGTGGCCAATGTGGCTATCAGAACACGGTGCGGAGTAGGCAAAGATGAAATCATTGAAGGCGCATCTCTTATTATTATGGTTCTTTCCACGTAAAAAATGAGCATATAACGATTTTTTGCAAGATCCAAGACTTTTGTGCGTTTAATCGGGAGTAATGTTGCAGTAGAATGCGGACTTAGATTTTTAGCTGAAAAAATATCCGGAGAACTGGCGCATGACGCAGTGGCAACAGGCCCTGGCCGAGATCAAGCGGGGCTTAGAAGAGATCCTGCTGGAAGACGAATTAATCGAAAAACTGAAGCAAGGCAAACCGCTGAAAGTAAAAGCCGGTTTTGATCCAACAGCGCCAGATTTGCACTTAGGCCACACGGTCCTGATCAATAAATTACGCACTTTCCAGCGACTCGGTCACGAAGTCATTTTCCTGATCGGTGATTTCACCGGCATGATTGGTGACCCAACCGGCAAAAACGTCACCCGTAAGCCTTTAACACGTGAAGACGTACTGGCGAATGCGAAGACTTATCAGGATCAGGTGTTTAAGATCCTGGATCCGGCGAAAACCCGCATTGCTTTTAACTCCGAATGGATGGAAAAACTCGGCGCCGCCGGCATGATCAAACTGGCAGCGCGCCAGACCGTCGCCCGCATGCTGGAACGCGACGACTTCAAAAAGCGTTACGCCAACAATCAATCCATCGCTATTCATGAATTTTTATATCCGCTGGTGCAAGGCTGGGATTCTGTCGCCTTAGAAGCCGACATCGAAATGGGCGGCACAGATCAGCGTTTTAACCTGCTGATGGGCCGCGAGCTGCAAAAAGATGAAGGCCAGCGTCCGCAAACGGTATTAATGGTGCCGCTGCTGGAAGGTCTGGACGGTGTGCAGAAGATGTCGAAATCACTCGGCAACTATATTGGCATCACCGACAGCCCAACGGAAATGTTTGGCAAAGTGATGTCGATCTCGGACGACCTGATGTGGCGTTATTACGACTTGCTGAGCTTCCGTGCTATTGAAGAGATTGCCGCGCTGAAACAACAAGCTGCGGAAGGCCGCAATCCACGCGACATCAAAATCGAACTGGCGAAAGAAATCATCGCCCGTTTCCACTCTGATGCCGATGCCGAAGCTGCGCATCAGGATTTTATCCAGCGTTTTTCTAAAAACGCCTTACCGGATGACATCCCGGAACTGACGTTGACTATCGAAGGCGACAACCTGCCGATCGCCCAGCTGTTAAAAGAAGCCGGCCTGGTGGAAAGCACTTCAGAAGCGCTGCGCATGATCAAACAAGGCGCGGTCAAGCTGAACGGCGACGTGAAAGTGGAAGACAGCAAGCTGACGTTTGAAAAAGGCTCCAGCACTATTTTCCAGGTCGGTAAACGTAAGTTTGCCAAAGTGACTTTGGCCTGATCCACTTAAGATCTAAGGATCCTGTCTTAGTATAAAAACCGCCTCCGGGCGGTTTTTTTATGTACAGGATGTACGGTATGCCGCAAATGCAGGAGCAATTTGTGGCGATTAAGCGCTGAAAAATCCGACAATTCGCTTGCAGTCAGATCCAATGCGATCTAATGTGATATTAAATTGATATCACATTGAGGTGAGTTATGCTGAAAGAAACGCGGGCGCAGGCCAAATCAGGTTTTTCGACGTTGTTTGTGTTACTCGTGCTGCAGATTGCGTCTGTGGTAATGGTGCTGACGATGCCGCCGTTGTTAAAAGTGCTGGCGTTGCTGGCCGGGATTGTGGTGTTTATCTGCTGGTTTGGCTTTTATATGGTGCAGCCGAATCAGTCGGCGGTGCTGCAGTTATTTGGCCGTTATGTCGGTACCGACTTTGAAAATGGTCTGCGCTGGGCCAATCCGTTTTACAGCAAACAAAAAGTCAGCCTGCGGGTGCGCAACTTTGAAAGCAGTAAATTAAAGGTCAATGACCACGCTGGTAATCCGGTCGATATCGCCGCAGTGGTGGTATGGAAAGTAGTCGACAGCGCCGAAGCGGTATTTGAAGTAGAAGATTACGAGAACTTTGTCAGCATCCAAAGCGAAGCCGCCATTCGTTATCTGGCCTCCAGTTATCCGTATGAAGCAGAAAAAGACCACGATATCAGCCTGCGCAGCAGCGGCAGCGACATTACTGATTTGCTGCGCACTGAGATCCAAAACCGCCTGCATAAAGCCGGTGTCGAGGTGATCGAAGCGCGCATCAGCCATCTGGCCTATGCGCAGGAGATCGCCAGTGCCATGTTACAGCGTCAGCAAGCGCGGGCTGTGGTGATGGCGCGTCAGCAGATTGTTGAAGGCGCGGTTGGTATGGTTGAAATGGCGCTGCAGCGTTTGTCGGAAAAAGACGTGGTGCAGCTTGATGAAGAACGCAAAGCGGCGATGGTCAGCAATCTGCTGGTGGTGCTGTGTGGCGATCACAGTGTGTCGCCGGTGATTAATACCGGTACTATTTATTCTTAAAAAGGTGAGTCGTGGCTAAAAAAGCTTTTGCGCTGCGTATTGATGAGCACATGCTGTCGGCGTTACAGCGCTGGGCGGACGATGAGTTTCGCAGCGTGAACGGGCAAATCGAGTTTTTGCTGCACGATGCGTTGCTAAAAGCCGGCCGGATGCCGAAAAAAACGCCTGATCACATTGCGGATGCCGAACCGGAGCCGCCGCCGGCAGCAGATTGAATGGCTGTTGTCACAAAAACGCAAAAGCCGCAGCAAAGATATCTTTGCTGCGGCTTTTCTACAGAGTGCGTCTCTGTTCTCAATTTAACATGCAGAATTAAGAGCTCAGACTTCCAGATTATCAATCAGCCGGGTAGTGCCCAAATAAGCCGCCAGTAAAATCACTAACGGCTTGCTGTTACTGTCGGCCAGCTCCAGCGTCTGACGGTCACAGATGTGAATGTAATCCGGCCGGAAACCAGCCTGACTCAGGGTATCTGCCGCTTGTTGTTCCAGCGCGCGGAAATCGGCAAAGCCGTGGCTGATTTGCTGGCGCAGCCATTGCAGTTGCTGATAAATCAGCGGTGCTTTGGCACGGGCTTCCACAGATAAATAACCATTGCGTGAACTGAGTGCCAGACCATCAGCGGCGCGCTCGGTATCAATCCCGATGATTTCAATCGGGAACGACAAATCAGTGGTGAGCTGACGGATCACCGCCAGTTGCTGATAGTCTTTTTTGCCAAACAGCGCGATGTCAGGCTGCACCAGATTAAACAGTTTGCTGACGATAGTAGCAACACCACGGAAATGGCCAGGCCGGCTGGCACCACAATGCTGGTCGCCCACTTTCGGTACTTCCACCGCAGTTTGTGCTTCAAGGCCACGTGGATAAATCAGTTCCGGCGTGGGCGTAAATACGGCATCCGCCTGGTGTTCGGTCAGGCCAGCGCAGTCTTCGGTTAAAGTCCGTGGGTAACTTGCCAAATCTTCGTTGGCACCAAACTGCAGCGGATTAACAAAAATCGACACAATAACCCGGTCGGCGCGCTGACGGGCTTCGTCGACCAGCTTAAAATGGCCGGAGTGTAAATTGCCCATCGTTGGTACAAAAGCCACGGTCTGACCAGCCTGACGCCAGGCCCGGACCGTCGCGCGTAACATTTTAATATCAGAGATCACCAGCATCAGAAGGCTCCCGTATCAGAAACTATGCTCAGGGCCAGGAAAGGCCGCACCTTTCACATCCGCGACAAATTTGCTGATGGCTTTTTTGATATCCCCGGTTTCCTGCAGGAAGTTTTTGGAAAACTTCGGAATATAACCGCTACTGATCCCGAGTAAATCGTGCATCACCAGCACCTGACCGTCGGTGACCACACCAGCGCCAATACCAATGACCGGAATACGCAGCGCTTTGCTGATGCGTTCGGCCAGTAAAGTTGGGATACATTCGACCACTAACAGCTGGCAACCGGCCTGCTCCAGCGCGATGGCCTGCTGCAGGATATGTTCAGCGGCGGCATCGTCGCGGCCCTGCACTTTAAAACCACCAAATACATGCACGGATTGCGGCGTCAGACCAATATGGCCACAGACCGGCACACCGCGTTCAGTCAGGGCTTTGATGGTGGGTAGCAGAAACTCGCCGCCTTCCATTTTCACCATATTGGCGCCGGCCTGCATCATTGGGGTGACGTTGGCAAACGCCTGCTCCATGGTCGCATAGCTCATAAAAGGCATGTCGGCGATGATAAAGGCTTGTGGCGCGCCCGCGCGTACGCAGCGGGTGTGGTAAGCGATTTGTTCCACGGTAACCGGTAGGGTGTCGGGTTGGCCTTGTAACACCATACCCAGTGAGTCGCCGACTAATAAAGTCTCAACGCCACTGTCGGCGAACAATTTGGCAAAACTGGCGTCGTAGGCCGTCAGCATAGTGATTTTTTCACCTTGCTGTTTCATTTTCAGCAAAGTTGCAGTGGTAATTTTTGCCATGATGCTCTCATCCGACCATTAAAAAATCCGCGCGCAAGATGGCATATTCAGCCTGGTGCTGCAAGCATCAGATGGCGCAAAAACGCCGGATCTCAGGCTTGCGGCGGCGCCAGGATCGTCAACTCGTTACGCGGTACATGAACAGCAATGGCTGTCAGGCTGCCATGCCCGGGAATTTCCAGATCTGGCGCCAGTTCCAGCAAAGGGTAGACCACGAATTCGCGTTGGTGCAGGCCATAATGCGGCACTGTCAGGCGTGTGGTCGAGATCCGCTGGTCACCGTACAGCAGAATATCCAAATCCAAAGTGCGTGGGCCCCAACGTTGATCTTTACGCTGCCGGCCCTGTTCCAGCTCAATGCGCTGCAATTGGTCCAACAACGCTTCCGGCGCTAACCGGGTATCCAGCGCCGCAACCGCATTGACATAATCCGGCTGGTCCTGCGGCCCCATCGGTTTGGAGCCGTAGAAGCTGCTGACCGCCGCCAGCTGGCTTTGCGGTAACTGCATCAACGCGTTGACCGCTTGCTGCAGTTGTTGCAGCGGCGCGTCGAGATTGGCACCAAGGCCGAGATACACCCGGATCATGCCTGATCGGCCGCCGGTTTACGCCGTACTGGCTTGCGTTTACGCCGTGGTTTGCGTGGCTCCAGGCCTTCTTTACCTAAATCCAGCACCAGCTCTTCGCGCTCTGCGTCATCGGCGTTGACAAATTGCTGCCACCACAACGCCAGTTCAGCCAGCTGACCGCCCTCGGCTTTGGCGCGCAGTTGCATAAAATCAAAAGCCCCGCGGAATTTCGGTAACTCCATCAGTTTAAAGGCGCGTCGGCCGGCCCGTTTACCGAGGCGGCCCTGCAGCGACCACAAGTCGCGCACTACCAGCGTAAAACGTTTTGGAATGCCGATAGTGCGGACCAGGTCGTCCAGCACTTCGGTCATGGCGATATTCAGCGCGTCAATGTCATTCAGGCCACTTTCAATCAGCAGTGTTTGCATCCGCAGCTCGACCGGATACCACAACAACGCCGCGTAAATAAAGGCCGGTGTGACCGGTTTATCTTGTGCCACCCGTTCGTCGGTGTCCTGCAGCGCATTGGTAATAAGGTTAAAGACTTTACCTTCGCTGTCTTGCTTCAGCACTTTGTGCACTTGCGGCAGCAACTGTTTCAGAATGCCGAGGTCGCGCATCATCACAAAGTTATCAAAGGCTTTGCCGGCCATCAGCAATTTCAGCGATTCGTCAAATAAACGCGCTGCCGGGATGTTTTTCAGCAAAACTGCAAGTTCCGGAATCAACGCCGCAGTCGCAGGCGCCAGATCCATATTCAGTTTGGTGGCAAAGCGGATGGCGCGCAGAATCCGCACCGGATCTTCGCGGTAGCGCGTTTCCGGGTCGCCAATCAGTTCAATTTTGCGCTGCTGAATGGCTTCAACGCCATTGGCAAAATCGTAGATGGCGAAATCACGCACGCTGTAATACAGCGCATTAATACTGAAATCGCGGCGTTCAGCGTCTTCTTCGATAGTGCCGTAGACGTTATCCCGCAGAATTTGACCGTGGTCAGAGCGCACGCCTGCCGGGATGTTTTCTTCTTCTTCACCACCGCTGTGATGGCCGCGGAAGGTCGCCACTTCAATCACTTCACGGCCAAATACGACATGGGCAAGGCGAAAACGCCGGCCAATCAGCCGACAGTTTTTAAACACTGCCCGCACTTCATCCGGCGTGGCGTTGGTGACGACGTCAAAATCTTTTGGAATAAGGCCGAGTAATAAATCGCGGATACAACCGCCGACCAGATAGGCTTCAAAACCGGCGTCGTTTAAGCGATACAGCACTTTGAGCGCATTCGGGCTGATGTCTTTGCGCGAAATATTGTGCTGGTCGCGTGGAATGACCCGCAGCGCCGGCAAAATCGCCGACTGATGGTCCGGGTTCAGTTTAGGGCCCAGATTGCCGCTGTCGCGACGTGGGCGGGGTGTGTCTCGGGATGAATCATGGCGCGAACGGTCGCCCTGATACGAAGAGTCTTTGTTACGCTCAAAACGCTCACGCGGTGGCCGGCCCGGACGGCCATTGTCGTTGCGCTGATACTCAACATTGGTGCGACGTGGCCGACGCTCCGGGGCTGCCGCTGGTTGCTGGGCGTCGGTTTGTTCAACCACGGCTTCGGTGATGGCTTTGGCTTTTTTGCCGGTGAGCTTACGGCAAAAATCTAACACTCTGGAAATAATGGCCTTTCTCCTTGAAAGAACAGTGTTGCGTGGTGAGTTTTGGTGGCACTTGTTGGCAGCGCATTCCGGTAACAGACAGACTTCAATGCGGCTGGAGGCCAGTCACCTGACAGGCGAAAAAAAATTGCCGGTATGATAACGCAGGCTGGTGAAAAAATGAATGAAAATACCGGTGCTGCCAGCAATCTGCCGGCAAGCTGAAACCGATCAGGTAAAACTGTTGATCTGAATTTCCGGCTGGCCCGGCACTGCAGCTGCCTGCCAGTGCTGCAGTGCAAACTGCAGCAATTCGGTTACCGGTAACAGCTCTGCGTCCACAGGCAGTTGCTGGCCTAAAAACCGCAGCGCAGCCGTCAGCGAATGTGCCGGCGCAAAACAGCGAATGTCAGTGGCATGATTTTGTTTACTGAGTTTGTGACCTGGCGCAGTGACAGCAAGCGGTAAATGGCCGTAAACCGGTACTGGGGCGCCAAAAGTGCGACACAGTGCCTGCTGGCGCGGCGTCATCTGTAACAGGTCGGCGCCGCGGATCACTTCGCTGATGCTTTGTTCGATGTCATCAATCACCACCACCCACTGGTAAGCAAACAGACCATCGCGGCGTTTGATGATGTAGTCTTCCCCGGCAAGGGCGGTAGGGATCTGCTGCGGGCCGCGGAACAAATCGGTAAATTCAGTGTTGACCCCTGCGCTTTTCAGGCGCCAGGCGAGCGGGCCGGCATCGGCGGCCAAACCCAAACCACTGCAATGGCCATCATAAATACCGCCCAATGCAGCGATACGGGCACGGTTACACTGACAGCCGTAAAGTTGCTGGCGAAATTGTTCGAAATAATCCTGGTATAAATCAAGCCGCTGGCTTTGCCAGACCACGCGCTCGTCCCAATACAAGCCAAATTGTTCCAGCGTGCGCAAAATTTCACTGTCTGCGCCGGGCACAGTGCGGGGGGCGTCGATATCTTCAATGCGGACCAGCCACTGGCCGCCTTGCGATTTGGCGTGCAGATAACTGCCAAGCGCGGCCACTAATGAGCCGAAATGCAAAGGGCCGGATGGCGATGGCGCAAACCGGCCCCTGACACAGGAGAATTCGGCGGTCATCATTAACCGCCGAGTTGTTTTTCCTTGATCTCTGCCAGCGTCTTACAATCGATACACTGATCAGCCGTTGGCCGGGCTTCCAGACGTTTGATACCGATTTCGATGCCGCAGGTATCGCAGAAACCGAAATCTTCGTCTTCGATTTTCTGCAGGGTTTTCTCAATCTTCTTCAGCAGTTTGCGCTCACGGTCGCGGGCACGCAGTTCCAGGCTGAATTTTTCTTCCTGCGCCGCACGGTCCACCGGATCCGGGAAGTTTGCTGCTTCATCGGCCATATGGTTTTTAGTGCGGTCTACTTCTTCACGCAGCTGCTGACGCCAGGCGTCGAGAATTTTGCGGAAATGTTCCAGCTGCTTCGGGTTCATGTACTCTTCGCCCGGCGCGTCCTGATAAGGCAGCACGCCAGCCATGGCCAACAGGCCGAGAGATTTGGTAGTTTTGCCTTCTGGCATGGTAGTCTCCTGTATAACAGTGCCAAGCAAAAAGATGGCGGCTATTGATAGCAGAATATCGGCACCATCGCAATCACATTAAAAAAGCCGCGGAAGTATACAGACAGACCACAGAACCGTCATCCGGTTCTGCTGTTTTTCTGGGCAGACCACAGCAATTTTGCCATTTTTCTGTCGCGACGACGGAAAAGGGCCGGCACAATAACAGAAAACCAGATAAATAACAGGAGATCGGAGACAACATGGAGATTTGGTGGGCTTTTTTATTGCTGGGCGCGGTGGTGGGCTTTGTCGCGGGCCTGCTTGGGGTTGGTGGGGGCGCGATCATGGTGCCGGTGCTGACCAGTCTATTTGTCACGCTGAACTTTTTACCTGAGCACCTGTTACATATGGCGCTGGCGACCTCAATGGCGTCCATTATTCTGACCAGTATCGCCAGCACACGCGCCCATTTGCAACATCAGGCGGTGCTGTGGCCCGTGGTACGGTTGATGAGTGCCGGCATTGTGCTCGGTACTTTCAGTGCCACCTTTATTGCATCCTTGCTACCGACGTTGCCACTGGCGATATTTTTCAGCTGTTTTATGGCTTATGTTGCGCTGCAATTGCTGCTGAATATCAAACCCAAACCGAGCCGGCACTTGCCGGGGGCGCTGGGAATGACCGCAACCGGTCTGGGCATTGGCGGCATTTCCGCCCTGGTGGCGATCGGCGGCGGTTCGCTGACAGTGCCGTTTCTGACCTGGTGTAATGTCAAAGTGCAGCAGGCAATTGGCACTTCTGCGGCTATCGGCTTGCCGATAGCGCTCAGCGGCAGCATTGGCTACGCCGTGGCAGGCTGGGAGCAGGTTGGCCTGCCGGAATTTAGCCTGGGTTATATTTATCTGCCGGCGGTGCTGCTGATCTCCGCAGTGAGTTTTTTCACCGCACCACTGGGTGCGAAGCTGGCGCACCGCTTGCCGGTAGCGACTCTAAAACGAATCTTTGCCCTGCTGCTGATTGGCTTAAGTGCCAAGATGTTACATACCGTGCTGAGCCACTGACGGCCGGTAGTGCCGGCTAAGGCTGGCTGTTTTGTCGCAGGGACGCTGTGATACACTCGCGCTGTTGAGGTGTTTGTCCCGAATTAGAGGTTTTGTTATGTCTGAACTGTTGCAAATTCATTTAAGCAGCGCTGCTGCTGATGCCCGTTTTGGTAAAAACCCGCTGTTAACGCCAACGGCCGAGGGTTATCAAATCCATCAGAGCGGCATTGATGCGCTGCGGCAAATTCAAAAAGCCGGCCGGACTTTAGACGGCCTGGGCGTGCAGACGCTGCAACTGGCCGGTGACGGCTGGACGCTGGATAAACAATGGGCCTTGTATCAGGGCTTCTGCAGTGCAAAAAAATTAGGCGGCGTGCACTGGACCGGTGACGACAGCACGGTGGCGCAGCTGGTGGCGTTGCAGCAATGTGTAGCCTGGGCAAAAAAACAAACCAATGCGGCGCCGGAAGATTTATATCCGGAAAAACTCTGCCATGAAGCCATCGAGTTTATCAGTGCCGTGGCCGGGGCCGGTAAAGTCACACATCGTGTGATCAGCGGCGACGCGCTGCTGAGCGAAGGTTGGGTTGGCGTGCATGCGGTAGGCCGTGGCAGCGACCGCGCGCCAGCGATTCTGGTGCTGGACTACAATCCGTCGGCTGACCCACAAGCGCCGGTTGCGGCTGCGCTGGTCGGTAAAGGCATTACTTTTGACAGCGGTGGTTATTCAATTAAAGCCTCTGAAGGCATGCTGACGATGAAATGTGACATGGGCGGCGCCGCCACTGTTACCGCTGCCTTGGCGCTGGCTATCAGCCAGGGCCTGCAACAGCGCGTCCAGCTGATTTTATGTTGCGCCGAAAACCTGATTAACGGCCGGGCTTTTAAACTGGGCGACATTCTGACTTACAAAAACGGTGTGACGGTGGAAATCGTCAACACTGACGCCGAAGGGCGTTTAGTGCTGGCCGACGGTCTGCAGATCGCGGCCGCTTCAGGCGCACCTTTAGTTATCGATGCGGCCACGTTAACCGGTGCTGCGATGATGGCGGTGGGTACTGAATACAACGCGATTTTTGGTCTGGATAAAACGCTGCAGCAACGGGTGCTGGGTTATGCCAGCGCAGTTGCAGAGCCGGCCTGGCCTTTACCGCTGGAGCGCTGGCATCAGCAACAGTGTCCGTCTGCTTATGCCGACACGGCCAATAGCCGGCCGGTCAAAGGTGGCGGTACTGGTGGTGCCAGCAACGCCGCTGGTTTCCTCAGTCGTTTTGTTGGCAATGACGGCGCCGGCTGGTTGCATGTCGATTTAGCTGCGGCATTTCAGGGTACCGCCAATGGCTTTTGGGGCGCTGGCGCGACCGGCATGGGCATCCGGTTGATTGCGGAAACGCTGCTGCGCGAAACCGCTTAATCTGACCTGCGGTGGCGCTGAAACCGGCGCCACCGCGTTTCACTTTTACTGACACGGACTGCCATGACGTCGTTTTCTGCCGCAGCCTTGCCGGTTGCCGATATTCTGCCTGCGCTAGTGCTGCAACTGGAGCAGCAGTCGGTTGCGATCCTGACCGCGCCGCCCGGTGCCGGTAAATCTACGTATCTGCCACTTTATCTGCTGCAACAACCCGCTTTTGCCGGCAAAAAAATCATCATGCTGGAACCGCGCCGGCTGGCGGCCAAAAGTATTGCCGCTTATCTGGCGCAGCAGCTGGGCGAAGCCGTAGGCCAGACCATTGGCTATCAGATCAGGCTGGAACAAAAGCAGTCGGCGGCAACCCGTTTGCTGGTGGTCACCGAAGGCGTATTGATCCGCAAGATGCTCAGTGACCCGCTGCTTGAAGGCGTCGACCTGCTGATTTTTGACGAATTCCATGAACGCAGCCTGCAAACCGACCTGGCTTTAGCGCTGGCTTTGGAAGTGCAGCAGCTCAATGACCAGCTGAAATTGCTGCTGATGTCGGCCACGCTCGATACCGACAAACTCAGTCAGCAGTTGCAGGCACCAGTGCTTCAAAGCCTCGGGCGCAGTTTTCCGGTCGATGTGCGGTATCAGGCGCCGACCCAGCAGCCGCTGGCGCTGCAATGTGGCGATCTCGTGCTGCAGGCGCTGACGCAACATGCGGGTAACGTGCTGGTGTTTTTACCGGGGCAACGCGAAATCGATCAGTGCGCCGACTATGTGCAGCAGCGCTTGCCGGATGCGGCCGTCAAAGTACATGCACTGATTGGCAGTTTGTCATTGTCTGAGCAACAAGCCGCCATCGCTGCACCGCCGGCTGGTCAGCGCAAAGTGGTGCTGGCGACTAACATCGCCGAAACCAGCTTAACTATTGACGGCATCAGTGTGGTGATTGATTCCGGTCAGGCCCGCGCTGCGGTGTTTGAGCCAAAACTCGGTTTTAGCAAACTCGAAACTATTCAAATCAGTCAGGCGGCAGCAACCCAAAGGGCCGGCCGCGCTGGCCGTTTAATGCCGGGCGTTTGCTACCGGCTGGATACCCTGGAGAAATGGCAACGCCGCCGGGCCCAGACGGTGCCAGATATTCTGCAGGCCGATTTGCTGGCACTGCGGCTTGATATCGCCGGCTGGGGCGCCAAAGTCAGTGATTTATTCTGGCTGGACCCGCCGCCGGCGAAACAGCTGCAGGCCGCCGAACAATGTCTGCAGTTGCTCGGTGCTTTGGATGAACGGCTGCAACTGACCAACAAAGGCCGGCAGATGCTGGCGTTACCGGTGGAACCGCGCTTAGCCGCGATGTTATTACATGCGCGCGAGCTGGAACAACAAGGTGAAAGCGGTGCTGTGAGCCTGGCGGCAACTATAGCCGCGCAAATCGAACAGACCCGGCGTTTTGCCCAGACTGAACTCAGCAGCCAGCTGCGGTTACAGACTGACATGGCAAAGCAGCAGTACCAGCAGCTGCTACAGCTGATGCAAGGCCGGCATAGTCAAAGTCTGCCGCTGGCACTCACGCCTGAGCTGTTAAGCCGGGCTTTTCCCGACCGTATTGCGCAAAACCGTGGTCAGGGTTATCTGCTGGCCAACGGCACTGGTGCCAGTCTGCCGCCGGACGATGCGCTGCAGGGCGCAGCGGTGCTGGTGGTGGCGGATTTACGCCTGTGGCAGCAGCAAGCGGTGATAAGCCTGGCTGAGAAATGGTCGCTTGATGCATTAATCCAAAGCTGGCAGGCCGATTTGCACTGGCAGAACCGGCTGGAATTTGACGAACAAAACGGCCGTTTTATGGCTGAAAAACAGCTGCGGCTCGGCGCTTTGGTGCTCAAACGGCAACAGCGCAATGATGAAATACGCAGCGATGACCGGCGTCAGGCCTGGCTCGACTATCTGCAGAAAAAAGGTTTACCGGTATTAAACTGGTCTGATGAAGTATTGCAGTGGCAACAGCGGCTGGCGCTGGCGCGGCAGTTACAGCCGGAGCAGCATTGGCCCGATTTATCCTTAGCGCAGCTGCAGGAAACCCTTCCGGACTGGCTCGGGCCTTATCTGGGTGACGTACGCAGTCTCACGCAGTTACAGCAGCTGAACCTGATGCAAATTCTGCGCGACCAGCTCGAATATGCACAGCAACAAAAGCTCGATGCGCTGCTACCGGCCAGCTGGCGTTCAGTATTGGGTACTTATGTTGCGCTGAATTATCAGCCAGACGGCGAGGTGCATTTAGCTATCCGGCTGCAGGAGATGTTTGGCCAGCTCACCACGCCAACGGTCGGCCAGGGCGCAGTGCCTGTGACTATCACTTTGTTGTCGCCGGCGAAACGACCGCTGCAGGTGACGCGCGACCTGGCCAGTTTCTGGCAAAATGCCTATCAGGATGTAAAAAAGGAAATGCGCGGGCGTTATCCTAAACATTATTGGCCGGATGATCCGGCAGAAGCAGAACCCACCAACAAAACCAAAAAAGCGATGGCAAATAAAGCGACGGAACGATGACGACAAAACGTAAAACAGCAAAAAAAGCGCCGATGAATCCACTGCTGCGCTCAGTACTGTTATTCAGCCTGAAAGTCGGCCTGCTGTTACTGGCGGCGATGTCGATTTATCTGATTTACCTCGACAGCAAAATCACCACGTTGTTTTCCGGGCATAAATGGCAGGTGCCGGCGCAGTTATATGGCCGCACGCTGGAACTGACGCCGGGCACGCATCTGAGCCAGGCTCAGTTTGTTGATGAGCTGTCCAGGCTGCAATACAGCGCCGACCACCGCTTAAATGGCCCGGGGCAATACGATGTCAGTGGCAATACTGTGCATGTGGTGCGGCGCGCTTTTGAGTTTCCGGATGGCGCTGATGGCGTACGCCGTTTTAGTGTCGAGTTCGCCGGCGAATTTGTGCAGCGGTTGTATCAGGGCGATAAAAGTCTGCAAAAAGCCCGGCTGGAGCCGCAATTGCTGCAGCATCTGGTGGCGGCAGAGCAGGAAGATCGTGAATTGATCCGATTGGCCGATGTGCCGCAGCCGCTAAGGGAAACCTTGCTGTTAGTGGAAGATCGCGAATTTTATAACCATCACGGTGTGTCGCCGCTGTCGATTATCCGTGCTTTCTGGCAAAACCTGCTGGCCGGCCGCACTGTGCAGGGTGGTTCAACGCTGACCCAGCAACTGGCGAAGAATATGTATACCAATCAACAGCGTACTTATTTGCGCAAAGTGAATGAAGCGCTGATCGCGTTGGTGCTGGATTTTCGCTACAGCAAAGACCAAATTCTGGAAGCCTATTTAAACGAGATTTTTATCGGTCAGTTCAAAGACAACCCGGTGCACGGCCTTGGGCTTGGCAGCCGGCTGTATTTTGGTAAACCGCTGGCAGAACTGAAACCGCACGAATACGCCTTGCTGGTCGGCATTATTAAAGGCCCGTCGGTGTATGACCCGCGTCGATTTGCCGAGCGTGCGCTGAGCCGGCGTGATCTGATCCTCGATTTAATGGCCGAACACGGCATCCTCAATCACGACCAGCACAATGCTGCCAAACAACAGGCACTGGATGTGATCCCGCTCGGACAACATTTAAAAGGCCGTTTCCCGGCCTATATCGACAAAGTGCGGCAGGAACTGCGTCAGCTGGTGCCGGATACGGCAAAATTGCAGCAGGGATTGCGGGTATTTACCTATCTCGACCCGATGGCGCAACATGCCGCTGAACAGGCGATGGCCGGGCGCTTAAGTCAGCTCAATGACAAAATTGAAGGCGCCATGCTGGTGACCGATTATCAGCGCGGTGCATTAAAAGCCATCATCGGTGGCCGCCAAATGCAGTACGCCGGCTATAACCGTGCGTTGTCGGCGCGCCGGCAAATCGGCAGTATAATCAAACCTGTGGTGTATCTTGGCGCTTTGCAGCAGCCCACGCAGTTTAATCTGGGCACGGTATTGCAGGATACACCGATGAACCTGCGCAGTGGCAGCCGCAGCTGGCAGCCACAAAATTATGATAAAAAATTCCGCGGCCCGGTGCCGATGATCACCGCTCTTAGCCAATCCTTAAATATTCCGACCGTGCGGCTTGGTATGCAAGTGGGTTTGCCAGTGCTGGCGGACAATTTGCAGCGCTTAGGGCTTACGCGTGACGTGCAGTTGCAACCGTCGTCGTTATTAGGGGCGGTGGAGTTAAGCCCGTATGAAGTGGCGCAGTTATATCAGACCATGGCTAACAAAGGCCAATATCTGCCGTTGGCGGCCATCAGCGCCATTACTACACAGGATGGCACCCTGTTACATCAGCGTAAGCTGGTGACCGAAAGCCGGGTGGCACAGGAGCCGTTGTACCTGTTGCAGTACGCTTTGCAACAAGCGACCCAAAACGGTACAGCCGCAGCGCTGGCCCAACAATTCCCCCGCACCCGTTTTGCCGGGAAAACCGGTACATCCAGTGATTATCGGGACAGCTGGTTCAGTGGCTTTGATCATGAAACGGCGATTGTGGTCTGGTTGGGGCGCGATGACAATCAGGCGATTGGTCTGACCGGTGGCAGTGGCGCTTTACCAATATTTACAGCTTATTTTCGCCAGATGCCGCCAAATTCGCTGTTTCGCGCGGTGCCGGACAAAATTGGTAAACAATTTATTTCAAAATTATCAGGTCGGCCGGTAGCAGAATATTGCGTTAATGTATTGTTATTGCCTGTGATTTCAGTTGAAATGCCGCTTAGTAATACCTGCGATTAATTGTTAATAAAAAATGAGCAGTATATGTCAGCCAAACCAGAACAACACTTAAAAGTCGGTGATTGGTGGTATCTGCCCCAACAAGACAAATTAGTCAAAATAGATGATACGGGTGAGATCACTGAGACTGCAGCTCTGGATAACCTGTGTCAGAAGGCGCTGAACTATTTTCTGATGAACGCCGGGCGTCTGGTCACGCGTGACGAGTTACTCAGCGACGTCTGGGGTGTGCGCGACGTGTCCGATGGCCGCATATCCAGGGTGATCCGGGTGTTGCGTGTTGCACTTGGCGACGACAGCCGGGAACCCCGTTATATCGAAACGATTCCTAAACGCGGTTTTCGTTTTATCGCCCCCGTCGCCGAAGTGATCCTGACCACCACTGGCGACAATCCCGCGGAAGGTGAACCGGCAGAGCAGCTCAGTATCGCACAACATCAACAACGCCGGCACCATCAGCACTGGTGGCTGCTGGCAGCGGCTTTTCTCCTTGGCATCCTGGCGATTGGCGGCTGGCAATACTGGCAACAGACGCAAAGTGAACCACAAGTCCCATTCGGCCGCTTCGAGCCACTGTCGAGTATGGATGGCCTGGAGTTGTATCCCGATGTATCAAAGGATGGAAGGTATTTGGTTTACTCGCATTCGTTAGATTTTGATTCAGACAGTGCACTCATTATCCAAGATCTAAAGTCGCTAGAAAAAAAACAGCTCAAGGTTACATCGGCAGGCGGTATTCGCGGGCCAATATGGTCACCTGACGGTAGCTCCATCGTATATCAGTATCTGCAACGTAACAGTTTTTGCGAAATCCGCCGTCTCAAGTTGGATCCCGATGATAAAAGTGTGCTTTCTGATGACCTGCTTGCTGAATGTGGTACAAAAAGTATGGGAGCCCGTATGGGGTGGTCTCCAGATGGAAAGTATATTGTTTATCCGGATTGGCGTGATGGTGCTGATGGGATAGCGCTAATGTTACTGCCAGCTAATGGTGGTCTGGCAGAGCAAATTACTATGCCGCCGCAGACAAGTCTGGGGGATTTTGCGGCTCGTTATTCGCCGGATGGATCAAAAATAGCGTTTCTTCGTGATGCCGCCGGCAGCGCTGGCCAAATTTGGGTGTTAGATCTTGCGACCCGTTCCAGCAAACTGGTTTTCCAACCTGATGACAATTATCCCGCAAACGTTGCATGGACTGCCGATGGTAGCGGAATTATTTTCCCATCGGGAACTAATACGTTGTCTGTGATCGATTTAACGTCAAACGTGATAAAAGTTGTTGCGCGCACTGACGCATCACCTCATGACGTCTTTGTTGGTAAAGACAACAGGATCTTCTCGAGTATTGGGCGTTTTTGGCAAAGCAGTATTCGCAAAGTGAATAATGTCCTTGAAAACCCGGTAAGTAGCTTGGAAACCGTCGACTTCGCAACTCGTACTGAAGGGTTAATTGAATTAAATCCGCGTTCAGACGGACCCGCTGCGGTTCTGTCTAATCGTTCTGGCAATCAACAAGTTTGGTTGTATTATCCCGATGGCAGACAGAAACAAATCAGTCGATTTACCGGGCTAATGTATCCTAAAGTTCTTGAATTCTCACCAGATGGTGAAAAGCTCTTAGTGCTTGTAAATGCGACAATTTGGCTTCTACAGCCAGACCATGAGCCCGTTGCAATCACCGCTGCAGACCAGTATGCCAGAGAGCCAGCTTGGGGAGCTGATAGTCAGACCGTTTATTATAAGCTGTCACACAATGGACGTTGGCAAATTATGCGCAAGCATCTCGGTAGTCAAGAGAGTGAGTTGTTTAGTGATAAGTTGGATTTCTACTTTGAATCTCCAGATTTTGCTTATGTAGTACGCAGCCGTATTAATGATGATTCTTTCGAGGTCGTAATTAACCGTACCGGAGAAGTAATCAAGTTAGTTGATTTTCCGAAGTTAGATTTCCTATCCCCAAGAATGGTTATGCGAAAAAAGGCCATTTACTATGCAGCTTCGAATCACGGTGCTGATGTTCATATTTACCGGTTTAATCTTATGACTAGGCAAACGGAAAGCACCGGTGTGGAGCAAAAACTGTTAGGGCGACGTTTTTTTGTCAGTTTGGATGAGAAGTTCATTTTCCAGGATGATGGGAAAAAAGGAGATGTCGATATTGCTGAATTAATCATGGCACATTGAAATTTATCAGAGATTTATCCAAAAACTCTCATAAATTTGCATATAGTCTCTTTCATGATGCCTCGGTCGTTTCCAAAAATCATGTTAACTGAGGGGTATGTGAAAATGAAGAAATTGGTACTAGTTACGTTTTATGCGTTGTCCACATTTAGTTTTTCGGGGGGCGTTGCTGCAGTTGAACCTTCTCCTGCACCAAGTGAGCCGGTTGAACAAGGCTCACCGCAGTTACCACCGCCAAGTCCGGAGACAACTTGTGCAGAATGGCCGTATTGCATTATTTCGACTTATTCCCGTAACCAGTGAAATATCAATATATTTTAGTTAGTTAAGAAATATTTGATCGCAAAGTGTAAGCTGCATTAGAAATTAACTCATGTATACTCCCCGCTATCTGATGGCGGGGGGGTATGCATGCAGTTGGTCGATTCCACATTATGTTTTGGTTGCTGGAAATATAGTCCGGGGACGGGAACGCTGTGGCGTATGACCGAGCCGGCAGCCGAGGCTGTCACGCCGGCTGACCCCCTGCCTGTTGAACATCACACGCTCATTCTCGAACCGCGCCTGCATGCATTACTGAATTACTTCCTGCAACAACCAGATCAAATTCATGGCAAAACCGATTTATTGGATGCGATTTGGGGAGATGCCGAAGGGACCGATGCTGCGTTGATGCGGGCCATTGGCATGCTGCGTAAAGCCTTGCAGGACACTTCCAAACCCGCGACCTACATCGAAACCTTATCAAAGCGTGGTTATCGTTGGGTGGCGCCGGTCCAGGTATTGCCGCAAGCGGCGCCGGATCGGGTGGCGTTAAAGCTCAAAGCGTCTTCACTGCAAACTATGGGCAGCGATCATGGCCAGGCTGTGGAAGCCGCTCAGGCACAGATGGCCAGCGCTCAGCAAAGCCGTCGTCGGGAAAAACACCGGCGTCTTGGCTTGTTGTTCGCATTTTTTATCTGCGCAGTGGCAGCTTTGTTATTGAGTTTGTTGCTGTTTTTTGGCAAAACGAATTTTATGCCGGCCTTTACCCGTCAGGTTATCATCAGTGCAATGCCGGGCCAGGAACAAAAACCATTGCTGAGTCCGGACCAGCAAACTTTATATTATCAGCAAAAGACGCCGGATCAGCAGTGGCGCTGGATTGCCCATCATCTGAGTAATCACCGCAAGCAAGTGCAGCAACAGCAGTTTGATGCGCTCAGTGCCGGTCAGTGGTTTGATGGACAGCTGGTGTTTCAGGGGTTGCGGGACAATCGCTGTATGATTTACCGGCTCTCACCGCAGCAGGCCGGGCAAAGCCCGCAACCATGGCTGCCGTGTCAGCAACTTATCGGACAAGGTCTGGCCACTGATGGCACCGATCTGATTTGGCTGGACATGCATCCGGTGACAGGTGCGACCCAATTGTGGCGCTACAATGGCAAAAAGGCCGAGTTACAGCAGACCTTCGCCGCCGCTTATCGCCGGCCTGTGGCGTTGTTGCTGAGTGAGGGGCGCGCCCGGATTTTGTTACAGCAGGATGACTTTAATACCAGTCTGTTCAGTTTTGAATTAAGCAGTGCCGTATTGCAAAAAGTAGCTGATTTTCCTTATTCGTTCCATACCATGTCGGCCTGGGATAATAAGCGGTTGCTGCTTTCCAGTCAGGCCGGGTCGTTTTTATTCGCCACCGCGGATTTGCAACTGGTGCCGTTACAATTGGCCAGTGGTGTGTTTATCGATCAGCAAAAGGCCGGCGAGCGTTTACTGGCGACTCAGGTGCCGCGCGACGCCGCCGATCTGTTGCCGCTGCAGCCGCCAGCGGAAGGCCGCAGCTCTACGTTGTTATCAGCCTCTCCCTGGCTTAGCAGTAACAAAACCGATCATTTACTGAGCTGGAATGCGGCACAGGCTGCGCTGGTGTCGGAACGCTCCGGTTTACCACAAGTCTGGTGGTTTGACGGCCAGAAAGTCAGCCAGCTGACACGTTTCACCCAATGGCGGCAGATCACGCAGTTACTGTGGTCTGGCGATGCGTTGTATGCGGTGATTGACCAACAGTTGTTTTTATTGTCGCTGAACGACGGTGCGCTGAGCCCTGCGTTGTTTCAGGATCGGCAATTACGCCATTTTGCGGTTTGTCATAACCAATGGTACTGGGCAGAATTCAGCCATCAGCAGTGGCAGCTCAAAACGATGAATCAGCAGCAACATCCGATTGAATTGTTACCCGACGCCGTGGATGTGCGCTGTGCGCCGGATCAGAGTCTGTTGTTACTGATGCAGGATGGTCATTTAGTGCGTTTCTGGCCCGAGACCGGCGCGCGGCAGCAGTTGGCCTGGCGGATGCCATGGCGCCAGCTCAGTGTCAACAGCTGGACCACCACCAGCGAGGGGTTGTACTGGCTCGACAATACCGGACAGCTCTGGCTGACACGCTGGCAACAGACACACAGAGAACAGGTCGCCCAGCCTGGGTTGTTGCGCGCCAGCGCCGTTTACGGACAGCCGGAGCAGGCACAATTGTTTTTACAGCTGGCGCGGGATACTGAAACTGATGTGGTCTGGTTACAACCACAACAGTTTCAGTAGACAAGGTCAGAGTGCGGCGAAACTGCGTTTTGCCGCTTCGATGGTCGCAAGCAGATCAGCGTCTGAGTGTGCCAGCGACAGAAAGCCGGCTTCGTAAGCTGAAGGCGCCAGGTAGATGCCTTCGTTGAGCATCAAGTGGAAGAAACGCTTAAAGGCGTCGACATTACAGTGAGTTGCTTGCTGGTAACTGGTGACTTCAGGTTGGTCGGTAAAGAAAATACCAAACATACCACCGACCTGATTGGTGCACAGTGGCACCCCGGCGGCGGCGGCAGCCTGTTGCAGCCCCTGTAGCAGTGTTGCGGTTTTTGCGGTTAAGGCGTCATAGACGCCAGGTTGGCTGATCGCCTGCAAGGCCGCCAGACCTGCTGCCATCGCAATTGGATTGCCCGACAGCGTGCCGGCCTGATATACCGGCCCCAATGGCGCAATATGCTGCATGATGGCTTTTTTGCCGCCAAAAGCTCCCACTGGCATACCACCACCGATGATTTTACCTAAAGTGGTTAAATCCGGCGTGACGCCGTAATAGGCCTGGGCGCCGCCCAGCGCAACCCGGAACCCTGTCATCACTTCGTCAAAAATCAGCACGCTGCCGTACTGATCACACAAATCACGCAGGCCCTGTAAAAAACCAGGCAGTGGTGGAATACAGTTCATGTTCCCGGCTACAGGTTCGACGATGATGCACGCGATATCGCTGCCGTGCTCGGCAAATAGCTGCTGTAATTGCGCCAGGTTATTGAACTCTGAAGTCAGGGTGTATTTGGCAAAGTCGGCCGGCACGCCCGGTGAATTTGGCACTCCCAGCGTTAATGCGCCAGAGCCGGCTTTGACCAGCAGCGAGTCAGCGTGGCCGTGATAACAGCCTTCAAATTTAACGATAGTATTGCGGCCGGTGTAACCGCGGGCCAGCCGGATGGCGCTCATGGTTGCTTCGGTACCGGAGCTGACCATCCGCAGCATTTCCATCGACGGCACTAAGCTGCTCACCAGCTCTGCCATGTCAATTTCGGCCGGGCAGGGCGCGCCAAAACTCAGGCCTTTTTCCGCGGCTTTGACCACCGCTTCGCGGATTGACGGGTGGTTGTGGCCAAGTAACATCGGCCCCCAGGAACCGACATAATCAATATAACGTTTGCCATCAACATCATAGATATAAGCACCGTCAGCCCGTTCGATAAAAACCGGTGTCCCGCCGACACTTTTAAAAGCACGCACCGGCGAATTCACACCGCCGGGGATGGTTTGCTGGGCGCGGTTGAATAGTTGTTCAGATAAAGTCATTACAGGGATCCAGGTGATTTATTTGTGTTTGGCGCTGTACCAGGGCACTTCGCATTCGTATTTATGGATTAAATCTTCGACGCCGAGCGTCAGGGCGAATAATGCCATCCGCACCAGAATGCCGTTGTCCGCCTGGCGGAAAATGGCCAGGTTCGGGTTCAGGTTCAGGTCATTATCCAGCTCATTGGCTTCAAGCCGTGAATCGCGTGGTAACGGATGCATAATGACAGTGTTGGACTTACAGTGTTTGGTGTAAATTTCCTGATTGAGCCGGAATTTACCGCGGTATTTGTTCGCCTCTTCCTGCGACGGGAAACGTTCTTCCTGGATCCGGGTCTGGTAGACAATATCTGCGCCGATATTGCCGGCAAGCTCATCGGTAATACGGACTTTATGGCCGGCATTTTCAATCGCCGAGACAATTTCATCCGGCATTGCCAGTTCGTTGGGCGCGATCAGCGTGAACTGAATGTTTTTATACAGACATAACAGTTTCGACAGCGAATGCACGGTCCGACCGAATTTTAAGTCGCCAATCATCGCAATATGCATGCCTTCCACGCTTTGTGCCGACGCCGCCAGCTCGCGCTCGATGGTAAACAAATCCAGCAACGCCTGGGTTGGATGTTCGTTGGCGCCGTCGCCGCCATTTAAGACCGGGACCCGGCTGCCTTCAGCAAATTCAGCAACACTGCCGGCCTGCGGATGGCGCATTGCGATCACGTCACTGTAACTGCTGATCATCCGGGCGGTATCAAACAGTGATTCCCCTTTTGACAGGGCAGAAGACTGGATGCCGGTTGTTTCGCGGACTTCACCGCCGAGCAGGTTAAAAGCGCAACCAAAGCTGACGCGTGTGCGGGTACTGGGTTCAAAAAACAGATTGCCTAAAATTGCACCGTCGAGCACGCGGGTTCTTTTTTGCCGCAGGGCATATGGTTCCATCGAACGGGCAATGCGGAAGACATGCGAAATACTGTCGCGATCAAATTGCTTGACCGACAGAATGTGTTGACCTTTGAAGTTCATGCTCGGGGCCTATAACTGGAGGTGACAGACAGCGGCGTTGCCGCAAACTGCACGACATTATAATCAAAGACGGGCAGCAAACCCAGTGCTAAAACGGTTTGACCACCGCCAGGATCACCACGGCAAACAGGATCAGTACCGGCGCTTCATTAAAAAAGCGATAAAAACGCCCGCTACGCTGGTTGCGGTTGTGTTTAAAATCAGCCAGCAATTTAAAGCAATACCCGTGATAGCCGTAAAGCAGACCGACCAGTAACAGCTTCAGATGCATCCAGTGGCTGGCCGCAAACCAGGCCTTGCCATAGCTGTAAATCAGCACCAGTCCGAACACTGCGGTCAGAATGGCAAAAGGGGTGACAAAATAGAGCAGGCGCCGTTCCATCACTTTAAACTGGCGGTCGACATCGGCGGATTGATTTTCAGCGTGATAAACAAACAGCCGTGGTAAATAAAAAATGCCGGCAAACCATGCCACCATAAATGCAATATGCAGTGCTTTACAGACCAGTAACCAGCTCATCGGGGCTCCTTCACTTTACAGACATTATCCGGTGCTTCCGGGTTTCCTGCATTGATTTATAACAAATTATTTTGTCGCATTAATAACGCACGCACTTGTTCCCAACTGACCAGTCCCAGTGGCGGGCCGGCACTTTCATCGTCATAGACCAGCACTGCGCCTTCGCGCTGGTCGCCGATCTCCGCAAACACTTCAGCCATAGTGGCCTGATGGCTGACTGAACCCACCGGGATAAATCGCAGGGCACTTTCACCGGATACTGACAGGCTGACATCATAAGTAGCCAGCTCAAACTGCTGATCTACGGCGTATTGCCGTCGCACCAGTACTGACTGCTGCGGCTCGGCGCTGTCCAGTGCCTGAATCACCTGAGCGTCTGATGGGTTATCCAGCTGCAGATAGTTTTGCTGCAGCATGGCCAGCACGCCCACTTTTTGCAGCACATCGTCAGCCGGCGCCAGCTTATACGGCAACTGCAAAAAGTCGAGTTGTTGCAGAAAAATTGATTTGGTATGGAAGAACTGCACAGCAGTGACATAAGAGGCGGTGATCACCAGAATCGACGGCACCACCAGCTGTGGATTCGATGCCAGCTCCATCACTGCGACCAGCGCGGCCAGCGGGGCATGTAAGGTTGCCGCCATCATGCCGGCCATGCCGAGTAAAGCATAGGTCCCTGCCGCACTGTGGTCGCCGCTGAATAACGACGGCACAAATGCCAGGATGGTGCCCATGACAATGCCGATGCCAAATACCGGACCGACAATCCCGCCCGGCACGCCCAGACCGAGTGCGATAACGGTCAGCAGGATTTTGGCGGTAAATATGGCAAACAACAGCAGCAGTTCACTGGGGGCTGACACGGCGTAGTGAATAGCGCCGGTTTCGGCTCCCAGCGCCTGAGGCACCAAGCTGCCAATAATCGCCGTGAGCAGCGCAGCCAGCACCAGCCGGAACGCCAGATGCCAGCGCTGGAAGGTTTTCATCGTCAACATCAGGCTCTGATTAAAAAAGGTCGCTACGACGCCCATCGCCACGCCAGCGAGCAAAAGATAAGGCAGATGCCAGTTGCTTAGCGTGATCATGGTCAGGGTGTGCAGGTCGTTGCCGGTGCCAAAAAATGCCTGCGTGACCAGTGCGCCCATCGTGGAAGCGAGCATGATCGGGACAAAAACGTGGATGCGGTATTCGCGCAGTACGACCTCCATCACGAAGATGACGGCAGCCAGCGGTGTATTAAAAGATGCCGAGATGCCGGCGGCGATACCGCAGCCGGCCAGGATCCGGATGCTGTTATATGGCAGGCGCAGATATTTGCCAAACATACTGGCACCGAATGCGCCCAAATGTACCGAAGGCCCTTCGCGGCCGACCGAAAAGCCGGCACTGAGAGCGGCGACACCGCCAAAGAATTGCTGCAGGGTGTTTTTCCAGGGCATCAGACCATATTTCAGCTTGATCCGATGGATCACAAACGGAATGCCCAGCCGGTAGTGTTTTAAGCCAATCGCCAGACCAATCAGCGTGATCAGTGCCGCGGCAATAAAAGGCAACACTGCCCTGTGTTGCAGGCTAAGGCTGGTAAAGTCGTCGCTGTGGCTCAGGTAGAAGCTCTGGATCGCCATGATCGCGAGGCGAAATAAGACGATCAGCAGTGCGGCGACCAGACCGCCCACTGCGCCCAACAGGCAGAGTTGCAATGAGGTGACAGGCAACGCCAGCCGACGCCGCAGTGGGGGTAACCACTGTTTCACGCGTTTCATGGTAAAGTACCGGGCTAAGATGTGGAAAGACAAAAGATAACATGCTGAGTCTGCTGATGAAACTTCGATTCAATCAAGTTGCTGTGCTTTGGTTGCGCCAGCATTGGTGGCTGGTGCCTGTGGTATCCGTCGCCCTGTTGTCCGGCTGGTGGCTGGGAAACTGGCAGTTGTGGCAACAAATACAGCAACACACGCAGCAGGGACAGCAGCAACAGCTGAAATTACAACAGGCAGAGGCCGGTCTTGCGGACGCACTGCGGCAGCGCGATTTTCTGACAACCGAACTGGCGGTGGAGAAAAACACCAATCAGCTGTTGCAACAGGACATCAAGGAGCAGCAGCAAAAGCTGTTTGATTTTAAAAAGGAGCTGGCGGTTTACCAGAAAATTGTGGCGCCCGTGCCGGAAAGCGGCACTTTGGTGATCGACAGTTTCCGCCTGCAGCCTGGCACAGCAGTGGGTCGCTATCAGTTCAGCCTGTTGCTGATTGAACAGAACAAACAAAAGAAACAAAGCAAGGCACAGCTCGAGATCAGGCTGAAAGGCAAAAAGAAGAAAAAGGCTGTTGATGTCGATTTGTTAAAACTGGCTGGTTTTAATAATAAAGCGAAGCGTTTGATTATAAAAAACTTCCGCGCAATAGAAGCTGATTTTGTCTTGCCGGCTGGCTTTACCGCAGAAAAGATAGAGATCCGCCTGAGCAGTAATTCCGGCCAGGGTGACAGCACAATATTGCTGCGTAAAGAGCTGGCCTGGGATGGCCAGAGTGAAATACTTGATTAAAACGCTCGGGTATTAGATAATCCGGCACCATTTTTCTGTAGCCGTCAGGAGTTGTCATGTCCGAAATGCAGATGCCCATCCAGTTTACTGATGCCGCCGCCAACAAAGTGCTGGCATTGATCACCGATGAAGAAAATCCGGCGTTAAAACTGCGCGTTTATGTGACAGGTGGTGGTTGTTCTGGTTTCCAGTACGGTTTTACCTTTGACGAGAAAGTGAATGATGGTGACCTGACCATTGAAAAACATGGTGTAACTATGGTCGTGGACCCAATGAGCCTGCAATATTTAGTCGGCGGTGTAGTCGATTATACCGAGGGCTTACAAGGCAGCCGTTTCACAGTACAAAATCCAAACGCCACCACAACTTGTGGCTGTGGCTCCAGTTTCTCCGTCTGATCTGCCGGACCAGCCCACATCATGTCGGCTGGTCTGTCCTGTCTTATTTCCCCGCTGTTTTTTTCACCAAACATGACATGCGATGCCTTTTTGCAATATAATGCATCACTTAAAGTAACAAAAATATTACTTTTTGCTTATGTTTGTCATCGCAATCCAGTTGTTTTCACAGCCTTAAATTGAAACTAATTTTTATATTACTTTGATTATTAAAGATATCTTTTTGATTGTTAACGACAAGTGGTATGGTCAGACAAATTTTAACGGTTGTAACTGTACGCTCGTCGCATCCTATGGTTTAATGAACCGATTTTTATTGCTTATTGGGACACCAGTAAGGTTTGGATTTTTATTTGGCAGGAAGTGTTTTACATAAAAAAAGCGTTCAACGCTGGGAGACTGTTTAGTTATGAAAGGTACTAAAAGCGTCATTTCTGACGAAAATAAAAGATTGTGCTTGTGGCTTAAACGCCAGCGCCAGGATAAAGGACATACCATGCGCAGCCTGTCTGAAGTATTGGGCACACCACATTCTTTTATCGGAAAAGTAGAGAATCAGGAACGTCGTTTAGATGTCGTGGAATTTGTCCGGTATTGCCAGGCATTGGAAGTGGACCCAGCGGAAGGATTACGGCAGGTGACTCAGCCTTAAGCGCTGGGGCATCTGAAACAGACAAAGCCGCAGTTTGCGGCTTTTTTTATGTACAGGATATAGGGTACGCCGAAAATGTCGGTACCTGCTACCCAGAGCTTCATTGCTGATGTAAGGTCGCGATCTTTTGTTGTCAGATCTGCTGTCCGCGCTGTTTCAGCAAATGCATGATGTACCACAATAACCCGAGCGCAGGGATCACCATCAGTGATGTCAGCAGGAAAAACAACGACCAATTGCCATCGAGCCAGTCGACCAGACTACCACCAAAAGACGCCATTGAGGTGCGGCCAAAGTTCCCCACCGATGCAAGCAAGGCATATTGGCTGGCAGAAAAGGCCACCCCGGTAAACGCCGATAAAAATGACACAAAAGCCACAATCGAAAAGGCAGTAGTGAAATTATCCAGAATAATGGTCCAGAACAGCAGCTGTTCGTCCGGTCCGACGTTGGCAAGCCAGGCGAACATCAGATTACTGGCGGCCATCGCCAGCCCGCCAATCACCAGGCCTTTAAATACGCCAAAGCGGGTATTGAGCAGGCTGCCAAGCAGTGTAAAAAAAACCGTTGCGCCCCAGCCGATTAATTTCGAATATTCAGCGATTTGTTCGTTAGAAAACCCCACTTCCCGATAGAACTGGATCGACATCCGGCCGAGGAAGGATTCGCCCAATTTAAAGGTCAGAATAAACAAAATCAGCAGCACTGAGACTTTCAGGCCATTGCGGCGGATAAACTCAGCAAAGGGCTCGCAGACAGTCACTTGCAGCCACAGCAGCATCGGATGTGCATGGCTGTTTTGATAACGCTCAGCCGCTTTTAATTGCAGCAGGTCACGGTTGGATTCCGGCTCGCGGACCCACAAGGTGCCAAGTGCCAGAATTGCCAGCAGCAGCGCCAGCCCAAAATATACGGCAGACCAGCCAACGCGGTCTGCATAATGAAACGCCAGATAACCCGGCAACGAATAGCCGGTCCACCAGCCCGCTACTCCCATAGCTGCAGCGGTTGGCAATTTCAGCGGGTCCTGGCCAATGATATCAATCCGGTAACCATCAATCGCTACGTCCATACTGGCAGCTGCGGCGGCGATGGCCAGTGCCAGCAGAGAGGTCCAGAGCAGGCTGGCAGCAGGATTGGTCAGGGCTATTCCGACGGTGAATACCACAATCCATAGCTGTAACAGTAAAATCCAGCTGCGTCGCTGCCCGAGGCGTGAGTACAAATAAGGCAGCCGGACCCGGTCAAGCAGGGGGGCCCAGAGAAAATTGATGGCGTATACGGCAGTGACGGAGCCAAAATAACTGATGGCGGCGCGCGATAAATCTGCATCTTTCAGCCAGCCGGTCATGGCACTGCTAATCAGTACCCAAGGGTAGCCGGATGAACAGCCCAGTAAAAAAATAAACCACAGGCGCGGGTCGCGGTAAACCTTCATTGCAGTGAACCAGCCCGGTGCGGGGCGCACAACTTCAGACATCCGGCATTGCTCCAGCGCGGTACAGTCACAAAGCCGCCACCTTAACAAAGCAGACTGGTCAAAGCAAAGTGCTGTGCAGCGGATGCGAAGATATTACTGCCAGATTTGGCTGCAAGGATGTAACCGCTGGCAGTGTTATGGCCTGACACCGACAAAATCGGCCGGCACCGGGGTTTTTCCCAGCAGATACCCCATGCACTGGTGCAGCTCGCGACGCAGTCGCCGGTCGGTTTTTAATTCAGTTTCAGAGCAAAGTTCCAATTGATACAGCAAATGCCAGAACACCATTTCCCGAAAAGATTGTGGCGTTTTACTGTTGATTTTCAATTGGGCCCACTCTTCCAGCGTATCCCAGACAAACAGGTGCATCTCGCGGTGTGGCAACTGACCGCGTAAATAACGCGCCAGATAAAACACCAGCTGCTTAGATTTATGCTCCAGAAACACATCTAACATAACCGCACCCTGTTTAACAAAGGTGGCAACGGCCACTTTGGTTAACCACAACAAGCCTGCCAAGGCTTATCAACACAGCACTGCAACCGCAGCGCTGTGTCTTGGGCAAGTATAGACGGTATTATTTAGCAGGAAGTAATATTGCGCGGGCGATCACGACAGGCTTCTTCGGCACATTCTCCCAGCCAAGTTTTTCGTTCAGGCCGGTTTCGAGTTTGCGGATCTTCTCGATGGTTTCAAATCCTTCCACCACATTGCCAAAAACGGCGTAGCCCCAGGTTTTACCTGGATTTAAACTGGTGTTTTCATTGAGGTTAATAAAAAACTGATTCGAAGCCGTATGCGGGCCTTTTTCCTGATGTGCCATCGCCACACTGTACTGAATGTTTTTCAGGCCATTGCCTGACTCATTGGGGATCTCCGCCAGGTTTTTGATGGCGACATACTCGCGGTCATAACCGCCACCCTGCAGCACAAATTCCGGTTCTAACCGGTGAAACACTGTGCCGTCGTACATCTTTTTATCGACGTAGGTCAAAAAGTTATTCACCGTCAGAGCCGCTTTCATCCGATCCAGCTCAATGACAATGTCGCCTTCGGTTGTCACCAGTTTTACCCGCGGAAACAGGTTGTCTTTTTGCAGATGTTCACCGGCAGCAAAAACCAGCGAGCTGCTGAGCAAACACAACAAAGCAAAGATACGCTTCATCATTTAATTCCTCAGAAAGTCCTGCCAGCTTGGGTCGCGCAGCATGTTGCCCAGCACTTGTTCGGTCAGTACGCGTAACTCACGCTCGGCGACTGCAGTGTCGAGTTTAAACGGGCCGGAGAAACTGCTTTTTCCGCTGTAGCTTTTATTAAATGAACCGGCGTCCCGTTCGATCAACAGCGTCAGTTCGACGTTATTTTTCACCACGTGCTCGACAGTTTTTAATTCGGCATTGGCTTCCAGCTGATTGATTTGTAAGGTCACAATGACCGGCTCCGCTCCGGAGATGCGTGCGCCTTGCTGAGTCAGGGCACTGCTCAGCGTCTGTTGCAGCTGACCGGTTAAATCATTGGTGGTCGGGTAAGACTTCACGGAATCGCCATCACGCATCACCAGTGTGCCGTTGGTCGGTCTGTTGTCCTGCACATTCAGGGCAAAAGCGGTATTGGTCAGCTGGTTGGACTGATTCCAGAAAATTTGTGGCGCCACGATAAAAGACGGTACCGGGTTACTGCAACCGGCAACTCCGACCGCAAACACGGCGGCAAGCAGGATTGAACGCATAACTATTT
This sequence comes from uncultured Chromatiaceae bacterium, assembly GCA_937978655.1. Taxonomy (GTDB): domain Bacteria; phylum Pseudomonadota; class Gammaproteobacteria; order Enterobacterales; family Alteromonadaceae; genus Pararheinheimera. The sequence continues at coordinate 102,735 of CALJUX010000023.1, forward strand.
CCTTCTGATAGCTTCAAAGACGCTGAATTTTGCATTACTGGCTACGTGAATACAACCGCCGAACAGCCGGGTCAGTTTTTCGCCATAACCCAGATGACGGTTGCAGACAATCCGCAGCCGGCCGCCAATTTTCAGCACGCGCCGGGCATCAGCGAACATCTGCCAGGCAATATGGTCCGTGACGGCTTGTTGTTGGTGAAACGGCGGGTTACACAAAATATAGTCGGCGGATAAGTCGGCTTGTTGACTCAGGCTGTCATCGGCCAGAAATTCACATTGGGTGGCTGCGGGAAAATGTGCGCTGACATTGTCTTTGGCCGATTGCACCGCCATAAAAGATTCGTCGCAAAACAGCAGCTGCGCCTGAGGTTCGGCTGCAAGCACGGCGAGGCCTATCACACCGTTCCCGCAACCTAAATCAATCACGCGCTGGCCAGCTTGGATTTGCGGTAAATTTTGCAGAAAAAAGCGAGCGCCGACATCTAACTGTTCGCGGGCAAACACATTGGCGTGATTGATAATTTCCAGCGTTACAGGTCCTTGCGGTGTTGGCAATTCTACCAGCCAGGTTAACGGAAACTGTGGACGGGGCCGAACCGGCAGTTTTTTATCACAGACGGCTGTGATCAGCCGGCATTTCTTTTCCGTTAAAGATGCACTGACCGGGCCGATTTCTTCGGCAAAAATCTGCAGCAAATTGGCGTGAATATCTTTCGCTTTGGCGGCAGCGATAAGCGGAGCACCATCGGCTAATCGCTGTTTCAGCGCACGGAGCTGGTAGCGCAGAAAACTGTGATTGCCGGGTAACTTCAGTAAAACAGCGGCAAAAGCCGGACAAGATTCAGTACTGGCGACCTGCTGTACCGGGCTCAGGCCGTTTTGTTGCAAGTTGTGTTGTGTCGCAAGCTGACTGATATAAGAGTCGCTCCACTGCACCGGCGCTAAATGATGCAGGGCACAGGCAAGAGTGCCGAATTGGTCATTGACCACTAATACCGGCGTATTGCTGCCAGAAAGTTGCTGCTGGGCGTAGCGGATCAACAGTTCGTCTGCTGCATCCCACGCCTGCAGACTGCGGGTTTTCTGCTCCGGCGGAAATCGATCCAGCTGCAGCTGGATCTGGTCTAGGGTAAATTGGCTGGACATAATAAGGTTCGGCAGAAACAAAAGGCGGTTATTTTGACAGAAGCGCAGTCAGGGCACAACGCGGGAGCGGGGAGTACAGCACCCGGCCAGTCAATCCAGCGTTATTTTTTGCCGGATGCAGAGGTGTATCTGCTACCGGCATTTCTTACTATCGCTGAGTCGGAACATTTAAGCCTGCAGTTGGCCGGACTCGACTGGCAACAACCACAGATCCGCTTGTATGGCCGTGAAGTGGCAATTCCGCGCCGGCAAATCTGGATGGGAGACCCACACTGCAGCTACCGCTATTCGGGGGTGACGTTTCAGCCAGAACCCTGGCAGGCCGGGTTACAGCAGCTTTGTGAGCGGCTGGTGCGCCATACCGGACATCCGCTGAATGCGGTGCTGCTGAATCATTATCAGCATGGCGAACATCATATGGGCTGGCACAGTGATGACGAATGGGAACTTGGGCCGGACCCGGTGATTTTATCGCTCAGTCTGGGACAGGCCCGTCGTTTTGATTTAAAGCATAAGTATCTGAATACACAACTAAGCCTTGAGCTTAACAACGGTGATTTATTGGTAATGGCTGGTACTTGCCAGCGCTTCTGGCAACACCGGGTACCCAAGCAGAGCCGGGCTCAGTCTGAGCGTTTTAATCTGACCTTTCGTTACTTGCCTCAACGTTGATGCAGTAAAACCAATTTTGGCAAGGGCTATTTTTTATCTTTTTTTGCAGCTGAATTTGAGCAGACAAGGCAAAATGCAGTGGCTAGTCTGAAGAAACAATCAACGAAGGAGCTGACAATCATGCTGATCCATACGTCTATCGAACAGAAATTGTTGCAAGCCTTCCAACCGGTATTTCTGGACGTGATTAACGAAAGCCACATGCATAGTGTGGCGCCGGGTTCAGAATCGCACTTTAAAGTCGTCATCGTCACGCCGGCTTTTGATGGCATGCGCCTGTTGCAGCGTCATCGCGCAGTCAACGCCGTGGTCGCCGAAGAACTGGCCGAGAAAATCCACGCTTTGGCGCTGCATACCTATACACCGAGTGAGTGGTATGAGTACTACGCAGAGAAGCCGCCGGCTTCCCCCAAGTGCTTCGGTGGCTCGAAAAAAGATGCAAAAGCGCTGGGTTGATCGGTAAATTTTGCGCTATCTGCAATGAACCGGCAGTTTATTTAAGCTGATCAGACCTGTTGCCGCGGTGAGTGTTTTACACTAACCGCGGTTTCTGTCATCACACAGGTTATTTTTTATGGTTATTCAACCGAAAATCCGTGGTTTTATCTGTACCAATGCACATCCGGTTGGCTGTGCTGAGCATGTTCGTGAGCAAATTGAATACGTCAGACAACAAGGTGTTGTCGCAAACGGCCCGAAAAATGTATTGGTGATTGGTGCTTCAACTGGTTACGGTCTGGCCTCGCGCATCACCGCGGCATTTGGCTCCGGTGCAAAAACATTAGGCATTTTCTTCGAGAAAGAAGCTTCTGAAGGGAAAACAGGCTCAGCCGGCTGGTATAACACGGCAGCGTTTGAGGCTGCAGCTGATGCTGCCGGTCTTTGGAACAAACATCTGAATGGTGATGCTTTCACCGATGAAATGAAATCGCAGGCTATTTCGCTGATCCGTGCTGAGATGGGCAAAATTGATCTGGTGGTTTATAGCCTGGCGGCGCCGCGGCGCAAAGATCCGGTAACAGGCGAAGTATACAGCTCAGTATTAAAACCAATTCAGCAGGCATACACAGCGAAGACCCTGAATACCAGCAAGCGTGAGATTGAAAATGTGTCGGTTGAACCGGCCAATGACGAAGAAATCTTTAACACCGTTAAAGTGATGGGGGGCGAAGACTGGGAGCGGTGGTTAGATCAGCTGCATGCTGCTGGCGTGCTGGCGGACAATGTACAAACTGTTGCATACACCTACATTGGTAAAGAACTGACCTGGCCAATTTATGGCAAAGCCACTATTGGTCGCGCAAAAGAAGATTTAGACCGCGCGGCCAGCGCTATTACCACTAAGCTGGCAGGGCAGGGTGGTCATGCCTATGTGGCATCATTAAAAGCGCTGGTGACTCAGGCAAGTTCCGCTATCCCAATCATGCCTTTGTACATTTCATTGCTGTACCGTGTGATGAAAGCTGAAGGAACTCATGAAGGTTGTATCGAGCAGATTTATGGCCTTTTCCGCCAGTGCCTGTACAACCCGGCGCGGGTGCTGGATGAGGCTGGTCGATTACGGATGGATGGCAAAGAGCTGGCTGACCATATCCAGGCTGAAGTCACGGCATTATGGCAACAGGTCGACACCGCGAATATTGATGCGCTGACAGATTATAAAGGGTACCACCAGGAGTTTCTGCGCTTGTTTGGCTTTGGCTACAGCCATGTCGACTATGACGCCGATGTTTCTCCGATGGTGACACTGGCAAATTTAGCTTAAGATAATAAAGCCGCCGTTCTGGCGGCTTTTGTTTGAACGTTGGACGAAGGGGACAGTTCCGCAGGCAATTTTAGAAAACTGCTGATTTTCAGTGAATTTGTGCAGATTTTGCACAATAAATTCAAAGTTGACTACACTTGCCGACAGTCGCTGTCCTGGCTGCATAAAAGTGTTATTTATCATAGCTGGTCTGGGGGTTTAGTGCTAAAATCCGCCGCTGTGTACGTGTATCTGTTGAAATCTGGTTAAAAATCAGCCAGCTTTCGCCAGGTGCGCTGCGAGGCGAGCAGCCGTAAAAACCAGGCCCTGTTTCTTCCCGTTAAAGTAGTGCAAGTACGTATGATTAAAATTAAAAAAGGATTGGACATTCCCCTGTCGGGCAGTCCTAAACAAGTGATCCATGACGGCCCTGCTGTCAAGACGGTCGCAGTACTGGGTGAAGAGTATGTCGGTATGCGTCCCACAATGCTGGTTGAGGTTGGGGACAAAGTAAAAAAAGGTCAGGGTCTTTTTGAAGACAAAAAAAATCCTGGCGTGAAATTTACTGCCGCTGTCTCTGGAACCGTAACTGCGATAAACCGTGGTGCCAAGCGTGTGCTGCAATCCGTAGTCATTGAAGCTGACGGCTCGAATGATGCGGTGCAATTCCAGAAGTTTGATGCAGCCGCATTAAATAACCTCAACGCTGAAGTTGTGAAACAACAGCTGTTGGATTCTGGTCTGTGGACAGCATTCCGCACGCGGCCTTTCAGCGCCATTCCGGCGATTGACAGTACCCCACGGGCGATCTTTGTCACAGCAATCGATACCAACCCACTTGCGGCAGATCCTGCTGTTGTTATTGCTGCAGCTGCAGCAGACTTCCAGCACGGCCTGACTGTTTTAAGCAAGCTGACCTCAAATAAGGTTTATGTTTGCAAAGCTGCCGGCGCTAATGTGCCAACCGTGGCGCAGGTACAGGTTGAAGAGTTTGCTGGTCCGCACCCGGCAGGTTTACCAGGCACGCATATTCACTTCCTTGAGCCGGTGTCACTGAGTAAAGTGGTCTGGCATATCAATTATCAGGACGTGATTGCGCTCGGTAAGTTGTTCACCACCGGTGAATACGATGCCGAACGTGTTATTTCACTGGCAGGTCCGGTTGTTAAGAACCCACGTCTGATTAAGACGGTTCTGGGAGCCTCAGTGCCAGCGCTGGTCGACGGTGAGCTGAATGACGGTAATAACCGTATCATTTCAGGCTCAGTGCTTGCTGGCAGAACTGCAGTAGGTGTACATGCCTATCTGGGACGGTTCCATACGCAAATTTCAGCCCTTGCTGAAGGGTATGAAAAAGAATTCCTGGGTTGGCTGACTCCCGGAGCGAGTAAATTCTCGGTCACGCGTGCCTACCTGTCTCATCTGAGCCCAAAACGTCTGTTCAACATGACAACCACAACAAACGGTTCTGACCGTGCCATGGTGCCGATTGGCAACTATGAGCGCGTGATGCCTCTGGATATTCTGCCAACGCTGTTACTGCGTGACTTGTTGGTTGGTGATTCAGACGGTGCTGTGACCTTGGGTTGTTTAGAACTGGATGAAGAAGATCTGGCGCTTTGTACTTTTGTCTGCCCTGGTAAATACGACTACGGCGTGGCATTGCGAAATGCGCTGACGACCATCCAGAAGGAAGGTTAAGATGAGTTTAAAGCATTATTTAGAAAGTCTGGAGCCGCAATTCGAAAAAGGCGGCAAACATGAAAAGTGGTATGCTTTGTATGAAGCAGTTGCCACTATTCTGTATACCCCTGGTAAAGTGACAAAATCAGCGACGCATGTACGTGACAGTATCGACTTGAAACGTATCATGATTTTTGTCTGGTTAATGTTATTCCCAGCCATGTTTTTCGGTATGTTTAACGTCGGCCATCAGGCTGCTATCGTATTGTCCGAAACTATTAAGCTGCCAGATACCTGGCAGGTTGCGCTGTTCCACGCCTTTGGTGGTGAATTGACACCAGAGTCCGGTTGGGGTTCAAAAATGTGGTATGGCGCCTGCTGGTTCCTGCCTATTTATGCAACGGTGTTTCTTGTCGGTGGTTTCTGGGAAGTCTTATTTGCTTCAGTGCGTAAGCACGAAATCAACGAAGGTTTCTTCGTATCTTCTATCCTGTTTGCGCTGATCCTGCCGGCAACTATCCCACTGTGGCAAGCTGCTTTAGGTATTTCCTTCGGTATCGTGGTGGCAAAAGAAGTATTCGGTGGTACTGGCCGTAACTTCCTGAACCCGGCACTGGCGGGGCGTGCTTTCCTGTTCTTTGCTTATCCTGCACAAATTTCCGGCGATAAAGTTTGGACTGTCGCAGACGGTTACGCTGGTGCCACCTGGCTGTCAAAAGCTGCCAACGGTGAAGTATCTGACTGGTCTGTTAATCAGCAATGGTGGGACGCGTTCTACGGTTTCATCCCAGGTTCTGTCGGTGAGACATCAACACTGGCGCTGATGGTCGGCGGCCTGGCCTTGATCTATCTGCGCATCGCGTCATGGCGCATCGTCAGTGGTGTGCTGGTCGGAACTATCGTGTTCGCAACCATGTTTAACCTGATCGGTTCAGAAACGAACTCAATGTTCGCGATGCCTTGGTACTGGCACGTGGTATTGGGCGGTTTTGCCATTGGTCTGTTTTTCATGGCAACAGATCCGGTTTCTGCTTCATTCACCGACACCGGTAAATGGGCTTACGGTATTCTGATTGGTTTTATGGTGGTAATGATTCGTGTGGTGAACCCTGCTTATCCGGAAGGCATGATGCTGGCAATTCTGTTCGCCAACCTGTTTGCGCCTTTGTTTGACTATATGGTCGCGCAATCAAACATTAAGCGGAGGCTGGCTCGTAATGTCTAATAATAACGAAAGCATCGGCAAAACGTTTTTTGTCGTGATCGGCCTGTGTCTGATTTGCGCGATTTTCGTCGCTGCGTCAGCAGTGGGCTTACGGCCAAAACAAGCCGAAAATAAACTGCTGGATGCGCAGAAAAATATTCTGATTGCAACTGGCATGCTGAATGGCGAAGACATCAAAGCACAGTTTGAAAAACACGTGCAGGTACGTTTGGTGAATCTGGATACTGGTGAGTTTGTTGACCAGGATCCACTGACCTACGACTACCGCAAGATGATGAAAGACCCTGCAGGTAGCGATATGCTGGATGAGAAAGATGACCCGGCTAAAATTAAAAGCCGCGCCAAAATTGCACCAGTTTATCTGGCCTATTTAGATGGTGTGGAATCAAAAAACATTTCGTTTGTGGTGTTACCAATCCATGGTTACGGCCTGTGGTCGACCATGCACGGGTTCCTTGCACTGGATAAAGACGGCAATACCATCAAAGGCTTGAATTATTACGAGCAAGGTGAAACTCCGGGTTTGGGTGGCGAGATTCAAAATCCAAAGTGGGTTGCTCAGTTTGTCGGTAAAAAACTGTTGGATGATGCCGGTCAGCCAGCAATCAAAATCTTGAAGCCCGGAAGCGCGAATCCGTCCTCAGCTTCAGAAGTAGATGGTTTATCAGGTGCAACGCTGACCAGCAATGGTGTACAACACACTTTCACGTTCTGGTCCGGTGCTAAAGGTTTTGCCCCATTCCTGACTAAAGTGCGTCAAGGAGCATTAAACAATGGCTAGTGCAAAAGAAATGAAGTCATTGGTTTTTGGACCAGTGTTTGCCAACAACCCGATCGCCTTGCAGGTTTTGGGGATTTGTTCAGCGTTAGCAGTGACGACAAAGCTTGAAAAGGCATTGGTCATGGGTCTGGCTTTGACCCTAGTAACCGCTTTTTCCAGTATGTTTATATCAATGATCCGTAACCACATTCCTTCAAGTGTGCGGATTATCGTGCAAATGACCATTATCGCTTCTTTGGTTATCGTGACGGATCAGGTGCTGAAAGCATATGCCTATAGCGTAGCGAAGGAGTTGTCAGTATTCGTCGGTCTGATCATTACTAACTGTATTGTGATGGGACGTGCCGAAGCTTACGCGATGAAGAGTCCACCGCTGATGTCATTCCTCGACGGTATTGGTAACGGTCTGGGTTATACCGTATTGCTTGTTATCGTAGCTGTGGTACGTGAACTGTTAGGTTCAGGCTCGCTGATGGGCGTCGAAATTCTGCCTTTGGTTAGTGCTGGCGGCTGGTACGTACCTAATGGTCTGCTGTTAATGCCACCAAGTGCATTCTTCATCATTGGCCTGTTGATTTGGGCCCTGCGGACCTGGCGTCCAGAGCAGCAAGAAAAGCACTAAGGAGTAACAGATGGAACACTATTTAAGTTTATTTGTGCGTGCTGTTTTTGTTGAAAACATGGCACTGTCGTTTTTCCTCGGAATGTGTACTTTTATTGCGATTTCCAAGCAGGTCAAAACGGCGTTTAGTTTAGGCGTCGCAGTAACTGTTGTTCTGGGATTATCAGTGCCATTGAACAATATCGTGTTCAAGCAGTTTCTGGCTCCTGGCGCATTAGATTGGGCTGGTTTTCCGGATACGGACCTTAGCTTCCTGGGCTTTATTGCCTACATCGGTGTTATCGCCGGTTTAGTTCAGGTGCTGGAAATGTTCCTGGATAAGTACGTGCCTGCGCTTTACAACGCTTTGGGTATTTTCCTGCCATTGATCACGGTAAACTGTGCAATTTTTGGTGCTGTAGCCTTCATGGTTGAACGCGATTACACCCTGGCGGAAAGTACAGTGTTTGGTCTGGGCAGTGGTATTGGCTGGACTATGGCAATTACTGTCATGGCAGCTGTCAGTGAAAAACTGAAATACGCCGATGTGCCGCTGGCTTTACGTGGTCTGGGTTCACGCTTCTTTATGGTGGGTCTGATGAGTCTGGGTTTCCTGTCGTTCTCAGGCGTCTCCCTGTAACCATCAGTAGTAGAAGGAAAAAACAATGCAATATACTGAGATTTATCTTGGTGTTGGTATGTTCACCTTGCTGGTTGTCGCGCTGGTTGTGATGATTTTAGTGGCCAAGGCGAAGCTGGTTTCTGCAGGTGAAGTCACCATCAACATCAATGGCGATGCCAGCAAAGCGCTGAAAGTCAGCGCTGGCGGCAAACTGCTCAGCGTACTGGCAGATCGTGGTATCTTCCTGTCATCGGCTTGTGGTGGTGGTGGTTCATGTGGTCAATGTCGTGTTCATGTGCATGCCGGTGGTGGTGACGTCCTGCCCGTCGAATTTGGTCACCTGACCAAAGGCGAGCGACGCGAAGGCTGCCGTCTGGCTTGCCAGGTCAGCGTGAAAACTGACATGGACATTGAAGTGGAACCAGAGATCTTTGGTATCAAAAAGTGGGCTTGTACTGTTATTTCTAATGACAACAAAGCCACTTTTATCAAAGAACTGAAGCTGCAGATCCCTGATGGCGAATCAGTACCATTCCGTGCCGGTGGTTATATTCAGATTGAAGCGCCTGCACACCATGTGAAATATGCTGACTACGATATTCCGGCGGAATACCGTGGTGACTGGGAACGCTTTAAGTTCTTCACGCTGGAGTCAAAAGTGGATGAGCCGACAATTCGTGCTTATTCGATGGCGAACTACCCGGAAGAAGAAGGCATTATCATGTTAAACGTGCGGATCGCGTCTCCGCCGCCAAACAACCTGACTTTGCCATGCGGTAAGATGTCTTCTTATATCTGGAGCCTGAAAGCAGGTGATAAGGTCACTATTTCTGGTCCATTTGGTGAGTTCTTCGCCAAAGATACCGATGCAGAAATGGTGTTTATCGGTGGTGGTGCCGGTATGGCGCCAATGCGTTCACACATTTTTGACCAGCTGCGCCGGCTGAAATCCAAGCGGAAAATCAGCTTCTGGTATGGTGCTCGTTCAAAGCGCGAAATGTTCTATGTCGAAGATTTCGATATGCTGCAGGCTGAGAACGAAAACTTTCAGTGGCACGTGGCTTTGTCAGATCCACAACCGGAAGACAACTGGACGGGTTATACCGGTTTCATCCATAACGTGATTTTTGAGAACTATCTGAAAAACCACAAAGCGCCGGAAGATTGTGAATTCTATATGTGTGGTCCGCCGATGATGAACAAAGCGGTCATTAACATGCTCAAAGACTTAGGCGTTGAAGACGACAACATTCTGTTGGACGACTTTGGTGGTTAACCACTGACAGCGTTAAAAAACCAACCTTCGGGTTGGTTTTTTTATGCCGGTACTTTGGCAGAAAGCGCCGATACGGCGATGATAGCGGCAGCCGTTTGGCTGGAAAGCATAGTCGCTGGCCAGATTTAGCGTTAAAATAGCGCTGTTGCGGCGTCAGTGATCTGCCAGCCACTAATTTTAATTCAATGCGTAGAGAGGTTGTCATGGAAGTGTTTCTGTTGACGTTTGCTGTGCTGTTAATCGTCGTGTTGGCCATGGCCGTTGGTTATATTGTGCAACGTAAAACAATCGCTGGCAGCTGCGGTGGTTTAGATGCGCTGGGCATTGAAAAAGCCTGTGATTGTGAAAATCCGTGTGAAAAACGCCAGGAACGGATGCGTAAAGAAAAAAGCTGGCAAGAAAATAAAATTATCTGACCCTGAACGGTCGGACAGCAATTCCAAGGACCTATAAATGGCATTTCCAACTCCTGTCGCGGTGTCTTCTCTGCAGGCGGCTTTTGCTGCTGACTGGGATGCACTGATTTGTATCGCTGAACAATTCCACCAGTTACCATTGCCTGTGCTGAACGAGTTTGTTGCCAGCCATCAGGCTATCGACCAGCGTATTGGTCGTGAGACGGTGACGTTAATCTGTGATTCAGCCCCGGGCAAACGGTTAATTTTGGCACCAACCGGCCCGTTGCTGCGTGACTACGATGATGTCCGTTGTGTTGCCGATGTGGCAAAAATTGCTATTCAGCAAGCAAAAGCGGCAGGGGCAGTGCGCCCGCTGATATGGCTGCAAACTCCGGCCGATCCACGTTACAGTCAGGCACTGAGTGTGGCTTATCTGGCGGCAGCGCAGGCGCTGTGGCAACCACTGGAAGGCCGGGAAGCTCGTGGCGAAGCGCTGGTTGAACCGGTGCAAAGCATTGGATTACTGGGTCTTGATGATCAGCAAAGCAAGTTTCTCGCAGCCACCGAAGCAGGTCGGCGTCTGGCCCGTGATCTTTGTGGTACTGAGCCAGAACGGATGACGCCACTGCGCTTTGCCGACTACTGTGTTGACGCATTCGCGCATACTGCAGTGAAAGTGAAGGTTGAAACCAATACTGAACAGCTGTTAGCTGATTATCCTTTGTTGATGGCGGTTGCCCGCAGCTCACTGGCGGTGGCCCGACATAAGCCTGCTGTGATCAGGCTGGAATATTTGCCTGCCGGTGAAGTGACGCAAACGCTGTTATTCGCAGGGAAAGGGCTGGTGTACGACACCGGCGGCGCCGATCTGAAAATCAACGGCGGTATGGCGGGGATGAGTCGCGATAAAGGCGGTGCAGCGGCGGTGGCCGGTTTTATGAAAACGGTCGCGTTACTGAAACCTGCCGGACTGCGGGTGATTGCCGAAATTGGCGCCGTGCGCAACAGTATCGGTTCTGACGCTTTTGTCGCTGACGAAATTATTACCAGTCATGCCGGTGTCCGGGTGCGGATTGGCAATACTGATGCGGAAGGCCGTCTGGTGCTGGCTGATTTAATGTCGCATTTGCGTCTGAAAGCTAAAGATGCTGTCAATCCGACCTTATTCTCGGTTGCAACCCTGACCGGCCACGCAGCAAGGGCCGTTGGTCCTTATACCGCACTGGTTGAAAATGGTGCGGCTCGCAAAGCCGGAGTGTCAGCACAGATTGCTCAGGCTGGCGAAATTTGGGCAGATCCGTCAGAGCTGTCATCCAGCCGGCGTGAAGATTTTGCCTTTATCCGCGCGCGCAGTTGTGCTGATGATGTGCTGAGTTGTAATAATGCACCATCTTCTGTGACGGCGCGTGGCCATCAGTTTCCGATGGCGTTTCTGGTGGTCGCTGCAGGGCTAGACCCAAGTTCGGCATTGTCCGGCGGATTGCCTTATGTTCACATTGATATTGCCGGTAGTGGTGTCGATGGTGGGGACTGGCAGCACGGCAAACCTTCGGCGGCGCCGGTCAGCAGCCTGGCGGCGTGCTATCTAAGCTAAAGCGCCTGCTCCGGACTGCTGTGGTATCAATACTGCAGCGGTCAGGGGCCGCCTGCTGAAATCTGTTGTCGGTTCAGTTGCGTCTGTTTATGCTGTAGTGACTACTGAGTCAGGTTAATGGACGAATGAGACTCCGCGAAACTCTTGTTATTTATATGTTTCCTTTAATGGTATTGCCCACTTTAGCTTTTGGCTATCTGGCATACCGTTACAGCGAATCCTCTTTTGCGCAGCAGGCCTTTATCAAGGTCGCACAGCATCTTGAACTCCAGCAACAGAAACTGAGCACGTATCTGCGCAATCATCAGATGCAATTGCAGCATTTAAGTCAGGCGGACGCCACGCTGGATTTTTTAAATGAACAAGCTGCACCCGAGCGAAGCCAGGCTCTGGTTACCCAGTTAAAACAGTATCAAAAAGTCCATGCCGATGCCGAGCAGCTGAAACTGCTGCGATTAAGCGGGGAACTGGCGTTCCAGCATCCGGCCGCAAACAGCACGGCTGGCGGCAATAACATCAGGTTTCGGGCCGATTATTTTACCTCGCTGCAGGGGATGATCGAGGACGCTGGTATCTTCATCAGCCGGGAGTCCGATCAGCAGGAGCTGAAAGTGATCCTGGCGCAGAAAATCTATCAGTATGCGCGTGATTCCAATGATATTGACCGGCTTTGGGGTTATCTGGTGGTGAATCTCAATACTGATATGCTCGATGAAGTGGTAAACAACCGTTTATTGTCGTCCAACGTTAATTTGATCGTCAGTCCCGGTGGCATTATCACCTATGCGGACAAGCCCAGTTTGATAGGCAGTGCGCTGGCTCCGACTAATTTTGCCCAGGTACAGCAGTCGGTCGGTGCCGAGCGGCTGCAGAAAATAGTGCTGTTGGGGAAGCCGATGCTGGTGCTCGGGGCTGCCTTACCAGGTAATTTTATGCTGGTCAGCGCTGTGGATGAAACGGAGCTGATGTCGGTCGCAGATTTCCTGCCGATATTGTTGTTTTTGCTTAGTATTTTGTTTGCAATTGGCTTGCCGCTGTTATGTTACTGGTTATTGGTGAAGTACATTTTTGAGCCGATTAAAGTGTTGACTGAAGCAAAAACCGCCGTCGGGCGCGGTGACCTGAGTACGCTGCTGACGGTAAAAAAGCAAGATGAACTGGGGGATATGTTTGCCGCATTTAACGTGATGGTCCGGCAATTGCGGGTATATCGTGAACGCGAGCGCGCATATAAACAGCAGCTGGAAGAAAAAGTTCAGAAGCGGACTCAGGATTTAGCCAGAGCTAACAGTAATCTGGCCAGCGCGAATCAGCAGCTGATTATGGCCCGCGAGTCGGCGGAACAGGCCAACCGGCTGAAAAGTGTGTTTCTGGCCAATATGAGCCATGAGATCCGCACGCCGCTGACCGCAATTATCGGTTTTAGCGAGCAGGCCATTATCGAAACCGACCATGAGCAGATCACCGATTATCTCAAACGTGTGTTGCGCAGTGGCGACCACTTATTAAATCTGATCAACGACATCCTCGATTTGTCGAAAATCGAAGCGGATAAACTGGAACTGTCATTGGTGCAGTTTAATTTCCTGCAACTGATTGATGATATTTATCAGCAGGCAAAAAATCAGGCACAGGCCAAAGCGCTGGATTGTGTGCTGGAGCTGAATTACCCGCTGCCGGCGCAGTTGCGTACCGACGAATTGCGATTCCGTCAGGTGCTGCTGAATCTGACCAGCAACGCGCTGAAGTTCACTCAACGCGGTAAAATTATCATTCAGGTCAGTTATCAGTCCGGTGAGGAACTGCTGATAATCCGGATTAAAGATACCGGGATTGGCATGAGCGCTGACGAGCTGACCAAGTTGTTTCAGCCATTTGTCCAGGCCGATGCAACAGTGACACGCAATTTTGGCGGCACGGGTCTTGGCCTGGTGATTTCGAAAAAGCTGATGCAGCAGATGGATGGCGATATCCGGGTTGAAAGTGTGAAAGGGCTTGGCAGTTGCTTTGAGATCCGTATGCACTGTGAAACCCAACAAATCAGCTTGGTCGACAGCTTTGAGCCTGTCAGTAACCCGGATGCGGTTCAGCCTGAATCTGATTGTCTGCCGCAGCTGAAGATCCTGGTCGCCGAAGACAATACCGATAACCAGCTGCTGGTTGCGGTGCTGCTGCGCAAAATTAATGCCGAATTTACCATGGTGGCAAATGGCCATCAGGCCGTGCAGAAACTGTTACTGGATGATTATGATCTGGTGTTTATGGACATGCAGATGCCGGAGATGGGGGGGGAAGAAGCAACACGCTTAATTCGTCATGCCGGGATTGATGTGCCGATTATCGCGCTGACCGCCAACGTGATGCGGGAAGATCATCAGCGTTATCTGGAAGCGGGTTGTCAGGCCTTGTTGGGGAAACCGATAGTACAACATGATTTTTATGCGATGATCCGCAGTCATACCCGCAAAGACCGGCATCTGGAACAGGAATTAGCAGCTAGACTGGAATCAGACCCGGCCATTATTGCGTTGAAACACGATTTTGCTGAGCGCTTACCGGCACAGCTGGCGCAGCTAGCGTTGTTGCGCGACGACCATAAACTGACCGAATTGCAGTATGAAGCCCACAGCCTGAAAGGTTGTGCTGGCAGCATGGGCTTTCCGGACATAACCCAACTGGCAGCGGAGCTTGAATTGTCTGCGAAATCGCAGGATGCGCTGGCATGCCAGCTGATCATCCAGCGCATGCAACAACGGCTGGCTGAAACCACTACTCTGAATGGAGCTGAGCATGTCAGATGAATTTCAGCTGCATCCGCAGCTGGCAACCGATTCGGTCTTGTTGGCGGACTGGCCGTTGTGCCAACTCCGGCTGAGCAATGACCGGCAGTATCCTTGGTTTATTCTGGTGCCACGCCGCGTTGCGGTGCGGGACGTGATTGACCTGACGGAAGCTGAGCAGGAGCAACTTTGGCGGGAGAGTCGTTTGCTCAGCCAGTGGCTGCGGACCGACTATCAGCCGGATAAGCTCAATCTGGCGGCACTTGGCAATATGGTACCGCAACTGCACATTCATCACATTGCGCGTTTTCAGCACGACAAGGCCTGGCCGGCGCCTGTATGGGGCAAATATCCGCCACAGCCTTATCAGGACACTGAGCTGGCTGAATTACAACAGCGTTGGTCTGTACGTCGTTTTGAATAAAGGGAGTTTTATGTCGGCTGATAATGCACTGTTGACCCTGTTAACCGAGAAACTGCGCAATAACCTGCTGGTCTTGCCGACCTTGCCGGAGATTGCAGTACGGGTGCGGCAGGCTGCTGACGACCCGGATATCAACTTACATGCGATGGCGGAAGTGATAGCACGGGATCCGGCGCTGGCTGCGCGCATGCTAAAAGTGGCGAACAGCGCATTCCTCGGACGCAGTATTAAAGTGAGTACACTGAATCAGGCGGTGACGCGGATTGGTCTTTCCCAGGTCAAGAATATCGCCACGGCGATGGCGCTGGAGCAGCTGTTTGTCAGTCAGCATCCGGACGTCATAGGCCAGATGGCTGAACTTTGGCATGACACGATAGACACCACCTGCATCGCTATGGCTTGTTTGAGGTTTTATCAACAGAATCATAAGCATACATCACTGAATATGGATACCATGACATTGGCTGCGTTGGTGTATCAGATTGGCGCGCTGCCGATCCTGGCCGAAGCAGAAAAGTATCCTGCCGTATTTGCCGAACCAGGCTATTTGCGTCACGCGATCAGGGATTTGTCGCCGGCGATCGGCGTGGTGATTCTGCAAAGCTGGTCATTTGCCGATATCTTTGTCCGCGTGGTGCAGGACTGGTCCGGGCTGCAGTTGGCTGAGCAGCCTTGTTACACTGATTTTGTCAGACTGGCGGCGATTTCCCGCCAACAGTATCCGCTGCGCAGCAATGAAAGCCAGTTATTGGAGACTTATCTGCAGCAAGGCCTGATCCCCAAAGTGGCCTTCATGCAGGAGCCACAGTTACAACAGCATTATCAGGACGCGAAAACGATGTTTTTGTAAGGGACGCTGCTGCGTCCCTTACCAATTCCCGTTCAGCCTTTTACCAGCGGTTGGACCTGATCTTTAAAGACCCGCAGCACCTGGGCCAGCTCGTTTGCCATCACCAGTAAATCAGCATCGAGCCGCAGCACCAAGTCTTCCCAGCCCAGTTCGTCGTTTTTATCTGCCAGCAGTTCTTCGAACTGCAGTTTTTTAATGCTGCCATCTTCACAAATCACCAGACTCAGCTGTTCCGGCTTGACCAGTTCCAGCTTTGTCACCAGTTTGTCTTCGAGGTGGCTTTGCACTTCATCTGCTGTGAGCAGGTGGTTACTGAAACGAACTTTCGCCCCTTCTTCATCCGGCGCTTTTAATTCGGCGTCATGGCCGAGGCTGAAACCTTCTGGCAGTGCCTGATTGCTCAGCCACTGTTGCATGGACTGGCTCAGCTGATTGCTGTCAATCCATGGCACTGCCGGCAGCGATCCCAGTGCCTTGCGCAGCAACGCCAGCAAGTCTTCAGCCCGGCTGGCAGAACTGGTATTGACAATAAACCAGTTGTTTTTGGCATCGTAAATCGCCTGCGTCACGGTCGAGCGGCTAAATGCCCGCGGCAGCAATGTTTGAATGAGCTCTTCTTTTAGCGCCTGCTTTTCTTTGCGGCCCAGCGGCCGGCCTTTTTCTGCTTCCAGCGCGTCAATTTTCGGTTGCAGTTCTTCATTGATCACCGCAGCTGGCAGCACTTTTTCCTGCCGTTTTAATGCGAACACAAACAAGTGATCTTGCTGGTGGGCGTACGACTTCATGCTGGGATGCAGTGGGAAGGTAAAACCGAGTTTCAGCGCATCCTGGCCCATGCAGGGCGTGAATTTATGCTCAGCCAGGGCAGCATCGAGTTTGTCGATATTGAGGTTTAACGGTTCAGTAATTTGATATACACGCAGGTTTTTAAACCACATAGTCAGCAGAGTCCGCAATTCAGAAAAGGGGGTCAGTATAACCGGAAAGGAGAAGGCAACAACCCGGCGACGTCAGAAAGCAACGTCGCCGGCGAGATGATTGCTCAACGTTTCAGCACTTTGGGGAAACGAATATGGTAGGCCAGGCCCTGGCCAGGCTCACTGCGCACCTGAATGCTGCCACCAAGTGTCTGGCGCACCAGGTTATAAGTGATATGAGTACCCAAGCCGCTGCCGCCCTGGTCGCGTTTGGTGGTAAAAAATGGGTGGAATAACTTTTCCAGTTGTTCCGGCGTCAGGCCTTTGCCGTTATCACTGTAATTGATATCCACTATATTGCCTTCATCGATGACCGTAATGTTGATATTGCCTTCGTCCATCTCTTCAAAACCATGGATCAGTGAATTCATCAGCAGGTTGGTAAAAATCTGCGGAATGGCACCGGCCGGACAACTCAGCACCAGATTTTCCGGACAATTCACTTCGATATGGTGTTTGGTCTTTTTAAAATGCGGCTGCAGCGAGCGGATGATTTCATTCAGATAATCCGCCAGCTGAATAGTGCGGATCGCTTCACTGGTCTGGTCGACCGCGATTTGTTTAAAGCTGGCGATGAGTTCTGAAGCACGCACCAGATTGGTGTTGAGCAATTCGGTACCTTGTTTGGCTTCTTCGATAAAATGCTCCAGCGCTTTAGGCGACAGGCTCTTTTCCTGATAAGCATGTTCCAGCGTAGCCAGTTTTTCCGCCAGGAAACTGGTTGCGGTGACGCCAATGCCAACCGGTGTGTTTACTTCGTGGGTAATACCGGCGACCAGCCCGCCCAATGCCGCCATTTTTTCTGATTGCACCAGCCGGTCCTGCGCCTGGCGTAAATCATTGACCAGTTTTTCCAGCTCGGTTTGTTTGTTGCGCAGCGCGTCTTCGGTATGACGGCGGCGTTCAATTTCTTCGCGCAGCGCCTGCTGTTTGACTTCCAGCTCTTGTTTCTGTTGTTGCAGGTCCATCATGGCCTGACTGAGACCAGAGGTTTTACGCGCTACTTCCTGTTCCAGGATCAGGTTATGCTGGTCGAGTTTTTCGTTACTTTGCAACAATTGTTTCTGCGTACTTTCGAGTTGGCCTTTGTAGTCCTGCACCCGCGCAATCAGCCGGTTAAAGGCGTCGGCCATCACCGCCAGTTCGTTGGTGTCACCATGCTGGATTTCCACTTTGGTGTCTTCGAGATTATCCAGTTCAAGCTCTTCGATTTGCTGGGTTAATTCAGCCAGCGGCAATGTGAGCTGTTTACGAAAGGCGATTAAGAACAAAATAATCAGAAAGGTGGTTTTTAACACCGCATTGCCAATCAGGAAATAGATCCCGACTTTAATCCGGTCCAGCACAATAGTGCGGCTGGAGAACAAGGTAACATCACCGACCTGGGTGGCGCGGCCGGAAAACTCAAAGATCAGCGGAAAGGTGTAAC
This sequence comes from uncultured Chromatiaceae bacterium, assembly GCA_937978655.1. Classification (GTDB taxonomy): domain Bacteria; phylum Pseudomonadota; class Gammaproteobacteria; order Enterobacterales; family Alteromonadaceae; genus Pararheinheimera. The sequence goes on from CALJUX010000023.1 coordinate 120,937, forward strand.
CAAACAAACCGCTTTGTTGCTCGGTCAGTCGCACGCCTTCTTTGACCAGCTGGTTGCTGTAGCGCTCGCTGATATCCACATATTGGCCAAGCTGGGTGATCACTGCGCCGCTGTCGTCGCGCACGATGATGCCTTCGATGGACGGGATGGCTAACAGGCCGTCAGCAATGATCAGCGCCTGTTGCGTATTCAGCTCCCAAATGGCCCGGGTCAAAGAGCCCGAGATAGTTTGTTGTAAGGTGGCCAGTTCGCCATTGATATGATTTTTAGTGTTGAAGTACTCGGCCACAATTTGGCCCAGCGTTACGACAAAGGTCAGAATGAAATACACTGACAGCACTTTGGTCAGCAGCTTACGCGATAGACTTTTTTGTTGCATCTGACATCCTGTGGGTTCTGAACGCGCTGCTGACCACGGCAGGCGGCTTATCAGCAAATGCTATAAAATTAGCTAAAAAAAACAATAATTAAAATACTTTACTACAGAATTTGCCCCGGTGCATGACGCTGTCCGTGCGGATCGGGCCCGTCGCGTCCTGATGCTGCAAAACTATAGTCTAAATCTGTCTGCAACGAGAGCACCCACCAGCACAAAAGCCTTCACAGATTTTACAAAGCCCGTGGAACGGATGTTGCAATCAGGGGGGCAAGTGGTTATATTTTGCCCGTAACTTCAAATAATTATTAGAAATCCAGAGGCAGTTCTGCATGGCTTTGCCAGTCCTTATTTGTGACGATTCAATTTTAGCCCGTAAGCAAGTACGAAAGAGTCTGCCAGACACCTTCGATGCTGAGTTCCAGACGGCGGGCAATGGTATGGAAGCGCTGGCGGTGTTACGCAGTCAGGAGATTGGCCTGGTTTTTCTCGACCTGACCATGCCGGAACTGGACGGTATCGGTGTGCTTGAAGCCATTAAAACAGAAGCCATCGACTGTTTTGTCATTGTGATCTCTGCAGATATCCAGCCCGAAATGCAAAAGCGCGTGATGGAGCTTGGCGCTCTGGCGTTTGTGCAAAAGCCGGTCAGCGAAGATAAGATCAACGGCGTGCTGAAACAGTATGGTTTCATATGAATAAGCTTGGCTTCAGCGAAGAGCAGCGTGACTGCCTGCAGGAAATCATCAACGTCGCAATGGGGCTTGCCAGCGACAAACTGGCGCGTTTCCTCAATACTTTTGTCCATCTGCAGGTGCCGTCAATTGCCTTAGTCGGTGCTATGCATATTCCGGAAGAATTTGAAAACCGTTATCAGGATGCGGAAGCCGCGTTGGTCAGCCAGGGGTTCTTCGGTGATGAGGGCGTTCGTGGCGAAGCCATAGTGCTGTATCAGATGGAAAATGCTCACAAAATTTCGGCACTGCTCGGTTATGAACCGGGTGATGTGTCTGAGATTGAGATGTTAACCGACATCAGTTCCATTCTGACGACAACTTTCTTAAACGGTTTAGCCAGCCAGATTGAAAACAGTTTGTCATATTCAGCGCCCAGAATACTGTCGTCGCGCCATGGCAATGTTGCCGACGTGCTGAAAAATACCTCGTTTCACTGGGAGCATGCATTAAAAGTGGATATCAGTTACCAGCTGATCGATCACTCATTTAACTGCGACATGATTTTGTTAATTCCCGGCGAAGCGGTGACCAATATTAAACATATTCTGGATCGGATCCTGGAAGCCTATTGATGTCGCATGCGATGTTAAGCAGTCCTGTCCTGGCGCAGCTCAACAGTGGCGTGATCGTAGTTGATGACGAATATAACATTCATTATCTGAATACTTTCATCGAACGCCACGGCAATTTGCAGTTGGCTGAGGTGGCGGGGAAGTCGTTATTCAGTGTATTTGCTGATTTGCCGGAAGCCTGGTTAAAACGCAAGCTGATGAGTGTGCTGGACTTAAAAACTCCGGCTTTCAGCAGCTGGGAACAACGGCAGTATATTTTTAAGTTACCGCATCTGCGGCCTATCACCAGCAGCAGCCAGTATATGGCACAAAATTGTACCATGCTGCCGCTGGATACTGGTGTGCACGAACAACCACTGATTTGCATTCTGATTGAAGACGCGACCGACGCTTTTGTTTACCAGCAGCATTTAAGCCGCACGCTGATTGAACTGGAAAAAGCCAACCGGCAGGACGGTCTGACTAAAGTACAGAACCGCCGGTATTGGGAAGAGCAGCTGAAGCAGGAAATTCACCGTGCCCAGCGTTACCAGCATTCTTTAAGCCTGATCTTGTTTGACCTCGATAAATTTAAAGATCTGAATGACAAATACGGTCATTTGGGCGGGGATTTTGTGCTGGTCGAGCTGTCGTCCTTTATTGGCAGCTTGCTGCGGGATTCCGATTTACTCGGTCGTTATGGCGGCGAAGAGTTTGGTATTATTCTGCCGGACACTGGTCTTGAAGGGGCTGAAGAGGTGGCGGAGCGGATCTGCCGGGCTGTGGCTGATTATCCGATGTTATTTAACCAGCAGACGATCCGTGCGACGCTGAGTATCGGTGTCGCTGAGTTTGAACCAAAACAGCATTTCCTGCATGATGACTTGATCCGCTGTGCTGATATGGCGTTATATAACGCCAAACGCTCAGGTAGAAATCGGGTATGCTGTTATCAGGCCGGTGAAACGGATTATCACAAGAAGGCAAACTGACATTATTTTGAACATATAGATTGACAGACGTCTAAAACAATGCGCATATAAGACGCATGAAATATACCAATAATATCAATACAACCACCACGATTATTACCACCAGCCCTGCGGGGTAGGAGGTCGGCGGCGTATTGTCTTGATAAAAGGCCCGTGACCTCAACAGTCACGGGCCTTTTGCGTTTTATCTGAGGAGCAAAAAAATGCGGGTGCTTAAGTTTGGGGGTTCGTCGTTAGCGTCGGTGGCGCGGTTTCTGGAAGTTGCGGCTATTGTGCGGTCGCAACCACAAACCGAGCCGGTGGGACTGGTTTTATCTGCGCCACATGGCGTGACCAATTTATTGGTGGAATTGACAGATCTGGCCTTTTTGGGCACCGGTTATCAGGATGCATTACAAAGCTGGCGGCAACGGCTGCAAAAGATGCTGGCCGACGCGGCGGCGGTGATCGACAGTGCGGCGCAGCAACGGCTGCAGGCCGTGGTTGCCGCACAGGATGCCACGCTCAGCAACCGGCTGCATGGCGTGGAGCTGCTGCATTATTGCCCGGATCATATCAAAGCGCAGTTGCTGGGCCTTGGGGAGCAATTCAGTGTCGCGCTGATGACTGAATTGTTGCAGGCGCAGCAAGTGAAGGCCGTTTTGCTCGACTCTGTGCAATGCGTCAAAAGTCAGGGCGATTACCTGAACGCTGTGGCTGATGTGCCAGCTTCAGAAATTGCACTGGGCGCTGCGGTGAAAAAACAGCCGGCGCAGGTTTATGTGCTGGCTGGTTTTGTCTCCAGCAATGCACAAGGCGAACTTTGCCTGCTTGGCCGCAATGGCTCTGACTATTCCGCCGCTATTGTTGCCGCCGCGCTGCGCGCCTCAGTCTGTGAGATTTGGACCGATGTGGACGGCGTTTATAGCGCAGACCCACGCCAGGTAAAAAATGCCAAGCTGATTGACCATTTGTCTTATGACGAGGCGATGGAATTATCTTATTTCGGCGCCAAAGTGCTGCATCCAAAAACTATTGGGCCGCTGGCGCGTTATCAAATTCCTTGTTACATCAAGAATACGCTGAATCCGCAGGCGCCGGGCAGCTGTATCGACAATCACAACAGCGGCGACAGCCTGGTCAAAGGTATTTCCAGTCTGGAACATCTGGCGCTTATCACAGTATCCGGCCCAGGCCTCAAAGGCGTGGTGGGTATGGCTTCGCGCATTTTTGCCACTATGGCGCGCGAGCAGGTGTCAGTGAATTTAATCACCCAGTCCTCCAGCGAATTCAGTATCAGTTTCTGTGTGGCTCAGCTGGATTTGAGCGCTGCTAAACGTGCGCTCGAAGCTGAATTTGAGCTGGAGCTGCAAGGCAAATTATTGCGCCCGTTGGCGATTCAGACTGACATGGCGATTGTCAGCTTAGTCGGCGATGGCATGCGTCAACACCGCGGTGTGGCAGCGAAGTTTTTCGCGTCCTTGTCACAAGCCCGCGTGAACGTCGTGGCGATTGCGCAGGATTCCAGTGAACGTTCTATATCCGCCGTCGTCGAGCAGCAAAGCTGCCAGAATGCGGTGAAAGTCTGTCACGAGAACTTCTTCAGCCATGTCCCTAGCATCGACGTGTTTCTGGTCGGTTGTGGTGTGGTCGGCAGTGAATTACTGGCGCAGTTTCAGCGTCAGCAGCAATTCCTGCAGGGCCGCAATGTGCGCTTAAGCGTGTACGGCATCGCCAATTCCCGCCAGTTATTGTTAAACGGTCAGGGCATTGATTTGACGCAGTGGCAGGATGCGATGGCTGCAACCACAGCTCAGTTCTCGCTGGCGGCGCTGGATACATTTGTCCAGGATCATCATTTAACCAACCCGGTACTGATTGACTGCACCAGCTCTGAAGCTATCGCCGCGCAGTACAGCCAGTTCCTCGCAGCCGGTTTTCATGTGGTGACGCCGAATAAAAAAGCCAATACGGCGAGCCTTGATTACTACCGCGAACTACGTCAGGTTGCACAGCGTCAGCGCCGCCGTTTCCTGTATGAAACCACTGTTGGCGCCGGTTTGCCGGTGATTGATACGCTGCAGGGCTTGTTAAACGCCGGTGATGAACTGGTGGCGTTTGAAGGTATTTTGTCGGGTAGCCTGAGTTACCTGTTTGGCGAGCTGGAAAAAGGCCTGCCGCTGTCGGAAGTGACTGCCAAAGCCAAAGCCATGGGCTTTACCGAGCCAGACCCACGCGACGATTTATCCGGTATGGATGTGGCGCGTAAGCTGCTCATCATGGCGCGGGAAGCGGGTCTCGAGCTGGATTTGGCTGATGTCACAGTCGAAGGTGTGTTGCCGGCTGATTTTGCGCCAGGCACTGATGTCGCGACTTTTATGGCCAAGTTGCCGGAACTGGACGCCTGGTACGCTGATAAAGTCGCTGCGGCGCAAGCACAAGGCAAAGTGCTGCGTTTTATCGGCGAAATCGCCGACGGTCAATGCAAAGTCGCGGTCAAAGCCTTAGATCTCGACCATCCGCTCGCCAAAGTGAAAGACGGTGAAAACGCGCTGGCGATCCATACCCGTTATTACCAGCCCATTCCATTTGTGCTGCGTGGTTATGGCGCCGGTGCTGCAGTCACCGCTGCCGGGGTGTTTGGCGATGTGATGCGCACACTCGGTTGGCAGCAGGAGGTTTAAGCATGAAGTCGTATTTTGCGCCGGCCTCCACCGGGAATTTTTCGGTTGGGTTTGATTTACTCGGTGCAGCCTTTGAAGCCGTCGACGGCACTTTGCTCGGCGATGAGTTACAGATTTTAGGCGAAGCGGAGACTATGTCGCTGGAGCTGGCGGGCCGTTATGTCCATCAGTTACCGGGTGACAGCAATGACAATCTGGTACTGACCAGCTTTTATGCCTTTGAGCAGAAAGTTGGCCGCGCTCTACCGCGGCTGAAACTGCGGCTGGTCAAGCATCTGCCGGTCGGTAGTGGTCTGGGCTCCAGCGCCTGTTCCATCGTGGTGGCTTGTTATGCCTTTAACGATTATTTCGGTCATCCGCTCAGCGAGCGCGAATTGCTGGAACTGACCGCTGTGTGTGAAGGCGGCGTCAGTGGTGGTGTGCATTACGACAACGTCGCACCGTCGCTGCATGGTGGTTTGCAACTGATGTTGCCGGAAAGCCCGCTGTTGTATCGCAAGTTACCGTGGTTTGCTCATTGGCAGGTGGTGCTGAGTTACCCGGGCACTGTACTGTCAACCAAAGCGGCGCGCGCGGTATTACCGCAGCAACTGACGCTGAAACACAGCATCCAGTTTGCCGGCACAGTGGCGCGTTTTGTCGCCGCTTTGTATAGCGAAGATGAAGTGGAGGCTTTTGCGGCACTCAAAGATGTCGTCGCAGAGCCAGCGCGCACGCCATTAATTCCGGAGTTGCCGGCTATTCGCGCCGCGCTGATGGCAGAGGGCATTGGCCATGTTGGTATTTCCGGCGCAGGACCTACTTTGTTTGCGCTTTGCAGCACAGCAGCGCAGGCGGAGTTCGCCCGCGCTTATCTGGCGGCGCACTATGAAAAAAATGCTGATGCGATGACGCACATTTGCCGGCTTTCAACCACAGGGGCGCGCGCCCTGTAGATTGAAAGTTTGAACAATAAATTCAATGATTTAAGAGCAATGCTCCAGGAACTATTATGTTGTTAAGAAATATCAAAGTGCCAGCTCAGCAGGTCAGTTTTTTAGATGCGGTGCGCATCGGCCTCGGTGAACAACAAGGTTTGTTTTTTCCGGCCAGCTGGCCAAAAGTTGACGTCGATGCTTTGCTGGCGATGCCATTTGCCAAACGCAGCGCACATTTATTACATGCCTTAATTGGCGACGAACTGCCATTGGCAGAGCTGGAGCAAATGCTTGGCGAAGCCTTTTATTTTCCGGCACCGGTGGCGCCAGTGACAGCAGACATCGGCTGTCTGGAGCTGTTTCATGGCCCGACACTGGCGTTTAAAGATTTTGGCGGCCGTTTTATGGCGCGGGCATTACTCGCCGCACAACAACGTTCTAATGTCAGCCGCACGACTATTGTGACTGCGACTTCCGGCGATACCGGTGCTGCGGTGGCGCATGCGTTTTATCGCCAGCCGGGTGTCCAAGTGGTGATCCTGTTCCCGAAAGGCAAGATCTCGGTGCTGCAGGAAAAACTGTTCACCACACTGGGTGACAATATCCATACGCTGGCGGTCGATGGTGATTTTGACCAGTGTCAGGCCTTAGTCAAAGATGTGTTTAACGACCGCGATTTAGTCAGCCGGCTCAATATCAACTCGGCCAACTCGATTAATATCAGCCGCTTGTTTGCCCAGGTTTGTTATTACTTTGAAGCCGTGGCGCAGTTAACGCCGGCGCAGCGTGCCGAGCTGGTGATCTCGGTGCCAAGCGGTAATTTTGGTAACCTGACGGCAGGCCTGATTGCCAAAGTACTGGGCTTGCCGATCAAACGCATGATCGCTGCTACCAATGCCAACGACACTGTGCCGCGTTATTGGCAAAGCGGGCAGTGGCAGGTCAATAAAACGGTCGCCACTTTGTCCAATGCGATGGATGTCAGTGCGCCGAACAACTGGCCGCGGGTGGAAGATTTACTGGCGCAGGGCGTGATCCAAAGGTCTGCGCTGTCCACGCAAGTGGTGGATGAAGAAGATACTCAACTTGGCGTGCGCCAGCTGTCGCAGCTGGGATATTTGTCTGAACCGCATGCTGCGGTGGCGTATCGCGCGTTAAAACGCGAATTACAGCCGGGTGAATATGGTTTATTCCTCGGCACTGCGCATCCGGCCAAGTTTAAAGAGTCAGTGGAAAACATCCTCGGCAATCCGATTGCATTGCCACCGGCTTTAGCCGCTGTGGCGGGGGAAACAAGTTTAGCGGGCGATTTGGCCGCTGATTTTGTAGAATTGCGCAAAGTGTTGCTCAGTCTGGAGTAAAAAGTGCAATTATCCTGGCAAGATGTGATTGGCGCGGAAAAAACGCAGCCGTATTTTCAGCAAACTGTGGAAGCAGTGAAACAAGCGCGCGCCGCCGGGACTGTGATTTATCCGCCCGAAGCCGACGTGTTTAATGCCTTTCGGTACACCGGCTTTGACCAGCTGAAAATCGTCATCATCGGCCAGGACCCTTATCATGGTCCCAATCAGGCCCACGGTCTTTGTTTCTCGGTGCGCCCCGGCGTCGCGGTGCCGCCGAGTTTAAGAAACATCTACAAAGAGCTGGCGCTGGAATATCCGGATTTTGTTATTCCCAGCCACGGCTATCTGGAAAGTTGGGCCCGTCAGGGCGTGTTATTGCTCAACACCGTGCTGACAGTGGTGGCGAACGAAGCCAACTCACACCGGCATCTGGGCTGGGAAACCTTCACTGACAACGTAATTAAAGCCATCAGCGCCAAAGCAGAACCTGTGGTGTTTTTGCTGTGGGGCTCACACGCCATCAATAAACAGAAGCTCATCGACAAAAACCGCCATCATGTGCTGACCGCGCCACATCCGTCGCCGTTGTCAGCGCACCGTGGTTTTTTAGGTTGCGGCCATTTTGCCAAAGCCAATGAGTTGCTGACGCAGATGGGCAAAGTGCCGGTGGATTGGCAGGTGTGAGTCTTGGCCTGCGGGCGGCGGTTTGGTTTATTTTTTGTTTTTTCCTTTGTGGATAGACCGTCTAGCAGAGATTTCACCTGCCGGTGAGGTCCTTGTTGCTGACGCAGGTCCTTTGCCCTGCGGGCGGCTATTTCGCCCTATGGGCGAGTTACTTTTTATCGCGATAAAAAGTAACCAAAAAGCGCTTGCCCGGTTCCGCTCGAAAGCCCGCTGAAAAATGGCAATTTGAGGCGAAAACGCAACTCGCGATTCGCTAGCGTCGAATCGCTCAAACACTCGTTTTCTTAAAACCTCAAATCACCATTTGTCATCGGCTCGCTCCAACGGGCAGCCTGCTGCAGTAGTTAGATTTGCTTTAAAACAATGTTCAGTAAAAACAGTAACTCACCGACAGGTGAATTCTTTGCTAGACGGTCTGGCCACAAAGGTAAAAATGATTTTTAGATGAACAAAGTAGCTACGTTTGTGCAAGCGCCATACTGTCAGAATATAGTGCTCATGTAGCGCGATCCCGCGCAATAAAAAACCGGAGTTAACTCCGGTTTTTACCAGGCAAATCAGCGAGCGCTGACTGAGCAATGTTTCAAAGTAAAAAGCCCAACCTGTGAAGGTCGGGCTCTTTACGTTAAATCAGTTGTTCAAACAGGTCGTCTTCTAAGCTCCAGTCGATATCTTCGAGCTCTTTTTTCAGACGCTGCCGCTCCTTCACGGCTTCAATCTCGCGCCATTTGCGCTTCACCGGCCGGCTTTTGGCGGCTGGTCGTTCCAACATAGTCAGTAAGTCGTCAAAGCTTTCCATACTTCACCTCGCTACATTGTTGTTGTTATTTTCACCAAAATTGATACCACACTTTTTAGCAAAATAAAATACTTCGATGACAGAAAAATGAAGCGCAGATGAACGGCAAATGGCAGGCAGAAAAAAAGGAGCCATCGGGCTCCTTTTTGCTTAAAAAATATACTGAAACAGTAACTTATCCCTGCTGGAACCGGCTGATTAATTGCTCTGTTGAAGCGTCAAACTGATGCCGGGCCTGACCGGATAACACCTGATAAATCGGCGTGGATAACTGCTTGCCAAGTTCAACACCCCATTGGTCAAAGGAATTGATATTCCACAGCACGCCTTGCACAAAGACTTTGTGCTCATACAAAGCAATCAGGGCACCGAGGTAGTACGGCGATAACTCTGGCAGTAGCAATGTGTTGCTGGGTTTATTACCCGGCGATGCTTTGTGCGGCGCCAGGAAATCAGCTAAGGCTTCGCTGCCGCCTTGCGCCAATACTTCGGCTTTGGCTTCGGCGATAGTTTTGCCCTGCATCAGCGCCTGCGACTGGGCAAAACAATGTGCGGCCAGGCGGTGATGATGATCTGTCAGGTCGTGTGATACTTTCACCGGCAGAATAAAGTCCGCCGGCACAGCCAAAGCACTTTGGTGCAGCAGCTGGTGATAAGCATGCTGACCGTTAGTGCCGGCGTCGCCCCAAATCACCGGTGCTGTGGCGGGCGTGAGGGCCACACCATCAACATCGACGCTTTTGCCGTTACTTTCCATATCCAGTTGCTGCACATAAGACGGCAGCAAACGCAGATAATGGCTGTAAGGTAATAACGCCTGCGCCTGACAACCGAGGCCATTGATATACCAGACGCCTAAGAGCGCCAGAATCACTGGTAAATTCTGTTCCAGCGGCGCATCACGGAAGTGGCTGTCCATGTCACGGGCGCCAGAGAGCAGATTCTCAAATTGCGCCACACCCAGCGTCAGGCACAGCGGGAAACCGATAGCAGACCACAAAGAATACCGGCCACCGACCCAGTCCCACATTGGCAGGATATGCGAGGCGTCGATACCAAATTCACCAGCGGCCTTGATATTGGACGATGTTGCCCAGAAGTGCCGGGCAATCGCGGCTTTATCAGCACCATGATCAAGGAACCACTGGCGCACCGCTAAGGCGTTTTGTTTGGTCTCTTCTGTGCCAAAAGATTTTGACGCAACAAACACCAGCGTGGTGGCCGGATTCAGTGGTTTCACTACATCACTGACCACAGCGCCGTCGATATTGCCGGCAAAATGCACTTTAACCGGGCTTTGGTTGTAAGGTGTGAGGGCTTCCAGCGCCATCTGCGGGCCAAGCAATGAGCCACCGATACCAATCCAGACTAAATCGGTAATAGGTTCGCCCTGATAACCCAGATACTGGCGGCTATTGAGCTGTTCCACCAGCGCATACATCTGCGCCCGGCAGGCGGCGATTTGCGCCTGTAAATCTTCGCCGTCCAGCGGCAGTGGCTGGTCAGCCGGCGCACGCAGCGCGACGTGCCAGACTGAACGATCTTCAGTGTTGTTAATTCTGTCGCCGGCGAACATGGCCGCCCGTTTTGCGGCGAGCGGGCTGTGTTTTGCCATCTCCAGCAGTTGTTGCCAGATGCTTTGGGTTATCAGGTTTTTTGAATAATCCAGTGTGATCCCAAGCGCTTTGGCGGTAAAACGCGCTGCGCGCTGTGGATCTTCAGCAAATTCCTGACGCAGGTTCAGCGGGGCTTTGGCGAGCGCGGCCAACTGGCTCCAGACTGCAGACGACATAATAAACTCCTGTTAAAAAGCTGCACTTAAGCGAGTGCAGCAGTGATCACTTGTTCCAGCTTGCGCTGGTCGATGGCGAATTTGCGGATGCCTTCGGCCAGTTTTTCGGTGGCCATCGCATCTTCATTCAGCGCAAAGCGGAACGCCTGTTCGGTCAGCTCCGCAGGCTTGGCCGTGGTTGCGCCTTCATCGCGTAAATGCACCACCAGCTCGCCACTTTGTTTGCTGAGTTCATCGAGCAGCGTTGGCGCAATAGTTAAGCGGTCACAGCCAGCCAGTGCTAACACTTCACCGACGTTACGGAAACTCGCGCCCATCACGATAGTTTTATGGCCATGTTGTTTGAAATAGTTGTAGATTTCGCGCACAGAAATCACGCCTGGATCGGTTTCCGCGTCATAGCTTTGGCCGGTACTGGCTTTGTACCAGTCCAGAATACGACCCACAAATGGCGAAATTAAGAACACGCCGGCCTCAGCACAGGCGCGCGCCTGACACAGGTGGAATAACAGCGTCAGGTTACATTGAATGCCTTCCTGTTCAAGCGCGCGTGCTGCCTGAATGCCTTCCCAGGTCGAGGCGATTTTGATCAGGATTTTGTCTTTGCCGATGCCATTTTCTTCATACAACGCCACCAGTTGATGGGCTTTGGCGATAGTGGCTTTGGTGTCAAAACTGAAGCGGGCGTCGACTTCAGTGGAGACGCGGCCCGGCACCAGTTTGCTGATGGCGGTACCAACGTCCACAGCGAATTTGTCGCTGGCGATGCTGAGCTGTTCAGCCTGATCAGCCGTTTTGCTTTTGGCGTAGCTAGCAGCCGCGGCCAGCAGCGGTTTGGCGAAGTCCAAAGCGCTGGCGTTTAATAACAATGAAGGGTTAGTGGTGGCATCGACCGGACGGAATTGTTCGATGGCATTCAGGTCGCCGCTGTCGACGACGACGGTGGTCACTGCTTTTAGTTGCTCGAGAAGTGTTGTCATATTGTTATTTAACCATTTTAAGTCGCATTTTTAGCCGTACGGCCGTTTAAAAGCGTGATTATGTAGAAATATTACAACAGAAAATGCGTGAAAACACAGAATTCTGTTGGGTCTGTTGCTGATTTTTTGTCAGATTACTATAGTTGGTTCCAGTCGGTTGTTCCGGCCTCATACGGATGTAGCGTTTTTGTCTTTAAATCGCGTTAACAAAGACAAAATGCTGTTGCGCCATGTACGGCAGTTTGGTCGCAATTTGTAAAGGCAGTACAACATTTGAATCTCAAATTTTATAAATCGAAAAAAGTGCTGGTCGTTGATGACTGTGATCCGGTCCGGGCGTCGATCAAAGGCATGCTACAAAAAATTGGTTTCGAACATATTGCACAAGCCCCGGATGCCAATGCGGCCATCGCCAACTGCACAGAAATCCAATATGACTTCATTTTATCCGATTTCAACCTCGGTGAAGGCAAAGATGGTTATCAACTATTTGAAGCGCTGAAACATTTACGATTATTAAAGCCGGGCTGCTGTTTTATCATTATCAGCGCTGAGAGTCACCGCCAGATAGTGCACGGCGTGATTGAACTGCAGCCGGATTCTTATCTGCTGAAACCTTTTTCTTTTGTCCAGCTCGAAAAGCGCCTGATGCGCGCCTTTGAAATCAAACATACCCTGAACAAGGTTTACCAGGAAATCGCCGAAGACCTGTTTATCGAAGCGGCGAACTCCTGCGAGCAAGTGATTAAAAATGACCCGGAATACGCCGTGTTTGCCTTGCGCTTACGTGGTGAGTTGCTGCTGAAAATTGAACATTATCAGGCCGCTGAGCAGCTGTATTTGTCCATTCTGAGCCGACGGGACTATGCCTGGGCCAAGTTAGGCCTTGCCATCGCCCGTTTCTGCCAGCAGCGCTGGCTGGAAGCCGAATTTGAACTGCGTGAACTCAGTAAAATGGATGAAACCCGGGTTGAAGCGCTGGACTGGCTGTCGCGATTGTTTCTCAAACGCCAGCTGTATAAAGATGCGTATGACACGCTGAATGACGTCACCAAACTGTCGCCGAAAAATTACAAAAGACAAAAGGCGTTGGCGAACCTGGCAAATATCAATGGCTTAAAAGAAGACGCAGTCAAAATTTATGCCCGGCTGCAGCAGGCGGCGCGCTATTCCATTTTTGATACGCCGGACAATTTCCTCAACTATGCCCGCGCTATCCTCGAGCTGACTAAAGACGCCAATAAGCTGGAACAGACCCGGCATTTCAAAAAAATTGATGAAATTCTGGCCAATATCAGCAAACGTTTTGCACTGGAATCTTATCTGCATGAAGAGATGGCGGTGCGGGCCAGAGTCGCCGTATTGCGTGGCAACATCGATGAAGCCCGCGAACTGCTGGCCAAAAGTGATGCCGCCCAAACCGGCAAACCGCTGAGCGCAGAAGCTTGTCTGGACAAAGCCAAAGCCTATTTTGAGGCCGGGAATTTGTCGCGCAGTGACGAATTTATGCAGCAGCTGGAAGAAATGGCGGAGTACGATGATTTATTGGCCAACACGTTGACGGTGCTGATCCAGTCCGAACACAAAGCGCATGACAATCTGCGTGAAGAAATTAAAACGCTGAACAATGACGGTCTGGACGCTTATCAGAATGGCTATTATGGCCGGGCGCTGGAGTTTTTTAATAAAGCCTTTGATTACATGCCTTACAACCCCAGTCTGGCGCTGAATTTATTACAGACCATCAGTAAAATCGGTGGTGTGACCAAAGACACTGCCAAACTGGCGCGGCGCTGTGTGGAAATTCTGGAACAAAGTGAACTCAACGAAGGCAACACCAAAAGGTTTGCCGCGGTGATGAAAGAGCTGAACAGCTTATTGCAACTGAGCTGAGCGCAGCTTATAGTCGCGCCGCAGTTTTACCTTCAGGAATATGCTTCGATGTTGATGGTTATTTCTCCGGCCAAAGATCTGGATTTTGCGCCGTTATCGCGCCAATTACCGCTGACGCAGCCCGATTTTCTGCCAGAGGCGGCGGAGTTAAACACGGTGTGCCGTGAACTGACGCCGGCAGCTCTCAGCCAGCTGATGCATATCAGCGACAAACTGGCGGGTTTGAATGCCGCCCGCTTTGCCAGCTGGAACCTGCCATTTACCCCAGACAATGCCAAAGCCGCTTTGTTTGCCTTTAACGGCGATGTGTATCAGGGCTTGCAGGCGCACAGCCTGTCAGATAAGCAACTTACTTATGCTCAGCAGCATCTGCGTATTCTAAGCGGGCTTTATGGCGTGTTACGGCCACTGGACCTGATGCAGCCGTACCGGCTGGAAATGGGCACCAGCCTGCTGAATCCTCGCGGCAAAGACCTGTATCAATTCTGGGGCAGTCAAATCACTGATAGTCTCAACCAGCAACTTGAACAACTGCAAGCGCCGTTTTTACTCAATCTGGCGTCGCAGGAATACTTCAAAGCGGTGAAGCCAAAACAGCTGGCGAAGCCTTTGATCAACGTGCAGTTTAAAGATCAGAAAAACGGCCAGTATAAAATCATCAGCTTTTTTGCCAAAAAAGCCCGTGGCCTGATGGCGCGGTATGTGATTGAACAACAAGTGGATTCGGTCGAAGGACTGCGGCATTTCGACCTGGCGGGTTATCGTTTTAGTCCGGAGCTGTCCAAAGCGCATGAGCTGACGTTTTTACGCGACGAAGTTGCGGCCAGCTGAGCTGATTTTTATCCTAGTCCGCCACAGGTCAGTTTTGCTAAAATACTGGACTGACCTTCTCTTGGAATCCGCTATGAAATTTCCCGGCCGCCGTAAACTGAAGCATTATTTCCCGGTGTCTTCACCAAAACCACAGTTACCGAGTTTTGAAGTCAGGCCTGAACTCGATACTTATGTGGTCGGGCTGGATCAGACCATTGTCGATGTAGTAGCGAATGTCAGCGACGAATTCTTAGAAAAATACGGCATTGGCAAAGGCTTATCGAATCTGGTGGAACACGGCAAAGCCGACCAGATTTATCAGGAACTGGTGCAAAGCGCGGCGATTTCTGATCATTTCGCTGGTGGCACTATCGGTAATACCATCCATAACTATTCAGTGCTGGCCGATGACAAATCGGTGTTGCTTGGTGTGATGTCGGCCAATATCGCCTTAGGCTCGCCGGCTTATCATTATCTGTGTCACACCAGCAGCAAAGTGGATATGAATCATCTGCAGGGCGTGGCCGGGGATATCGGTCGTGGCATTACGATGATCACACCCGACGGCGAACGCACTTTTGTCATTGATCCGGGCGCGATGGATGCACTGAATGCCGATGCGATTCCGGAAGATATTATCGCTAAAGCTGCTGCGCTGGTGTTAAGTGCTTATCCGCTGCGCGCCAGCGGCCAGCCTATTCAGCAGGCGATGCTGCGTACACTGGAGCTGGCCAAACGCCACGGCGTACCGGTGGTGATGAGCCTTGGTACCACACATCTGGTGGAAGAACATCGCGAGCTCATTTTGCAAACCGTCACTGACTATGTCGACATGCTGGCGATGAATGAATTAGAAGCCGCCGCGCTGACCGGCATTACTGACCCGCTGCTCGCGGCCGAAGCGGCATTGGAGCTGACCGATATGGTGCTGGTCACCGCAGGCCCGGAAGGTTTGTACCTCTGCGGTTACACCGATGCCAGCGTCAAACGCGAAACCACTAACCCGATTAAATCCGGCGCTTTGCCGGATTACAACGAATTTGAATTCAGCCGGCCGATGCAGAAAAAACACTGTGCGGAGCCGCTGAAAGTCTATTCGCATATCGACCCTTATTTAGGCGGGCCTGAGCGGATCAAAAATACCAACGGCGCCGGCGATGGGGCTTTAGCGGCGATTTTGCATGATATTGCCGCCAATCATTTCCACCGCCATGCGCTGCCGTTATCGAGCAAACATGAACAAAGTTGCCTGGCTTATTCATCGTTTGCACAGATCTGCAAATACGCCAACCGCGTCAGTTACGCCATTCTGAATCAAAGCGCGCCGCGTCTATCCCGCGGTTTGCCGGAAAAAGAAGACAGCCTGGAAGAGGCTTACTGGGAACGCTGAGTTCCCTGTTTTTATTTTTGCTACAGGCTAGACGCAGTTATCACACCAAATCTAAACAATTTGGTGCGATAACCGCACCTTGCCTTGTTTTGACCGCATGCTTCTGTACTCCGAAGCCGGCATCTTTATACTTGGCTGATTTTTCGGCGCTCTGGCGCCGGACTCCCGTTGCCTTGTTCATGGATGCAGCATGCCTGTTTTAAAATCCCCATTATTTTATTGTTTGCTGCTGCTCGGCAGCACTGCCGCTGAAGTGCTGGCTGCTGAGCCGCTGTCTATCCCACGCGTCACACCGGCGATTGTTGTTGATGCGGAGCTTAATGAGCCGCAGTGGCAACAAGCGCTTGAAATGCCAATTATTTATGATACCAAGCCAGCAGAAAACACGCCGGCACCGGTCAAAACCATGGCGCGGGTGATGGAAGATGGTGAGTTTTTTTATATCAGCTTTGTGGCCGAAGATCCGGACCCAAGCCAAATCCGCGCTTATTATCGCGACCGCGATAAGATGTGGGATGACGATAGCATCGGTATTAAACTCGACACCTACCACGACAGCAAACTGGCCTATCAGTTTTTCGTCAACGCTTTAGGCGTGCAGGGTGATGCCATTGAAAATGAGATCACCAAAACCGAAAGCGACGCCTGGGATGGCATCTGGCAAAGCGCCGGTAAAATCACCGCGACCGGTTACCAGATTGAAGTGGCGATCCCGCTACGGTTATTAAATTTTAACGACCGGCTCGACTTGCAGCGCTGGAAGCTGGAATTACTGCGGTTTTATCCACGCGACGTGCGCCATCGTTTGTCCAGCAATAAAATCGAACGCGAAGATCCGTGCTGGATTTGCCAGATGCAAACCGTCGAAGGCTTTCGCGGCGTGCAGCAAAGCAATCATTTTACCTTAGTGCCGTCTTTAGTAATGGGCGTAGAACAACAGCGGGACGTGACACCAGAGGGCAACAGCGACTGGAAAAGCGACCGCAATATTGAACCCAGCCTCGATGTGAAATGGGGTATTACGCCGGATATCAGCCTGAATGCCACGTTAAATCCGGATTTCTCCCAGATTGAAGCCGACGAAGCACAAGTGTCGATGAATGATACTTTTGCGCTGTTTTTCGACGAAAAACGGCCATTTTTCCTCGATAACGCTGACTATTTCAGCTCGCCACTGGATTTGGTGTATACCCGCAATGTGTCATCGCCGGACGCCGGTCTGAAGCTGACTGGCCGCGTTGATCAGCAGTCTTTTGCCGTGTTCGCCGCCAATGACAAAGACACCACTTTTATTATCCCCGGCAATATCAGCTCGGATTTGGGTTACATCAACGCCAAAAGTGATAACGCCGTGCTGCGTTATCGCTATGACCTGAACCCTAAACTGTCGCTCGGCTGGATCAGTACACTGCGCAGCAGCGACGATTATCACAACTATGTGCATGGCCTCGACCTGAAATATCAGGCGACGGCGCAGGACAAAGTAGTCGCGCAGCTGCTGCACAGCGACAGTGCTTATCCACAGCAGTTAGCGGCGCAGTTTGATGGTGAAGCCAAGTTGCGCCTCGGTGAAGATTTGTCTGGCGTCGGTCAGTATCTGGCGTATGAACACGAAAGCCGCAGCTTTGTCTGGTACAGCCGATACCTGGGTTACAGCGAAGGTTTCCGCGCCGACATGGGTTATATGCCACAAACCGACTGGAACAAATATGTGCATGGCGTTTCGTATCAGTGGTTTTCGGAGACGAATTGGTGGAACAACATCGAGCTGCGCGGTGACTGGGATATCAGTCATAGCCAGGCGGGTGAACTGCTGGAAAAAGAAGCCGAAGCCGAACTGATTGTGCACGGTCCGTTGCAGTCCGAACTGTCACTGATGCTGACTGAACGCGACCGCGTCGGCAGCCGCCGTGATGGCAATCGTCTGGTGGTTGATGCCAATAGCCAGCTCTTTACCGAGCAGACCATTGGCACTTATGCGCTGGTGCAGCCCTGGTCTGGTGTGTATATCGAGCTTGAGACTGAATTTGGCGACAAGCTCGATTTTCGCAACAACCGTTTAGGCGATGGCCTGGAGGTAGCGCCGGAGATCCGCTGGAACGCCAATATGCATGCGCAAGTCGCGCTGCGTCATACCTACCGCACGCTGGATGCGGATGATGCCGAAGTGTTTACGGCGAACCTGACGGATTTACGCCTCAGTTATCAGTTCTCGGTGCGCAGTTTTGTCCGGCTGGCGCTGATTTATTCTGATATCCGGCAGAACCCGGTGAATAATCTCGGCCCTGTGACTGAGCAGTCAGAGGATTTAGGCATGCAGCTGTTGTACAGCTACAAACTGAATCCGCAGACGCTGTTTTTTGCCGGTTATAGCGACCATGCCTACAGCGACGACGAGATCCAGCAACTGACCCGCGATGACCGCTCAGTATTCCTGAAATTCAGCTACGCCTGGATGTTGTAATTCCCATCTGCGCGGCCAGTTTTTATTCACGCTGGCCGCTTTATTCGCGCTAAAGTGTCGATTCTTTTTACAACCTGCTGTCAGCTTGATTGCCAAGTCTCTATAAATGCAAATAATAAATATTAGGAATATCTTATGCATGAGTGGCGCTCCACAGATGACAACCTTCAGGTGATTTTGTCCGGCGCCTGAATTCCTGCGATGCCGGAAGTCCGTCGTTGTATCTGCCCCGGACCTGCTACAACGAAGGGGATCTTTATGCTGAAGACTTCTGTTCTGTTGCGTCGCTGTATATTTTTTCTGAGTCTTTGTCTGATGGGCCTGCTGAGCTCACCGGTATCGGCGTATCCGACCGGTTGGGAGCTGCGGGCCACTATCACCGAAGTCGGCTTGTCTGATGTACCGCCAGAGTTTGTGCCCGGTGCCAGTATGCGGATTGTGATCCGGTTTGATCACAGCGTGACGCCATACCGCACCCGATATGGCCGGGGCACAGATCCATCGGCACCGCAGAACCCGCTGTACGGTGCCCGTTATGACTATACCTTGCCGCAGCTGCAGTTTGATTTATATGTCGGTGGTGACGGCGCCGAGTGCAATCCCTGCAGCCCCAATCTGGACCCGGCTTATAACCCGAACAATGGCTTTGCTATCTTACGCGACAGTTTCATCGATCCAGCCAATGGCAGCAGTAGCGCTTTAGAAGGCATCACACTTGGCACCACCAACGCTGATGGTCTGTCCATGTCGGTGATCCTGCGCACGTCAGATCCGGCCAAACAGAATTTGTACAGCGGTGCGCAACTGCCGTTATTGCCGGACCAGCATCTGGCCGGATTGGAAACAAGGGTATTCCAGGCATGTGATAGCGGTGGTAACTGTGTGGTGGCACTCATTGATGAGATTAAAGTACCGGACTTTGGTGGCCAGTTTTTCTTATCGGCCCGTGATTGTTCAGCGCCAGACAGATCGGAAGAGCGTCGTGTAGGGATAGAGAGTAGTGCCCCGCGGTCGCTGCTTCGTCACATGAAAAAATATCGACTAGAAGAGCTAGGTCA
>CALJUX010000024.1 GCA_937978655.1 uncultured Chromatiaceae bacterium
TCGAGGATAAAACGCTTGGCCTGACTTATATGCAGCAGCGGTATTATGACCCAGTGATTGGACGGTTTTATTCTAATGATCCGGTAGGAGTTCGTGATACACATAGCTTTAACCGCTATTCGTATGCTAACAATAATCCCTACAAGTTCACTGACCCAACAGGTATGACAAGCGAATCGAAAAATAAAGGAAGTGGTTTTTGCGGTGTAAGTGGCTGCGACTATTCATATAAAAGTGGTGACTCTAAGACAGACTCAGACGATGATCCAACGTGGGAAACTTATATTCCAGGCACCGCCGCTGGAGATTCCGCAGCTCAGTTTTGGGCAGATCGAGTTGTAACTTCAGAATGGTACGAAGACCCGACTGCTAGAGCAGGATTGTTTTTCTCAGTATTATGGACTGATAAAACAGCTGCTGATACAGCTATGACTTTAGCTGGCGGCGGTATAGCGCGAGGGATGTCTTGGGCTATGGGGCCTGCAAAACAGTGGATAAGATTCGGTCCCTCCTATAGCAGGGAGCTTGGACAAAATATCCAGCTTTCAATTAGGTGGGGAGCTTCTCCTGCTGGCGGAGGGAAATACATTAAGCAAATTCCTAGCACTACTATGCAAAGAGTGAATCAGTCGTTTAGGCAGTTAAAACTGCCGGGCTCCAACTGGAGGACACAAGATCCAGGTCATCTTCATTTAAAAAAATAGCATTAGGAGAGAAAGACCATGGGTAAGATTACCGTTCAAGTAATTGGTAGTTTGGGAAAAAGTGAAAATACATTAAATGAATATGATAGCGAGATAACCTTCGAGCTGTTGAAGAATAAGCTTGAGAGAATAGTTGCAGCTATTAAAGATAGAGATGGATATGTGTGTTATGTAATGGGAATGGGAGCGCATCCCCAAAAAACATACAAAAATATAAATAAAACAGTTGGCGTAGAGCTTGTTTGGTGTGTTTCACTTTTACCTAAATATGCACGCATTCTTAGTCCGTTTATTGCTAGCTATGCTGGTCTTTTTAAAGTATTTGACGCTGATAAAATATCTGATACTTTTCTTGCGTTAATAGAACAATCAATGGCTGGAATTTATGTATTGCCAAAATCTTTTGAGTCGAAATTTGTGTCTTTTGTGAAGAGTGATTCGATACCTAAAGATTATGACTTTGGCGTTAAACTGAACAGGGATTATTTTTATTATATTGTTGATGCTGATAATGCTGAATCATCTACTGGGATGTATGAAATAGTTTCCTACGGTGTTGACGCAAGGTTTATTTCAAGTAGCTTCTGAATTATAAAGTAAGCCTATTTTTCGGACACCCAACCCGGTGTCCTTTTTTATCCCCAAACCGAGCAAAACCACCAGCAGCCCGCTCAATCAAAACCAGTAGAACTGATCAGCATGCGCCAGCAGGGCTGGCAATTGGGTGCAGCGCCTACATCGGCTGATTTTGCCGTGATGTGGCGTGGTCTTAATGAACCGACAATCAGCTCGAAAATCTAGAACCCAACCCCAACAAAAAAGCGCCTTCCGGCGCTTTTTTCAATCCAAAACCCAACCACAACTTACTTCACAGTGTTGTAGTCTTTACCAAAAATCTTGCCGAAGAACGATTCTTTGTTCCAGGTTGGACGTGCGGGTGTGTTGGCGATTTCGGTGCCGATGGCGTAGTTGATGTCGGCGAATAAGGCGCCGTAGTCGTAGCGGATGGCGCCGAAGTCTTTGGTGAGGCCGGCCACGTCATCTGTTGGTTTGTGGTAGTGTTTGGCGAAGAATTTGCCCCACACTTCACCGCCTTTTTGTTTCGGGTCGCGGGAGGTGAAACCTGTCATCAGGAACACCGACGGCACGCCTTGTTTGACCAGTGTGTAGTGGTCTGAGCGGGTGAAAATCGCCTGGTCTGGCATTGGATCGGCAGCCAGTTTCACGTCATATAAACCAGCAGCTTTTGCGACCACCGGGCCCAGGCTTGAGTGGTTGGCACCAAAAGCGACGATGTCGGCAAATGGGTATAACAGCACCGGCATGTCGAGGTTGACGTTGGCCACCAGCTTGTCGGCCGGGCGGGTTGGGTTGTGGGCGAAGTAGTCGGCGCCAAGCAGGCCTTTTTCTTCACCTGTGACCGCAACAAATAAAATCGAGCGTTTTGGTTTGACCGGTGCGTTCACGAACAGACGCGCAGTTTCCAGCAGGATGGCGACGCCAGCGGCGTTATCCATCAGACCGTTGTTGATGCGGTCTTTGCTGCGCATATCGACACCCACACCAATGTGGTCTGAGTGTGCGGTCACTACTACATATTCGTTTTTCAGTGTTGGGTCTGAGCCTTCCAGCACCGCGGCGACGTTCGGGCTGCTGATTTGCTGATGTTCAGACTGGCGGCTGAAACTTACTTCGCCTGGCATCACAAAGCCTTTTGGCGCTTGTTTTTTCTCCAGCTGGGCATAGATATCTTTTAATGACTGTGGCGCTTTGGCAAACAGCGTTTCGGCTGGTTTCATATCCAGCGTTGCAGACAGTTTCAGCTGCGGGTAATCGCCTTCTGCCACGCCGTCAGCATGTAACCAGCGCACGCGTGGCTGGTGCAGGAATAAAGCGCCTTGGGCAAAAGGCCGCAGTTTTTCATCTTTTGGCGTATTGATAGTGATCATACCCACAGCGCCTTTTTCTGCGGCGGTGCGGGCTTTTAATGAGGCGATATGCGCCGCTTCTTCACTTGGCAGCGATTCCGGGCGACCAGGCAGAATGACGACTACTTTGCCTTTGACATCAAGGCCAGCGTAATCGTCGATGCCAAATTCTTTTGATACCAGACCATAGCCGACAAACACCAGGCCAGCACTGATCTCAACTTTGCCTTCATGGCTGCTTGGGCCTGTCATAAATTGTTTCGGGAAGGCGAAATCTGTCGCTTTGCCGTCAATGCTCAGGCTCAGTTTTGGGCTGGATTGCACCAGCTTGCTTTGTTTCATCGGTACCGGTTGCAGGTAGCCTTCGGTGCCGGCAGGTTTTAAGCCTAATTGCTGGAAATTGCTGGCAATGTAATGGCTGGCAATCAAGTGGCCTGAACTTCCGGTATCGCGGCCGGCGAGGGCGTCGTCGGCTAAAAACAGCATGTGTGCTTCAACGCGCTCAGCGATAGCCCGTTGGCTGTGTTCCTGATTGGCTGCTGGTGTGGCTGCCGCCGCTGCGGTTTGTGGCTGGCTGGTTTGTTGGCATGCGCCAAGCGCCAGTGCTGACCCGAGAGTCAGCCAGTGAATTGTTTTCATGTATGTTCCTGTCAGAGCGCGGCAGAGGCGAAGCCTTACCACTTTGTTTTTGTTGCGGACCCGGAGACGCCGGATGAGCCCGAGGCTAACATAAAAGCAAACATCCGCCCAAGTGGGCGGATGGCGGTAAATGTTGCGAAATGTTGCTGCTGCGACGAAACGCGGGGAAACAAAGCCAGTTAGCAGCAGCCGCACCAACAATCCGTGCGGCGCGCCGTTGCTGTGGCCGGTTTTATTAGTCCGCCAGAGCGCCTGGCATCTCTTCTTCGGCCGGCGGGTCTATGCGTTTGGCCAGCACTTTGTCGATACGTTTGCCGTCCATATCAACAATTTCCAGCAACCAGTCGTCCAGCTCCACTTTGTCGGCGGTTTGCGGGATTTTACCCAGCAGCATCATGATGAGGCCATTTAACGTCTGATAACGTTTGCTGTCTTCTTCCGGCAACTTGCTGATGCCTAAGCAATCTTTTAAGTCGATGACCGGTAAAAGGCCGTCGAGTAAATAAGAACCGTCGTCGCGCTGTACCACCATCAAATCCTGCTCAGCGGAATCGGCCTGATTAAATTCACCGGTCAGCGCGTCCATTAAGTCCTGCAAAGTCACTAAGCCTTTGAGGTCGCCGTATTCGTCAACGACAAACACCATCTGGCTGCCGGAGCTGCGGAAATGTTCTAACAGTTCCATGCCGGTTAAGCTGTCCGGCACAAAGTTACAAGGCTGCGCCAGCTGTTGCAGGTCGTTTAACGTACCGGCCACCGACTGTGCCAGCAGCTGCTTGGCGGAAATAATGCCAATTAATTCATCGGCGTGGCCTTTGCAAATCGGGAACCGTGAATGCGGTGACTGCATCACGCGTTGCATGTTTTCGGTAAGTGATAATTCAATATCCAGAAACACGATGTCGGAGCGCGGTACCATTAAAGATGAAATGCTGCGCTCGTCGAGGCGAAACACGTTTTTCACCATGGTATGTTCGGTATGTTCAATCACACCACTGCTGGAGCCTTCCTGCAGCAGTGCCTGAATGTCTTCGTGGGTGACATTGGATTCCTGGCTGTGGGCAAAACCGAACAGCCGCATCAGACCGTGGGTAGAGCCAGACAATAACCAGACAAATGGCTTGGTCAGCATGGCAAGCGCCAGCATTGGTTTGGCCATAATGCAGGCAATGGTTTCGGCGCTGATTTGGCCAATGCGTTTGGGCACCAGCTCGCCGACCACGATGGAGACATAAGTCACGACCACAACCACTAATACGGTGGAGAAAATCGAGCTGAAAGCTTCGGACAGGCCATAACTTTGCAGCCACACCGAGAATGGGCCAGCCAGCACGGCTTCACCGAAGATACCGTTTAAGATACCAATCGAGGTGATACCAATTTGCACAGTCGATAAAAATTGCGTTGGGTCTTCCGCCAGTTTTAGCGCGATGGCGGCAGAGGAGCGGCCGTTGTGGGCCAGGGCTGTCAGACGTGATTTGCGTGCTGTGACTATGGCTATTTCCGACATGGCAAATAAGCCGTTTAACAAAATCAGACTAACAAGTATGAGGATTTCCATATAAACCATAAGGTGACTGAGGAAAGCCGAGTATATCAAAAACTTTTGTCAGGTATAGGGGGCCATTCAGCGGGATGTCAGGTTTGGCAGTTGAACTGAGGCCAGTCTGCGCTAAAAGTCAGCGAAAATCCCAGAGTTGCTGTGGCGTCAGCACCAACGGTAGTGGCACATCCCATGGTTCAACCGGCACAGCTTCCACTTGCTGGCATTGGTGCGCGAGGCCCACCAATAAAGGTTTTTGGCCGCACTGCGGCAAAGTCGCGAGCGTGCGGTCGTAAAAACCGCCGCCCATACCAAGGCGCTGGCCTTTGGCATCAAAGGCCACCAGCGGCATAAATATCACGTCGAGTTGCGCCGGTAACCCAATCGTCGTGACGTCCGGTTTTGGCTCACGGATACCGAATTTATTGCAGTGCATCGGAGTTAACGCGTCATAACGCTGGAACAATAAATAACCGGCAGTAACAGGATGCAGCACCGGCAGATACAGGGTGTTGCCTTGTTGCTGCAAATACTGCAGCAGCGGCGCGGTGTCGAGTTCGCCGTCGTTACTCAGATACAGCGCAATATGCTGTGCGTGCTGCAACTCAGGGAATTGTTGCGCTTGTTGCACCAAAGCTGCGGCGCATTCAGTCTGGAATTCTGTGCTTAATTGCTGGCGGGCTTTACGCACTTGCTGGCGAATTTGCTTGCGCAGCGCTTGTTTGGCAGCGTCGGGCTGAAAGTCTGAAGATGGGGTAGAAGATAACGCGGGATTGGGCTGCTGCAACTTAAGCATACTCCGAAAGTGTTCTCCGAATTGCCGTGACCGGCGTAAGCCCTTGAACCAGAGGTTCAAGGCGGGAAACCAATCAGCACCGCAGGCTTCCCGGTACGGGCCGGGCTTGCACAATAGCGCTGGAGAAGAAACCCTGATGTAAAGAATTATCGGCTCAGGGACATCAGCCAGTCACAAACAACTCAGAGAACGTTGCCAGTATATCACCGGAATCCGGCGAAATAAGCCTTATTCGTCGCTCTTTTTCGCTTCCAGCAACTCATTGCACAAATTTAACGCAATCATCAGTAACACATCTTCAGCGCCATGTACGCCCGGTTGGTAACGGGTGTTGCTGACGCGCGTTTCCAGCTCGGTCAGCGCCGCCTGCAGTTTTTCTTCCTGGCCGGCCGGGCAGGAAATTTTCATATGGCGGCCTAACACCGCGATAGTCAGCTGTTTTGGTTTATTCGGATTGGCGGCTGGTTTTTGCGCTTTTGGATACATAGTGTCTGCTTTTCTGATGACTACAGCGGCGCTGGCCACTGTTTGGTTAATAGGTTCAGGGCGGTGCGCGCTTGGCGCTCAGAAAGCCCGGTGTTAGCATAGTGGCATTCACACTGCCTGATGATGCTGTTATGCCTAAACATCCTTTAATGAATTTCGACCTCTGGACCAGCGCTTTAGACCAAAATGCGCTGATGGCGTCGGCAGCCGAGCTGCACGGCCTGATCGCCGGCATGTTAAGTGCCGGTGTCCCGGCGGATGCGAATCAGATTCTACCAGTTTTACACGACTTCTTAAACGACGGGCAAGCGGTCAATGCTGCTTTAAAAAGCCAGATCAGCGAACTCATCGCCGAAACGGCGCGTCAACTGGCTGACGAAGAGCTGGGCTTTACGCCGTTGCTGCCAAGCGACGACGACGCGCTGCCAGAGCGGCTCGAAGCGTTAGTGGAATGGTCGCAGGCCTTTTTAGTCGGTTTTGCTATTCAGCAGACCGATTTGTCGATTGTCGCCGAAGAAGTGCGCGACGCGGTTGAACAGTTAACTGAAGTGACGCGTATTGATATCTACACGCCGGATGACAGCAGCGAAGCGGAAAACGAAGAGTCGTATTTCCTGGTGCTGGAACACGTGCGTGTGATGGTGCTGACCTGCTTCTGTGAAGTCGGCCAGAAGTTTGCGGCGGACGAAGTCGCCAGTCAGACGCTGCACTAAGGCGTAGATCGCCATTACATCAAGAAGATACACTTTTTATAAGAGGCCCTGATGACGCCGCAACCACAAATTCCGCTGGTGCCTGTTGCTGTGTATGCCAAACGCCGCGCCGCGCTGCTGGCCAGTTTAACCCCCGGCTCAGTGCTGGTGCACTGCGCCGCGCCGGAAGTTATCCGTAGCCGCGACACCGATTATCCTTACCGTCAGGACAGCGACCTGCTGTATCTGACCGGTTTTCCCGAGCCGGAAGCCTGGCTGATTTTAAGCAAAGATGCCGACGGCAGCTGCCGTGAACTGCTGCTGTGCCGGCCGAAAGACGAGCTGGCCGAAGTCTGGCAAGGCCGCCGGTTTGGCCCGGCAGTAGCTGCAAAGCAATTTGGTTTACCGGCTTTGTGCAATGATGTGCTGGAGCAGGAACTGCTGCAGGCGCTCAATGGCAAACAGACGCTGGTGTTTGCCCAAGGCGCTTATGCGCAGCTGGACGAGAAGATTTTCCAGACGCTGCAGACCTTACGTACTTACCCCAAACGCGGTTACAGCGCGCCGGCGCATATCAGTGATTTGCGCCCGCTAACGGCAGAACTGCGCTTATTTAAAGACGAACACGAAATCGCCCTGATGCGTGAGGCCGGCCGCATCAGTGCCGGTGCGCATAAACGCGCCATGCAAATTGCCGCGCCCGGCGTTCATGAATATCAGCTTGAAGCCGAAATTCGCCATTTCTGCGCCATGCACGGCGCCCGGCAGCAGGCGTATAACACTATTGTCGGCGGCGGCGAAAACGGCTGTATTTTGCATTACACCGACAACAACGATGTTTTAAAAGCCGGTGATTTAGTGCTGATTGACGCCGGTGGCGAACTGGCCGGTTATGCCGCCGATATCACCCGTACTTTTCCGGTCAATGGCAAATTCACGCCTGATCAGGCCGCTTTGTATCAGGTGGTGTTAGACGCGCAATATGCAGCCTGCGCTGCGGTCAAACCCGGCAACAGCACGCGTGATACTGTCGCTGCCGCTATTGCTGAACTGACCCGCGGTTTACGTGATTTAGGTATTTTGCACGGCGATCTGCCGACTTTAATCGCCGAACAAGCCTGTAAAAAGTATTTTATTCATGGCCTTGGCCACTGGCTTGGCCTCGATGTGCATGATGTTGGCGCATACAAAGTAGCTGAGATTGAACGGCCGTTTGAACCCGGCATGGTGCTGACCATTGAACCTGGTTTGTATATTCCGACCGGCTCTGATTGTGACCCACGCTGGTGGGGCATGGCGGTGCGAATTGAAGATGATTTGTTGGTGATCAAAGACGGCCACCTGAATCTGACCGACACTGTGCCGAAAACCATCGCTGAAATTGAAGCATTGATGGCCGGCCGGTCGTTTTAACTGCAGCCACCAAAGCACAGCCACCAAAGCACAGGAGCAGGTGTGAGTTCAGCCCAAAGCACGGCACCCCATAACAATCACGACCACAACTTTGATCTGGTGATCGCCGGCGGCGGCATGACCGGCGCCATGCTGGCGCTGCAAATCAGCCGGCAGTTGCCGGCACTGCGGATTGCGATTGTTGAACAACAAAGCGCAGATACCACAGCTCAACATACCAGCAGTTTTGATAGCCGCAGTATTGCGCTGTCTGCCGGCAGTGTGGCTTTGCTGGCAGCGTGGGGCATCTGGCCGGAACTCAAATCACACGCCTGCGCCATTGAACATATTCAGGTGTCGGACCGCGGCCATTTTGGTAAAAGCCGGTTGACCGCAAGCGAATTTGGCCGCAGCGCTTTGGGTTATGTCATTGAAATTGAATGGATTGGCCGCCTGCTGTATCAGCAGTTGCAACAAGTGCCGGCTGCACAGCTGACCTGGTTCAGGCCAGATCAAATCAGCGCTATCCGCACAGAACGCGACTGCCAGCATCTGCAACTACAAAGCGGTGCTGCGCTTAGCTGCCGTTTGTTGGTACTGTGCGAAGGCGGCGATTCACCCAGCCGCGCGCTGGCTGGCGTTGATAGCGTGCAACATGATTATCAGCAAAGCGCCTTGATTGCCAATATCGCAGTGTCCACGCCGCATCAGGGCAAAGCTTTTGAGCGTTTCACTGCTGATGGCCCGCTGGCGTTATTGCCATTAACGCAGCAGCGTTATTCGCTGGTCTGGACTTGCCAGCCGCAGCAGGCGTTAGCGCTCAAAGACTTGCCGGACCATGAATTTATCGCAGCGCTGCAGCAGGCATTTGGTTATAGCGCCGGGGTTTTTAACGGTGTCGGCAACCGGGTGGTGTATCCGCTTAAATTAAAAACTGCTGCCAAAGCCGCCGACCACCGGCTGGTGCTGTGCGGTAACAGCCTGCATAACTTACATCCTATTGCAGGCCAGGGTTTTAATCTGGCGCTAAGGGATTTAGACGCTTTGTTGCAGCTGCTGGCTCTTTATTGTGGCGATGCTGGTGCTGAACCGCAGGACGCTGGCGCTTATGGCTTAACCCAGCAATATCAGCAATTGCGCAGCGCTGACATGGCGCAGGTGGTCGGTTTTACCGACAGCCTGGTGCGGTTATTTTCCAATGACAGTAAGTTGCTGGCGCTTGGCCGCAATCTTGGCCTGAGCGTGTTAAATCAGTGCGATATGTTAAAGCAGCCATTTGCCGCCCTGACGATGGGGCTGGCACCGCTTACCAGCCAGAAACAACAAATCACGCAGCAACAAATCACATCTCAGCAACCTGCCCGCCAAGCCGCTCTTAAAGCGGCCTCTCATGCGGCAAAAGGCGCCGCCAACGGAC
Source organism: uncultured Chromatiaceae bacterium (assembly GCA_937978655.1). Taxonomy (GTDB): domain Bacteria; phylum Pseudomonadota; class Gammaproteobacteria; order Enterobacterales; family Alteromonadaceae; genus Pararheinheimera. Next base: position 9,598 of record CALJUX010000024.1, read on the forward strand.
ATTCATCATGTTAGATACCGATATTCTGATCACCGGCGCCGGCAGTGCTGGCCTGACTTTGGCCTTGCTGCTTGCTAAAAATTGCCCGGATTTACCAATCACTGTGCTGGAACAAGGCCCGGCACCTGTTGCAGGACCGGCACAGCTTAACCGCGTCAGTGCGCTTAATCTGGCGTCGCAGCGCGTGCTGGAAAGCCTTGGAGTCTGGCAGCTGTTAACTGCTAAACCAGCTTATCAGCAGATGCAAGTGTGGGAAGCCGACAGCTTTGCCCGCATCGAATTTGCAACTAAGGATTTAGGCGCGCTCGATGCGGCTGCCATGAGCGGCGATGCCGCGCTTGGCTGGATCGTTGATAACGAAGAGCTGCGTAGCTGCTTGTATCAACGTGCACTGCAATATCCGAGTATCCAGTGGAAGTTTGACGCGCGCATCACACAAATCAGCGCCAGTGAACGGCAAAATTTGCTGACTCTTGATGACGGCAGCGCCTATATCAGCAAGTTGTTGGTTGGTGCCGACGGCGCCAATTCGATGGTGCGTGAGCAGTTAAAAATGCCGCTGGCATTTTGGGATTACGATCATCATGGTTTAGTCGCCGTGGTGCGCACCAGCGAGCCGCATCAGGCGACTGCGCGCCAGGTGTTTTTACCAACCGGGCCTCTGGCGTTGTTGCCGCTCTCTGACCCGCATTTAGTCTCCATCGTCTGGAGTGTGGCGCCAGAGCGCGCAGTAGAGCTGATTGCCTTAGCGCCTGAACAATTTAATCAGGCGCTGACCGCAGCCAGTCAGTCAGTGCTCGGTGTGCTTGCGGTACAAAGTGAGCGGCGCAGTTATCCGCTGAAAATGCGTTATGCCAGCCAATGGCTGAAGCACAATGCCGTATTAGTGGCGGACGCGGCGCATACCATTCATCCGCTCGCCGGGCAGGGCATGAACCTCGGCCTGATGGATGTTTGTGCATTAGCAGAACTAATAGTACAAAATATCTCCACTGGTCGAACCTGTAACGAGCAGCGCATGCTGCGCCAGTACGCGCGCTGGAGAAAAGCCGAGGCGCAACAGATGATTGCGTTGATGGAAGCCTTTAAACGTGGCTTTATGCTGCAGCATCCTTTGGCCAAGCTGGTACGAGCTGTTGGTATGGCGGCGACTAATCAGCTGGCGCCGGTGAAGCGGCAGCTGCTGGCGGCGGCGCTGGGCAATCAGGGTGATTTGCCAGCTGTGGCGCGGCCTGGCGTCATCTCGCTGTAATGCTTCTTTGTTAGCACGACGATGGCCCTTGCTTTCGGATTATAAAATCTAATCGAAAAGGGGCTATTTGACCCTGAGCCCATCAGTTATAATCCGGGCCATCTTTTGGTGGCCAGTCGGTGATAGCGGCATCCGCCCGACTGACTGTGTCACTTTCTGCCCTTACAGGTTTAATACCTAGACAGCCGGCTATGTACCGGCACCAGAGGAAAGTACTGATGGCTCAACAAACTGTGTTATACGCAAAACATCTTGAAGCTGGCGCAAAAGTCGTCGATTTCCACGGCTGGGACATGCCGCTGCACTACGGTTCACAGATTGAAGAGCACCACGCCGTGCGCCAGGACGCCGGTATGTTCGACGTGTCGCATATGACCATCGTTGACCTCAAAGGTGCCCGCACCCGCGAATTCCTGCGTTTCTTATTGGCCAATGACGTGGCCAAACTGACAGTCCCTGGCAAAGCCTTATACAGCGGCATGCTGAATGAAGCCGGTGGTGTTATCGACGACCTCATCGTCTACTTCCTGACCGAAGATTTCTTCCGCTTAGTCGTGAATTCCGCCACTCGCGAAAAAGACTTAGCCTGGATCAACCAGCAAGCCAAAGCCTTTGACGTCAGCGTCATCGAGCGCCCTGAGTTTGGCATGATTGCTGTACAAGGCCCGAACGCCAAAGCCAAAGTCGCTACTATTCTGACTGCTGAACAACAAGCTGCGGTTGCTGGCATGAAACCATTTTTTGGTGTGCAGGCCGGTGATTTATTTATCGCCACCACGGGTTACACCGGTGAAGACGGTTACGAGATTTCTGTACCAGAAGCCCAGGCCGCTGATTTCTGGCAAAAACTGTTAGATGCAGGTGTAAAACCTGCCGGTTTAGGCGCACGTGATACCTTACGTTTAGAAGCCGGCATGAACCTGTATGGCCAGGATATGGATGAAACCGTATCGCCATTAGCCGCCAACATGGGCTGGACTATCGCTTGGGAACCGGCAGATCGTAACTTCATCGGTCGCGCGGCACTTGAGCAACAAAAAGCTGCCGGCACTGCCAAACTGGTCGGCCTGGTGATGGAACAAAAAGGCGTGTTACGTCATGGTCAGCGCGTGGTAGTTGAAGGTGGCGAAGGTGAAATCACTTCTGGTACTTTCTCACCAACCTTAGGGTATTCTATTGCGATGGCGCGGGTCCCGGCTTCGACCGGCGACACGGCTGAAGTAGATATCCGTGGTAAATTAGTGCCAGTGAAAGTGGTCAAGCCGTCTTTTGTCCGCATGGGCAAAAAAGTCGTCTAAACTGGCTTTTGCAGATTTTTTAAACAAATACCCAATAAAAAACGTCGAGTTAGGTCCGAGGAATAAATAAATGAGCAATATCCCTACCGAATTAAAGTATGCATCTTCTCACGAGTGGCTGCGCAGTGAAGGCAACGGTGTGTACACCGTAGGTATTACTGAGCACGCTCAGGACCTGCTGGGTGACATGGTGTTTGTTGAGCTGCCAGAAGTGGGCGACTCTGTGGCCCAGGGCGACGACGTTGCAGTCGCTGAATCAGTGAAAGCTGCTTCTGACATCTACGCACCAATCGCCGGTGAAATCGTTGCCGTCAACGAAGCACTGACCGATTCACCAGAGCTGGTCAACAGCGCGCCATACACCGACGGCTGGATGTTCAAAATCAAAGCGTCTGACGAGAGCGAAGTTGCCGGCCTGTTAGACGCCGCTGGTTACAAAAACGCCATCGACGAAGAATAAGCTAAGGCCCAGTGCCAGCGCCACAAAGCCCCGTTTTACGGGGCTTTGATTTAGCGGCGGGCCTTTTTCTGTACCCGAATTTTTAGCTTTTCAGTTCACAACCAGGAATCTCAGGCATGACCACTTCAGTCAAAACCCTGTCGCAACTTGCGAATCATCAAGAATTTATCGCCCGCCACATTGGTCCGGACGCTGAACAGACCCAGGCTATGCTGGCCGAACTCGGTGTCGACAGCGTCGAAGCGCTGATCGCGCAGACAGTGCCGGCCGGCATCCGTCTGACCACGCCTTTAGCGACAGGCGAAGCTGTTAACGAAGTGGAAGCCCTGGCTTATTTAAAAGCGGTTGCCAGCAAAAACAAAATCTTCAAATCATACATCGGCATGGGTTACCACCCGACGCACACGCCAAACGTGATTTTGCGTAACGTGCTGGAAAACCCAGGCTGGTACACGGCGTACACGCCATACCAGCCAGAAATCGCGCAGGGCCGTTTAGAAGCGCTGCTGAATTTCCAACAAGTGTCTTTAGATTTAACCGGCATGGACCTGGCTTCTGCCTCGTTGCTGGACGAAGCTACAGCTGCTGCGGAAGCGATGGCACTGGCCAAACGCGTCACGAAAAACAAATCCAACACTTATTTCATCGCCGACGATGTGCACCCGCAAACCATCGACGTGGTACGTACCCGTGCTGAAATGTTCGGTTTTGACACTATCGTCGGTAAAGCGGCAGACGCGGTGAACCACGACGTATTCGGTGCCTTAATCCAGTACCCGTCAACCACAGGTGAAGTACGCAATGACGCGCAGTTAATTGCTGATTTAAAAGCGAAAAAAGCCGTAGTTGCCGTCGCAACTGATCCAATGGCACTGCTGTTATTAAAATCTCCGGGCGAATTAGGCGCAGACGTAGTGTTAGGTTCAGCCCAGCGTTTTGGTGTGCCAATGGCTTTCGGTGGCCCACACTCAGCATTTTTCGCCACCCGCGACGATTACAAACGTTCAATGCCAGGCCGCATCATCGGTGTGTCTAAAGACCGCCGTGGTAATCAGGCGCTGCGCATGGCGATGCAAACGCGTGAGCAACATATCCGCCGCGAAAAAGCCAACTCGAACATCTGTACTGCACAAGTATTACTGGCCAACATGGCGTCGTTCTACTGCGTGTACCACGGCCCGGTTGGCCTGAAAAACATCGCCGAGCGCATTCACCGCTCTGCTGACGTATTCGCGGCTGGCTTAACTGCTAAAGGCGTTGCGCTGAAGCACACAAGCTGGTTCGACACTGTGACATTCAGCGTGGCAAACCGTGCTGAAGTGGTCGCCCGTGCTGAAGCCGCTGGCGTGAACTTCCGTACTGATCTGACTGACTCTTTAGGCGTCAGCTTCAGCGAAGCCACCACAGCTGCCGATATCGCTGAGCTGTTTGATATCGTGTTCGGCCAAGGCCACGGTTTAGACGTAGCAGCGCTGGATGCGGCTATTGTTGCCAAAGGCTCCAACTCAATTCCGGCTGATTTAGTGCGGACTTCCAAGTACTTAACGCACCCGGTCTTTAACCAGTATCACAGCGAAACTGAGATGCTGCGTTATATCAAAAAGCTGGAAAACAAAGACTTAGCACTGAACCACTCAATGATTTCATTAGGTTCGTGCACGATGAAGTTAAACGCCACCGCCGAGATGATCCCGGTGACCTGGCCGGAATTTGGCGCGCTGCACCCGTTCGTGCCAAAAAATCAGGCCGAAGGTTATTACCAGATGATTGGCGAACTGGCTGACTGGCTGGTCAACATCACTGGCTACGACCAAATGTCGATGCAGCCAAACTCCGGTGCGCAAGGCGAATACGCCGGTATGATTGCGATCCGCAAATACCACGAAAGCCGTGGCGAAGGTCACCGCAACATCTGTTTAATCCCAGTGTCTGCGCACGGCACTAACCCGGCAACAGCGGCAATGGCCAGCTTCGAAGTGGTGCTGGTCGACTGTGACAAGTCTGGCAACATCGATATGGCTGATTTAAAAGCCAAAGCCGAAGCTGTGTCAGACCGTTTAGCGGCCATCATGGTGACTTACCCGTCCACACACGGTGTATTTGAAGAATCCATCCGCGAGCTGTGTGACATCATCCACGCGCATGGCGGCCAGGTTTACATGGACGGCGCCAACATGAACGCGCAGGTTGGCGTGACAGCACCAGGCTTTATCGGTGCTGACGTGTCGCACTTAAACCTGCACAAAACCTTCTGTATTCCACACGGCGGTGGCGGCCCAGGCATGGGTCCAATCGGCGTGAAAAAACAGCTGGCCCCGTTCCTGCCTAACCACGCAGTAGTGAAAATCGAAGACACCGGCGCGAACAACGGCGCAGTATCGGCCGCGCCATTTGGCAGCGCCGGCATTCTGCCAATCAGCTGGATGTACATCAAAATGATGGGCGGCGAAGGCTTACGTCAGGCAACTGAATACGCGATTTTAAACGCCAACTACATGGCTGCCAAACTCGACCCGATGTTCCCGGTGCTGTACAAAGGCACCCACGGCCGTGTCGCGCACGAATGTATTATCGACATGCGTCCGCTGAAAGAAGCGACCGGCGTCACTGAAATGGACATCGCCAAACGTCTGATGGACTACGGTTTCCATGCGCCAACGATGTCATTCCCGGTTGCGGGTACGCTGATGATTGAACCAACCGAATCAGAATCCAAAGCTGAGCTCGACAAGTTCATCGAAGCCATGACTTCTATCCGCGCAGAAATTGCCAAAGTAGAAGCCGGCGAATGGACCGCGGACAACAGCCCGCTGCACTTCGCGCCGCACACTATGGCCGACATTTTCGACGCCAACTGGGACCGCGCCTACGACCGTCAATACGCTGCGTTCCCAACGCAGTACGTTGCCGACAACAAGTTCTGGCCAACAGTGACCCGCATCGACGACGTCTACGGCGACCGGAATCTGATGTGTGCTTGTCCTAGCCCGGAAGATTACCGGTAAGTTGGTGGGTGATTGATCACGACCATTCTAGTTGGTAACCGATCCAATCTAGTTGGAAACCGACCAATGTAGTTGGAAACTCGTGTGAAACACTGATGAATAGAGGCGAACCCAGGTTCGCCTCTTTTTTTACGTCTGAATCAGGCCCGGTCGTTCAGTAAAAAGCTCATCGCAAATTCGATGGTTGAGGCAAAGTTGATTTGTTGCTCGGGGCTTTTACTGGTACTCGGCGTGGTTTGCGACAACGGGGGTTGCGTTCACCAACAGCCTGCTGCAGGCCTGCCCATACCCCAGCGTGTATTTTAGCGCCGGGTATACCCGATAAGCGCTGATTGCAAAGCCGATGGCAATTAAGCCGGGTTGTCCCCAACGAGCGAGGATCTGGGCACGTAGGTCGTTGGCCTGTGGCTGGTGCGCCAGTACTAAATCGGTGAAGCGGACGACCAGTTTGAGCTCTTCCGGCAGTTGCGCCAAATCCCGTTCGATAATAGCCTTGATCAAATCAGGTGATAGCTTTGCTTGCAGCGCCATGTTGACGACTAACTGGGTGCAAGGGCCGCAATCTTCGGCAATAATCGCGCGCAGTCTGGCGGCAAACAGTGGCGCGGCAGGCAGGTTTGCCGAATGTGATGCCATGGTCTGAAAAGCGCTGAATTTCAAAAAGGCTACCATATCGGCCGAGAGGATCTGCTGTTGATAACGAATGTCATAGTTGTAACGTTGTTGGAATGACAGCAGTATTTTATTAAGCAAATAACGCAGCATAGTGTTGGCCTTATTTCTCTGAGTGGCAGGGAGTATTTTGGGGCTACCAATGCATGTTTAACTGTGCGTGGTAGCCAGTTTGTCGTATCCGGTATTCGGTTAAATTGGTTTTTTCTGTGCTGTTACTGGTGGCAATAGCAACAGGTAACTGAGCAGGAAAATTGCCGCGCAGCTATAAAGCATTTTTGAAAAATCTTTTTGAGTCAGAAGCATAGACGCCATCAACGGCCCGCTGGCCAGGCCCACAGCCGCCACTAAGGTAGCGATGGCTGATAACCTGCCACTGTGATCAAAGGCCGCCGACACGGCAAGCAGATAAGACTGAACCGCAGGCCAGGCCAAAAAAAGCAGGGCCAGCGCTGACAGGTAAAGCCAGTGTTGTGCGGCAAAATTCAGCAGCACTGCAGCAGCAATAGAAAGCACTGTGCCTGCCAGCAGTAAGGGCTGGCGGCCATAACGCTGGCCGAGCAACATCGGTATCAGGGCGCCCAATAAACCAAGCAGCCCAGTGGCGGCAATATAGTTGTTAACGTTGTCAGGGCTGATGGCTGCGGCAAGGCCTATCAAGCCGACATAAGCCCAAATTGCGCTGGCTGCCAGTTGATAAGCGCCGATAGCAAGTAGCAGCAAACAGGCATGACGATAGCTGCAGCTTTTGAATGACTGAATTGATGTCGCTGTGGGGAAGTGTTGGGTTACCCGCGCCGACTGTGCAGGCAGCCAGAGCAGCATCAACAGGCTCAGGAGTGAAAAGCCCGCCATCAGATAAAACACTGCGTAGGCACCAAACTGCGCTTCAAGGCTTGGCAACAGCACCATCACCAAAGATCCCACACTGAACTGCACAAACAACAAGGTACCAAAGGCCCGATCTGGGTTGTCGAGCTTTGCCAGCTGTGCAATGGCCAAACTCAACGCCAATCCACCGATGGCCCCAGCAGTAAAGCGCCAGCAGAGCATCTCATCGAGTTTATCCTGTGTGCCTTGCGACCCAAGTTGACCCGGCTGTGCGGTGGCGATATCCATCAGCAGCAGTCCCAACAAGCACAGCAGCAACGTTGGTTGCCAGTATGCGCGCAAGCGACGTACCAGCAAAATGGCGATGGTGCTGCCGAGCAAACCACCGTAACCATTCAGCGCGACGATTTGCCCAGCTTCGCTTTCGCTAAAGCCGATGTCGCCGGCCAGTGCATTTACCACACCCGGCAGAAAATTAAGGTAAGACAACCCGCTCATCGCAACAAACGCGAGCAATAGGTAAGTCAGGTGATGTTGAGTTGGTGTTATGTTTCGATCCGTCTGCGCTGACATAGCTCCTCGCTGCTCAATCTGTCATGTATTCAGTGGCTGGATAAGCCCGGATCATAGGCGCTGGTCACTGCTGATAAAATAGCCAGTATCTCCTTTCAGTCGTGAATACAATTCATGAATAAGCTGATATCGTGGCAAGCCAGTTATATGGAGCGGGCAAAACATGGAGTGGAGCAGGCATGGATAAACTGCGTGTATTGGAACTGTTTTTGGCCACCTGTGATGGCGGCAGTTTTGCGATGGCAGCCCGAACCTGTGGTTCAGATCCTTCTACCGTCAGTAAGGCAATGAGCCGGTTAGAAGCACAATTGGGTTTAACTTTGTTTCAACGTTCCACCCGGCAATTAAAGGTTACTGCCGCCGGCCAGCATTATGCCAGCACCGTGCGCCAGTTGCTGCAAAACCTCAGCAACTGCGAACTTGAACTTAAACAGCAAAATGACACGCCAAGTGGCACCCTGCGGATCAATAGTGCCGTCTGTTATGGCCATTTATACCTGCGCCCGCTGCTGCGCGCGTTTTGTCAGCGCTATCCTGCCATTCAGTTAGAGTTCGGGGTCAACGACCTGCATGTCGATATTATTGAAAACAATATCGATATTGCGCTGCGCACTGGCTATGTGAAAGATAGCCGCTTGATTGCAAGGCGGCTCAGCCCAATGGACTTTCTGTTGTGTGTCTCGCCGCAATATTTGGCAGAGCATGGCACACCCCGATGTGCGAGTGATTTTCACCAGCACAGCTGGATTGGCTTTCGCATCAAACAAACTCAGCAGCTGCAACCGATTTTCCTGCCAGATCAACAAGGCAACTATCAGCCTTTTGTTTTAACGCCGCGCCACATTACTGATGATGGTGAAGCGATGGCGCAGCTCTGTGCCGATGGTCTGGGCTTTGCCCAGTTGCCACATTTTTTGGCTAAAGCTGGTTTGGCAAGTGGTGAGCTGGTGTCGATGTATCGCTATTACCGGCCACCGCAGCCGGACAACGGCGTTTTTGCCATTTACCCTAAGCGGGATTATTTGCCAGCCCGCGTCAAAGTATTTATCGAGTTCCTCAGTGCAGCTTTGGCTGCACAAGGGGAGGGGGCACACCATACCTGGGCAGAGCAACTAACGGAAGGGAGGTGCCAAAGCGTCTGGCGTTAAATGTTCCGTTCGCCTGTTGCTGCTTTTAAATCTCTGCAGTTGGGTGGTCAGTTAAATACAATGAACCATGCTAGGGAAGTTTTGGGCTTCGAGCTGACCTTTCTGCCAAATCTAATGTCATCCTTGGTTATCTGCAGTTAGTCATTTTGATTTGATGGGTAACTCATTTTGATGTATCGTCAACAGAGACAAACCGGAGGTGATCTATGGCGACGTCCTATCAAACCACATCCTGCCAGACGATGCCTGTGACAACTGTGTCCGACGCCTGTGCAGTCTCTGCCGCTGTTTTTGAAAATAAGCGCAGTTATTTGCAGCTGGTGCGCGACGGGGTCTCCGGCGACAAAGTCAAAACCCTGCTGCAATGGCTACCTGAATTAAAACCGGTATTGGTGATTGCGCTCTCGATCAGCGCTGCCAATATCAGCCGCCTGTATAAAGGTACTTTACCCAGCCATCAGGCGGAGCCGCTGCTGGATATCCTGCATTTAATCTGCCGCGCCGAACAGCTGTTTGGCACTGAGATGGCGCGGCAGTGGCTGAACAGTCCGATGCCGGCTTTGTCCGGCGACAAACCTGTCGCGTTATTTGACAGTTTCGTTGGCCGCAATATGGTCGCCGACGTACTGCAAGCCATTGAATTTGGTGATTTCAGCTGATGCAGCTGTATCGCATTTGCCCGGAAGCCTTTCTGGAAAATTACCGCGGCGAGGGTGCCAGTTTTAAAAGTGGTGGCCGCTGGAATCAACCCGGTCAGCGCGTGTTGTATTTTGCCAGCTCGGCCGCCGTGGCCATGCTGGAAGTGGCCAATTATCTGCCGTCGCCGCGATTTGTGCCGAAAAACTACCGGCTTGGGCAATATCAGGTGCCGGATGCGCTGGTCAGTCGTTTTCAGGGCACTATGCCGGCTGACTGGGACAGCTTTCCTTATCCGGTGAGTACACAACAACTTGGCAGCGACTGGCTGCAGCGCCAGCAAAATGTCCTGCTGGAACTGCCGAGCGTGACAGTGCCGCCAGGCCTTGGCAGTATCCTGCTGTTTAATGCCAGTCACCCGGACGCAGCAGCGCTTTCCCTTACGCAGAAGTTCCATGATATTTATAACCCACGGCTTTTTGCCGGGATGGGGCTGTAACACCAGGCAAGCACCAGCGCCCGGCGACAAAAACGGTATCAGCGCTTGCCAGTCCGGCAAGAACCAAAGGCTGAGAGAGCACCAGCAGAGACCACAAGGAGAGGTTTAATGGCCATCATCGTCGCAGGCAAACTGATGATACAACCGGGTTTTCGCGACGAATTTGTCGCGCAGTCCTGTGCCGCGGTGATACTGGCAAGAGCGCATGACGCCTGCGCTGATTTTGCGGTTTCAGCCGATCCGGTTGACCCGCTGCGGGTGAATATCTACGAAAAATGGCGATCCCGCGCTGCACTTGATGCATTTCGGGCGGCTGGCCCGCAACAGGATATGTTTGCGTGGGTGGCATCTTTTGAGGTCAGTGAATATGAAATCAACGCATAACAACAGCTGATGGCTGCGGATGACCAGGTGGCTGCGCCGCCGTGGTTTTGCTGATACAACTTTGAACAGTGGCCAAAATCTTTCGGGCGACGACAGAGCTTAAAAATACCAAGGCAAAACGGGGGCAAAACGCTGGTGAAAAGATGCGGTTGTAGTCGCTGGATGGCTTATGTGCTGTTGAAGTCGAGCCAAAGCCTGGCGTAAGTGTCTGCTTTTCGACGGCCGGAACCGGCCGGGAACAGGAATGATTATGCAAAATCAGCTGTCTTTGTCGGCATATGTCAAAAGACGAAATGGCGTGCCGCTTGGCGCAAAACACTCGATGCGCAATATGTTGCGGCGCGCTTTTGGCGCCGGTGCTTTTCCTATCTTCTGGCACTACTGGAATCCAATCTGGGGCTTTTATTTATCCCGATATGTGATGAAGCCACTGTGCCGTTATCTGCCGCCGTGGCTGGCAGTACTGGTGACATTTACCGTCAGCGGGGCCTTGCATGATCTGGCCGTTTCGTTAGTGAAATGGCAATGGACCCTCGTCTTTACGCCGTGGTTTTTGTTGATGGGGGGCGGAGTGGTTTTGTCGAAATTTTATGCCGTTTCTTATGCTGCTTATCCCTGGCTTGTCCGGGCGGCACTGAATCTGCTGATGATTGCCGCCACCTTATCCCTGAGCATCGCAGCCACGGGCATGGCGCGTTAACATGCCAGGCTGGTCTGCTGCGATATGCCGGCAGCGCTGCTGCAATACCAACACGTTTTACCACCCGGACGGGCTATCAGGCCAGTCGTCCAGAAGGAGAACCATGATGAACATCCGCCGTGTGAGTCAATTGTTATTGGCCGGCGTGTTTGCCGGCGGCTGCATGCAGGCCGGTGCAGCTGATGATAAAACCCCGGTGTTCAGCAGCGCTGTGCCGTCCAAAGCACAAGTGCTGCAGGCGGCACAGGCCAGTTTTGCCGAGTATTTTCAGTTACTGGCCTTGCCCAATGATGCGACGGTCGCTGCTGACATCCGTCAGAATGCGGATTGGCTGGTGAAGGCATTTGCCCGGCGCGGTTTTGTCACGCAGCAGCTGGCCAATCAGGGCAAACCGCTGGTGTATGCGGAATATCGCAGCACAGTGCCGGATGCTAAAACTTTGTTGTTTTATCTGCATTTTGACGGTCAGCCGGTGATACCACAGCAATGGGCGCAACCAAGCCCCTGGCAGGCGGTACTGAAAAAACGCGATGCCAAAGGCCAGTGGCAGCCGGTTGACCCGGCGTTATTGCAGCACCAGCCACTGGATGCGGAACTGCGGGTGTTCGCCCGGGCGGCGGCCGATGATAAAGGCCCGGTGATGATGCTGCTGGCGGCATTTGATGCTTTAAAGGCAGCCGGGCAAGCGCCGGCTTTTCACGTTAAGGTCCTGCTCGACAGCGAAGAAGAACAAGGCTCGCCCGGCATCCACCGCATTGCCAGCAGCCATGCGCAGTTATTACACGCGGATGGGTTGTTGATCCTCGACGGCCCACAGCACGCCAGTAACCAGCCAACACTGGTATTTGGCAATCGTGGTGCCAGCAGCCTGACACTGACGGTTTATGGCCCGAAAGCGCCGCTGCACAGCGGCCATTATGGCAACTATGTTCCGAACCCGGCGCAGCGCCTCGCCACTTTGCTGGCCAGTCTGAAAGACGACCGTGGCCGCGTCACTATTGCCGGGTATTACGACCGGGTGCGGCTGAGCGCCGCGGAGCGTCAGGTGTTGGCAGAGGTGCCGGACAACGACGCGGCACTGCGCCAGCGCAGCGGCATCGCGCGGCCGGACGCGGTGGGCAACAATTATCAGGAAGCGATGCAATATCCGTCGCTGAATATCCGCGGGCTGCAGGCGGCGGCAGTGGGCGACAAAGCCGCCAATATTATTCCGCATCTGGCGGTAGCCGAGCTGGACCTGCGGACCACGCCTGAGGCGGATGCGGCGTATCTGACCGGCTTGCTGGAGCGCCATATCCGCGCACAGGGCTGGTATCTGAGTCAAGGTGAGCCGACCGATGCTGAGCGTGCCACCCATGACAAAATCGCCTCGCTGCGTCCCGGCGCCGCGGGTGATGCGGCGCGTACACCGATGGATTCTGCCCTTGGCAACTGGGTCTTCGCAGTGCTGCAGCAAGATGGGCTGCCGGTGGTGCGGGTGCGGATGATGGGCGGCAGTCTGCCGACCGCACAGCTGGTCAGTGCGCTGGCGATGCCTTTTGTCATCCTGCCGCTGGTGAATGCCGATAACAATCAGCACAGTTTCGACGAAAACCTGCGCATCGGCCATTATGTCGATGGCATTCACACCTTGCTGCGGTTGTTGCGAAGCCCGTATTAAATCAAAGCGAAACCAAAGCGGCCAGCGCCGGCTGGCCCGCCTGTCCGCGCCAACAGGCAACGGCAGCGGTGTCTTCGTTGTTGTTGCCGCAACACCCGCTGTTTCATTTATTAAAATTCACTATTAATTTACATATGCTTGCAAAAACTTGCACTTTTGCAGCTGTATGGAATTTTTATCTGCTCCAGTGTGTCAGGCCTTGATTGTGCGCTGCAGCTGCGGGCGGAAAGGCCTGTATTGTCGGGTTGGCGGCGCACCAGGGAATGGTCCCCTTATGTTTGCCCAGATGGAGTCTGCCGATGAATGACAAACAGGTTTTGCTGCCGCTTCACCCCTCGCAGGAGAACATTTGCCTGGAGCAAATGCTGTTTCCGGATCAGGTTTTATACAATATCGGCGGCTATCAGTTGCTGGAGTTTGCGGCTGATTTGGCCCTGATGCAGCAATGCTGGACTCTGTTGCATCAGCATATCGACGCCTTGCGGCTGCGGATTGTGGTGAAAGACGGCGCCTGGCCGCAACAATGGGTAGCGTCAGAGCCAGACCCCGTGCTGGAGTATGTTGATTTTAGCGCTGCTGATGAGCCGCAGCAGGCCGCACTGCGCTGGATGCAACAACGTAATGCCAGGCCAATGGATTTTCGTCAGGGCGATACCGCGGCCGCCGCAGTGCTCAAACTCGCCGGGCAGCAATATTATCTTTTCGTGCGTTTTCACCACATTATCATCGACGGTATGGGCTGTTACCGCCTGATGGAATACTGGCACAAGCTGTATCATGAACTGCAAAGCGGGCTGACGCCCGACTGGCTGGCCGGGATCCCACAGTATCAGCCCAAAGTGTTGCAAGCACAGGCCTATCTGCACAGCCGGCGTTATGCCGCCGACCGGCAATATTGGTTGCAGCAATTTCAGGGCCGCGAAATCAGCCGGCTGCCGGCCTATTATCAGACGCCGGGCAATGGCGTGCTTAACCTGAACGTGGCGCCACACCTGTGCCAGGCTTTGCAGCAGTTCAGTATCGAACATAACCTGAGCCCACTGGTGCTGCTGCTGGCGGCGGCCAATCTGCTGCTGCGCCCGCTGCTGCAGAGCAGCCAGATTGACTTGGCAGTGGCCGTGCATGGCCGCAGCAGCAAAGCAGACAAACAAGTGGTGGGGATGCTGGCCGAAACGGCTTGTCTCACCTGTGATACCGACGCCTGCCAAACCTTTATGCAGCTGGCCACACAAGCAGCCAAAGCACTCAGCCAGGCGCTGCGGCACTATAAATTCCCGGCCAGCCATCTGGCGCGTTTGCTGAACTTAAACACAGATCGGCTGGCGGATGTGCTGGTGGGGTTTGAGTCTTACCGCCATGAGCTGGCGGACGATGGCCGCAAAACCAAAACCTCGGTCTTCAGCAATCTTCAGCACGCGCAGCCGCTGGCGGTCCGGCTGTTTGATTTTGGTTTTAACGACGGCTGGGTGCTGAAAGTCACTTATGCCCGGCGCTATTTCTGCGATGAGGAAGCCGCGCAGCTGGCCCGGCGCCTGTTGCAGCTGCTGACGCATGGCATCAGACAACCACAAAGCCCGCTGTCGCAGCTGCCGTTGTTATTGGCAGAAGAGCAGTCGCAGCTGCAACAGTGGCACCGTCTGCCGGCACCAACGTTGCCAGATTTGACCTTGCACCAGTTATTTACCCGGCAGGTGGCAAAAACGCCTGAGCAACCAGCGTTGCAATGTGCCGGCACCAGCCTGACCTATCGTCAGCTTGAGGAGCGTGCCAATCAGCTGACCCGGCATATCCGCCGGCAATACCAGGCGGCGCAGCACAAAGCGCTGGCGCCAGACAGCCCGATTGCGTTGTATTTCGAGCCTGGGCCACAGATGGTGATCAGTATTCTTGCTGTGCTGAAAGCCGGCGGGGCTTATGTGCCGCTGTCACCGAAAAATCCGCCCCCGCGCAGCCGTTATATTCTCACGGACAGTTCGGCGTCGCTGCTCCTGACCACTGCGGCGCTAGCCGCTGAATTGACTGACTGCCTAAGCGCGCTGAGCGCCGCGCCGCAACTGCTGTGCGTCGACACGCTCACGGACGAAGATACTGCCGAATTGCCGCCATACAGCAGCGCCACAGATCTGGCGTATATCATTTATACCTCCGGCACCACCGGACAACCCAAAGGGGTGATGATTGAGCATCGCAGCATCGTCAGTTCGACGCGCTGCCGGCTGGCGTATTATCCGGACTGCACCGTGTTTTTATGGCTGTCGCAATATGCTTTTGACAGCTCGCTGGCGGGCCTGTTTGGTACTTTGTGCAGTGGCGCGACGCTGGTTGTCAGCCCGGATCAGGAACCGGCGACTGTGCTGCGTTTGCTGCATGAACAGCAAATCAGCCATATGTTGTTAACGCCATCGCACTACTTTGCTTTATTCAGCGGCATCGTGCAGATAGCGCCGTTGCTGCGCCTGCAGGCGGTGATAGTGGCCGGAGAGCCGTTGCGTTCGGATCATTACCAACGCCATCAGCAATGCTTACCGCAGGTGCGGTTGTATAACGAATATGGTCCGACCGAGAACAGTGTCTGGACTTCGGTCCAGCACTGTCAGCCGGGCGGACATCTGCAACCAAATGTGATTGGTCAACCTGTCGCCAACAGCAGTGTGT
This sequence comes from uncultured Chromatiaceae bacterium, assembly GCA_937978655.1. Classification (GTDB taxonomy): domain Bacteria; phylum Pseudomonadota; class Gammaproteobacteria; order Enterobacterales; family Alteromonadaceae; genus Pararheinheimera. The sequence continues at coordinate 25,371 of CALJUX010000024.1, forward strand.
ATTTGCTCGACGCGGCCGGGCAGCCGGTGTTTAACGGCTGTCCTGGAGAATTGCATATCAGCGGCAGCGGGCTGGCGCGCGGTTATCTGAATCAGCCGGCGCTGACGGCAGCACGTTTTATCAGCTGGCAGGCGCCTGGCGACGGCACTGTGCAGCGGCTGTACAAAACCGGCGACTGGGCGCGTCGCCTGCCCAATGGCGATTTGGAGTATCTGGCGCGGCAGGACCATCAGGTAAAAATTCGCGGTTACCGGGTTGAACTGAGTGAAATTGCGGCGGTATTAACCGAACTGCCGGCAGTGTGTCAGGCGGTAGTGGTGCTGGATGCGGCGGCGGCCTTGGCGGCTTATGTTGTACCGAAGCGCGGACAGACATTTTGCGCCGACACGCTGCGCCAGGCGTTGCAGGCGCGGTTACCGGATTATATGGTCCCGGCGTCTTTTACTGCGATCGATACAGTGCCATTGACGCTCAACGGCAAACTCGATACCAACGCATTACCAGCCCCGGCGTCTGTGGTGTCCGCCACTGATGCGGTGTCGGCTGCCAGTGAGGCGGTGCCGGCTGATAGCTACGAGCAATATATGGTTCAGTTATGGCAAGAACTGCTCAATAACCAGACTGTGGGCCGCAGCGCACTTTTTTTTGCGCTGGGCGGCAATTCGTTGTTGTTGATCCAGCTCAGTATCCGCATCAAAGCCGATTATCAGGTTGAGATCACCGTGATGGATTTATTCCATGCCAAAACGCCGGCGGCGATGGCGGCACTGCTGCGCGCAGCCCACCAGCAGGCCGTGCCGCAAGCCACCCGCTGCGTTCATTTGTTGTCACAGTCCGGTGCAAAGGCGCGGCTGGCTTTGCTGTGCCTGCCTTATGCCGGCGCAGACGCGCTGGTGTTTCAGGCGCTGGCCAATGCGCTGCCAGAAGATATTGTGGTGTATGCCGTCACGTATCCTGGGCCAGATACCGCCGAGGCATCCGATGCGGATTATGCCGGCTTTTTTCAGCATTGTGCCGCGCAAGTACAGGCACAGATCCAACTGCCTGTGGTGATAGTGGGTCACTGTCTTGGCGCCGCCGTCGCGTTAAAACTGCAGCAGGTGTTGTTGCAGCAGAACATCAGCGTTCAGGCATTGTTGCTCAGCGCCTTTACCCTCAGCGCGGCCGATCTGTGTCCGCAGCAACAGGCGCCGCAGCCGGCATTGGCGCTGATGAGAACCTTGTTGGTGTCGGCCGGTGTGGTTGCAGCGCCGGACCAGCTGACCGATGCACAGTGGGCGCTGCTCAGTCAGCGGATCTGCCAGGACATGGCGCTCGCCAGCTGGTGTCGGCAGGACTTTCTAACGCAGCATTTTGCGCAGAAAATTCCGCTGCCGATTTACAACATCATTGCCAAAGACGACCCACTGACCGCCGGCTACCGGCAAAACGTCGCCAACTGGCAGCGGCTCAGCGACGACTACCAGCTGATTGAGCTGGAGCAAGGCGGACATTATTTTATCCAGACCCCGTCAGAAGCGCTGCGTCGCGCGGTCGTGCGGCTGTGCCGCCAGTGGAGTCTGGCCGGTGCAGTGCAGTCGTGACTGGAAGAGTGGGTGATTGTGATGGTTAACCGATTACATTCGGTGATTTGTCGCAAATTAACGTGAAATAGCGTGATTTAGCAGCTGTTTATATTCAGTCCCTGAAATCGCAATAATTTGGTCACATTGGGTGCCTAGACTCAACCGCGGTTTTGGGGCTGCCACCGGGCGACAACGCGCAGGCGGGCAGCAGGCATTGAGATAAACACGAGTCTGATCATGAAAAATAACGAAAAAACACGGCCACATCATTGGTTTAAACGCTCTGCGCTGAGTCTGGCGCTGAGTCCGTTGCTGGCTGTTTGCGCGCTGCCGGCAACGGCCCAGCAAGCGGACAACACCAAGGCGATTGAAGTGATCAGTGTCAAAGGCACCTATAGCAAAAGCCTGGAAAAAGCGGTGGATCTGAAAAAACTGAATCTGGGTTTTTCCGATTCAGTGGTCGCGACTGATATTGCCGATTTCCCCGAGCAAAACCTGGCAGAAGCACTGCAACGCATGCCAGGCGTGACCATTGAGCGCAACAAAGGCCTTGGCAGCAAAGTGAATGTGCGCAGTTTGCCGTCTGACTTTACCCATGTGTCTATCAATAATCTGGCGACCGCATCCGGCAGCGGTGGCCGTGACGTGGAATTCGATATCTTTGCCTCTGAAATTATTTCGGCGGTCACAGTGAAAAAATCCCCGACCGCAGCCGACGAAGAAGGCGGTATTGCCGGCTCCGTCGCGATCAGCACCGCCCGGCCTTTTGATTTCAGCGAGCGCCAATTGGTGCTGTCGGCAGAAGGCGCGCATAACTCGATTTCTGAGCAGACCGATCCTAAGTTTTCGTTGTTAGCCAGCGACACTTTTGGCGATTGGGGCGCTTTAGTGTCGTTTTCCAAAGCGGAACGCAGCAACAGAACTGACTCCAATTCCGGCATTAACTTCCGGCCTATGGGGCGTTTCCTCGAAGCGTCGGGCACTCGCTCGACTCAAGCTGCAGCTGTGTTGCAGCGTGACGCCGGTGTCACGGTAAAAAACCGGCTGGATAAACAAGAAACCAGCCGGATTATTTTTCAGGACAAAGTCGGCGACCGGCTGTATCTGAATGAGCAGGATAAATGGGGCGCAACGGCGAGCCTGCAGTACAAACCAGATAACAATTTCAGCCTGACCTTTGATGCCATGTTGGGTTCTTATCAAAGTAATGAAGATGAATACGACGCCGCCGCCTATTCCGCCTCAAGCCGCAGCACGCTGGAAACAATTCATGCTTATGACAAAGATACACTGGCGCAATACGGCATTCTGGTGCTGACCGATGTGTCTTACACTGCCACCCAACATGAGATCCTGAGCAAAGAGCGCTTAAACGATACCGACTTCACCCAGTACAGCCTGAACCTGGACTGGAAACTGGCGGACTGGACCTTAACCGGCTTAATCGGCTTTTCCGGTGCGGAGAAAACTACCGACTACGCCAACCTGAAGCATGTGGCTTATGCGCCATCCCGCACCCGTTATACCCAGAACGGCGGCGAGACTGTGGTCAGCGCCAATCCGGCCAGCATTGATATGTATAACTCGCCGGCCAAGTATCTGTTTGAAGCTTATGAAACTGAACTCGAAGCCGTGCAGGATGATAAATACGCCGCCGAACTGAATTTGCGTCGTGATTTGACTCTGTTCTGGCTGCCGGCCCTGAGCAGTGTCGAGTTTGGCGCCCGTTACACCGATAAATCAAAAGAGCGTGATTACGGCGCGCTGAAAATTCAGGGGCCAAAAGCCGGTGATGCCAGCTGGGTGAACAAACGCACCATGGCCGACAGTCAGTTAGCGCTGGTCACCGACATTATGCCGGGCGGTGCTTACCGGCCGAAAGACCTGAACTGGCTGCAGGTGTCCAATAGCTATGCGCGCGATTTCTTCCGTTATGACGGCTTTTTTACGCCATTTCAGCCCGACCAATATTACCGGGTCGATGAAGAAGTCACGGCCTTGTATGCGATGACAAATTTTGACCTGACGCTGGCGGGCTTTGACGCCAAGCTCAATGCTGGGGTGCGCGCAGTGGATACTTCGGTGTTGTCTTTTGGTTATCACCCCATCCAAAAAGCCGATGGCTCCACCGGCTATACCGATACGCCAGTGTCCAAAGACGGCAGTTATACCGATGTGCTGCCAAGCCTGAACCTGACGGTCGACCTGACCGATGCGCTGGTCTGGCGTACGGCGGCGTCTGAAACCATTATGCGCCCGGCGCTGACCGACATTGCCTACAAACGCACTGTCAGCTGGAGTGGGTTCCGCTTTAAAGACGGGAACCCGGATTTAACCCCGACGCAGGCCAAACAATGGGAAACCGGTCTGGAATGGTATCTGGAGGATGGTGCTTTATTGGCGGCGTCCTATTTCCACAAAAAAATTGATGGGGTGGTGCGTGAAGCCTTAACCGGCGTGGTGAAAAATGTCGAAAAACGTAATGCCAACGGCACTTTAGATGGTTATTACGATTTTGATGTCTATCAGCCGGTCAATGCTGACGGTTCTTACACTGTCAGTGGCTTGGAATTGATTGCGCAGCTGCCGCTGAATATCCTGAGCCCAATGCTGGATGGTTTTGGCATCAATGCGAACTACACCAAGCTGGATAACAGCCTGACCGGCGCTTCAGATTTGGCGATCCCAACGCCGCCGGAAGGCCTGGCGGATTCGACCTACAACTTCACTTTGTATTATGAGAATGCCGGTTTTGATGCGCGTTTGTCTTACAACTACAAAGATAAGTATGTTGAGTACATTCATCTGAATATGTATCCGGTCTACCGCGACGCGTACGGCCAGACCGATCTTGCCATCGGCTATGCGCTGACCGATTCACTGAAACTGAGCCTCAAAGGGATTAACCTGACGGACGAAGCCACACAGGGCTACACGCTGAACCCGGCGTTCCCGGTGATGCATGAGTTCTCAGGCCGGCGCATCAGCCTCGGTCTGCGTGCTGACTTCTAAGTACGGTTCCGCCCTGACAGGCCCGGTGGTATCAACACCGGGCCTTTGTTGTTGCCATAAAATGGAGAATCACTGATGCAGGCAATACGCCACATCGCCTCAGTGCTGGCGGTGCTTTCGCTGCCGGTGCTCGGGCTGGCGCCGGTGAACGCCGCTGCAGCGCCAACCCGCATCGCATTTTTACCGGATGCGCATTTTCACGATGTGTATGGCGTGTTGCCGGATGTTGCGCCTGCCGGTATTCGCGCGCCCGGCCTGCCGGCGCCGGTGCTGATCCGCACGATGGCGGCACAGCTGAAGTCGACACGACTGTTTAACGAAAACTATTTTGCCTTTATCGCGGCACTGGATGATTTAGCCCGGCGCCAGGTCAAACTGGTGGTGCTGCCGGGCGATTTCAGTGACGACGGTCAGCTGCTGCATATTCGTGGTTTAAAACAGCTGTTGCGCCAGTATCAGCGCCAGCACGGGATGCGCTTTTTACTGACCTTTGGCAATCACGACCCGGTGCGGCCTGTCAGCCGGCCCGGCGGCAAAGCGGATTTCCTTGCCGCCAATGGCCAGCCGCTGGCGATTTACAGCCCCGGCAGCGCTGCTTGTCCTGCCACAGCAGCTGCGACGCCCAAGCCAGGCCTGATTTGCAGCGAAGGTTTGCGTGAACTGGGCTATGCCGAACTGTTCAGTGAACTGGGCGAATTTGGCCTGTTGCCGGACGCGGCGGATTTGTTTTGGGAATCACCGTTTGGTGATGCGTCGTCTGCAGCGCTGACCAACCGGCAATATGACATCTGTGCGCCGCAGGACGGCGCGGCAACTGCGACGGCGGCGGAATGCCAGCGCTTGCCCGATGCCAGCTACTTGCTGGAGCCAGTCCCCGGTGTATGGCTGCTGGCGCTCGATGCCAATGTGTATGTGCCAGAGCCGGGTGGCCAGACGTGGCAGGGTTCGGGCAATGCCGGCTACAACGCGGTGGTGCAATATAAACCCCATCTGCTGGCCTGGATTAAAACGGTCGTGGCCCGGGCCAAAGCACAGCAGAAAACGCTGATCAGTTTCAGCCATTTTCCGATGGCCGAGTTTTATCAGGGCCAGGGGGCGGCTATCGCTGCCTTACTCGGGCCATCGGCCGGGCAGTTGTCGCGTCTGCCCACCGCCAGCACCAGCGAGACGCTGGCCAATTTGGGCCTGCCGCTGCATATCGGCGGGCATATGCATCTGAACAATACGTCGGTCACCCGCACCAGCGCCGGACATCAGCTGGTGAATGTGCAGGCGCCGTCGATTGCCGCGTACCGGCCGGCGTACAAATTGCTGACCATTGAAGCGCCGCAACAAGTGCGGCTGGAAACCATCGAACTGGATCAGGTGCCAGGCTTTGACCGGCTGTTTGCGCTGTATCAGCGTGAACATCAGGATCTGACGCAACAACAGGCGCCTGAGCTGTGGGACAAGCAGCTGCTGCAGGCCCGCAGTTATCATCAGTTCAGCCTGGGGCATTTGCATGCGCTGACCCGACAGCGCTTTTTGCCAACCGACTGGCCGGCTGATTTACGCACCTTGTTGCTGGCGCTAAATGCGCAGCAGATGCTGATCTTAAGCGCGCTGGACCATCCGCTGACACTGGCGCAGTTCAGGGCGGCGCCTGATGTCCTGCACAAACTGCAACAAAGCCGGCAGTGGCAGCAACTGCAGCAACAGTTGCAGCACAAAGCCAGTGCCGCCGGGATCGGCTGGGCTGAACTGGCCGGCTGGGATGGCCTGACGCTGGCGCAGGATTTTTATGCGCTGCAAAATGCCGGCGCCCTGGCGCTGGCCGATATCGGCCCGGCGCGGCTGGCGCAATACCGCTTTTTTTGCGACATGCTGCAGGCCCGCGCAGCGCCGGAGCATAGTGACTGGGCGTCGCAGCCGCTGAGCCATTACGCCGCCAGTCAGTTTGCCCAACTCGGTGGCATCGTCGATGCATTTATCCGGGCGCCGGACTATGACCATTTTCGCCTCAACCTGCAAACCGGTCAGTTGCAGCCGCTCCGCTGAATGGCGCCGATGTTGGCCCTTTCTAAGTTAAGTGTTACCTTATTTAGAAACTCATTGGCGGAGGCAGGCATATGCGGATCATCCTGGGGCTATTGCTGGTGCTGAGCACGGCCGGTCGGGCGCAGCCGCCGCTGATGGCTGCGTACTGTCCACTTGGCTGTCCGGCCAGTCCGCCACAAAATGTGTTGGTTTTTCATCATCTGTACGCTTTGTCAAATAACAGCAAGACCAAGTTTGCCGATTGGGTGGCTTATGAAGTGGACGTGGCTAACTTTGGCGAATCACCGGGGCGGGACTGGAGCAGTGATCCGTTATTGTCGCCGGCCGATACGCTGGAAGAGGCCGACTATAAAGACGCCAGTAAAATGCCACTGGATGCTGATCGCGGTCATCAGGCTCCACTGGCCAGTTTCGCCGGCTCACGGTATTGGTACGAACTGAATTATCTGAGCAATATTACGCCACAGGACAAAGACTTAAATCAGGGCGCCTGGAAAGCACTGGAAGACGCCGAGCGGGCGGCCGTCAGTTACCGTAACCCGCTATTTGTTATCACCGGGCCTTTGTACCACCAACCACAACCCCCGCTGCCGTTTGCCGACGAGCCACATCAGGTGCCCGCGGCCTATTACAAGCTGATTTATGACCAAAGCGGTACGGCAGTCGCGTTTTACATGCCACAAACCACCGCACGCCAGACCGATTTTTGCAGCACCAGCCTGCCGCTGTCAGAGTTACAGCAAAAACTCAGTTATACCTTGCCGCGACTGACAGCTGGCCCGGCGCTGTTCAGGCGGCTGGGATGTCGCTGAGCACAGGTCCGGCTGTCAGCATCGCGGCAACATTCAGTAAAACGGCTGTGCCTGTCATTTTTAATCAAAAAATGTGATGAGGGTGACTGATTTAAGTCAGTTTCCCAAATTGAAAATCACGGCTACCTTTAATCCAACTGACATGGCAGCAGCGTGCTGCCCGAGAATGTAACCAAAAGAAGGAACCCTCAGATGGATAACCATAAAACCGCCGGCGGCAAATGTCCGGTGATGCATGGCGCGAACACCACAGCCTCCAATGCCACAATGAACTGGTGGCCCAATGCACTGAACCTCGACATCCTGCACCAGCATGACAGCAAAACCAATCCGATGGACCCGGGTTTTAACTATGCCGAAGCCTTTAAGACGCTGGATTTAGACGCCGTCAAAGCGGATTTAAAAGCCCTGATGACCGACTCGCAAGACTGGTGGCCGGCCGACTGGGGTCACTATGGCGGCCTGATGATCCGCATGGCCTGGCACTCCGCCGGTACTTATCGTATTGCCGATGGCCGCGGCGGTGGCGGCACCGGCAGTCAGCGCTTTGCACCACTGAACAGCTGGCCGGATAACGGCAACCTCGACAAAGCGCGGCGTTTGCTGTGGCCTATTAAACGCAAATACGGCAATAAAATTTCCTGGGCGGATTTGATGATCCTGGCTGGCAATATGGCTTATGAATCGATGGGTCTGAAAACCTTCGGTTTTGCCGGTGGCCGCGCGGACATCTGGCATCCGGAAAAAGATATTTACTGGGGCTCGGAAAAACAATGGCTGCAAAAATCCGGCGGTGAAGGCAGCCGTTACAGCGGCGAACGGGATTTAGACAATCCGTTGGCGGCGGTGATGATGGGGCTGATTTATGTCAATCCGGAAGGGGTGGACGGTAACCCGGACCCGCTGAAAACAGCGCAGGATATGCGGGTGACTTTTGCCCGCATGGCGATGGACGACGAAGAAACGGTCGCACTGACCGCTGGCGGTCATACGGTGGGTAAAGCGCACGGCAACGGCAATGCCGAACACCTTGGGCCAGCACCTGAAGGTGAAGATATCCATGCTCAGGGCTTTGGCTGGCTGAATGGCAAAGGCCGTGGCATTGGCCGCGATACCGTCACCAGCGGTATTGAAGGCGCCTGGACCACTAACCCAACGCAATGGGACAACGACTATTTCCGTTTATTGTTCAGCTACGACTGGGCTCTGACCAAAAGCCCGGCCGGCGCCTGGCAATGGGAACCGGTCAATATCAAAGAAGAGGATAAACCGGTTGATGTGGAAGACCCGTCAATCCGCAAAAATCCAATGATGACCGACGCCGATATGGCGCTGAAAATGGATCCGGCCTATCGCAAAATTTCCGAGAAGTTTTATGCCGATCCGGCCTATTTTGCCGACGTATTCGCCCGCGCCTGGTTTAAGTTAACCCACCGCGATTTGGGGCCAAAAAGCCGTTATTTGGGCCCGGACGTGCCGGCAGAAGATTTGATTTGGCAAGACCCAATTCCGACGGTGGATTATTGCCTGACCGACGCGGAAATTGCTGAGCTAAAAGCCAAAACGCTGGCGCTGGGTATTCCGGCGCAAGATTTGATTGCCACCGCCTGGGATAGTGCCCGCACTTTCCGTGGCTCCGATTATCGTGGTGGTGCCAACGGTGCCCGCATCCGCTTAGCGCCACAAAAAGACTGGGAAGCGAACGAGCCGGCGCGCTTAGCCAAAGTGCTGGCTGCGCTGGAAACCCTGCAGCAAAGCCTGGCGAAAAAAATCAGCATCGCCGATTTGATTGTGCTGGCTGGCAGTGCGGCGGTCGAACAGGCTGCTAAAGCAGCAGGTGTCGATGTGACAGTGCCTTTTGCGCCGGGCCGCGGCGACGCATCCGCTGCGCAAACCGATGTCGAATCATTTGCCGTGCTGGAGCCATTGCACGATGCGTTCAGAAATTATCTGAAAAAAGACTACAGCGTCGCACCGGAAGAAATGATGCTGGACCGGGCGCAGCTGATGGGCCTGACGGCGAACGAGATGACCGTGTTAGTCGGTGGCATGCGTGTGCTCGGCACCAACTTTGGCGGCAGCAGCCATGGCGTGTTCACCAACAGAGTCGGCGTCTTAAGCAACGATTTCTTTGTCGCGCTGACCGATATGGCGTACAGCTGGAAACCGGTAGGCAAAAACAAATACGAAATCATCCGCCGCAAAGACGGTCAGGTGCAGTGGACCGCCACCCGGGTTGATTTAGTCTTTGGCTCTAACTCAGTGCTGCGCTCATATGCCGAAGTGTATGCGCAGGACGATGGTCAGCAGAAGTTCGTGCATGACTTTGTCAAAGCCTGGGTGAAGGTGATGAATGCAGATCGGTATGATTTGAAATAACATACTGTTTTAACAATAAAAAACGCCGGCAACTGCCGGCGTTTTGTTTATTAAGAGGGAGATTAGATGTTCACTTAGTTGTTTTAAGTCCACTTTGTGTCAGAAGCGGGCTTTTTTTAAACTTCACGTACGGTGGCGCTTCGCTGACCGTACCTACTTTACAAAGTGGTTCGGTAGGTACGGCAAGCGTCAGCGTCGCCGTACACAATCAGCCAGCTGCCTAATCGTAAGGTGCAATAAGAGAAGCGATTTGCACCTTTGATACCGATGTGCGACATCCGATGGGTCTCGTCTCAAGCGCTTGTTTTGTGCAACCCTCCTTCGTCACAACACGTATTATTTTGCTGCAAGGCAAACAGAGGTCAGTCGCGCTGGTGCTGCGCCCACATCAGACTCAATAAAATCAACAAAGAACCGGCAGCCAAAGTCCACCAGTTGACGCTGTGTTGCCAGAAGGCAAAGTTCACCAGCAGCCCGGCTGGAATAAGCACATTGTTCATCACTGCCAGCTGGTTGGCACTGACCTGACGCGCGCCGGCGTTCCACAGCCAATAACCAAGGCCAGACGCGACCAGCCCCAGCCACAGCAAAATGCCATATTCCAGTGGCGTGTCGGGCAGGCGCTGCCAGTTGGCAAAGAGCGCGGTCGCCCCGAGGCTGACTGTCGTTGCGCCAACAAAAAACCAGCCGAACTGCTGCGTCTGCGTACCGACTGAACCCAACGCCAGCCGCCGGTAAGCGACCTGACCAAAAGCAAAACATAAGTTAGCGGCCTGGATCAGCAACAGACCAAGCCAGAAGTCACTGCTAAGCTGCTGATAGCGCATCACCAGTGCGCCAGCGACTGCCAGCAGCGCCGGGCCCAGCCAGCGCCAATGCAACTTTTGATAACGCCAGTAATAGTCCAGCACTGAGATATACACCGGCGTCAGAATAGTAAACAGCAGCACTTCGGCCACCGACAGGTATAAAAAGCTGTGATAGAGCAGCAGATACATCAGGCCCAGCTGCACCGCGCCGATGCCGGCAAGTTGCAGCGCCAGTTTTGGTGTGGTGTGGTATTTCAGTAAAAACGGGCTGAATAACAACAGCGCCAGCAACATCCGGCTGCTGACGGCCAAATAAGGGTCAACGGTTGCAGCGAGAAACTCACCAATTAACGAGAAACTAAAGGCCCAGATAGCTGTAACCAGCCAGAGTAACTGCATCGGAGATTTCCTTCGCGTGGCAAAACGCGGCAGCTTACCGGTTGTGCTGCCGGTGCGCAAATGCAGCACCAGCGGTAAATGTGTAGCGTGCGGCAATGACAGGCACGGCAAGCGTAGCGTCGCCGTGCGTTTGAAACGACAGCTTTAACTGAGCCGGATAGTCTTCCAGGCCAGTAACGAGCCGTCGCTGTTTTGTTGGGTGCTGAAAATAAAATCAGTGGCGTTGCTGCCAAACACCGTATCGCGGCCGGCGGCCAGCGTGGTGTCCTGCACGCCACGGCTTTTATAGTTTGCGTGCGTGGTGCAAATCTCCTGCGTCAATGTGTCGGTAAAGCAAAATTGCGACACCACCTGGTCGTTGTTGTTATTGCGCACGCGAAAATGGATATGAATAGTGCGGCCGGAATACCAACCGGGGAAACAGCTTTTAAAGTTGACACGGCCGTTGCTGTCGGTGACTTGTGTGCCGCGATACCATTTGGCTTTCACCGCATTGGCATTGTTGCTGGTACAAAACGACGAGTTAAAGCCCGAACTGTCACTGCTGCCACTGGTATCCCCAGAATAAAGGCCTGCAACATCACAGTGCCAGACTTCCACTTCAAGGCCAGACAATGGTTTACAGCTGCTGTCGACCACCCGCAGACATAACTGCATCGGCAAGCCGACCTGACTTTCGGAAATATCATCGCGATTGGTCACCGCGAAATAACAAGGCCCTTCAGTCAGCGCTTTGGTTAAAGCCAGGCTACAGCTGCTGCCCAAATCAAACAAAGTATCGGCCGGAAAATTGGCCGTCAGCGCGGCGGTGCCGCCACTTGCCCAAGAGCCGGAAGTTCCGGTACTGCCACCTGTGCTACCACCGGTACTGCCACTGGAGGTATCTGTGCTGCTGGTCGAAGTTTCAGTGCTGCCACCGCCACAGGCGACCAGGCCCGCCAGCGGCGCAGCGGCGAGGGCAAAACTAAGCTGTTTGATAAAACTGCGCCGGCTTTGTGGCGTGAGGGTGAAGTGGCGTTGATCTGATTTGCTCATGGCTGAACTCCTGCGAATGATTCAGCCACTCTGAACCTGTGCAGGCGCAGAGGTTGCAAACTGTACATTACTTTACCTGTCTGATAACGGGGAAACAGATTTCGTCTGAAATATTGATATAAATCATTGGATTAATGAAAACTCAAGGCGGGGCATTTGTTTCTGATGTGGTACAAGACCAGGCTGCGCTTACAAAAATTTACCGCAGATTGAAGATTGAGGTGCCACAAGCGCCATGGTCAGCCGACTCTGGCGCCTGTGGTTCAGTTGCTTATGGTTTGGCCGGTGCTGCCGCTTTGGCAGTGCTGACCATGTTGCGCACGTCACTCAATAGCTGCTGCGCATCATAGACCACACCATCTTTAATGGTGTAACGCACGCCTTTGGTGCGCTCTGGCTGGTTCTGCGCGTTGAGCTGATAATGGCCGTTGCCGTACAACACTTTAAAGTTGGCCAGCGGGTTTTCCGCGACTATCACCATGTCAGCTTTTTTGCCCGGCACCAGACTGCCAAGGTCTTTATCAAGACCGAGCGCAACAGCGCCGTTCAGCGTGGCGGCCTGAATCACTTCCAGCGGGTTAAAACCGGCTTCGCGCAGTAATTCCAGTTCCTGAATATACGCAAAACCATAAATTTTATAGATATAACCGGCGTCAGAGCCGGCAGTGACCCGGCCGCCGTGATTTTTATAGTCATTTAAGAACTGCATCCAGATGCGGTAGTTTTCGCGCCAGGCGATTTCCTGCTCTGTGGTCCAGTTAAACCAGAACGAGCCGTGGGCATAACGGTTAGGCTTAAAGAATTCACTGAGCACCGGCATCGTGTAATCGGCGTGCCAGGGCGCGTTGCGCTGTGCTTCGGCATTGCGGGTGGCTTCATAAATAGTCAGCGTCGGGTTGATGGTGAAATTGAGGCTGATCAGCTCATCCCGCACCGCATTCCATTTGTCAGAGCCCGGCGCGGCGGCCTGTTGCCAGAGTTTACCGGCTTCGCCAAAACGGTCCTGCTCATTCTGGTAGTTGTAATCGGGCTTGTAGTTTTGCACCACTTGATTGGTAAACAGCGCTTCCGGTAAGCCATACCAGTGTTCCATCGAGGTGAGGCCAAGCCTTGCGCTGTCGAGCGCATTCATCCGCATGACGTTGAGCTGGGCATGGTGCATCATAGTGCCTAGCTGTTGTTTTTTCGCTTCATCCAGTGCCGCTGCCATGATGGCCGGCGGGGCGCCAAAGAATTTAATCCCGGCCGCACCGGCTTTTTTAATGTTCTGTACCCACTCACGCGCTTGTTGCGGGCTGAACACTGGTTTACTTAAGCCCTGACCAAAACCAACATAAGGCACGATACGCGGCGCGACGATTTTATGCTCGTTCGAGGCTTTGGCATGTTTTAACGTCCAGTCAAGGCCATTAAAACTGCCGGGTTCACGCACTGTAGTAATGCCGTGCGCCAGCCAAAGTTTAAACACATATTCGGCTGGCGTGCCGTTGGCAGAGCCGCCGATATGGCCATGCATATCGATAAAACCCGGCAGAATGTACATGCCGCTGACGTCCATTTCTTTGTCACCGGCTTTGGCTTTGGGCCGGCCTTCTGGCAGCACCGGTACTCCTGGATTACCGACGGCGGTGATTTCGCTGATGCGGTCATTTTCAATGACGATATCCACCGGGCCAACCGGCGGTGCGCCTCCACCACTGATAAAGGTGCCACCGCGTAAAATCAGCCGGCTGTAGGGGCCTTCGCCTTGATCGGCGGCTGGGGCTGACGGTGTGCGTTCGGTGCTGGCGGCTGGAGTCAGCAGCGGTGCCGTGGCCAGGGCCAGCAACAGGGCATGACGGAACAGGGTTTGGATCTGCATGAAAGTTACCGGGATGTTATCGATTAGCGGTCACTAATCTTTATTGTTTTTGTTTGCTTTTATTTGCCATGTCGCGCGGTTGCGCGCAGGCAGATCCAGTGTGGCAACAGGACGGCAGCGCCGCAAGCAGATCCGATTAACAGGCGCTGTGCTGCGATAACAGGGGAAGGGCTGGCGCTGTCGGACCTCTGTCTTAGCGCGTCAGATCAGAACAGCCAGTCATACGTCAGGCCGACGCTGTGATGGGCGCTGCGGTCAAAACGCAATTGCTGCCACTGCAGGGTCAGCGCCTGATTTTGGCTGGCAAACCAGCTCAGTGCTGTGAACCACTGCTGATAAGCACTGTCGTCGCCGGCCATGCCGGAATGGGTCAGATATTGCAATTGCAGTTTGGTATCTGCCGCCATGTCCAGCAACAGGCCGGTTTTGCCATAGCCAAACAGGCGGCTGTCGCGCAGATTGGTACTGAGCCCGCCCCCTGCCAGCGCGTAGCCAATCACATCCGGGTGCAGGCGCAGGCTTTTGCCGGCGGCACCGGACAATTCGCCGGTTGACCAGCGTTCTGCAGCGGCATTTGCTGCCGGCCGGTAGCCCAGATAAAACTCACCGGACCAGACTGGAAAAGCGGTGGTGTCGGGCGTCAGCGCCTGTGCGCTGTACAATGTCAGCTCGTGCAGCCGCAGCTGGTGCCGGGCCGGGTCGAACAGCAGCGAGGCGCGGGCGATTTTCAGTTCGGATTCAGCCAGATATTGCCGGTTGTCGCCTTGCAGTAAATGGCCGGCACTGAGCCAGTGCAGCAACAGGGCCGAGCCATGCTGATCATGCAGCCAGCCAGCGCCGGCAGCGCCATCCTGCGGAGTGTTGGCCGGATGTTTGTAGTGGCTGAGGTCCAGCTTTATTGCCGCTGCCGCTGGCAGCGCCTGCCGGATGGCGCTGGCGCTCGCCGGGTCGATGCGCTGTTGCAACTCAGCCTGCTCCAGCTGCAATGCCAGATAAGATGCGGCCAGCGGATGCCGGATGATCTCGGGTGCTGCGGCACTGACATCTGCTACTGACTGGATCTCATCAAGTGTCCGGCGAGAGGCGACCGGCAGCGAATCTGCCAGCGCGTGGAACAACCAGGGCCGGGCCGGCGCCACTTCGGTGGAGATCACCCGGTGCTGGCTGATCACCGCTTTCACCACGTCGGCCGGGCTGACAATCCAACCGCGGTTGTCGATTAATTCCGGCGCGGTCAGTGCCAGCATTTCCAGCGTCAGCGTGGCGCAGTTAAATGACTGAAACAAATAGCTCAGTTTAATCTGATGCAGTTCCCAGATATGCAGCTGCAGCAGCTGGCGGGCGTCGGCCGATGCCCGTAGTTTGAATTGCCACAGATTGCGTTGTTCCTGATCGCGGTATTGCCGGAGATCGGTGGCAAAGGGCCGGACGCTGAAAAAGCCCGGCATGCCGGTGATGGTGCTTTCCACCATCAAACGGATTGGATTGAGGCTGGTGATCTCGGTGAAATAAGCCAGCGAGTGGGCCACCGGATTGCCCCGGCTGTTGCGGCCGCTGGCTTTGATAAAAATGTGGCCGAACATGCTGGATGCAGAAGACAGCACTTCTGATGCAAACACCAGTTCGAGCTGATCAAAAGGCACCTGCTGTAAAAACTGCTGCAGCTGCGGGCAGCGGGCAAAACGGTCAGCTGGCAGGATAAAACCCTGCTGGGCGGCGAGATAGGTCAGCCGGGCCGGAAACCGACAAAATGCCGCTGTTGGATCCTGCTGATACAACGTCAGCGTTTTGGCGCGCTCGGCTTCAGGCGAATAGTGGGGTGCGGATAATAAAAAATCAGCGCTGCGGATCTGCGGCTCGCCCTGCCACTGGTGCAGCAATAACGACCAGATCCGATCTGTGGCAAATGCCGGCGCAGGAAAGATGATGCTGCAATAAAACAGAGCTGATAACCACCAGCTCTGTTGCGGTGTCGGGCGCATGGCCTGAGATCACTGCGCCGTACAGCTTACTTCGACGCTATCCTGATAATCCCACATTTTGCCGGTCGAGTTGTCTGTGGTTGAACCTAACAGGCCACCAATGACGATGTTGCCCCAAAATGCGCCTGTGACTTCTTTTTTAATCGGGGTGGCATTCTGGCAGCCTGGCGCTGAGCTTTTGACAACTTTATCTTTGCCATCGCGTAACACGACGACTGTGCCTGGCGTTGTGGTGGTTTTGTCATCCACAGTCACTTCAACCGGTGTGTTGGTTGATGACGTGACTTTGATTGATTGCTCATCGGCAGTCATGATGCTGGCACAGCCTGACAGCACAAGTGCTGCAGCCGCAATACTGATATTTTTCATAGTTCATCCTTTATATTGTTGTCTTTGGGGCTATCGGCGTCTGACGCTGGTTTGGCCGCCGGGGCGGCCGCGTTGGCGCAGTGCATCCTGCACCACATCGCCATCACAGCCTGGCCCTGACAGCACAACCTGGCAGCCGTCATCCTGACCGTCCCTGATGCTGGTAAAAGCCGGCAAAATCTATACTGCCATGCAGCAAATATCAATAATGTGTGAAATTATTTTAATATTTGTAGTTAATTTGTGCGGATTTTTTGTTGGCGTGGGCAGCTGTGTGCACCGGGCGGGACCTGTTTATTTTTTCACACAGACAAACAGCGCATTGCCGGACTGGCCATCCCAGGCCACCAGTTTATCGTAATCGTGTTGCAGCATTTGCACGTCGAAATAAGGGGCGAGCAGTTGTTGTAATTCGGTGAAGGTGACCGCGACCATCGGATGGGCGTCTTGCCAGATTTCGCTCTGGCCGTTGTCGGTTTTTTCAATGCACAGGCGCAGTTGTTGCTGCTCGCCCTGACCTGAGTAAAACCAGCCGGAGCTGAACTGAAATAAGCTGTTACCGTGCACGGCCTGATGCGACACGGATGATTGGTTGTCGATTTGGCTTTTATCCACCGCATTAAAACAAAACACGCCGCCGGTATTGAGTGCCAGATACGCCTGACGAATACAGGCTTGAAGGCCTTCGATGGTCTGACTGTAATGCAGTGAGTATAAAAAACAGGTGATAAGGTCCACCGGCGCGGTGACCTGAAATTCGCACATATTCTGACAGGAAAAACTAGCCTCCGGACAGCGTTGCTGCGCAAGGTCCAACATCGGCTGATTGAGGTCGAGGCCGGCACTCTGATAACCTAAATCCAATAAATAACGGATATGTGGGCCTGTGCCGCAGGCTAAATCCAGATGGCGTTTGCCACCGTTGCCAAAAAACTGCTGGATGCGGTGCACTGTTGCGCTTTGCGCCGGATAATTGATGTCCGCGCACATCAAATCATAATAACCGGACAAATCAGTGTAGAGGGCAGTGGCAGTCATGGCAGGTCCGGTCGGCGCAGGAAAAACGGCGCGCAGGATAGCATAAGTGGCCGCCCGCCGCGACCTGTCGCATGCAGCGGGGCGCTGAACGGTTTTGTCAAAACCCGGCAGGTCGTATTGCCATCATCGCTGACGACAACATATTGAGGAGAACCGAATGAGAATCAAACTGATCCTGACGCAACTGTTGTTATGGGCGCTGGCGGTTGGTGCTGCAGTGTTAACCGGTGCGCCGGATTTTTATGCGTTGCTACTGTTACCGGTCATTGCCGTTATCGCCATGGCAGCCTTATGGCGGGCTACTGCGCCAAAAGCCGACTGCTGTAATTCATAATCTCTGCAGCAAATCTCATAAATGTAAGCGCTTTACAAAAATACTGCTGGCGGGTAACTATCTGGGTCACTGACAAAAAAGGAACTTCAGATGATTATCAAACTTTACCAAAGCGCAGTGCTGTTGATGACAGGCCTGCTGGCAGGCTTTGCCGCGTTACCACTCGCAGCAAGTCCCGTAGTTGCATTGCTGGACCCGGCGCTGAGTCAATGGGAAACCTATCTGAGCTACCGCCATCAGGAGAATTACAACGGCAGCCAGCCAACTGATGCGTCAGGGAAGCCGCTGGCGCCGCTTGGAGTCTTTCCCGGACTAGACCCACATGATGTGTTCACACTGGTGCAGCAAGACGGGGAGACGGTGCTGCGTGTCAGCGGTGAAATCTATGGCGCTTTGACCAGCAAACAAAGTTTTCGCAATTACCATCTGACGCTGCAATACCGCTTCGGCGAGAAAAAATGGCCACCGCGGCTTTCTAAACTCAAAGACAGCGGCATTTTGTATCACGCCAACGGCCCACACGGGCAAGAGTATTTCCGCTCCTGGATGTTGTCGCAGGAATTTCAGATTATGCAGGGCCATACCGGCGACTATTGGCAGCAGGCTGATTCGGCGATTGATATCCGCGCTTTTCAACCTGAGGGCGAAATGAATGCAGTGGCAGATGTCACGCAGCCGTTCCTGAAAACCGGCCGCGGCACTGGCGGCCCGGGTTTTGTCATGCGCCAACTCAATGCCGAAAAGCCCGACAATCAATGGAATACCGTGGAGCTGATTTGTTTTGAAGGCCAAAGCCTGCACATCGTCAATGGTCAGGTGGTGATGGTGCTGAAGAATTCCCGATATCATCGGGACGGCCGCGATATTCCGATGTGGCAAGGCAAAATTCAGCTGCAAAGTGAAGCGGCAGAAGTGTTTTACAAGGATATCCGGCTGCAGCCACTGGATGCACTGCCGGCCCAATATCGCGGTTATTTCTGAACGGCTGTTGTGCCTGACAAAGATCAGGTATAAATCGGTTTTGGGTCGGGAACCGGAGTTTGTATGTCTGCATCTGCTATTGCGCTTATCACCGGTGCCAGCCGTGGCATCGGTGCTGCAACGGCACGGCTGTTCGCGCAGCAGGGCTATGCGCTGGGGCTGAATTATCATCAAAATCATACCGCAGCAGCAGCGCTTGCCAGTGAGCTTCGCGCCATTGGTTGTCGTTGTATCCTGCTGCAGGCCGATATCGCTGACGAAGCGCAAGTGCTGGCGATGTTTCAGCGGCTGGATGCGGAACTTGGCCCTTTGTCGGTGCTCGTCAATAACGCCGCCATTTTACAGCCACAAAGCCCCATCAGCGGCATCAGTGCGGCGCGTTTTTCTGCCATTTTACAAACCAATGTCATCGGCACTTTTTTATGCTGCCAGCAGGCCGTGCTGCGCATGAGTACTGATTTGGGCGGGGCGGGCGGCGCGATAGTGAATGTCTCTTCGGGCGCGGCCAAAAGTGGTTCACCCAACGAATATATTGATTATGCCGCCTCCAAAGGCGCGGTCGACACGCTGACCCGGGGCCTTGCGCTGGAAGTTGCGGCGCAGGGCATTCGCGTCAATGCGGTGCGGCCGGGTTTTATCTACACCGACATGCACGCCACTGGTGGCGAACCCGACCGGGTCGACCGGCTGAAAAGCCGCATTCCGCTAGGGCGCGGTGGCGAAGCAAGCGAGGTGGCGCAGGCGATTGCCTGGCTGGCATCAGATGCTGCCAGTTATACTACAGGCAGTTGTATTGATGTTTGTGGCGGGGTTTAACCTACTGAATGTATTGAGGACTGCAACGATGTTACCACGCGGAATATTTTTGCTGGCCGGTTTGGGCATGCTGTTACCGGTACAAGCCATAGAACAAACCAAGGCCGTCAAAGTCACGACAATGCTGAAAACCCAAACCAGTTGGGATGGTCAGCCGCTGCAATATCCGGCCGGTCAGGCGGAAGTCACCGGTATGCTGATTGAAATTGCACCCGGTGGTGAAACCGGCTGGCATCTGCATCCGGTGCCGTCATTTGGTATGGTGGTAGAGGGGGAACTTGAAGTCACCCTCAAAGATGGTCGGCGCAATCGCCTCAAGGCCGGCGACGCTTTGGCTGAAGTGGTGAATACCGCACACAACGGCCGCAATGTCGGTACTAAACCGGTCAAACTGGTGGTGTTTTACGCTGGCAGCAAAGACCAGCCGTTGTCGCAGAAAACGGGCTCAGAGCCAGCGGCCGTGATGAAGCACTGAGCGTCAGTATTAGTCGGGCCGTGCTGGCGTGCTTAACCGATAAGCGCTTGGTGTTGTGCCGGTGACGCGGGCGAACTCTTTGTGGAAATTTGATTTGGTGGCAAAACCGGCCTGATACATCACCTCGGTGACCGCCAATGGCGGACTCTGCAGCAACAGCTGTTTGGCCTTTTCGATGCGTTTGTCATTTAACAGCACAGAAAAACTGGCGCCATAACATTGGTTGATTGCCTGCGACAATTGCCGCGCCGGTACTTGTAGTTTGCGTGCGGCCTGCGCCAGTGTAATACCAAATTCAAGCTGGTATAGCTGTTGTTGCTCGAGCAGCGCCAGCCAGCGTTGATATAACTCCTGTAATTTCTCATCGACCGCCGGTGTTCTGTCAGCAAGCGTTGCCGGCGGATCGGCAGGACGTTGCACATCCTGCCTTATTAGATCTGACTGCGGCACATGCGGTTTTTGGCTACCGCGTTGATACAGCCATTCCAGCAAAGGGCTGCGTTGCAGCGCAAACAACAAGGTCAGCAGGTGTAAGAGCAGAAAAAGTGCCGCAGCCGGTACCAGCAAGGCCGATGGTGACGGGCTGCCGCCTTGTTGCAGTTCCAGATAAAGTGCCGCTTCTATCAGCAGATTGCTGCCAAGCAAAGCGCCTTGCAGCTGCAAATAGCGCCTGGCGACAGGGGCCGCATCACCCAGCGGCGCCAGCAGCGCCGGAGCACGGAACAAGGTGATCCCCACAGCAGATAAATAAGCGGCATAACTTAACAGCAAAAACAGGTCGAGATAATCCAGCCAGGCGGAATGGCTCAGTAGCAAATAAAAAGTCAGAGCCGCCGGGGCAAGATGCCAAAGGTCACGGCGCCTGAGCCCCGCATCCGGCCGCTGCAACAGCTGAAAAAAACACCAGAATAACGGCGCCAGCAGCATAGCGCCGACGGGTCTGAACATGGCTTGCCCGGCAAATAACTCTATCTGCTGCAGTGCCAGCACGAACCAGAGGCTTTGGCTGCCATACAACAAATAGGTCGCGCCAGTGAAACGCAGCGGCCAGGGCCGGCCTTGTCGGCTCAGCAAAAAATGCAGCCCGAGCAACAGGCACAATAACGCGATAGCGCTGTGCAGCATGACTAATTCATTCATCAGAAAACATCGTGTCGTCAAACGCAAAAAAACCAGTGTAACGTGCTTACGCAGCCGGCAACAGGCGAAGTTTATGTCCTCAAACGTGTTTCAGGACGCTACAACGCGGGCAAATGCCTAGTCTGGTCGCAGTGAAACAAATGAGGACTTCTGATGCACAAAACAACCCAACAGGCCCGTCGCTGGATGCTGGCGCTACCAATCCTGCTTTGCTGGCTGTTCATACCTGTAGCCAATGCGGCAAATCAGGCGCAAGCCGCTGAACAGCTGTTTGGCGGCGCGCACACAGCACAATGTAAAACACCGGCTGCGATGGACCAGCAGGGTTATGTCCGGCTTGGTGGTATCGAGCAGTGGGTCAGTATCAACACCAGCAACTGCACTTTCCCGCTGATCCTGTTTTTACACGGTGGCCCGGCGAATCCAATCAGCCCTTTTGCCGATGCAATTTACGCCGGCTGGGAGCAGCAGTTTACGCTGGTGCAATGGGACCAGCGCGCCAGCGGCAGAACCTGGTTGCGCAATCAGCCGGCGGCTGGCGAGCGCCTGACGCTGGCGCAAATGACGCAGGATGGTCTGGAGCTGGTGCAGTATCTGCAACAAACGCTGGGGAACCGGCCGCTGATTTTGATGGGCAGCTCCTGGGGTTCGGCGCTCGGAGTCAAAATGGTACAGCAACAACCCCAGTGGTTTGCCGCTTATGTCGGCAGTTCGCAGCTGGTCAGTGGGCTACAAAACCAACAGGCGAGTTATCAGGCAGTTTTGACGCTGGCCACAGCAGCACAGGATCAGCCGGCTTTGGCGCAGTTGAGTAAAATGGGGCCACCGCCTTATGCCAGACCGAGCGCTGTATTGCGCCGCCTGACCCGCCAGTATGAGGCAAAACTGGCCACCCCAGCGCCGGCGCATTGGTGGCAAGCTGCGCCTGCGTTTGCACTGGAAAAACAGGCACCGGCTTATGAAGCCGCAGAAGACTATTCGTTTTTGCAGTTCATGGGCTTTGATGCAGCAACAGGCCAGACAACAAGCGGCATGTTCCACGACATTGAATTGCAACGCGATGCGACAGTGCTGAAACTTCCGGTGTATTTTATCCAGGGCGAGGCCGATTTGGTGACGGTACCAGCGATGACCCGCGCCTATTTCAATGCTATTGCGGCGCCGCACAAGGACCTGATTATGGTGGCCAAAGCCGGGCATGGCCCGAATGCGCAAAGCATTGCCGCCGAGTGGCAGCTGCTGCAGCGCATCCGTGCAAAGCTGATTGGCCAATAAGGCATCATGTCACAAGTTGCCGCTTTCATCCGGCAACTTCAGCCCGGCAACTTCAGTGCAGAAAAGTCCGGCCGGCGTAGCCGGGGTGTGGCGGCATAGCAGCCCAGCACCAGCGCACAAAGGCCGGCACTGATAGCAAAGAGCGCCGGCCCACCGAGGGCGTCGATAATCAGGCCGCCAATAAAGGGCGACAAACTAAAGCCAATGGCATAGAGGCTGGCGGCACCAAAATAACTGCCGCGCAGCGCCGGGTGCGCCAGTTGGTCCAGATGTACATTCATGTTGGCAAAAAGCACCGCCTCGCCAATGCTGAGCACAGCCATAGCGCCGAGCCAGCCCCAGAACCAGTCCACCGGATTTAAGGCAAACCAGATTTGTGACAACCCCAATAACACCACCCCCAGATGAATGCGCTTAATCACCGGCCAGTGTCCAAGCAAACGCAGTAACGGAAATTGGCAAGTGACAATAATCAGCGAATTCACCATCACCAGACTGGAAATGAGTGTCACCAGCTCAGGGAAATCAGCCCGGGTTAAATATTGGATCAGGCTGGAATCTGCATGGGCATAAATAAAGTTAATCAGAATATTGGCGAGGATAATCACCGCAAACAGCTGGTCTTGCCGCAGTAATTGCAGGATGGCAGCGAAGTTCAGCGGATGCGACGACCGGTTCTGAGCTGCGGTATTCGCCAGCTTGCCTGGTCTGTGTAACCACAATAGTCCCAAACCCAGCGCGCCATAAGATGCAGCGGTGACAAAAAAGCCATGTGGATTGCCACTGAGGCCAGCCCATAAACCCAATACCGGCCCACAAGCCGCGCCGGCGTTCACCATAAAATACAGGCCCTGCAGCGCCAGTTCGCGGTCTTTGCTGTCGGGCAATAAATCGCCGAGCCAGGCTTTGCTGGGCGCATCCCACAAGGCGCGGGGCAGGGTCGCCAGAAAAATACAGCCCAGCATCAGCGGCAACGTATCGGCAAGTGCCAGCGCAGAATACGCCAGCACGCCGGTGACAGCACCGGCCAGCATCAGCGGTTTGCGGCCAAAACGGTCAGACAAATGGCCGGCATAAAAACCGGCGACCACGGCAGTGAGCGCCGCCGCAGTCAGCCAGAAACCGGTTTCGCTGGCGGATAACTGATAGCGCTGGTACAAAATCACAGCAAGGAAAGGCCAGACCATAAAATAGCTGCCACGGACAAAAAAATTGCCCCACAGTAACAACCAGACCGGCGCCGGCAGCTGTTTGACCCGCTGCCACGACAACACTTGCGCTGACATTTTGCCTCCTGCATATTGAATACCGCAGCATGCCGAAAAATGCCGTGGCCGGCTACCATGTCGCCGGCATTTTACGGAAAAGCATTGTTTCCGCAGGCGACTGTCGCGGCGGCTTGTTGTTGTGGCTTGTTTCCGGCCGCAAAAGTCGGTGATGCCGCTTACCGGGCTTGCAGAGTGATTTGTGCTGTGTTAATAAATTGTTTAATTTGATTTTAGGCCCACCGCTGAGGATGTACCTTTGAGACTTCGGATCCGCGCTGCTACCGCGGCAGATCATGTTGCCATCAGCGCTTTAATCTTGCCGCTGGTCGAAACATTTATTGTGCCGGATTGCACGGCTGAAGGCGCCGCATTGTTACGGGCGTCGATGCAGCCGCAGGCAATCCTAGGGTATCTGCACGGCGATTACCGCTATTGGTTAGCAGAAGATGCAGAAGGTCTGGGCGGCGTCATTGCCGTGAAGGGCCACAACCATCTGTATCATTTGTTTGTGGCAGAGCGGGCACAGGGGCAGGGACTAGCACGACAGCTATGGTCGCACTTGCGGACGGAGTGTCAGGACCAGGATGAGTTTACCGTGAATGCCTCTTTACATGCCTTGCCAATGTACCAACATTGGGGTTTTGTTGCTGAACAAGGTCCCCGTGAGCGGATGGGCATTGTAGACGTGCCGATGCGGCTGATCCTGCGGCCTCGCTTTGCGGGAGATCACGGACTAGCGCACTTGGGGTAGTTTATCTGACGCGGCTGGCTGAAAAACCGCTAAAGTGACGCCATACTGCGCTCGCCTGGCGCGACCAGCCTGCGGCCTTTTTGTTATGCTGCGGTTTTTTCTGCAACCGGAGCCTTTATGCAGTCTGTTATAGATTTTGTCTTAGAACTGGACAAGCTCAAAACTGTCACCCGCAAAACCAAAACGCTGCATAGCGATCGCTATGAAAATTCAGCTGAACATAGCTGGCAAATTGCTATGCTGGCCTGGTCACTGGCGCCTTATGCACCGGCAAATACCGACATCAACCAGGTGATTAAACTGCTGCTTGTGCACGACATTGGCGAAATTGATACCGGCGATACTATTGTGTACGCCAATGCCGACTGGGACGCGCTCAAGGCGGAAGAACTGGCGGCGGTACAGCGGATTTTTAGTTTGTTGCCTGCTGGCGCGGCGGCAGAACTCTTAGCGCTATGGCAGGAATTTGAAGCAGGCGAAACAGTAGCGGCACAATTTGCCCACGCCTGCGACCGCGCGATGCCTGTGCTGCTGAATCTGGCGAACAACGGTCAGAGCTGGCGCGAAAACGGCATCAGTTATCAACGCGTCGTGGCACGGATTGAGGCACCAATCTCTCAAGGCTGTCCAGCGCTCTGGCAGTATTTATCACGACGGTTAGCCGATGCGCAGCAGGCAGGGTGGTTTGGCAACAGCCTCTGAGTTGCGTCATAGCAACAGACCACCTAAGCTGGACTGCGAACATTCAAAATTCCGGTGATTAATCATGGGTATAGCTTCTCAAATCGGCATGTTAGCGGCGATGGCGTTGTCAGTCTTTGTCATTGGCGGATTGTGGTATTCGAAGCTGTTATTCGGCGCACGCTGGTGCGCTTACGCCGGCATCGATATGGATAAACCACAAGGTCATCCGGCGCGGGTGTTTGGTGTCAGCCTGTTGTTTTCGGCGTTGGCCGCTATCGGTTTTGTGTTTTTATTCGGCCAGCCGGCGTCGTTGCATCTGTCGGTACACAACGGTTTGATGGTCGGTTTCTTTTTTGTCTTCACCAGCTTTGGCATCAATTATCAGTTTGCGAACCGGCCCTGGCCTATGTTGCTGATTGATGGTGGTTATCATCTGCTGCAGTTTGCATTTTATGGTCTGATTGTTGGATTATGGCCACGCTGACAGCATTATTTCAGAAGGATCTGTGATGAAATTTCGGATTGAACAAAAAATACTGAGCCTGACCGATAGTTTTGATATCGACGACGAAGATGGCAAGCTGGCTTTTACCGTCAAAGGCAAATTCTTCAGTATTTCCAGCAGCCAGACTATGTACGATTTGGCGGAGCGCGAAGTACTTAAAATCAAACGCAAATATCTGACTATTCTGCCGGCCTGCCGGCTGGTTGCGCCGTCTGGAGAAGAATGGCTGGTACGCAAAAAGTTCTGGCCATTCTGGCGAGCGTCTTTTTCGGTACAAACGCCGCAGGGCACTTTGGAAATTGATGGCAATCTGTGGCAACGTGAATACCGCATCACGCAAAACGATCAATTACTGGCGCGGGTATCCAAAGCCTGGTTTAGCTGGTCAGACAGCTACGGCGTCGAAATCTACCGTGCCGAATGGGCAGTACCCTTGCTTGGCGCCGTCATTGTGATCGACCGCATCCAGCATTCCGGTACCAATTCAGTGTTAAGCGATGACTGAGTGAGACCGCGGATCCACTGCATTGCAGCAGAGGTCAGTTTCATCTGAACTTGTCGCTTTTTTTCTGCTTCTGGTCGCTGCACTGCGTGGGTTCACCGCAGCATCCTGTTATAACAGCCAGGGCTTAGATAAAAGCACAGGACTCAGCATGAAGTACCAAATCCGACCGGATGATTTACAAGGCCCGGAAATTGCCGCTTTACTTGCCGCACATATGGCGGATATGCAAGCCACCTCACCCCCAGAAAGTGTCCATGCGCTGGACCTGGCTGCGCTGCGCCAGCCAGAGATCCGCTTCTGGACTTTATGGCAGCAGCCAGACCCTGTAACACCCGCAATTCTGGCAGGTTGCATAGCACTGAAACAACTGGATGCACGGCACGGTGAAATCAAATCGACCCGGGTGGATCCGTCCTGTCCTGGTCATGGTTATGGTCGTCTGTTAGTTGAACATCTGCTGGCAGAGGCCAGACAAAGTGGTTTAAAACGTGTCAGTCTTGAAACAGGTTCTATGGCGTTTTTTCAGCCGGCCCGCGCGCTTTATCAACAATTCGGTTTTATAGAATGTCCGCCTTTCGCTGATTATCAGGAAGACCCTAACAGTGTTTTTATGACGCTGGAGTTGCCACAAGACTGAAAGCCACATTTACAAATTTAATTTCGACGCTGCAGGTAAATCAGCGTAATTTAACATCCGGCCGGCATCGCCCCAGATACCGCCATAAAGCGAGAACAACAACCGGGAACTCCGGACAACCACGAGGGACACTCCAGTGCGACATACTCTTTTAGCGCTTTCTATTGCAGCAGTGCTGACCGGCTGCAATCCGGCTGCAGACAGCAAAAACACTACGGCACCGGCGCAGCCTGCCACGGCAGCACCGGCCGAAACGGCTGTGGTACAGCAATCTGAGTCTGAGCGGATTAATCAGTGGTTCGAACAAAAATACGAAGAACAATTGCAGATGAGCCCGCTGCAGATGACTTTCCAGGGCCGCAAAGATAAAAACGACCAAATCGATGATGTGACCGAAGCCGGCGAAGACAAAATGCTGGCCTGGTATGCCGCCACAGTGGAAGAACTGAAAGCGAAATTTGATTACAGCAAACTCGATACTGAAGCCAAAACTTCATACGATTTATGGATTTACCAGTATGAAGAAGTACGTGACGCCGCGCCTTTTCGCGTCAACCAATATGTGTTTAACCAGATGCAGGGCATCCATGCCTTGCTACCGCAGGTGATGATCAACTTCCATAAAGTGGAAGAAGTCAAAGACATGGAAGCCTACATCACCCGTCTCGGCGGCATTGCTAAAGCGATTGCCGAGTTGCAGCAACGGGCGAAAAAATATGCCGACGCCGGCGTGCGGCCACCACGGTTTGCTTATGAAGGCGTGATTGAACAGGTCAATAATCTAATCTCCGGCGCGCCTTTTACCGAATCTGACAAAGAGTCGCCGCTGTGGAGCGACGCCAAAGGCAAAATTGAAGCGCTGAAAAAAGCCGACAAACTCGATGATGCCACCGCTCAAAAACTGACCGATGATGTCAAAAACGCGTTGACTAGTCAGTTCTTACCGGCCTATCAGAATCTGGCGACTTTCCTCACCAGCGAGCTGGACAAAACTGTGGTCAACCCGACCGGCGTATCAACACAACCGAACGGTGTGGCCTATTACAATCTGCGGTTGAAGCAATCGACCACGACAGATTTAACCGCTGACCAAATTCATCAGATTGGCCTCGATGAAGTCGCACGTCTGACCAAAGAGATGAACACCATCAAAGAGCAGGTTGGTTTTAAAGGCTCATTGCAGGAGTTCTTTAAGTTTATTAAAACCGATAAGCAGTTCTTCTATGAGGACACTGACGAAGGTCGTCAGGCGTACTTAAAAGACTCTGAAGCCTTTATCCGCGAAATTGAAGCCAAGTTGCCGCAATATTTCGGCATCCTGCCAAAAGCACCGCTCATCGTGAAACGGGTGGAAGCCTTCCGCGAACAACCAGGCGCCGCACAACATTATTTTCCGGGTACACCAGATGGCAAACGCCCTGGTATCTACTACGCGCATTTATCCGACATGAAAGCGATGCCGAAAAATGAAATGGAAGCTATCGCGTACCATGAAGGCAGCCCTGGCCACCATATGCAAATCTCGATTGCGCAGGAGCTGACCGGCGTGCCGAAATTCCGCACTCAGGCGGGTTTCACGGCCTATCAGGAAGGCTGGGCGCTGTACACTGAAACCCTGGCCAAAGAAATGGGCCAATATAAGAGCCCGTACAACGATTTTGGCCGCTTGATCACTGAAATGTGGCGGGCGATCCGGCTGGTCGTAGATACCGGGATGCACGCCAAGGGCTGGACCGAACAGCAAGGCGTCGAGTATATGATGGCCAACTCGCCGGTCGCCGAAGGGGCAGTGAAATCTGAAATTCGCCGTTATCTGGTATGGCCGGGTCAGGCGACATCTTACAAAATCGGTATGCTGAAAATTTTAGAACTGCGCGCCAAAGCCAAAGCCGATTTAGGCGACAAGTTTGATATCCGTGGTTTCCATGACACTGTACTCAGTGGTGGGGCATTGCCACTGAAAGTGCTGGAACAACGCGTACAAAACTGGGTCGACAGCGTCAAAGCCAAAGGCTGAACGCGCTGAGTCAGCCCCGCAAAGCCCTGCAGTGGTGTCGCCATTGCGGGGCTTTATTCTGTCTGGTGCTGCGGCAGCGCAGGCGTTATGCTCGGTGCTTTGCGAACAAAGACAGGAGCCGCAGTGGATTTGTTATACGGTTTTTTGCTGGGTTGTACTTTGCTCGGTGGCGGGACTTTGTATTGGTACTGGCTCGGGCGCAGCTTGCCGGCACGGCACTGTTATCCGCTCTGGCTGTCAGTGCCTTTGCATCAGCTGCTGACTTTGGCGCTGGTGTTTGGCCTTGGTGTCACGCCGGCACAGGGCTGGTTCAGTTTCACGCTGTTTTGCCTGCTGTGCGCATTGTTACTGGGGCTGTTATTGCTGCCGTTGATGGTCTTTATTCGTTATGTCGAACGTTGCCGGCCGCTGCAGGACAAAATCTGACTGCCGTTTAACCGGCAAAACCGGCGGTTGGACCGGCATTGCCGACAATCTGCTTGTCAGGCTTTGCTGGCTCTTTTAGTGTGGCTTTTCATAAATCCGCCAAAGAAGCCAAGAGGTTTATTCGTGTTGACCGCCAAATTCCACCGTGCCGCCGCCTTTGTCATCAGCAGCACTTGTTGCGCCGTTGCCGCCGCAGTGCCGGCCGCTATTCCGACCCAGGCCGCGCCGTTAGTGAACCCGTCTTATTTTGAATCCGCCGATATTTTTGGCCTGGAATGGGCCAGCGATCCGCAGTTATCACCCGATGGCCGCACTATTGTTTATGTCCGCAACAGCAATGACATCATGACCGACCGCGCCCGCACTGCGCTCTGGCAAATTGATGTGGCAACTGGTCAGCACACGCCTTTGTATGCTGACAAATTTAATTACAGCCAGCCACGCTGGGCGCCGGATGGCAGCCGGCTGGCGTTTATCTCTGATCAAAGCGGCAAAGCGCAAATCCACCTGCATTGGGTGAAAACTGCACAAAGTGCCCAGCTGAGCGCACTGGAGAAAAGCCCGTCCAATCTGACCTGGTCGCCGGATGGCAAACAGCTGGCTTTTACCATGAATCTGCCGGCGACGCCGTCCACGTTGACGACGCTGGTCAAAATGCCGAAAAAACCCAAAGACGCGAACTGGTCCGAGCCGGTGATTGTCATTGACCGCGCGCAGTATCAGGCCGATGGTCAGGGCTTTTTGAAATCTGAATACCGGCATCTGTTTTTACTCAGTAGCGACGGCGGCACTGCCCGCCAGTTAACCAGCGGTGATCGCAGTTATGGCGAAGACCTGACCTTCAGCCCGGATGGTAAGGCTTTAGTGTTTTCGGCCAATCTGGCGCCGGACTGGGAATATCAGCCGCGGGACAGCGATTTGTATCAGCTCGACCTTAAAACCGGTGGCCTGAAACAACTGACCTCAGTCCCAGGGCAGGAAACCAGCCCGGTGTTTTCGCCGGATGGCAAAAAACTGGCCTATCTGTGGGGCAGTAACGCCAAAGTCCCTTTTGCCAATGGCAAACTGAAAGTGCTGGAGGTTGCCTCGGGCAAAAGCCGCGACATCGGCGCCGCGCTGGATTTAGATTTAACCGCACCGGATTGGTGGAGCAATGACGAACTGACGGTGCAATACGATGAAAAAGGCCGGCGTAAAGTGGCGCTGCTGGATTTAGACGGTGAGCTGAAAGTACTGACTGACCAGTTATCCGGCACCGGTTTGCCGCAGCCGTATTTAAGCGGTGAGTATCAGCAAAGCGCCGAGAAACTGGTGTTTACCAAAGGCGATGCGTCGCGCCCGGCCGATGTAGCGGTGTGGCAGGACGGTAAAGTCCGCCAGCTGACGCAGCTCAATGAAGACCTGCTCGGCCATAAAAAACTTGGTCAGGTGCATGAAATCAACTACAAATCCTCGTTTGACGGCGAGCCCATTCAGGGCTGGTATATCACACCGCCAGACTTTGACCCGAATAAAAAATACCCGATGATGCTGGAAATTCACGGCGGTCCGCATCTGGCCTATGGCCCGCATTTCAGTGCTGAAATGCAGCGCTTTGCCCGTGAAGGTTATGTGGTGTTTTACGACAACCACCGTGGCAGTACAGGTTATGGCGAACGTTTTGCGTTGTTGTTGCATAACAAATACAGCTCGCCGGAAGATTATGCCGACCATGATGCCGGCGTGAACGCGATGATTGCCAAAGGTTTTGTTGACGCCGACAACGTCTATATCGCCGGCGGTTCAGCAGGCGGCATCGCCACCGCTTATGCCATTGGTCTGACTGACAGATACCGCGCCGCGGCGGTGATCAAACCTATTATCAACTGGGTCAGTAAAGTGCTGACCGGGGATAGTTATTTGTATCAGACTTATCATCAGTTCCCGGGCGTGCCCTGGGAGCATCTGGACCACTACTGGCAACGTTCACCGATTGCTAATGCCGGCAAAATCAAAACGCCGACTTTGATCATGACCGGCGAAGCCGACCGCCGCACACCAATCAGTGAATCGGAACAACTGTATCAGGCGTTGAAACTGCAGCATGTGCCAACGGCGCTGGTGCGGGTGCCGGGCGCGCCACATGGCATTGCCGGCCGGCCGAGCCGGATGATCGCCAAAATTGAGCACACGCTGGCCTGGTTCGAACTGCACAAAAAACAATAAAAGTTGCTGTGATAAAAAAGGCGCTGCGGCGCCTTTTTTGTCTGCGACAGCTCGCGACATCTGCAAAAATATTGCGTCAGCTCATGGCCTTAGCGCCATAATCGTGCTGAAATCAACCGATAACGCATGAAACCACCGCAGGCTGATATGCAAACCGAACTGACACTGTTACAGAACTTCGCTTATGCCCTGGCTATCGGAGCATTGGTTGGGATTGAGCGCGAAAAGCACAAAATTGCCAGTCTGAGCAGTTTTGGCGGGGTCCGTACTTTTATGTTACTGGCGTTGCTTGGTGCTGTAGGCGCCTGGTTGAGCCAGCAGTTGCAGTTGCCCTGGCTGGAACTGGCGGTGTTGTTGCTGGTGGCATTGCTGGTGCTGGCGGCTTATCAGCGTAAACAACGTGAAGAGCCGCAGGCGCCTGGCCTGACCACTGAACTCAGCGCGGTGCTGGTATTTTTATTTGGTGCTGCGGTGATGCATGGTTTTGCCGGCATTGCGGTGTCGCTGGCCATTATCACCTCGGCTATCCTGGCATTTAAGCAACCGCTGCACGGTCTGGTGGATAAAATCGGCAATGATGATTTATATGCCGGCCTGAAATTACTCATTGCGAGCTTTATCGTCCTGCCACTGTTGCCGGACCACGCGCTGGACCCCTGGCAGGCATTTAATCCCTATAAAATCTGGTTGCTGGTGATTTTAATCTCCCTGTTGTCGCTGGTGGGTTATGTGGCGACCCGGTTGCTCGGGCCTGCGCGCGGCACCGCTGTAGCAGGCTTAGCCGGCGGGCTGGTGTCGTCGACGGCGGTCAGTCTGAGTTTTGCCCGGCTGAGCAAACAATCACAAGGCGCGGATAATCAGGATGACGCCCTGGCGTGCGGCATTTTGCTGGCCTGGTCAGTGATGTCGCTGCGGGTGTTGCTGATGGTCGGGATCGTCTATTTACCGTTATTGTCGCCGCTGTGGCCGCCGATCGGGGCTATGGCACTGGTGACACTGCTACTGGCCGGCTACTTTTATCGCCGCGCGCCACAGCTGCAGGCCAATTCTGCGACCAGTGTCAGCAATCCATTCAGTTTGTGGGCCGCCAGCCAGTTTGGGCTGATGTTTGCGCTGGTGCTGCTGGTGGTGAAACTGACGGAGCATTTTGCGCCGGCTGAAGGTTTGTATCTGGTCTCTGCAATCGCCGGGACTACCGATGTCGATGCGATCACCTTGTCGATGGC
Organism: uncultured Chromatiaceae bacterium; assembly: GCA_937978655.1. Taxonomy (GTDB): domain Bacteria; phylum Pseudomonadota; class Gammaproteobacteria; order Enterobacterales; family Alteromonadaceae; genus Pararheinheimera. The sequence goes on from CALJUX010000024.1 coordinate 57,914, forward strand.
ACAATATGCGCAGCGGCCCGGTCGTGAACCACTGGCTGCGACGGCGCTGGTGATCGCGGTGCTGAGCAATACGCTGGTGAAAACTGCGCTGGTCAGTTCGCTCGGCAGTGCCGGTTTGCGCCAGCGCCTGCTTGGCGGCTGTGGGTTGGTGGTCTTGACGGCAGTTCTGCTGTTGTGGGCGCTATAGCTGTTATTTGTTAAGATGCGCTCCCGCGCCAGCACGTCAGATGCTGCTGCGCTTTGCAGGAGTGATCATGTCCAGAGCCGCCCGGCCTTCCGAAATAACTTTACCGCCAGTCAATCAGGGCTGGGACAATTTGTATCAGTTTCTGTGCAGCCACTTTGCGCGCATTGCGCCAGAGATCTGGGCGGCCCGTTTTCAAGACGGCAAAATCCATTGGCACAGTGGGGAAGTGGTGACAATGGAGACGCCATTCCTGCCAAGCCGGCGCCTGTGTTATTACCGTGAAGTGGCGGTTGAACCACAGATAGCCGCCGCGCATCATATTCTGTATCGGGACCAGCATATTCTGCTGGCCTGCAAGCCGCATGGTCTGCCGGTTATTCCTGGCGGTGAATTTGTCAACGAATGTCTGCTTGAGCGACTGCGCCGTGATACCGGGCTGGCTGATATGGCGCCGGTCCACCGGCTGGATCGTGATACCGCCGGCCTGGTGCTGTTTTCGCTGGATCCGCAAAGCCGGCCGGCCTATTACCAGTTGTTTGCCGGTGGCCTGATTGAAAAAACTTACCTTGCGGTGGCGCGGCTGCCGGCGGCGCTGCAGCAGGCACCATTACCCCGGTCGTTTGAGCTGCACAACCGGCTGGAAAAAAGTCAGCCGCGTTTTCTGATGCAGGCTGTTGCCGGCGCACCCAATGCCCATTCCAGCTTGCAGTTAGTACAACGGCAGGGCGAACTTGGGCTGTTTCAGCTGAGGCCCCATACCGGTAAAACACATCAGCTGCGCTTACATATGCAGGCGATTGGCTGTCCCATTCTGTTTGACCCTTATTACCCGCAGTTACTGGCCAAAGATCAGCCACTGCCGGGGCCACTACAGTTGCTGGCGCAGCAGTTGCAGTTTACCGATCCACTGAGTGGCATCCGGCATCACTTCTGTTCTGACCGTACGCTGGCAAGCTGGCCGGACGCGGTGCCGGCTGTGCTTTGCTGAGCTGGAGCCGCCTCCTTGGCCCTGTATCATAAAAATACTGAATATTTATCTATTGTTTAACAAAATTTACCTGTCAGATGGCTTTACCTACGAGCTGTAACTGCTTACATTGGTTCAGTAATGTCTAATGCTGGTGGCTGATGATTTCTGCAATCCAATTTGGGGCCGGTTCAGGCCTGCTGTTTTTGTTGTTGTTATGGTCTGGCTGGGCGCCATTTGACCGGACGACCTGGTTACTGGAAGTATTACCGGTGTTACTGGCCTGGCCTTTGTTATGGCGGACGCGGCAGACCTATCCGCTGACGCCATTGTTATACAGTCTGATCCTGTTACATGCAGTGGTGTTAATTCTCGGTGGCGCATACAGCTACGCCAGGGTGCCGCTGGGCTTCTGGCTGATGGAGTGTTTTGCGCTGGACCGCAATCCTTATGACAAAATAGGCCATCTGATGCAGGGATTTGTGCCGGTGCTGGTGGCCCGCGAGATCCTGCTGCGCGGTGCTTATGTGCAGGGACAGCGGATGCTGCAGTTTTTATTAATCTCGGTGGTGCTGGCGATCAGCGCCGGTTATGAGCTGATCGAGTGGGGGGCCGCTGTGGCGCTTGGGCAGGGCGCGGACGAATTCCTCGGAACACAGGGCTATGCCTGGGATACACAGGCAGACATGGGGTTTGCGCTGCTGGGGGCGGTGCTGGCCTTGCTGTTGTGCAGTCGCTGGCATGACCGGCAACTGGCGCGGCTTGCATAGTGATAATTTAAACGTTATGTTAACTTCATGTGTTTATTTGGTTGCTGCGCAAGGGGCCTGTTAATGCCTGGATTTCCGGTTTTCCTGCTGTTTTTTGCCCTGCTTTTCGCCAATGTGCTGCAAGCTGAAGCCATGGTACCTATTGTTGATTTACAGCCAGAGTGTAAGCAAAAAGATTCTGTGCTGGTTCGGCAGACCCTCAAAGTGCGCAATACCAATCTGTGGCGTTTTACGGTGCTGCGTGATGTGCCGGAAGTAGCGCGTTATCTGCTGCAGATGCGTGAAAATGCTACCGCCCGTCGCTTTGATGCGGTGATGCTGCTCGAACTGAAAACGTCGGGGCATAAAACGCCTGGCAATTATTCCGAAGTTTTTGTCCAGCTGGAGTTGTTCCGCTTTTGTGACGGCAATGCCAACCTGTCAGATACCGCGTCAGACAGCTCTGACACCGGAAGGATCAGACTGGATTTTGGCACGCTGGAGATCAAAACGTCGGTTCAGGCCGTGCTGACCCCACCGCGCACCGAGGAACAGTACAAAACAATTGCACTCGGTCAGTTGCATGTGTCCCTGCACGACGGGGCTATCGGCGTGAAGCCGGGGATGACCGTGGAACAGGTGCAGGCGTTGTGGGGGTCGCCCTCGGCGGACCTGTTGTTGCAGGACGGCGGTCGTTTACTCGGTTATGGCAGGCGCTTATGGGTGTTCGCCGGGCCTTTAGTCAAAGCGGTGTTTACTGACAATGAAATCTTCAGCGGACTGGGCCGTAATCTGCTGGAGTTCCACCCGGAGTTTGATGACAAACCCTGGCTTATCGATGGCAAAGTGGCCTATAAAACTGATGCCGTGCGAGCCGCGCAGCAGCTCGGTTCCTGGCAAAAAGTCACGCCGTTGCAATGGCGCCGGCAACAGGCTACGCAGCAGCTGACGTTGTTTTTTGACGAGTTTAATCCGCAGTCGGTGGATGTCTCCGTGCCGCTGCTGACCGGCTTTCGCCTGAGCAGTGTGCCGGACAAAATGCCGGTTGTGCAGCTGCGCCAGCCCGCCTGGAGCGAAGTGCTTGCCTTTGTTGAGGCGCTCAGTGTGCGCAATCATCATCAACAACCGAAAATTCAGCTGTTGCCGGATGCATTGCGGTTGCATCAGCTGGTGCAGCGGCGCAACCTGCACTGGTGGTTGCCAACCACACAGCTGCATGTGCTGACCAAAGGCGAGGATATTGTCCGGCTGAAAGTCACTACCCCGGTGTTGCGAAAACAAGACGGGCCTGATCAGTTGCCGTTGCTGCTCAAAGCCCTGCAGCTGCCGTCAACCAAAGCCGGGCTGCGGTTGGCGTTTCCGGATATGCAGGATTATGGCGATCGCTTTCAGCTGTATCGGGACGATTTTGACATCCTGATCGAGTTCGCTTCAGATGCCGATCATGCCAGCATTGAACAACTGGAGATTATTTATCATTACCCTGCCTGAGCATCGCCCTGCCAGCTGCATTGCATAGCACCGCCTGGCAGGGCATACTGATTTTTCTGCATCCCCCACTGTTGTTTTCACAAGGTTAGTCCGTTGTTGTTATTCTCAGGTCGTCCGGATCGGCGCTCGGTGTTGTTAGTGCTGGTTCTCAGCGTGCTGTGTTCCGCGCTGGAACTCGGTTTGCTGCAGCACAAATATCAGTTGCTCACCGGCGGCGGCTTTTTACAGCCACACAGCTTTGTGCACACAGCAGAGCGACTGCTTTATCTGTCTGGTGCCTGGCTTGCCGATCTGGCGCTGGTGCTCTGCGCTTTTATGGTTTACAACGGCTTATGCCGTTTTCAGACCACCAGCCGCAGCCACCTGTGGTTTGCCCTGTTTGTGCTGTTGGGTTATCTCAGCTACAGCTGGGCCGGCAGCACGCTATATCAGTATTTTGGCGATAACCTCGACTGGCACGTGCTGGCCAATCTCGGCGGTGGCAGTGTGCTGGCGGCCGTCAGTATGGTGCTGACCGAATTAAGCTCGCAGCTGTTCCCGGTGCTGGCTGGTGCCATGCTGCTGCTGGCTTTGTTGTACTGCGTGCATCTGGCATTTCGGCGTTATCGCAGCCCCATCGCTGATGGCGCTTGCTGGTGGTTATGGTCGGCGCTGGTGGTGTTGCTGTTATTTCCGTTGCAATGGCACTTGCTTGCCAGTGCCCAGCCGTATCGTTTTGGTCTGGAAAAAAAATTGTCGCAACAACTGCTCAGCACTGTGCTGAACCGCCTGACCGATGTGGATTTTGACGGTTATGGCGCGCTTGGCAGTCTGGCTGATCCTTATCCGCTGAATGCTCAGCTGTATCCGGGGGCGATGGATATTCCGGCCAACGGGATTGATGAAGACGGGCTTGGTGGTGACTTGCCGCCATATCCGGCGTCAACACCGGATGTATTAAAGCAACTGCCGCTGCGTGCCGGTGAGCATATTTTCCTTGTGGTGCTGGAAAGTGTGCGGGGCGATATGTTGTTTGCCACGCAAGACGGGCGTCCGGTGATGCCACACCTGGCAGCCATCGCCCGCGAGGGCAGTTACAGCACACAGGCCTACAGCCATACCGGATTTACCACCAGTTCGCTTAAAGCCTTATTTAACCGCAGCCTCAGTTATCATCCGCCGCAGCAAAATCTGCTGGACGCGCTGCAGCAGCGTGGCTATCGCATCAATATTTTGTCGGCGCAGGCAGAGCGGTTTGGCGATGTCTTAACCGCCGCCCGGCTGAAACGACCCGGCGAATATTATTTTGATGCCGATTCAGCGCTACAGGACCGGCTGGATCCGGCGTTAAATGCCGGCGCGCTGCGCCTGAGTGAACAGCGCTTGCTGACACAGCTACAACAGCGATTTCAGCAAGTAAACTGGCAGCAACCACAGTTTTTTTATCTGAACATTCAGGCGGCGCATTATCCGTATCACCACCAGCAGATGATGCCGTTGCTGAGCGCTCAGGCCATCAGCCGGCAACAGATGCAGCCGGCGAATAAAACCTTGTTGCAGCGCAGTTATGCCAATGCGGTGGCCAACGCGGACTGGCTGATAGGCCAGCTGCAGCAGCTGTTACGCCAGCAAGGCATCGCCGGGCACAGCAGCCAGTGGTTTACCTCAGATCATGGTGAATCTTTGTTTGACGATGGCTTTCTCGGCCACGGTCATCAGCTGAATGACATCCAGACCCGCGTCGTGCTGGTCAGCAATAAAAAGGTGGCTTTTCCGCCGCAGCTCGGCCATGCCGATGTGGCTCCTTTGCTGCTGGCCACGGCACTGCACGAAAGCGCCGTGCCGGCGCCGGAAGGGGTTTTGCAGGTGGTCGGCCTGGTGCGCTCGCCACAACAAATTGGCTGGGTGGATGCACAAGGGCGCCTGTTGTATGATTTTCGCCAGCAGCATTTTCGCCGCAGCGACAGCGCGCCCTGGCGCGATCTCAGTCAGCTGTCAGAGCCGGATCAGCGCCGGGCACAGCAACTGATCAATCAGTGGGGCTGGTTGCGCTATCAGCAGTCGGATCACTACCAACAACAGTCAGCGCATTAAATGCTGCTGCATCAGCGATTAAGCGGGGCGAATTGTGCTTCAGCCTGCGCCAGCCGGATCTGTAACCGGCCAATTTCCTGGTTATAACCTTCCATCTGGTAACGCAGCCGGTCGGCCTGATTCAGCAGCGCGGCGCGGGCTGAAGCGTTTTGCTCCACGGCAATGCGCTGATTAATGGCATAGATATCTTCACGTAACGTCAGATTGCGGTTTTGCAGGTCGTTGATAGCCATGGCCAGTTCGTCCACCACCACTTTGGCTTTATACCAGCGCTGGCCTTGCTGAAAGCCGCGGCGAAAATCCGTTTCCAGTTTGCCGGTGCAGGCGGTGTTGTAGTCTTTACCGGCACGACCCCAGGCTTCGCCGTGATTAAAATCACAAAAAAATACCAGCCCTTGCTGATGACCTTGCTGGTAAGTGCGAAAATCCGGGTTAACGCCGTGCTCGGCACAGTCTTTTTTATACTGACTGAATTTGTTCGGCAGTTCACCGGCCTGACCGTCATTAACGCCAAGGCTGTACCAGTCGCCTTGCAGACACTCATCTTTACTGATGCTGGAACAGGCGACGAGCGAGCTGGCCAGCAGCGCGATAAAAAACTGACGTAACATAACCATCCTTCTGCGGGAACGTGGCAGCCAAGCTGAATGACCGGCATGCTAGCGGGCAGGGGGGCGCTTGTAAAGTGGCTGGTACCGCGTGCCGGCGTCAGGTTGGCACACTGTGGTTTTGGCTTGGGTAAATTGACGCCGTCCTTTATAGTGAAAAGGCAGCTGACATTACAGGAAGACACAAGATGCGTGGCGCTTACGGCTTATTATGGTTGTTGTGTTGCCCCTGGCTCGCGGATGCTGCGGATGCTGCGGTGGTGAAGATCCGGGTGTTAGGGCTGCAGTCAGTCGCAGAAGCCAGCGTCAGTTATTATCGCGATTTGTTAGTCCAGGTGTTACAACGCACCGAAGCCGAATATGGCCCGGCCGAGCTGGAACAGCTTGAGCCGCCGGTGCTCGGTGATTATCGTTATCTGCTGATGAAGCAGGATTTTATTGATGTGCATCATTTTGGCACTTCCCCTGAACTGGAGCGCGACTTATTGCCCATTCGGGTGCCGCTGCTGGCCGGCGGTCTGGGCTGGCGCGGTTTTGTCATCCGTAAGGCAGACCGGCTGGCGTTTGCCCAGCTGCGCAGTTTCACTGAACTCAAACGTCTGACCGCCTGCCAGGGCGCACTCTGGCCGGACAGCGCCATCATGCAGGCGGCGGGTCTGCAGGTGTTGACCGCTGAACGCCACGACCAGATGCTGGAATTGTTGCGCCGCGAACGCTGTGATTATTTTCCGCGCAGTATTTTTGAAGGACCGGCCGAGCAAAAAGCATTTCAGTCGCAGTATCCAGACTTAGAATTCAGCCACAGTGTGCTGTTGCATTATCCTTATGCCATGTATTTTTTCGTCAATAAAAACAATGTGAAGCTGGCGGAACGGCTGCAAAAAGGCCTGGACCAGATGGCACAGCGCGGCGACCTGCAAAGTTTCTTGCGCCAGCACAGTATCAGCCGGTTTGTCTACCCGCTCAGCCGTTTTCGCAAATCTGTGGTGTTTCATCTGACCAATCCGCTTCTGCCGGCCGAAACGCCGCTGCAACAGACTGAATACTGGCTGCAGATGCCGCAACCGGAAGGTCAGCCGGCAAGCGCAGGGCACTGAAGCCAGCGGCGGATCTGCTATACTGCGCGCCTTCCTGCGCCAGTGCTGTTGTATGCACCGGCGCGTTTTCTGTGCAGGACTTTTGTATGACCCAAGCCAAAGATACGTCGCAATTAATTGAATTTATTCAGAAGTTTTCTGATGCTTTTACACAAAATCAATTGTTGCGGCTGGTGCTGTCGCGTTATGAGGGCCCGCAAAGTGATTTATTGCGGTTGCAGATCCGACCGATTTTGCTGAAAACCGGTACTCAGCTCAGTGTGTTATTTGAAAACAAAACCTTTGATCAGACAAAGAATTTTAGCCTCGACGAGATCCTGCCGCTGTTGGTGTTATGGCTTGGGCCGCAATTTAAAGCGGCGCTACTGGAATGCAATGGCAGTGAAACCCAGCTGACGCTGTCAAAAAAAGGCAAAGTGCTGTTGCACAGCCGCAAAACAGTGACTCAGGGCGAGCCTTTGCCGCAGCAACATAACCGTGAAAAGCAACGCTGGATTGACCCGCAGGCGGCATTTTTACGTGAACTCGGCATTGCCGGCAGTGACGGCCAGATAGCGCCGACCATGCAGAAAAAATGGAAGCAGATTAATAAGTTCATTGAAGTCTTTGCCAGGGCGCTGAAAGACAGCGGCTTGTTGCCGCGTCCGGTGTTGCAGGTGGCTGATTTTGGTTCTGGCAAGGCGTATCTGACCTTTGCTATTGCTCATTACCTGCAACAAAGTCAGATCCCCGCGGAGGTGATTGGTGTCGAGTTACGGCAAAGTCTGGTCGATTTGTGCAACACCACCGCGGCCCGGCTTAATCAGCCCGGCATCCGTTTTGAGCAGGGCGATGTCGAGCATTATCAAAGCACTGGCCTTGATGTGATGATTGCGCTGCATGCCTGCGACACTGCGACCGACCACGCCATTCATATGGGCATCCGCGCCGGCGCCGGCATCATTATGTGTTCGCCCTGCTGTCATAAACAGATCCGGCCGCAAATGCACAGCCCGGTAGTTTTGTCTCCGTTATTGCAACACGGCATCCATCTGGGGCAGGAAGCGGAAATGCTGACCGACGGCATCCGCGCGTTGCTGCTGGAGGCCCATGGCTATGACACCCAGGTATTTGAATTTATTGCGCTGGAGCACACCAGCAAAAATAAAATGATCCTGGCGGTGAAACGACGTGCGCCGTTAGCCGCAGCACAACAGGCGCAGGTACTGGCACAAATCAGTGCGCTGAAACAGTTTTATGGTATCCAGGAGCATTGTCTGGAAGCCTTGCTGGCCGGATCTGCGGCTTAGGCCAGCGAAACCAGCGATGTGGTGAGTGTATGGTGTTTAAAACAAGGAATTGGCCGTGAGCGAGTTGTTTAGTCTGGATTTTAAAGTGCGCGATTATGAGTGTGATATGCAGGGGATCGTGAACAATGCCGTGTATTTTCATTATCTGGAGCACGCCCGGCACGAGTATTTGTTGTCGCGGGGCTTAGATTTTGCCGCGCTCTCGCGTGACAAGATTAATCTGGTGGTGGTCCGCTCGGAAATGGACTACAAAGCCTCGCTGCAAAGCGGCGACCATTTTATTGTCACGGTGCAATATCAGAGCGTCTCCAGGCTGCGTTTTGGCTTTCACCAGCAGGTCCGCCGCAGCAGTGACAATAAACTGATGCTGGACGCTTTTATTACCGGCACTGCGCTGAATGAACAGGGCCGGCCTTTTCTGCCGCCTATGTTAAGCCTGCTGCAACCAACACAGGCTTAACATCGGCTGCAGTCCGGCGCAGACAGCAACAGGTCAGAGCTGTTGCTGATCTGGCGTCGTTGCCGGGTTGCATAAAAAAAGTTCCACGACTTTGTTGATTATTTTACGCACAGATCTTGACGGCGAATTGCAGATAATCTAAAACGATTAAGTTAAGAGGGATGAGTAATTCTCATCCATCAGAACAACAGCTGGCGATGTCCATGTATGTTGTTTTTTTAGCAATAAAAACTTAAACGATTAAGTAAGGGTTTGGCGGTGCTGCCGGCCAATGCGACGACAAACTTACCGGCCACCGGACTGGTGTTCAGTGAAAAATGTCCTAGCATTTTCAGGGACAGCCGTTGCCACAGGATCAGCAGTTCAGGCAAGACACAACACACTAATAAGCAACATCAGTCGACAAGGGATAACCAAATGAGAACACAACTTTTTAAACCCGCGTTATTGTCACTCGCCGTATCGTCCGCGATCTGGTCGGTGTCGGCGACAGCCGCCGCAGAGCAGACTGCAGAGACCGCAGCGAAATCAGGCGAAGCCGTTGAAGTGATTGCCGTCCGTGGTATTCGCGGCTCGTTAATCCGTTCTCAGGCGGAAAAAATGGATAACTCATCCATTGTCGAAGCCATCTCCGCCGAAGATATCGGTAAACTGCCGGATTCGTCGATTGCTGAATCTTTATCACGTTTACCAGGTCTTGCCGGTGAGCGCGTCGGTGGCCGCACCTCGGGTATTTCAGTGCGTGGTTTTAAAGAAGATTTCACCGGCACCTCATTAAATGGCCGGGAGCTGATTGGTATTGGTGACAACCGTGGCGTGGAATACGACCTGTACCCATCTGAAATCATGACTGGCGCGACCATTTATAAAACCACCGATGCGACGCTGATGGTGCAGGGCATTGGCGGTACTGTCGATTTACGCACAGTACGCCCGCTGCAGGCGAAAGAAACGCTGACTGTTAACGGTAACTATGAGTCCAACAGCCGCGATTCTGACAACCCGGAATTTGATAACAAAGGCAAACGTTATGCGCTGTCTTTTGTCGAGAAATTTGCCGATGACACTTTAGGCCTCGCCGTTGCGCTGGCTTCGACTGAATCACCAAACAACCAGCGTAAATACGGTGTCTGGGGTTACAGCGCCAATGCTGCTGGCCAGGTATTGCCAACAGGTCTGGATATTGCGTCCATCAGCACCAAACTCGAGCGCGATACTATTTCTACCGTGCTGCAATATCAGCCGAACGACAAACTGAACATTGTGTTTGACGTGCTGGATATCGATTATTCAGATTCAGGTGTTTTGCGTGGTTTTATTGAACCGTTTTCGTCAGCGAATGTCAGCGGCAGCGGCACCAGCACGACAGGCACCCAAGTCGGTGCCAACCCGGTGCTGCGCACAGATCCACTGAAAAAAGACGGTGATTTACAGACCTTTGGCCTTAATGTCGAGTACCAGCTCAATGATAACTGGCAGATGGAACTTGACGTTGCCAGCAGCGAATCGACCAAACGCGATTTACGCGGTGAATCTTATGCCGGCTTAGCGCGCTCAGGTGCACTGAACTCATCGCAGTTAGGCTCCCGTGAATTTACCATGAGCCCGGATGGTGTGTTTTTCACTAAACTGACCGGCCTTGGCGCGTTTTCCGATGCCAAAGCGCTGCAACTGACCGGCCCGCAAGTATGGGGTGGTGGTATGGCCAACCTCGCCAGCCAGTTTGTGACTAACGTGAAACAGGCCAACGGCGACCCGTACAGCTATTTTAACGCGCAGGACGGCTTCCTGAACTACGCCGATTTCAGCGAAGAACTGAAAACCTACCGCTTAGAAGCGGTCGGCAATATCGAATTCAGCATCTTTAATAAACTGACCGTCGGCGCGAATTATTCCGACCGGTTTAAAGATAAAGACAACAAAGGCTTCTTCGCCACAGCAACGTCTTATCCGTTTTCAACCGCGATTCCAAGCCAGTATCTGTACGGCGGCCTGGCGGATTTAACCTGGGCAGGCCTTGGCCAGGTGGTGGCTTATGACGGTTTCGCGCCTTATAACGATGGTACTTACAAACTGAATGACGCCGGTTTGTTAGAGCCGGATCGTCTGGGTGATACCTATGATGTCAATGAAGAAGTCACCACGCTGTATTTCAAAACTGATTTTGAAACCCAGCTGGCTGATTTTCCGGTGACCGGTAATATCGGCATGCAATACGTCAAAACCGACCAGTCGTCCAGCGGCTTTATCGGCATCGTCGGCGCTAATTTTGCTGTCTGTGATGACAATAACGACAAACAAGTGGACGCCGACTGTATCACCGAACAAGGCGACAGCTACAGCCACGTGCTGCCAAGCCTGAACCTGAGCATGGAAGTGTCGGACAATAACTTCGTGCGTTTTGCCGCCAACAAAACCATCAGTCGCGCCCGTATCGATCAGATGAAAGCGTCTGGCTTTGTCAAGTTCGACCAGAACATCGACCTGATTGCCATTCCAAACAGCACTGCTGCAGTGGAAACTTATGGTTCACCCTGGTCGAAATTTGCCGGTAATCCGCGGTTAAAACCGCTGGAAGCCAATAACTTCGACTTAGCCTTTGAAAGTTACTTCGAGGAAGAAGGTTACCTGTCGGTCACCGCTTTCTACAAAGATTTAGTCAACTGGACCCGTGACGGTAACAAGCTGATTAACTTCACCAATGATGAAACCAACAGTGGCGCCAACTATTTTATCCCTGGCTTCCATGACCGCATCATTGACCAGGCAGGTACTTATGGTCCGGCAGATATTTTCTACGCCGCCGGCGCCAAGGTCACACCGCCAAATTATGGTTACTTCTCCTACTTTGAAGATGGCCTGACCGGCCGTGTGCATGGTGTGGAAGTGACTGCCAACGTACCGTTCAGCAAATTCTCAGACGTGCTGGAAGGCTTTGGTGTGGCGACATCTGGCACTTTAATTGACGCCAAACTGAACGACGGCAGCCGTATTCCTGGCCAGTCCGACAAAGTGTTCTCGTTGACGGCATATTATGAGCGCAATGGCTTTGAGGTGCGGGTAGCCGGTACGGACCGTTCTGACTTCCTGACTTATGAGCGCGGTGGTTCGAACAAAATCTCTACCGCAAGCCGAAACGGCGTGACGCTGGTCGACGCGCAAATCAGTTACGACTTCTCTGAAAGTAACTTCACGTCGTTACACGGCCTGCGGGTGTCCTTGCAAGGCACCAACCTGACCGATGTGGATGAAGAAACCGTCAATGACGACGGCATTGTCACCACACGCCGGCAGTTTGGTCCGACTTACATGCTGAACGTGAACTACGCGTTTTATTAAGAAGTAAACCGACCCGGTGTAAAGGCCTCAATAAGCTGTTGGTATTGAGGCCTTTTTTTCTGTCTTGGTGTAGGCTTTTAGGAAAAGTCCAGACCAAGACAAATTCGCAAGGGAGTTGTTATGCATCAGCCATCTGAGTCCGGTGTTGCCGGTAAACCCATTCGTAAAGTCGTGATCGCCGGCGGCGGCACGGCCGGCTGGATGACGGCGGCGCTGCTGAAAAAAGTGCTGGCCGACAGCGTGGAGATAGAACTGGTGGAGTCGGACGACATTGGCATTGTCGGTGTTGGCGAAGCCACTATTCCGCCCATTCAGATTTTTAATCAGTATTTGGGCCTGGATGAAAAAGCCTTTTTGCGTGACACCCACGCCACGATGAAGCTGGCGATTAAATTTGAAAACTGGCGTAAACCCGGCGAGAGCTATTACCACACTTTTGGCGCGCCCGGCGCGAGCCTCGGTTTTTGTAACTTCCAGCATTATTGGTTGCGTGCGAAGCAAGCCGGGCTGCAGCAATCCTTGTGGGATTACGACTTAAACTATCTGTGCTGCGAAGCCGGCAAATTTAACATCATCAAAACGCCGAATCCGGTGTATGAAATGCCGTATGCCTATCATTTTGATTCGGCGTTGTATGGCCAGTTTTTGCGTAAAATCGCCGAAAACGCTGGCGTCAAACGCACCGAAGGCATGATTGAAGCGGTTGAGCAACATGGCATTTCTGGTCATATCGAAACGCTGCAGTTAAAAGACGGTCGCAAGATCAGTGGTGATTTATTTGTCGACTGCACTGGGTTACGCGCCTTGCTTATTCGCAAAACTTTGGGCGTCGCTTATGAATCCTGGTCGCAATATTTGCCAGCCAACAGCGCTTTGGCGGTGCCGAGTGAGCGTTTTAAGAAAACCTTGCCATACACCCGCAGTATTGCGCATAAAGCCGGCTGGCAATGGCGCATTCCGCTGACGCATCGTAACGGCAATGGCATCGTCTACAGCTCAGATTATTTAAGCGATGATGAAGCCCATAGCACTTTGATGGGGAATCTCGACAGCAAAGCGCTGGCGGAGTCACGCAAAATCAGTTTTGAAACTGGCCGTACCAGCAGGCAGTGGGCGAAAAACGTGGTGGCGATTGGCCTCTCCAGTGGTTTTCTCGAGCCGCTGGAATCAACCAGTATTCACTTGATTCAATCTGGCATTGTGCGTCTGCTCAAAGTGTTCCCGAATCAGGGCATCACCGACGCGGTGGTCGATTATTACAACGCTGATTCGAAACAGGAATTTGAAACCATCCGCGATTTTATCATCCTGCATTACCACGCCAATGAGCGCGACGATTCGGCGTTTTGGCGCGATATGCGCAACATGGCAGTGCCAGAGCGGCTTCGCGACAAAATGGCGCTGTTTCGCGAGTCGGCACAGGTATTTAATGACCACAACGATATCTTTCGCGATGCCAGCTGGATCCAGGTGATGCTGGGGCAGGGCATTGTGCCGCAGGATTATCATCCGGCCGCCAAAGTGCCGACAACCAGCGAGCTGTCGGCGACGCTGGCCAAAGTGCAGGACGCCAAACAGCAGCCGCTGGCGCAGATGTTGTCGCATGATGAATTCTTAAGCCGCTACAGCGGAGCCTGAGCGATGGATCAGAAAACGCAGCCGTTTCATTTTGTCATTCTCGGTGGCGGCACCGCTGGCTGGATGGCCGCTTTGCTGTTTGCGCACAAATGGTTAAAGCCTGCGGCTCAGCAAACAAGACCAGTGCAAATCACGCTGCTGGAAGCGCCGGACATCGGCATTATTGGTGTCGGCGAAGGCTCGACACCCTCGCTGAAACGTTTTTTCCAACAGCTTGGCATCGCCGACAGCGAATGGATGCCTGCTTGTCAGGCGACTTATAAAACCAATATCCGCTTTGTGAACTGGAGCCCGGCAGCCCAGGCCATGGGCTTAGGTTCTGATTACAGCCACCCGTTTATTTCGCAGCCGGACCTGCACAGCGAAACGGCTTTTTACAGCAATTGTTTTAAGCGCCGGCTTGGGCTTGCGGTAGAAACAGCGCCGGAAAAATTTCTGTTAAACGGTTATCTGGCGGCGGAAATGCTGGCGCCGTTACCCAGCGCGAATTTTCCGTTTCGCATCGAATATGGCTATCACTTCGACTCAGGTCTTTTGGGCCAGTTTTTAAAGCAAAAAGCGCTGGCGCTTGGCGTGCAGTATCAGGCGATGACTGTGACCCAAGTCAATCAGTTACCAGATGGCCGCATTGGCAGTCTGAGCGGTGAAATAGCGGGAGCCGAAGGCAAAGTTATTCAGTCTGTCAGCGCCGATTTTTTTGTCGATTGCAGCGGCTTTCGCGGAAGTTTATTACAGCAAACGTTGCAGGTGCCTTTTGAGTCTTTTGCCAGCAACTTGTTTAACGATGCTGCCGTGGTGCTGCCGACCGATGCTTTTGCCATCCCGCCGCTGGAAACCCGCGCTACGGCGCTCAGTCATGGCTGGGCCTGGCAAATTCCGCTGCGCCATCGCACCGGCAATGGTTATGTCTACAGCTCGGCGTTTTTATCTAAAGACGCGGCTGAGCTGGAATTACGCCAGCACTTGGGGCTGCTGGATACTGAGGTGAGTGCGCGCCATCTGCAGATGAAAGTTGGCCAGGTCAGCCGGTGCTGGGAGAAAAACTGCCTGGCACTGGGGTTAGCGCAAGGGTTTATCGAGCCATTGGAGGCCACAGCGCTGCATTTGGTACAAAGTTCGGTTGAGCAGTTTATCGATGCTTTTGCTGATTTTTCTGCCAAAGGACAAGCCGAATTTAACCGCCAGGTGCATCAGCGTTTTGAAGCAGTGCGCGATTACATCGTCGCGCATTACAAACTGAGCACGCGTAGCGACAGCCATTACTGGCGCGCCAACAGCGCCAATCTGCAGTTATCTGAGTCACTGTGGCAAATTCTGGATGTCTGGTTTCGCCAGGGTGACTTGGCGAACGAACTCTCTCGTCAGCAAATCGACAGTCATTTTGGGGCCACGTCCTGGCATTGCCTGCTGGCAGGTTATGGCGTGTTTCCGCCGCTGCGCCAGCCGCAGCCAGCCGGCGTCAGTGATGCTTTTACTGAGCTGCAACTGGCCGCGTTTTTTCAGGGCTGTTGCCTTAATTTTCAGCCACAACATTTGCAGTGGCGTACATAACCGCGCAGACGGGCTCATACAAACGAACTCATACAAAGGGAGCAAGCCAAACCGATGAATAAAAATGGAGCAGCTATGGCGTTTTATCATCAAATCAGTCGTATGTTAACGCTCAGTGTCCTGCTGCTGATTGGCGCAGTGCAGGCCGAAGAGCAACTTACCACGCCGCAGCGCTGGCAGTTGTTGTCGCCGGACCAACAGATTGCGGTGGAGCTGGTGTTGTCTGGTGAAGCCCTGACCTATCAGGTGAGTTATCGTGGCAAAGCGGTATTAAAACCGTCAGTTTTGGGGCTGGTGTTTAAAGGCCAGCCGCCGCTTAAAAGCGGCTTGCTGGCGGACAAAGTCAGCAACCGCAGCCAGGATTTAACCTGGCAGCCGGTGTGGGGTCAACGCAGCAATATTCGTGATCATTTTAATGAACTGACGCTGCAGCTGCGTGAGAGTCAAGCGCCGGGTCGGCAACTCACGCTGGTGTTTCGCAGTTATGACGACGGGGTGGCGTTTCGTTATCAGCTGCCGGCACAACCGGCGCTGGCGGGCGATTTGGTCATCACCGATGAGCTGACAGAATTTGCTTTTGCCCGTAACTTTTCCGCCTGGTGGATTGAGGCGTATCGCAACTTAAGTTTTGAATATCAATACATGAATTCGGCGTTATCGAGCGTGTCTGTGGCGCATACGCCGCTGACCTTAACCGATGATGGTATTGCTGTGGCAGTGCACGAAGCCGCGCTGGTCGATTACAGCTCGATGACACTGCGCAACATCACTGACAACCATATCACGCTTAAAGCCGACCTGATGCCCTGGAACGGTGCTAATCCCGCCTTGGCGAGCGACACATTGCCTGACCGCGTGTACACCAAAGCGCCGTTTTTAAGCCCGTGGCGCACTATCCAAATCGCGCCGAATGAAACGGCACTGCTCAATTCCAGCCTGATTTTAAACCTGAATGAGCCGATGGCGGCAGGGACGGACACCAGCTACATCAAACCCGGTAAATATATGGGCATCTGGTGGGAGATGCATATTGGTGAAAAAGACTGGTCGCCCGGTCCGCTGCAAGGCGCGACCACAGCACGCGCTATGCAATATATTGATTTTGCCAGCAAACATGACATCGACGGCCTGTTGGTCGAAGGCTGGAATCAGGGCTGGGAAGGGCAGTGGTGGCAGCGGCCGCCGACGTTCAGCTTCACCAAACCAGTCAAAGGTTTTGATATCGACAAGGTTGCCGCTTATGCCAAGGCCAAAGGCGTGGGCCTGATTGGTCATCATGAAACCGCTGCCGGCATCACTTATTACGAACAACAAATGGCGGATGCTTTTAAGTACTATCAGCGCCTGGGTATCCACAGCGTCAAGATGGGTTATGTCGGCAAACGGCTGGACGGACGCGAGTGGCATGACGGTCAGTTGATGGTGCAGCACTTTAAAAAAGTGGTCGACACGGCCGCGGCACACAAAGTAATGGTCAATGCGCATGAAACGGTGAAAGACACCGGTTTAAGCCGTACTTACCCCAATTTGATGACCCGTGAATCGGTGCGCGGCATGGAATATAACGGCGGCAGCCCGGATACCGGCAATGCGCCCAATCACACCGTAATTATTCCGTTTACCCGTGGTTTGTCCGGGCCTATTGATTTCACGCCGGGCATTTTTAACTTTAACTACCAGAAACACCGGCCGAATAACCGCGTGCCGAGTACGCTGGCCAATCAGCTGGCGCTTTATGTCACGCTGTATAGCCCGCTGCAGATGGTGGCGGATTTGCCGGAAAACTATGCGCCGGGCGGTAAACTGCATCCGGCGTTTGCTTTTATCGATGCGGTACCGACCGACTGGCAACAAAGCATCGCGCTTGACGGTAAAATTGGTCAGTACCTGGTGATGGCGCGCCAGGACAAACATTCAGCACGCTGGTTTGTCGGCGCCACCAGCAACGAGCAGGCGCGGACGGTCCAATTGCCGCTGTCGTTTTTAGATGCCGATAAGACTTATGACGCCGTGTTGTATCTGGATGCGCCGGACGCGCACTGGCAAAGCAATCCGATGGCGTATCAAATTCAGCGCCGCAGTGTCACCAGCAAAGATGTGCTGGCGCTGCCGCTGGCACCGGGCGGCGGCGCAGCGCTGGAATTTGTGCCGCGCTGATGTTGTGGTTAAGCAGGCTGCGGGATGGCGATAGTGCGCTGTTCGTGGCTGCTTTGCAGCGCCAGCTCAATCAGCTGCAGGCCGGCAATGGCCTCGGCAAGCGGCACCACCAGGGGTTGTTGACGTAAGATGGTGGCCGCTAAGTGAGCATAAAAAGCCGCATAGTCGCCATCCGGCAATGCCAGCTGCTGCGGTGTGGCACCCTCGTGCCCGCACAGCTCTGCAGTGCGCAGCCGGCCGCGTTGTTGCCAGTCGGCGCTTTGCAGTGACAACTGCGCGCGCAATAAGGCTTCTTGCGGATCAGAACCGTAACAACGAAAACTACCGAGACTGGCATGCAGTTCAAAGCGCAGCGGCTGCAGCGCCTGATAGGGTGAGCTGCCAAGCACAACTTCCAGGGCTGGTCGGCCGTCCTGCTGCTGATACTGCAGATTGATTTGAAAATAGTCGACCGCAGGGCTGTCGGGGCGCAGCGCCAGACAACGGGCACTGATGGCCTGTGGCATGCCAAACAAGGCCAGCGCCTGATCCAGCAGATGTGGGCCAAGGTCATACAAAATGCCGTTGCCAGGCGCCGCCGACTCTTTCCAGCGCGGCTGCACCTGCGGCCGGCAGCGGTCGTAACGTGAGATCAACAGCCGGGGCTTGCCGAGCGAGCCTTCCCGCAACAAGGTTTGCAGCGCGAGAAAATCGTCGTCAAAACGGCGGTTATGAAACACCGCTAGCGTGCGGCCGGTGCTCAAGGCCAGTTGTTGTAATTGCCGGGCTTCGGCGCTGCTGACCGCCAGTGGTTTTTCCACCAGCACATGGCAGCCGCGCAACAACGCCTGGCGGGCCAGCGCGGCGTGACTGGTATTAGGCGCGGTGATCACCACCAAATCGCAGTCACACTCTGCCAGCAGCTGCTGCGCATCGGCGTAAATAGTGGCCTCAGGCCAGCGTGCGCTGGCCGCAGTGGTTTGACTGGTGCTGATAGCCACCAGGGCAAATTCAGCATTGTGCTGAATAAACGGCAAATGGAACACAGTGGCCGACAGGCCATAACCAATCACAGCAGTGCGGATCATCATGAAGTCCAGACAGGCAAGGGCAGACAAACCGGCAGACACCGGTGGCGAAGGGCGACCTTAACAATTTTAAGCGCATGGCTCAAGCTGCCGGCAGTGGGCGCTGCCAGGTGATGAGGATAACTGAAAAATTCTCAGCTATACCCACTATGGGGAATGAGTCAGGTAAAGTTTATTCACCTATGCTTGAATGCAAGTGACTGTGCCACCGCGGGCAGTGACGGTGAGCGAAGACCCCGCCGGATCTGTCCCGGCGGTTTTTATTGAAGCCACGGAGGTGCGTAGTGCAAGCGTTGTTAAGTCAGTTATCGATGAAACAAAAATTATTGTTATTTATTGCCCTGCCGGCGCTGTTTGGTATGGCGCTGGCGCTGAACACGCTGTGGCAGTTGTGGCAAAGTCAGCTGCAGGCCCAGCAGGTGTCTGAGATTATCAGTGCGCAATTCCACCAAAATACTTTATTAAATGCGCTGCAAAAAGAACGCGGCAGCTCCGGCGTCTTTATCAGCAGCAAAGGCCAGAATTTCAGCACAGAAGTCAGTAGCGCCCGCACCGGCAGCGATGCCGGCTTTGCCGGGCTGAATAAGGCGCAGCAGCAGCACTGGCAAACGTTATGGCAACAAATTGCTGATATTCGCCGCAATGTGGATGCCTTCAGTATCAACGCCACAGCTGCGGCGGCGGCTTATACCAAAGCCATTAGCAGTCTGCTGGATGCCAACAGTCAGGCCGTGCAGCAGTTATCAGATCCGGATTTGCAACGTCAGCTGATCCAGCTCAATCAATGGGTTGAATTGATTGAACATGCCGGGCGTGAACGGGCCTTGTATACGCTGGCGTTTAGCCAGGGCAAACCCGAGCCGGCACTGCTCACCCGCATTGCGCTGAATCAGGGCGCCTTTGATAGTTTCCGCAGTCAGGTGCTGCGCAATAACGGCAATGAAGCGCAGGTGCTGACGCAGGCGCAGACCGATGCCTATCAGGCAGCTGTGCGCCAAATCAGCGATTATCAGAGCGGCCAGGCTGCCGCCGTCACATTGGCGCCGGCTGATTGGTTTGTGTTGTCGACCAAACGCATCGGCCAGCTGATTGAGCATCAGCACCAGTTGATGCGCAGTACCGGCACGGCCGCAGAGCAGAAGCAGCAACAAAGTTTGCGGCAGTTCTGGCTGACTGCCGGCGTGTTAGCAGTGGCGATGGGATTAACTTTCTGGCTCAGTCTCGCAACCAACCGCAATATCAAAAGTGCGATGGCGCAGATCAATTCGGTGATGCAGCGTCTGACCGGCCGCGACCTGACAGCACGCAGTGATTACCGGGCCCGCGACGAATTCGGCCAGATAGCCGGCGGCATTAATCAGCTGGCCGGTGAACTGCAGCAAGTGATGCAGGACATCGCGCTGGCCGGTGAGCAGCTTGCAGCTGCCGCAGAACAGGCATCGTTAGTCACGGCACAGACCAGTGCCGGTGTCGCGCAGCAACAACAGGATACTGAAATGGCCGCCACCGCCATGCACGAGATGAGTGCGACTGTGGCGGACGTAGCACAAAGTACCGCCGAGGCGGCGCAACAGGCGGATGCAGTGCAACATATCGCCAGCCAGGGCCAGCAGCAGCTAGCAAAAACCACGACGCTCATCGACCAGTTGTGTGCGCAGGTGCAGCTGACCAATGAGCGTCTGGTGACGTTAAACCAGCACAGCCTGAATATCAGTCAGGTGTTAGAAGTGATCCGCACTATTGCCGATCAGACTAACTTACTGGCCCTGAATGCGGCAATTGAAGCGGCCCGGGCCGGCGAACATGGCCGCGGTTTTGCGGTGGTGGCCGATGAAGTGCGGACTCTGGCCAAACGCACGCAGCAGTCAACCGTGGATATTCAGCAGATGATTGAAACCTTGCAACAAGGTGCGACTGCGGCCAGTGATGCGATGCAACAAAGTTTGCAGCAGGCGCAGCAAAGCACTGCCGTGATCCAGACCACCGGCACCTTATTACACGATGTGGTGGATGGTGTCGCCCGCATTCACGACAAAGCGGCGCAGATTGCTTCGGCGGCAGAAGAGCAGAGCATGGTGGCGGATCAAATCAATGAAAACATCACGCGGATCAATGATATTTCTGTGCAAACCAGCTCAGGCGCCGAAGAAACGGCCGCCACTGCAGCCGATTTGGCACGACTGGCGGAGCAGCTGCAGTCGCTGATCCAGCGCTTTAAAGTCGCGGCCTGAGTGAGACACTGCGGCCACGACTGTGGGAGTGACGCCGTGGTATCAGCTGCCGAGGGTATGACCACCCCAGTTATGGATTTGTACCACCGGCGGCACAAAAGTGCTGAGGTTACCGAGCACTGAATTCAGGCCGGCACAGACTTCATCAAAGCGGACTGCTTCGCTGACCGTGATGATCAGGCGGGTCATGGCATCCAGTACTGCGGGCGGTACCGGCGCCGCGCCGGCATAGCCGGCGATGGCGTTGACGGCGGCCAGCAGATTGGCGTCAGTAATATTTGGCAATCCCATTGGATAGCCGAGGCTGGCGTAATCGCCGCCCAGTGCGCCCGGCAGCAGCGCACCCGGTAACGCCACCCCAATAGCGCCGACATTAAAATGCCAGGTGCCGTGGGTATTACCAAAGGCCACCGTATACAAAGAACCGTTGATCGGCGGCAAGGCTGAGTTTGGCTGATAGGCAAGATTCAGCTGCAAATCGACAGTCTGGGCTGCCAGCGGGTGAGACACTGTAACCACGGCAAGCACCGGGTTTGTGCCATTGGCGCGGATTTGCGCGCGCAGACTGCTGATATCGGCGGTATAAGCACCACCATGTTGTAAACGTATCATTGCGACTCCTTTGCAGATAAGCAGAGGCACGCCGGTGTTGCCGGTTCATCAGCACCGCGTGCGAACTGCAGCACCCTGATGTTTGCGACAAGCACAGAAGCCTGCGGTATTGCTGGCTTCATACCAGCGGCAGATCAGATACTTTGCCGGCGCGAAACGCCGCAAAGCCAGACAACCATAAGCGGCAACGGCAACGACACTTGATAAAATGCTGATATTTTTCCGATAAAAGAGACAGGTTTGCAAGATAACGGCGCCGGCGACAGCTACTTCAGCAGCTGTGCCGGAGAGGAGACCGGTTATGCGGGTTGCAGCCACAACACCTGGTAAGCAGACAGTGGCACTGCCGCGCTCTGCAGCAGGGTGCCGGTCAGCGTGTCGGTATAGCTCAGGCCAGTTTCGTTGTGCCAATATTGCGGATGTTCGCTGAAGTTTGCCACCACACGCAGACGTTGGCCGTCCAGTTCCCGCTCAAAACAAAACAGATGCGGGTTGTCCGTGCTGAGGATGTGCGTGGTGCCGGCGCCCGCCACCGGTAAAGTCGCCCGGGTTTTGATTAAGTGCTGCAGTTGCTGGTAAATGCGCCCGGACAGCGTATCCGGTTGTGCCGCTTCAGCCAGCTGCGCGTCGGTTACCGCAACGCGGTTGACCCAGCGGCTGTCGTCTTTTTTCGCCGGGTCCTGCAGGTAGCTGTAATCGTTGCGAAGGCCCAGCTCATCACCCATATATAACAGCGGCAGGCCGCCAATACTGAGGATGATGCTGTTCAGCAGATAAATCCGCGCCAGCGCGTGTTCCAGATGCGTGGGGTTGTGTTCAGCTTCGGCTTTGTCGACGCCGGCTAAAGACGCCAGCATACCGGCGACGCGGCAATCGCCGGTCAGCGGGTTTTGCTGAAACGGCACGCCGCTGGCAAAACTGCCGGGGAACTGGCCAGTGTAAAAATGATTGAGGAACTGGCGGTGATGGTCCGGATTGGTGCCGAGCTGCCAGGCGATATTGTCGTCAAAGGTCCAGCCAATGTCGTCGTGACAGCGGATGTAATTAACCCAGCTGCAGTGTGGGTCAATGGCAAAACGCCGTTGCAGCGATTCTGTTAACAACCGGGTCTTGCGGGTGGCCAGCGAATTCCACAGCAGGGCCATCAGCAGCGGGTTATAAGACAGCTGGCATTCGTTTGGCGCAATATATTTCACCACTTCATCCGGGTGCACTATGGCTTCGGATTTAAACTGCAGCGCCGGTGCGGCAATGCGCGCCACCGCATTAAAGGCTTTGATCAGTAAGTGCGCTTTTGGCAGATTTTCGCAGCCGGTGCCGGCTTCTTTCCAGACAAAAGCCAAAGCGTCGAGACGCAATACCGCCGCGCCCTGATTGGCGAGAAACAGCATCTCTTCCGCCATCGCGGTGAATACCGCCGGGTTGGCGTAATTTAAATCCCACTGGAAGCTGTTAAAAGTGGTCCAGATCCAAAGGCCCGAACTTTTATCCTGGGTAAAACAGCCGCGGCGGATCTCGGGGAAAATTTCACGTAAGGCCGGTGCGTAGCGGTCGCGCTCGGCTTCACTGAGGAAGAAATAATAATCGCGGTAAACCGGGTCGCCGGCTTTGGCTTTTTCCGCCCAGCGGTGCTCGTCTGAGGTGTGGTTAAAGACAAAATCCAGCACAGGCCGGATGCCTTGCTGATGCAGCTGCTGCATCAGGCCGGACAATTCAGCCATAGTGCCAAGCGCGGGCATAGTGCTGCGATAGTCCGACACGGCATAACCGCCGTCACTGTTAGGCTCTGGCGCTTTAAACAGCGGCATCAGGTGCAGATAATTAATACCGGTTTGTTTTAAATACGGAATACGCTGTTGTAACCCTTTAAAATCGCCGGCAAATAAATCAACGTAACAGGCCGCGCCCAGCGCCTGATTACTTTTGTGCCAATGCTGCGGCGCGGCATCTTCGGCCTGCAGGTAGTCTGGCCGCTGCGCCACACTTTTTGCCAACAGCTTTAACAGCTGTTCGAGCTGATAATAACAGTCAAACAGGTCGCCATAGAGTTGCAGGTAAAGCCCGAGCAATTCTGGCAGCACCTCGGCTAAACGCGGCTGTAACACCGGCCAGCTGGATTTGGCGGCGGTTTTTAAACTGGCGCTGTGGCGTTTGAGGATCATCTCGGCTTCACGCTGCAGTAATGCCGGCTCAGCCAGCAACTGGGCAATAGTGTTTGGCATATCGTCTGGTCCGGTTCTGGCCTTGTCGGCACTTTTGCTAGTTATGTGAGTGGCGATGTCACAGTGTCAGGCACAGCGAATCGTTCTTGTTTAGTTTTACACCAGTTTCATGGCGGCGTACAGCACAATCTTAATCGATTTAGAAAAAAGCGCAAGCACTGGCCGGACGGAATGTCTGCTGCCGTCGTTTTGTCAGTCAGGTCCGGTGATTGTCAGGTCTGCGCAGCAGGTTTAACTGCATGGCAATGGGGGCGCTCACCCGCATTTGATGCGGGTCAGCGCACTGTGTGTTTACATCCCTCTTTTATGAACAATACGGTAGCCAATCGACGTTTGTACGTCAGCGCCGCTGCACTCAGTGTTTTGTGACATCCGGCCCCGGTCACATTCATTGTCCGGGCCTTCTTTGCCTGACAGACAATATTCAAAGCGGCTGGTGGTTTTCACCGGCGCCGGCAAAATGCCGGCGGGCAGCTCCTGCCAGCGCCAGCGTTTGACCTGGGTCAGCGATTCTTTAGCAAAATATTTGCTCGTTGCGGTGATCACACGCAGATCTTTGATTTGATAATCCGGGGTGATCACATACTCAACAGTGGCGCAGCCATTGCGACCTTTGATGGCCTCTTCGATTGGATACCTCGGCTCAAAGCGTTTTAATGCCTGCCACTTCGGTGTTAATAACTCCGCGTCGCTGACTGGCAGGGCCGCAAAGTTGCTGGTTGTGGCCGGCGGTTGTGCTGGCGGCGTGCTGGTGCAGGCACTGAGCCCGGCGAGCGTTGCAAAGACGTAAGTACGGATCAGATGTGGCATATCAACAGTCCTTGTTATTGAAAGGTAAACATGACGAGGGTATCGTAGCCGGCTGAAAAAAAGCAAGTTTGGCCACAACGAATTAAACAATGATGAATATACGCCTGGTCAGCGCCGATGATGCCGGCCTGCTGGCCGATTATTACCAGACAAATGCAGAACATTTTGGCCGTTGGGAGCCGCTGCGTGAGCCCGGCTATTATGCTGAAGCGACTATCCGCCAGAGATTAATCAACGAAGTGCAACAACAGCAACAAGGCAGCGCCGCCTATTTTATTGGAGTACGTGATGGCCGTGTTATCGCACATTGTGCTTTGACCAACATCATCTACGGGCCGTTTCGGGCTGGTTTTATCGGTTATGGCGTGACCCACACCCTGCAAGGCACCGGCTGCATGCGCCCGCTTTGTGAGGCGGTGATCCGCCATGCCTTTACGGTGCTGGAACTGAACCGGCTGATGGCAAACTACATGCCGGCGAATCAACGCTCGGGCTTGTTGTTGCAAAAGCTCGGTTTTACCGAAGAAGGTTTCGCAAAAAAATACCTGAAAATTAACGGTCACTGGGAAGACCATATTTTAACGGCATTGCTCAATCCGCGGCTGGTTTAGCCTGCAGCGAGCGGCAGAACAGTGCTGGCTTTGCCGCGTAGTAAAGGGCCCGCAGCAGCGGGCCCTGGTGTTGTTAAACCATTGCTGCGCCTGTCACGCCAGATGATTAGCGATGGCAGAAAGTAAAAGTGTTGAGAATAGTGCCCAGTGGCAAATACGGATGTTGGTACAGCTGGCTGCTGGCAAAACGACCGCTGCCAAAACTGTGGTCGATTAACACATCTGCGTCGGCAACGTCGACCAGATAACCGGCACCGGCTGGCAACTGCAGCTGTGTGACAGCGCTTTTGGCCAAATCGACCGGCACAGTCATCACGTAGTCGCTGCTGAACACCGAACCCGCCGGCAAGGCATTGAGCGTAAAACGCAGTGTAAAGCGCGCCGGTCCGCGGTATAAAGCACAGCCTTGCAGCGTCAGCATCTCCAGCGGCAACTCCGGCACCAGATGCTGGCTGCCAAGTTGAACCTCGAAGTTATCTTTGGTCTGCACCGGACTGGTGTAGGTCAGCACCGCTGAGCGTTGTTGGCGCACCATCACTTTGACCGGTTCACCGGCCTGCAGGCGCAGGGTCTTGCTGAAGTAGCCATTGCTGTCGGCGGTCGCCGGGCTGCCATTGACTAAAATGGTAACCTCGGTGGCCAGTGGCTGATGGTCCGGACTTGTCAGGCGCCCGGAAACGGTCCCGCTGATGAACTGCGCCGGTGCGCTGATCCGCACTTTGCGCTCCGCTTTGCTGCTGTTGCCGGCGTCATCTGACAGGGTCAGCGTCAGCAAATAATCGCCGGCCACATCGGCGGTAAAATTCGGTGTGGCGCTGTCGGCCTGCAATAACGCCGCTTTGCTGGTCGCTGGTTTTTGCAACAGCCAGCTGAAACTCAGCCGGCCATTTTCCGGGTCGCGGCTTTGGCTGGCGTCAAAACTGAACAGCGCACCCGCGACTCCGGTTTGTTCGGCTGGGCCTGGCAGGACAATTTCCGGCGGCAGGTTATCCGTCACCAGCAGATCCCAGCGGACTGCCTGAGTCAGCTGCGTGCTGTCCGTCACTTGTAACTGCAGCTGATAGCGGCCGGCGGCGGATGGGCGCCACTGCAGGTTCGGACCCGTGCTGGCGGCCAGGCTGACACTGACCGGGCTTTTCAGCACCGACCACTGATAACTGAGCGGCGGCTGGCTGCTGCTGACCTCTGCCTGCAGCTGCAACGCCTGATTGACCGCGGCCTGTTGCGGGCCGGTAATGAACACCCTGGGTGGGTTTGCCACTTCAATGAGCTGGCGCAGCTCCGTCTGTTGTTTGCCATTACTGACTTGTACCAGCACCAGATACTGACCGCTGACATCAGGCCGTAACGACGCCTGACTGCTGCGGTCGTCCTGGAGCCGGGCCTGACTGGTCGCAGGTTTTGCCAGTAACTGCCAGTGGAACTGCAACGGCAACTGCAGCGGATCAACACTGTCGGCAGCGTTTAGCTGGATCAGCTGGGCGAGGCTGGCCTGCTCTGGCGCCACCAGCCGCGCCACCGGGGGTAATTCTGTGCTGTGGACCCTGATGCTTTGCTGTTGGCGGGTCTGCTGCCCGGCGGCATCGGTGAGGATCAGGCGGAGCTGATACTCACCAGCCGTTTTAGCACTGAAGCGTGCGGTCGCCTGGTCGGTCCCGGTCAGCTGATGCTGACTACCTGCGGGACTTTGGCTGACCTGCCACAGATACTGCAGGCCGCCGCTATCGTCCTGACTGCCAACTGCAGATAATTGCAGGGCAAAATCCGGCGCTATGCTGCTGACCGGCACTGTCAGCACGGCCTGTGGCGGCAGATCTGTGGTCGCCGCGCTGGCCGTGATGTCAACACTATGGCGCGCCGTGAGGCCTGCCGTATTGGTGACTGTCAGTTCGGCCTGATACTGGCCGGCAATGTCCGGAATAAACCAGGCCTTGAGGTCAGCGCCACGTTGGATGCTGGCCTGGCTTGCGGCCGGCTTTTTGCCAAGTCGCCACTGGACTGCACTGATCTCGCCCTCGACCGGGCTGGATTGTTCTGCCGATAAGCGCACCAGCTGCGCCACTTTGACTTGACGGTCTGGTCCTGCGACTGCGACCGGCGGTTTTTGCACCGCAGGTGCGGCGTTCAGCGCAAAGCTCACCGAGGTTTTTTCACTGTGGACTTTGCCATCATGCACCTGCAGCGACAGGGTGTAATTGCCGGCATCCGGCAGGCTGAATTCAATCTTTGGCGCTGTGGTGTTCGTCAGCGTGAGGTTTTGTTGCTGGCTGTTGGTCAGTTGCCAGCTGAAGGTTAAAGCGTCGTTATCGGCATCTGTGCTGGCGGAACCATCAAATTTCAGCAGCTGGCCCTGGGTAAAAGGCGGCGTGACTTCGGTTTTGATCTGCGCTTGCGGCGCCCGGTTGGTCACAACTTTGTCCGGTGTCGGGGTTGGGGTTGTGGTGTTGCCGCTTCCGCCGCCACAGCCACTGAGCAGCGCCAGCGTCAGTATCGCCAGTGTGCAGTTTTTCATAACTTTCTCCATCAGTTGTACGCTTCCATTGTGGGAAATGTTCCCTGGATAGGAATATGACGGAAGTAGCCAGTTATGATCAATAGTTAATTAATAGTAATCAAATAATATTTTAATGTTTAACTTTTGCGGCTGTAGCTTTTTCGACAACACTGCAGCGCAGACCCGGTTGCAGCGGACTGATGAAATAACAGCGGTGGGGCTGATGTGTATCCCCGGCCAGCCTGCTGCTGGCCAGGGTTTTGGCGGGGAAATGTTGTTTGCTGAAATCAGCCTTTGAGTACCTGCGACAGCGCCTGATAACCCTGGCGGATGGTCGTGATGCGGTTGTTGGAGTTATCGTGTTCGATAAACTGATGGCGGATGCCAGCTTGTTCCGCCTTGGCGAAAATCGCTTTAAAATCAATAATACCAGTGCCAACGTCTACCATGGCGCCGTCTTTGGCCATGTCTTTGACATGCACCAGCGGGAAACGGCCCGGATGAGCAGCAAAGAGTGCCAGCGGGTCGACGCCGGCTTTGACTGCCCAGAACAGGTCCAGCTCCATCTTCACTAAGTCTTTATCAGTTTCACCTAATAACACATCATAAGGCAGGCCGCCTTTGACCGGCGTCAGCTCAAAATCATGGTTGTGATAGGCCAGCTGCAGGCCGGCGTCTTTAATCGGTTTGGCAAAGCCATTCAGTTCCGCCGCCAGCTTTTTGTAGCTGTCGACCGAATCGCCGCGTTGTTCTTCAGATAACCAGGGCAGCACAATGTAATGATGGCCAATGGCTTTGGCATCCTGTATCACCTGCGGCAGCGCGCTTCGGAGCACTTCCAGTGGCACATGCACTGAAGGCGCAGCCAGGCCGTTGGCATCCAGTAGTTTGCGGATATCTTTGGCGCTGTGGCCAAAATAACCGGCGAATTCAACATCGCCATAACCCACACCCGCCACCAGCTTCAGCGTGTCGGCGACACTTTTTTCCATCATGTCCCGCAGGGTATACAGCTGCAGGCCGGCTTTTTTGCCGCCAGCGCTGCCGGGTTGGCCTGCTGCCAGTGCCTGCAGCGGGTTGCCGAGCAGGGTGAACGCGGCGAAGCCGGCGCAGCTTTGTTGCAGAAACTGACGGCGGCTCTGCAATTGTGGTGTTGATGTTGCGGTCATGATGAAGTTCCCTGTGGTTGTTGCGGTTCAGTCGTTGGGTGTTGGCACCGCCGCCGGGGCAGGGCCGGTACTTGCTCTGGTGATCAGCTCAAATGGCAGGATCACTTTAGGGGCTTTGCTGAGCCGGCCTTCGAGCGTATCGATCAGCAGGCGCACGGCCGTGCGGCCGAACTCTTCGGCGGGCTGGGCGATAGTGGTCAGTGGTGGATCGGCAAAAGCGGCGAAAGAAATATCGTCAAAGCCGGCGACGGAGATGTCCGCCGGCACGCGCAGGCCACTTTGTTTAATTCGCTGAATAGCGCCAATCGCCATTTCATCGTTTTCACAAAAAATCGCCGTCGGCGGATTAGGCAGGGCCAGTAAATCACCGGCGGCGTCAAAACCGGATTGCAGTGAGAAATTGCCCGGCGACAGCAGCTCGGCGGCAAAAGACACGCCGGCAGCCTGCAACGCATCGCGATAGCCGGCGACGCGGTCACGGGTCAGCGGGCTTCTGGCCGGGCCTTTAATCATCGCAATACGGCGATGGCCAAGCGCCAGCAAATGTTCGGTCATGGCACTGGCCGCTGCGCGGTTGTCCAGCACCACCGTTGGGCAAGGCGCTTTATCCAGCACTTCACAGGCATTGACCATTGGCAGCAATGCCGGGTTGTCGTCAGCGGAGTCGGGCTGTTGCAGCGCATCAAACGGGTTGTGGGCACGCAGCTGAATGAGGCCATCGGCCTGCGAGGTTTGCACCATCCGTGCATAGGCCGCTTCCATTTCATCATCGCCAAGCGTGTTACCGAGCAGCAACGCATATTGTTTTTCATGCGCCGCTTCCTGCATCCCGCTGATCACACGGGCGAAAAAAACGTTGGCGACGGTCGGCACCAGCACCACTAAATTATGGGTTTTACCGGAACGGAACCTTACGGCCATCAAATTGGGTTTGTAACCGGCAGCTTTGACAGCGGCCAGCACTTTATTACGGGTTTTCAGCGACACCAAATCGGGTTGCTGCAAAGTCCGGGACACTGTTGCCACGGACACTTCGGCCAGACGGGCCACTTCACGGATGTTGGACATAAGCGTTCTTTTTGTTGGATCCAAACCGGCATTTTACTCAGTTCCGTGACTGATCATGCAATTGCTTTAAATGTAACCGGTATCATTTATAAGTGATATTCGTCGCGCTGTGAAGGGGGTGTATCGCGTTTATCAGCAATAAATTAGTGCAAAAGCTCGTTTTTGGTGCGGGCCTTCTGGGTTTTTTGCGCAAAAATGCCGCAAATATTTTGCTTTTGGCCAGATTTTAGGTTGACGCGGCAAAATGTAATCCGTTACATTTTTTAAAGCGGGCTTGGGTGAGGTTGTTTTATCAGCACACGCCAGGCTTTTCCACACAGTTTTGCTCAGGGATACAGATATGGATCAGCCGGTACGCCGCCGTTCACAGAAAATTCGTTTAGGTATGTTAGGTGGCGGCGAAGGCGCTTTTATCGGCGCCGTGCATCGTCACGCCGCGGCATTAGATGGCCAGATGGAGCTGGTGTGTGGCGCCTTCAGCCGCGACGGCGGCAATAATCAGCGCACTGGTGAAAGCCTGGATATCGCGCCTGAACGTGTTTACGCCAGCTGGCAACAGCTGCTGGACGGTGAAGCAGCGCTGCCTGAGCACGAACGCATGCAGCTGCTGGTGATTGTCACGCCGAATCAGCTGCATGTACCGGTCAGTCGTGCCGCCATCGCGGCAGGTTTTCATGTGTTTTGTGAAAAGCCGGCCGGCGTCAGTCTGGCAGAAACGCAGTTGCTGGCAGCCGAACTGGCGCAAAGCGACCGCTTGTATGGCCTGGCGCATACCTATCTGGGCTACCCGATGGTGTGGCAGGCCAAACAGCTGGTGGCCGATGGCGTGCTTGGCACTTTGCGCAAAATTTATGTCGAATACCCACAAGGCTGGCTCACCGACAATTTAGAAGCCAGCGCGCAGAAACAAGCAAGCTGGCGCACCGATCCGGCGCAGGCCGGCAACAGCGGCTGTATGGCCGATATTGGCACGCACGCCTTTGGTTTGGCTGAATTTATCAGCGGCCAGCGTATCAATCAGCTTTGTGCTGAACTCACCAGCCATGTCCCAGGCCGGCGGCTGGATGATGACGGTGCGGCGCTGTTTAAAACCAACGGCGGCGCCAGCGGTGTACTGATTGCCAGTCAAATCTGTGCCGGCGAAGAAAACGCACTGAAAATTCGGCTGTACGGCGACAAAGGCGGGCTGGAATGGCAGCAGATGGAGCCGAACAGCATCGTCGTGCGGCCACACGGCGCGCCGTTTTATGTGCTGCGCGCCGGGGCCGGTCAGGCCGGTTTAGGGGCTGAAGCGCTGAAACGTTGCCGTTTGCCGGCAGGGCATCCGGAAGGTTATTTAGAAGCGATGGCGAATTTATACCGTGATTTTGCGCAGGCTATTCGTGCCGGCGAGCGTGGTGCGCCGACCGGAGTGCCGGGTATTAGTGCCGGCTTACGCGGCATGGCGTTTATCGACACCGTCAGTACTGTCAGCAGCGAAAAATGGCAGGCCGTGCCGGATGTCGGCTAACGAAAAGGTGGCTGACGCCGTGAATTTAACGAATTTTTGTTTGAAGGACACAGCATGAACAGTATTCAAGGCCCGGCGATTTTCCTGGCGCAGTTTATGGGCGACAGCGCGCCTTTTAACAACCTCATCACGATGGCGAAATGGGCGGCCGATTTGGGCTATAAAGGCATTCAGGTGCCGACCAATGACCCAGCGCTGTTTGATTTGGAACAAGCGGCCAACAGCCAGGCCTATTGCGATGACATCAAAGCGCAATGCGCGGCGGTCGGCATCAGCATCACGGAACTCTCTACTCATCTGCAGGGCCAGTTGGTGGCGGTGCATCCGGCCTATGATGAACTCTTTGATAACTTTGCGCCGGCGCATTTACGCGGCAAGCCAAAAGCACGCACTGAATGGGCGATTGCGCAGCTCAAACTCGCGGCCAAAGCCAGCCAGAATTTGGGTCTAAAGGCGCACGCGACGTTCTCCGGCGCCTTATTGTGGCATCTGGTGTATCCCTGGCCGCAGCGCCCGGCCGGTTTAGTCGAGCAGGGTTTTGCCGAGTTGGCCGCCCGCTGGTTACCGATTTTGGACGCCTTTGATGCCGCCGGTGTCGATGTTTGTTATGAAATCCACCCCGGCGAGGATTTACACGACGGCGCCAGTTTTGAGCGTTTTTTAAAGGCCACGAATAACCATCCACGCGCCAATATCCTGTTTGACCCCAGCCATTTTGTGCTGCAGCAGCTCGATTATCTGGCCTTTATCGACCGCTACCATGACCGCATCAAAATGTTCCATGTCAAAGACGCAGAGTTCCGGCCAGACGGCCGTGCCGGGGTTTATGGCGGTTATCAGGACTGGGTGGACAGGCCTGGGCGGTTTCGTTCATTAGGCGACGGTCAGGTCGATTTTAAAAGCATTTTCAGCAAGTTAACTCAGTACGGTTATCGTGGTTGGGCGGTGTTGGAATGGGAATGTTGCTTAAAAGACTCGGCGCAGGGCGCGAAAGAGGGCGCACCTTTTATCGCCGCGCATCTGATTGAACGCGCCGGCCGCGCTTTTGACGATTTTGCCGGTGGCAGTTCGGATGCTGCCCGTAACCGTCGGATTTTGGGCCTCGACTAGCGGTTTGTTATCGCGAGCCAACACAAAAAAGTAGAACAAATAACACAACAACAAAAAATCACGGGGATGACGATGAGTACGATAAAAATACGCCTCAGTACGATGATGTTTCTGCAGTTTTTTATCTGGGGGGGCTGGTTTGTCACCCTTGGCACTTTTTTAAGCCAGAACCTTGGTGCTGACGGTCCGCAAACCGGCATGGCGTTCTCGACCCAAAGCTGGGGCGCCATTATCGCGCCGTTTTTTATTGGTCTTATCGCCGACCGCTTTTTTAATGCTGAGCGTATTTTGGCGGTGCTGCACCTGATTGGCGCGGTACTGATGTATTTGATGGCGCAGGCGACTGATTTCGCTGCGTTTTATCCGCTGGTGCTTGGTTATATGTTGGCTTATATGCCAACTCTGGCGCTGGTCAATTCCGTATCATTTGGGCAGATGCAACAGCCGGAGCGTGAGTTTGGTCAAATCCGCGTCTGGGGTACCATCGGCTGGATAGCGGCGGGTTTAGTCATCAGCTATCTGTTTGGCTGGGACGCGGCAGAGGCGATTGCCGCTGGTGCGCTGCAAAACACTTTCCTGATGTGTGCGGTGGCGTCTTTGGCGCTCGGTCTGTACAGCTTTACCTTACCAGCGACGCCACCGGCGGCGCGCGGCAGTGAGGTCAAACTGGGTGAACTTATTGGGCTCGATGCACTGAAACTACTCAAAGACCGCAACTTCGCGCTGTTTTTTATCTCCTCCATTTTGATTTGTATTCCACTGGCGTTTTATTACCAAAATGCCAATCCATTCCTGACCGCGGTTGGCGTTGAAAATGCCACCGGCAAAATGACGCTGGGGCAAGTGTCGGAAGTGGCTTTTATGCTGGCGCTGCCGCTGTTTTTAAACCGCTTTGGTATTCGCTGGACGCTGATTTTAGGTATGGCGGCCTGGGTGCTGCGTTATGTGCTGTTTGCTTACGGCGATGCCGGCAGTGGCATGGCGTTGTTATTGGTCGGTATTGCGCTGCACGGTATTTGTTATGACTTCTTTTTTGTCTCAGGCCAGATTTATACCAACAGCAAAGCCGGTGCGGCCTATAAAAGCGCGGCACAGGGCCTTATCACTCTCGCCACTTACGGCGTGGGTATGTTGATTGGCTTTAGCGTAGCAGGACAAGTGACCCAGGCCTACACCAGTCCGGCAGGCGCTGACTGGATGCAAATCTGGTTATTCCCGGCTGGTTTTGCCGCAGTGGTGCTGGTGTTGTTTGCGCTGATTTTCAAAAACGAGACTTTAGCTGCTCAGGATGGCCGTCATGACTAAACAGCCACAATCTACTGACGTTGGAGCTACCGACGTTGAGTCTGCTGGCGCGTCACGTCGCAACATGCTGAAACAGCTCGCGGCTGGCAGTGTGGCGCTCGGCGTCGCCGGGCCGTCGTTATTACTGAGTGGCTGTGCGGCAACTGCCCCGCAGACGCCGGCTACAGATGACGCCACAGCAAATAACACTGCGGCGCCACTGAAAGGCCGGGTGCGGCATTCAGTTGCCAGCTGGACTTATGGCCATCTGTCGATTGAGGAGCTGTGTCAGCTGGTCAAATCCTTGGGTTTCAGTGCTATCGATTTGGTCGGGCCAAAAGACTGGCCGACGTTAAAAAAATACGGCATCGACTGCTCGATGTGTAATGGCGCGGAAATTAACCTGGTCGATGGCTGGTGTAACCCAGCGTTTCACGCCGAACTGATTAAACGGTATCAGGCCCATATCGATTTGGTCGCTGACGCCGGTTACACCAACCTGATTTGTTTTTCCGGCAATGCCCGTGGCATGGACCGCGAAACGGCACTGAATCACGCCGTGGCTGGCTTGTCGCAAATTCTGCCACATGCAGAGAAGCGTGGCGTGGTGCTGCAGATGGAGCTGTTTAACAGCAAAGTGGACCATCCGGATTATCTGGCTGATAGCTCGCGCTTTGGTATCGAGCTTTGTAAGCGACTGAAATCAAATAATTTTAAGCTGCTGTACGACATCTACCATATGCAAATCATGGAAGGCGAC
Source organism: uncultured Chromatiaceae bacterium (assembly GCA_937978655.1). Lineage (GTDB taxonomy): Bacteria > Pseudomonadota > Gammaproteobacteria > Enterobacterales > Alteromonadaceae > Pararheinheimera. The sequence goes on from CALJUX010000024.1 coordinate 92,468, forward strand.
ATTATCCGCAGCATTCAGGACAACCATCAGTATTTTGGTCATTACCACACCGCCGGGGTGCCGGGGCGCCATGAGATTGATGATACGCAGGAGCTGTATTACCCGGCGATCGCCAAGGCGATAGTCGCAACCGGGTTTAAGGGTTATCTGGCACAGGAATTTATTCCGACGCCGGCGACGCCACAAGGCAAGGTGCAGTCGCTGGCGGCGGCTGTGCGGATTTGTGACGTTTAACCTGACACAGCTTTAACAACCGACCCCAGGCGCCGGCAGAGCGCCCACACAACAGATCACAGGTAAAACAGATGACAACTGCGCAAAATCATTACGACGCCATCGTCGTCGGCTCCGGCATCAGCGGTGGCTGGGCAGCGAAAGAGCTGACCGAAAAAGGTTTAAAAGTGTTGCTGCTTGAACGCGGCCGCAACATCGAACATATCAAAGACTACACCAATGCGATGAAAGAGGCCTGGGACTACCCACACCGTGACCGGCCGACCGAGCAAATGAAGCAGGACTATCCGGTGCTCAAGCGTGATTACCCGCTCAACGAAAGCACTTTTGGCATGTGGGCCAATGAAAAAGACTCGCCTTACACTGAGAAAAAGCGCTTTGACTGGTACCGCGGTTATCACATGGGCGGTCGTTCGCTGTTGTGGGGCCGGCAAAGTTATCGCTTAAACGAGCGCGATTTTACCGCCAACCTGGAAGAAAGCGTGGCGGTGGACTGGCCAATTCGGTATGCCGATTTAGCGCCTTGGTACGATTATGTCGAACGTTTTGCCGGCATTTCCGGTAACCGCGACGGCTTAGATGTGTTACCAGATGGGCAATATTTGCCGGCGTTTGAACTCAATATTGTCGAAAAAGACGTGGCGGCGCGGATCAAAAAAGCCTTTGGCGGCAGCCGCCAGCTGATTTGTGGCCGCACGGCGAACATCACGCAGCCAAAACCTGAACAAAACCGCGTCAACTGTCAATACCGCGCCAAATGCTGGTTAGGTTGCCCGTTTGGCGCTTATTTCAGCACCCAGTCGTCGACTTTACCGGTGGCGATGAAAACCGGCAATTTGACGGTGCGGCCATTCTCGATTGTGACCCAGGTGCTGTACGACAAAGACAAAAAACGCGCCCGTGGCGTCGAAGTGCTGGACAGTGAAACCAATCAAACCGTTGAATTTACCAGCAAAATCATTTTCTTAAATGCGTCAGCTTTTAACTCCACCTGGATTTTGATGAATTCAGCCACAGACATCTGGGAAGGCGGTTTAGGCTCAAGCAGCAATGCGCTGGGCCGCAACGTCATGGATCACCACTTGGGCGTAGGCGCTTACGGCGAAGTCGAAGGTTATCTCGACAAATATCATTTTGGCCGCCGGCCAACCGGTTTTTACGTGCCACGGTTTCGCAACTGGGGCAGTGATAAACGCGATTATTTACGTGGTTTTGGTTATCAGGGCGCGGCAAGCCGGGAAAACTGGCGTCGTGATGTGGCGGAGCTGTCGATTGGTGCCGACTTAAAAGCAGCGTTAACTGAGCCCGGCCACTGGACCATTGGCATGGGCGGTTTTGGCGAAATGCTGCCACACCATGACAACCGGATCTTCCTCGACCCGAAAGTGAAAGACAAGTGGGGCCTGCCGGTGCTGGCGATGGACGTCGAGATGAAAGCCAACGAACTGCGCATGCGTAAAGACATGATGCAGGATGCGGTGGAGTTTTTTGAAGCCGCCGGCGTAAAAAACGTGCATGGCTATAACGGCGATTACGCGCCGGGTATGGGTATTCATGAAATGGGCACGGCACGAATGGGCCGCGACCCGAAAACGTCAGTGCTGAACGCCAACAATCAGGTGTGGGATGCGCCCAACGTGTTTGTTACCGATGGCGCTTGTATGACTTCAGCGTCGTGCGTCAACCCGTCGCTGACTTATATGGCGCTGACCGCGCGTGCGGCCAATTTCGCCGTCGAAGCACTGAAAAAAGGGGAACTCTGAGATGGAAAGACGTGACCTGTTAAAAATGATCGCCGCCGCCACCGGCCTGGCTTTTGTCGGTGGTGAGGCCTGGGCCGCAGGTGTTAAAACTGCGGCAGCGGCAAAACCATTATTTGGCGCCGGCGACATCATGCTGCTGGATGAAATTGCCGAAACCATTTTACCGCGCACAGAAACGCCAGGCGCAAAAGACGCGGGCTGCGGCGCGCAGATGGCGGTGATGGTGCAGGATTGTTATGACGCCAAACAACAAGCGTTGTTTGTTGCCGGGCTCGCTGCGCTGCAAACGACCTGCAAACAACAATATCAGCGCGATTTTTTGCAACTGACCGCTGCCGAGCGCACAGCTTTGCTGACGCAGCTCGACAAAGACGCCAGTGCCCGTAATGCGGCAATTGCCAGCAATGACAGCACTAATGTGTCGAATCGCAAAGGCGATGCCTCACTAGAGCCGCATTATTTTACCTTGCTGAAACAGCTGAGTATTTTTGTGTTTTTCACTTCCAAAGTGGGTGCCACTGAAGTGCTGCGTTATGTCGCAGTACCGGGCCGTTACGACGGCGCACTGCCGTATAAAAAAGGTGATAAAGCCTGGGCGACCTGAGGGCAGGCCTTGGTTTTTATAGCAACAGACGGCGCTGTTGTTTAGCAGCGCACCGATCCACTTTGTGAGAGTTTTTTATGCAGCAATTATCGGTTTTATTCAGCGCCGCGCTGGTGTTCAGCGTGCTGGCGCCAGCGTCGCAAGCGGCGAGCGGCACTTTTCCAACCGCGGCGGAACTGGCCAAAATGACTGACGCCGAGCGCCACGCCCAGGCTTCCCGCACCGAAGTCTGGACCCCGGTGCCCGCCGTCGTCAGTTTTAACCAACAGAATGTGCCATCGGATGCTATTCCTTTGCTTGGCAAAGATTTGTCGGCCTGGCGTGCAGTGAAAGATGGCGGCGCGGCGCAGTGGCAACTCAAAGACGGCGTGATGACGGTCACGCCTGGCAGTGGTGATATCCAAACTGTGGAGAACTTTTGTGACATTCAGCTGCATCTGGAATGGCAGTCGCCACCGGCAGATCCGGCCAAAACCGGCCAGCAGCGCAATAACAGCGGGATTTTTCTGCAGGACAAATACGAAGTACAAATTCTGGATTCGTATCAAAACCCGACTTATCCGAATGGCCAGGCTGGCGCTGTGTACAAACAGACTATTCCGTTGGTGAATGCGACCAAACCAACCGGACAATGGCAGGTATACGACATTATCTATAAAGCGCCGCGCTTTGATGGCAATAAGCGTGTAAGCCCTGGCTATGTCACAGTGCTGCACAACGGCGTGTTGCTGCAAAACCATACCGAAATTTTAGGCACGACTGAATGGATTGGCCCGCCGCAGCAACAGCCACATGGCTGTGCGCCGTTGAAACTACAGGACCACGGCGACAAGGTCAGTTTCCGCAATATCTGGCTGCGTAAGCTCTGAGATCTGCAGCTGACAAAAAGGGCCTGATGGCCCTTTTTTTCTGCTGACTGTGCAGTCGGCTTGTTATTGCGACGCTTTATTGTGCCTCTTTATTGAGACTCTTTATTGAGATTCTTTATTGAGACAGCGCCGCCGGGTCCATCCAGAACATTTCCCACAGGTGACCGTCTAAATCCAGCACACTGCGGCTGTACATAAAACCGAGATCCTGCGCCGGATTTACATCTGCAGTGCCGCCCTGTGCACCGGCGATGGCCACAAATTGATCCACAGCGTTTTTATCGTCGGCATTGAGCGCCAGTATCACTTCGCTGCTGTTGCTGGCAGGAATTGGCCTTGTGGTAAAAGTCTGCCATTTGGCATGCGTGAGCAGCATGACAAAGATACTGTCGCTCCACACCATGCAGGCGGCAGTGTCATCACTGAACTGCATATTCTGCGTAAAACCAAGCGCCTGATAAAAGCTGATACTGGCGGTTAAATCCGTGACCGGTAAATTGACGAAAATCATTTTCGACATCACAAACTCCTGTTGGTTTTAGCAAATGACACTGCTGTCGCAGCGTCTGTTGCATCAGCGTACCTGATTTCGTCGTTGCACAGATAAATTGTTATCACTGACCTTGAAGCGCTGGATCATTTGCATCAGGGTGTCGCCGAGTTTTTTCACATCCTGGCCGACGGTATGTGCCAGTGCGCTGCATTGGCTGGAGTCGGTAAAGCTCTGTTCCATTTGCTCGTAGCAAAAAGTGACCTGGGTGAAGTTATCCTGCTGCGTGGTGATAGCCATTGCGATACTGTCAACTTTGGCGTTGATATGCGCCATGGCCTGGCTGACAGAACTCAGTTGAGCAATAGCTGCATCGATGTGCTGGTTGGAAATGTCGGCATTTTGTTTGCCGTGTTCCATCAATTGCACCACATCCAAAGTGCCACTTTGAATGGCCTGCACCATCCCGGTGACGATCTCAGTAGATTGATGGGTTTTTGCTGCCAGCGAGCGCACTTCATCGGCGACGACCGCGAAACCACGGCCGGCTTCACCGGCTCTGGCCGCTTCAATCGATGCGTTCAGCGCCAGCAGATTGGTTTGCGCCGCAATGTTTTTAATCACATCGACCACAGTCACAATACGGTCGGTATCGCCTTTGAGCCGCTCTATCGCCTGCACGGACCGGTCAATCAGTTGCAGCAGTTCTCCGGTCGATGCCGCCACCTCACTGACCCGTTGCTGACTGACGGCGACGACTGTATTGCCGTCAGTGGCCGCGCTTCTGATCGCCTGCAGTTCAGTGTCGACCTGTTGCGTGGCGGCATGTGTATCCTGCAGATGCTGATTCACGGCATCCGCCTGGTGGCGCTGCGCTGTGGTCGCCGTGACCAGCCGGTTGTTGACCTGGCTCAGGTCCTCAGAAATTGGCACTAACCGCACGACAGACTTCAGCACTGCGGAAAAAGTGCTGTCGATATGATTGATAAAGGCGTTGATGCCGGAGGATAACTGCGCCAGTTCATCGTGGCCGCGCACATCCAGCCGCTGCGTTAAATCGCCTTCACCCTGCGCGATGTCGTTGACCGTGCCCAGCATTAACAACACCGGCTTTAACAGAATGCGGGCGAACAGCCAGCCGAGCAAGGCGCCGGCGAACAGGGCGCCGATGCAGGCCAGCAAGGCATTGTGCAGGATGCTTTGTCGGAGCGCCTGAACCGGTAACAGCGCTTCCGCTGCACTCATCTCTGAAATGATCACCCATTGCAGTCCATGAATTTGCAGTGGTTTATAGGCGGTAAAAACCGTACTGCCATCGGCTTTGTGAAAGGGCCCGACACCGGATTGGCCGCTGAAGGCCAGTTCGACCGGCTTGCTGCGCTGCGCCAGCAAGCCGATTGTGGTGTTTTTCAGTGTGATGGCGTCTGCTGCGGATTGGCTCAGACCTGTGGCTAACTGCTGGCGGATAAAATCGTCTTTGCTGGTCAGTAAGCCACGCGCATCGCTGCGCATCAGAAAATCAGCGCCGACCAGGTAGGTTTCTCCCGTGTCACCAAAACCGGTCTCTGCCCAAGCTTTATTGTGCGTCATGACATTGTTTAACCGGTCGGCCGGCAGCTGAAAAATCAACACGCCGCTGAGCTGTTCATTGACAAAAACCGGTGTGGCAATAAAAGCCGCCGGTGCATCGTATGAGGGCAGGTAAGGCGCAAAATCTGTGATAAAAGTTTCACCAGGCGCTTTGGCCTGCAGCGCGGCGCGGTAGGCCTGCGCCAGTCCGGTATCTTGGTACGGGCCGTGGTTAAGGTTGGTGGCAAAATCCAGTTCTTTAAACACCGTATACACCACGTTGCCGCTCTTGGCATCGACCAGGAAAATGTCGTAATAACCAAATTTTTGCTGATAAGCATGTAGGGCCGGGTGGAATTTGCGGTGCGCCGCAGCATAGGCGTTGTCTTCTTTACTGTCGATCAGCTGGTCTTTATTGCCAAGCGGCGCCGGGTTTGCCGCGATAAAGCGGTATTGCAGCGGCACACTGAGCGTTGCCGTGCTTTGCAGCAACGCATCAGGGGCGGCGCTTTTGCCGCCGTTCAGCTCGCCATAACGACGATCAAATTGTTGCTGATAATACTGCTGCACTGTCCTGGTGCGTGTTGCCAGTTCGCTGGCGGGAACAGTGGCCGGGTAGGCCATAAAGGCGCTGTGAAAGCTGGTCAGGGCGTCCTGCACCATTAAGTCGGCGGCAAAGGTCACAACCTGGTCCTCAATGGTGGCCAGATAGTCTTCAACATGGCGGGCGGTCGCGTCGCGGGTGGCGGTCAGTTTTTGCGCTGCCGCCTGCTGTAAGGCGCTGGCGCCCTGATCGACGGCTTTGATGCTGAGCAAAATGCTAAGCAGCAATGCGGGCACAAAAGCCAGCAAGGTGCCGGCAGTAATCATTTTGGTATGCAGGGAAATCTTCATCAACGGGTCCAGTTTTGTGCTTGTTTTAATTCGCCCGGCTTTGCGGGGGCTTTATCAGTGCAAGCCCAAAGAGCAATGGCTATGCCACGGCGACACAACTTCAGACCAAGGTCGTAGTCCTTTTGCGCAGGTTGCGGTTAGTTGCCGGAATTGACCGACCAGTTGCGGTTAGCAGATAAAAAAGCCGCGGCAAAACGGCGGAAGGCCGCGAGCGGGAAACAGTGATGTAGACAGGGCTGTCAGACAGAATTGACTTCAGCGGTACGCTGCTGCACCAGCGTGGTGCGGCAGGTGAAAATGCCTTGTTGTCAGAACCAATCCGGTGTTAAAACCACTGCTGGGTTAAAACCATTCCGGCGTTAAAAACGGGATTAAGGCCAATATCAGCGCCTGCTGATACACACTGCTGCGGCTGAGTTTGTGTTGAGTCAAAAGGCCTATCGCACCACCGGCCTGTTTGATATTTTGCGTGCCAAACAAAGCGTCCATCACATCGCCGAGTTCTTCGCCTTGCGCTAAGCGCTGCACAGCCTCCGGCGGGAGCTGCAAAGATGCGGAGCGGGCACGGCCTTCGCGCTTGCCGTCGCTGATGCGGATCCAGGCGAACGTCATGCCATCGTCCAGCCCGGCTTCTATCGCGACATAAAAATCCGCTTGTTGCTGCTGTTGTAAATTGTGCAGCCGGTTGTCGGCACCCAACAGCGTTTCTGCCGAGGTCATCGGTTGTGCCGCGACGCCGGACTCCGTTTTAAAGCCAACCACCTGCTTGGGTATATCCGGAAAGGCCAAAGCGAAAGCATCACGCACCGCATTGATTTTGGCGGGATTGGTGGAAGCAACGGCGATTTGCCACGACATACGGAATTTCCTTTTGGCGAAAAATTCAGATTATACCGACAGGCCGGCTGACTTGCATTGAGTCTGGTCTGAATGGTCGGATTTCAGTTTGAAGTTACTTTGTGTTTACATGAAATTTACGCCAACCAGTCCATTTGCCGGAGCCCATTGATGGAAACCCAATATCCGCTGACCGATTTTATCGAATACGACGCCACCCAGATGCAACAACGCACCAGCGATCATCTGGCCCTGATGCAACGTCGCCACACCATCCGCAGTTTTTCTGACCGAGCGGTGCCGCAGCAGATCATCGAACAGCTCATTCAGATTGCGGCCAGTGCGCCCAGTGGCGCCAATCATCAGCCCTGGCATTTTGTTGCGATCAGCGACCCGGCGGTGAAACGGCAAATCAGGCAGGAAGCTGAGCTGCAGGAAGCCGGTTTTTATAGTGGCCGGGCCGGTGAAGAATGGCTTAATGCCTTGAAGCCGCTGGGCACCGACGCGCATAAGCCATATCTGGAACACGCGCCTTGGCTTATTGTGATCTTTTCGCAAAAACGCGGTGGCATCGAGAATAACGACAATGATACCAACTACTATGTGCATGAATCTGTTGGCATAGCGACTGGTTTTTTGATTCAGGCGGCGCATCAGGCCGGGCTGGTATCACTGACCCACACCCCAAAGCCAATGAGTTTTTTAAGCAAGATCTGTGGCCGTGATAACGACAACGACCGGCCTTATATGTTGCTGGTATTAGGCTACCCGGCCGAAGATGCCACGGTGCCGGCGCATGCACTGAAGAAAAAGCCGTTTGCACAAATCTGTACGCTGATTGAGTAACAGCAGAACTTCCCCGGTCATAGCAGGCCGGCATTGCGCCGGTCTGGCCCGCTCAGCAAGGCGTTGACGTTTTCGCCGGCAGTTCACAGACAAAGGTGCAGATCTCAGCACTTTTTTAGCTGCGTCAGGCGGCGGGCCATCTTGTCTTTTTGCTGATCTTGACAGAATGTCGTTCTTTATATAGAACGCTCTATATAAAGAACATCTCAGAACACAGAAAAAGGCCAACATCGTGGATCCGGAAAGTTTGCAAACACTGGGCCGGCACATTCAGGGCCTGCGGCTCAGTCGTGGTTTGTCGTTGTCGCAACTGGCAGCTGCTGCCGGCATTGCCAAATCCAATTTGTCCCGGCTGGAGCAAGGCGCCGGCAATCCGACGCTCGATACCATCTGGCGGCTGTCGCTGCAGCTTGGCGTGCCTTTTGGCAATTTAATTGCGCCGGTAGCTGCGCTGGTCGGCGATGCCGGTGTGCAGGTGCGTTTGTTGGATCAAGGCAAAGATCAGCCGGCGGTGGACGCTTATTGGATGTCGGTGGCGCCCCATACTGAGCGTCTGGCTGAGGCGCATGCCAAGGGCACTGTTGAGATGATTTGCCTGATCAGCGGCGAGCTTGAAGTGGGGGGCGTGGACAGCATGAAACGGCTCAAAGCCGGTGACAGCCATCAGTTTGCCGCCGACGTGCCGCACTTGTATCGCAGCGCTGAACAGTGGACCACGGTGTTGCTGACTATTGTCTATCCACGGCAGGAGGCGGGTCATGAGTAACTTGTCAGCCTGGCGGCTCGGCGCACGGGATGCACTGCCGTTGCTCGGTGGTTATATTCCGGTGGCGATTTCATTTGGCCTGATTGCCGTGCAGGCTGGTTTTACCGCAGGTGCAGCGGTGCTGGTGTCGGCGCTGATTTATGCCGGCGCCTCGCAGTTCTTATTTATTGCCATGATCGCCAGCGGTGCACCGCTGTGGCTGGTCATTGTGATGACCTTACTGATCAATGCCCGTCATGTGGTGTACGGACCGAATCTGGCGCCTTATCTGCCATCAGGCCGGCTCTGGCCCTGGCTGATGCATGGTCTGACCGACCAGATTTTTGCCTTAGCGCACACCCGGCTGCCACAGTTGCCGGAGTCGCAGCGCCTTGGCTGGTATTGCAGCGCGGCCCTGATCGCCTGGGGCAGCTGGATAGCCGGCACAGCGCTTGGCGCTGTGGCCGGGGCAGAAATTACTGCCCGCTGGCCACTGCTCGGGCAAGTACTGCCGTTTGCGTTGCCGGCATTATTTATGGTGCTGCTGGCGCCACGGTTTACTTCCTGGCAATGGACCTGCACTTTGAGTTGCACGGCACTGGTGGCGCTTGCACTGAAGTTAGCCGGTCACAGTAATCTGGCGATCCCGCTGGCAGCCCTGTGTGGTGCTGTGGTGTTTTATCTGTTGCTGCAACAGCAAACTCCGACGGAGGCGCAGCATGAGCACTGAGATTTGGCTGACGTTATTGGCCTGCGCCGCCGGCACTTTGTTACTGCGGATGTTGCCGTTGTTGTGGATGCAGCGTCATCTGCGCCGGCGCGACCCGGTGCGCCAGGGCGAGGCGATGCCGCTGTGGCTAACAGTGCTGGCCCCGACCATGATTGCCGCCATGCTGGGCGTGTCGCTGATCCCGGTCAGTGAAACCCCCACTGGCTGGCTCGCAACTGTACTGGCAAGTCTGGTGACAGTGTTGGTCTGGCGCCGCACCCGATCACTGGGTTGGCCGGTCTGCGCCGGTGTTGGTGTGTTTGGGCTGGTGTCGGTGTTGTCGTTGCTGAGTATTTAAGTATTCAAAAATAAAAAAACCGCCCTGAGGCGGTTTTTTTAGCGATTAAGGACGGGCTTATTCACCAAGGCCAACATAAACGTGTTGGACGTCGTCGTCGTCTTCAATGGCTTCAAGAAAATGTTCCACTTCCGCCAGAGCTTCGGCAGACAAGCTGGCCATGCTGACCGGGTTGTTCGGTTTGTAAATCAGTTTGGCGGCAGACACGGTGAAACCAAATTCCGGCAGGGCTTTCGCCACCAGGTCCAGATCGGTTGGCTCTGTGTAAAACACCGCATCGCCGTCTTCACCGGCTTCAAAATCCTGTGCGCCTGCTTCAATGGCGGCCATCTCGATATCCGCATCGGCGTTGGCAGGAGAGGCGTCAATCTGGCCTAAGCGTTTAAAATCCCATGACACCGAACCGGAAGAACCCAGCTGCCCTTTGCGGAACAACACACGGATACTCTGGGCGGAGCGGTTTTTATTGTCGGTCAGACATTCAACAATGACCGGCACCTGATGCGGCGCAAAACCTTCATAGACGATATGTTCATAGTTGACCGGGCCATCCAGCAGGCCAGCGCCTTTTTTGATGGCGCGTTCCAGCGTTTCTTTTGGCATTGATGCTTTGCGCGAGGCTTCAATCGCCATGCGCAGTTTGGAGTTCATCGTCGGATCAGCACCGTTGCGCGCTGCCACCATGACTTCTTTGGCCAGTTTGGTGAAAAGTTTGCCTTTTGCCGCGGAGGCATCAGCTTTGTGTTTGGATTTCCATTGCGCGCCCATGGCTGCTCTCTCACTTAAGTTAACGTCGGAAAAAACCGCCGTAGTCTAGCCAATCCGGCAGGCTGAGGCAACATTGCCGACCGGCTGTGGTAGACTGCGCGACACTGGCAGTTGAGGATAAATTTATGAAACGGGTGCAATGGGTTTCGGCAGGTTTTGGGCTGATATTGGGCTGTGCGGGTCTTGCTGGCACGGCATGGGCGGGGACACCGCAGGCGGCTGAACCGGCCGCGACAGCGCCGGCGGTCGCGGTGACGACAGATATCGAAGCCACGATGAAACAAATGGGGTACACCTTTAAACAGGCGATGCAGGCGGCTGATGTTGCCAGCATGCACCAGCAGGTGAACGCCCTGACTGATCTGGTGGCTTCGGCGCAGCTGTATCAGTTTACGCCGCAAAAACAGCAGGTATTTCAGCAAGGGCTGGCGAAAGTCGCCTCACAGCTGAGCCTGGTGCAGGCGCAGCTGGCGAAAAACGACCTGGCGGGCGCAAAGCAGGCGCTGGCAGAGGTCGACAGCCTGAAAAAGCAATATCACAAAGAACGTTCTCCGTCGCTCTGGCAGTTAATATTTGGCAGTTAACGCCGAAGAAATTCAAAACCATTGAAAATAAATATCTCATATTTTCAATGGTTTAATTTAATTTTCCCGACAATTTTGCAACCTTAAATAGCCTTAAGGTTGCTTTAAGTTTGCCCCGCCAGAATCAGCATCATCAAAGAAGACCTGTGGAGAGGTTGAAATGACTGCTGCTGTAACACTGTCCCCGGTTGAATACCTGCCACCGCTGGCTTTTAAAGAGAACCAGTCTGAGCGCACCGAATCATCACAGGCCGAGCTGTTGTGGTGCGATCGCAACCACAGTCGTCGCGACAGTCTGGAGCAATTCATTGCCGGCGGTTTTGCCGCGGCTTATGACGCCCGCATCACTCAGTTTATGCCGCACTTACTGGCAGTGACGCTGCACGGTCAGTGGCAGGCTGTGCTCGGTATTCGCAGTGGTCTTGCGCCACGTCTTTTTGTTGAACAATACCTCGATGCCGATATCTGCACAGTGCTTTCCAGTGCCGGTATTCAGACGCAGCGTGCTCAGGTCGCTGAAATTGGCAATCTGTACGCCAGTGGCCGGCAACAAACCTTATTACTCTTTATCGCCATGGCCGTGGCGCTGTATCAGCAGGGTTACCGTCATCTGGTGTGCTGCGCCACACCAACCGTGATGTCGATGTTAAGCCGTCATGGTCTGCAGTTAAATGTGCTGGCAGAGGGCGACCCAAGCCGGTTAGGCGATGCCGCCGCCGATTGGGGCAGTTATTACCAACGCCACCCGCAGGTTTGCCAGTTAGATTTAGCTGCGGCTTACCAGCTGATTATGGCCAAGCCGCAGCTGCAACAATTGCTCAGTGGTTTTCTGCCTTTGTTGCAAAGTGCCGGCGCCAGTTTATCTGAACAAGCCGGTCATTAAGGAGTCGCATGATGCAGTTTAATGTTCCAGCCAGTGCCCGTCTGACTGATTTAGTTTCAGGGCAATCATTAAATCAAAGCGCTATCGAAGCGGTCGTGCTGGAGTGGCAGCAGTTATTAACCGACTTGTCCGCCCAGCGTTTAGTGTTATGGGCCGATACCAGCCTGGACTGGGTGTTGTTAGATATCGCTTGCCTCAATAGCGGGCAGTTATTAGTGCCGTTACCGCTGTTTGCCAGCGAGGGCCAGTTAACGCATGTGTTAAGCGCGGTCGGGCCGGAGTTTTTATTGTCAGACCGGGAAGTCCCGGCAGAATTCGCCCGCCAGCAAGGCCTGACTTTACGTGGCCGCTGCCGCAGTTTTTATCTGTACCAGACCCCGGCGGCATTGCAGCAACAGGCACTGCCAGTGCCGGCTGGCACGCAAAAAATTACTTTTACCTCAGGGTCAACCGGTCAGCCTAAAGGCGTGTGTCTGTCGGCGCAAACCCAGCTTGCGACCGCACAAAGCCTGGTCACACGCATTGCGCCCAAACTACAGGCGCAAAGCCAACCGCGGCATTTATGTCTGCTGCCACTGTCTTTACTGCTGGAAAATATCGCCGGTGTGTATGCGCCATTATTAGCGGGCGGCGAAGTGCTGCTGATGCCGGATGCCGGCCGTGGTTTTGCCGGCAGTAGTCTGGCCAACCCGCAGCAGTTGCTCGGTCTTATCAGTCAAACCCAGCCCAATAGCCTGATCCTGGTGCCGGAATTGCTGCAACTGTTAGTGCAGGCGGCGTTAAAAGGTTGGCCAGTGCCGGCAAGTCTGCAGTTTATTGCGGTCGGTGGCGCCAAAGTGGCGGTAGATACCTTACGTCAGGCCGCCGCGCTGCAATTGCCGGTTTATCAGGGTTATGGTTTAAGTGAATGTGGCTCCGTGGTCGCACTTTGTAGTGTTGATGCCGCGCACGCCACCGATGATGAATTACAAAGCGCCGGTAAACCACTGGCGCATCTTGAAGTGCGGATTGAGCAAGGCGAAATTCAGGTCAAAACGCCGTTTCTGGGTTACATGGGCCAAAGTGGTGCGCAGCAGAATGAATGGGTTGCTACCGGCGATTTAGGCCAGTGGACTGAAGGCGGTGATTTACAAATTCTGGGCCGGCGCAACAACTTATTGATTTCAAGTTTTGGCCGCAATATTTCGCCGGAATGGGTGGAAAGCGAGCTGACCAAAACCGGTCTGGTGCAACAGGCGGTGCTGTGTGGCGATGCCAAACCTTATTGTGTGGCCGTGTTATACGCCGCGCCAACGGTCAGCGATAGCCAGCTCAACGCTTATATCGACCAGCTGAATCTGCAGCTGCCGGATTATGCGCGGGTGACACGTTATCACCGCCTGACAGCGCCTTTGTCACAAGCAGAAGGCACTTTAACCAGCAATGGCCGGCCACGCCGCGCCGCCATTATGCAAACATATCAACAGCAGATAGCCGCACTGTATCCGGCTGCCTGAAACACTGAACCTAATTTTTTGCGGAAAACCGCTGGATCGGAGTGACTTATGAGCTTTTACCAGACTTTATTACAAGCGACCGAACAAGACCGTCAATACCTGCTGGGCGCGCCAATCATTGCCCGCTGCTTTCATGGTGACATCAGCCGCGACGATTATGTGGCGTTTCTGACCCAGGCTTATCATCACGTCAAACACACAGTGCCATTGCTGATGAGTGTTGGTGCATTATTGCCAGAAGCAAAAGAATGGCTGCGCGAAGCGGTGGCCGAATATATCGAAGAAGAACTGGGCCATCAGGAGTGGATTTTAAACGACATCAAACGCAGTGGTTATGACAAAGAAATGGCCCGTCGCAGCACGCCGTCTTTTGCTACTGAGATGATGGTCGCTTATGCCTATGACACGGTGCGCCGCGTCAATCCGGTGGGCTTTTTTGGCATGGTGCTGGTGCTGGAAGGCACGTCGACAGCGCTGGCTGAAAACGCCGCTGAAACCATTGCCAATAAGCTGCAGCTGCCAAAATCGGCGTTCAGCTACCTGACCTCACACGGTGCGCTGGACCAGGACCATATTAAATTCTATGAAAATCTGATGGATAAAATCGACGACCCGGCCGATCAGGCGGTCATTATCCATGCGGCTAAGCGTTTCTACCGCTTGTATGGCGATATTTTCCGCACCCTGACGCCAGAGCATGGCATTGCCAAACTGGCCGTTACTGCGACAGCGGAGGCGGTGTAATGAATCTCAAGGGCAAAACGGTGTTATTGACCGGCGCCAGTGGTGGCATCGGTCAGGCGATAGCGCTTGAGCTTGCCGCCGCCGGTGCCCGTTTAGTGCTGGTGGCGCGCAATACCACGCGCCTTACGGCACTGCAGGCCGAGCTGGTGGCGAAATATCCGGCCGACCATCAGACGTTCAGTGCCGATTTAACCCAGGACGAGGACCGGCAGCATTTGCTGACTTTTGTCCGCGAACTGCAGGGCATTGATGTGCTGATCAATAACGCCGGCATCAGCCAGTTTGGTCTGGTGGCGCAGCAGGATTACGCGGCGCAGCTTGGCACTAACCTGCTGATGCCGATGTTATTGACGCAAACCTTGTTACCGGAATTGCAGCGCAAAGCTCAGGCGCTGATTGTCAATGTCGGTTCGGCCTTTGGCAGCATCGGTTATCCGGGCTTTAGCGGCTACAGCGCCAGCAAATTTGGCCTGCGCGGTTTTACTGAAGCGCTGAAACGCGAACTGGCGGACACTGGCGTGCAAGTGTTGTATTTCGCGCCGCGCGCCACTGATACAGCGATTAATACTGATGCAGTGGTGGCGATGAATCGTGAACTGGGTAATCACAGCGACAGCCCACAGTTGGTGGCCACTGCAATGTTGCAACAAATTCAGCAGGAACAGGCCCGGCGTTTTGTCGGCTGGCCTGAACAATTATTCGTCCGGGTCAATGCGATTTTCCCCGGTATTGTCGACAAAGCACTGGCTGCCAAGCTGGCCGTGATCCGTCGCTACGCACAACTTTCAAATTCAGAGGCTTAATATCATGAAAACACAGATCAAATCTTTATTCGCCGCAGTGACGTTACTGTTAAGCTCGAGTGTATTGGCCGACGTACTGGCGGATATTAAGCCGCTGCAAGACCGCTGGGCTGAAGTGAACTACAGCTTGCCGGAAGATGACCGCGAAAAAGCCTTTGCTGAGTTGCTGGCAACGGCCGACAAAGTGGTCAGCAGTAACCCGGACAAGGCTGAAGCGCTGATTTGGCGCGGTATTATCAAGTCGAGTTATGCCAATGCCAAAGGCGGTTTAGGCGCTTTGTCGGTCGCGGAAGGCTCCAAAGCCGATTTAGAGCAGGCGATCACACTGGACCCAACCGCATTACAAGGTTCGGCGTACACCAGTTTGGGTGTGTTGTATTCGAAAGTGCCGGGCTGGCCTATTGGCTTTGGTGATAGCAAAAAAGCCAAAGAATTGCTGTTAAAAGCGCTGGAGCAAAACCCGCAAGGGATTGATCCAAACTACTTTTACGCCGATTATTTAGCAGGAAAACGCGACTGGGCCGAAGCTTTGCGTTATCTTGAAATTGCTAAAGCGGCCGCGCCACGTCCGGGTCGTGAAAGTGCTGACGCCGGCCGGCAGCAGGAAATTGCTACCTTGCTGGCCAAGGTGCAGAAAAAGCTGAAAAAATAATTGTCAGTCACATCTACCCAAAATCATTAAAGATCTGGGTAGATGACGAGTAGAGATACGGAGAACGGATGCGGGTATTACTGGTAGAAGACGATCAGGCGCTGGCGCAAGGTGTGCAGCTGGCGCTGAGTTCCCAGGGCTTTGCTGTCAACCATGTCAGCACCGGTGCGGCAGCACTGTCCAGTATCCGCAGCGGCGATTGCGACGCTGTGGTGCTGGATTTGGGCCTGCCGGATATGGATGGCCTGGATGTATTAAAACAAACCCGGCATAAATTCCCACGCTTGCCGGTACTGGTGCTGACCGCACGGGACGGCGTTGATGACCGCATCCGCGGTCTGGATTTAGGCGCCGACGATTATCTGGTCAAACCCTTCGCCTTACCTGAACTCTTTGCCCGCTTGCGCGTGATTGAACGCCGGCTTGGCACAGCCAGCAGCCATCTCATCAAGGTCGGTAATGTCGTACTCGACAGCACTGCGCATCAGGTGCAGGTCGACGGTGAAGTCTTAACTTTGTCGCGGCGTGAATATGTGTTGCTGAAACTATTACTGGAATCGGCCGGCCGCATCAAAACCCGCGAGCAGATTGAAGCCAGTTTGTACGCCTGGGGCGAAGAAGTCGCCAGCAACGCGCTCGAAGTACACATTTCTAATCTACGCAAAAAACTGCCAAAAGACTTTATCAAAACCGTGCGCGGCGTCGGTTACAGCGTGAGTGCGGCATGACCTCCATTCGGCGTTATCTGGTGACATTGTTAATCGCCTTGCTGACGCTGACCAGTTTTTTAGCCGCGCTGCAAAGTTACCGCTTAAGCAGCGCCCAGGCGCAAAAATTGTTTGATGATGATCTTAAAGCCTTAGCCGCCAGTGTGCTGGCGCCTTATCTGCCGGATGACCCGCAATCCAGTGCAACGCTGGCTGAGGCCAATGCCATTCAGTTATGGCAAGGCGGTCAGCTGGTGTATCACAGTGTGCAAACCCCTGACACTTTATTAAGCGCTGCCGACGGCTACAGCGAGCAAAATTTTGCCGGCAAACGCTGGCAAACCTTTCGCCAGAGCATTGATGATTTAACGGTGATAGTGGCGCAGCCGCTGCAGGACCGGCTGGCGTTGTCCGATCAGGTGGTGCTGACGTCGATTTATCCGGTCGTGCTGAGCCTGCCACTGCAGGCCTTGCTGATTTGGCTGCTGGTCGGCCGTGGTTTAAAACCGCTGCTGGAACTGGCGCGGCAGCTGACGCAGAAAAAGGCCGATGATTTAACGCCGTTGCAGCTGGAGCAAACGCCGACTGAGCTGGACCCGGTCTTAAGCGGTACCAATCAGCTGCTGTCGCGGCTTGATGATGCCTTTGCCAGAGAAAAACGTTTTGCCGCCGATGTGGCACATGAACTGCGCACGCCGCTCGCCGTATTACAGGTTAATTTGCATAATGCCCAGCAGCGCTGGCAGGACGCCGGCCTTGCCGATCCGGATCGGATCATGCCGGCTTTGCAAGACGGCGTCAGCCGGATGAGCGCGTTGATTGAACAGATCATGCTGCTGAACCGCACCAATCCGGCGCATTTTTCCGCCAAATTGCAGCAGCTGGATTTTGCCGCGCTGTGCCGGGAAGTGGTGATAGACTTGTACCCGCAAATTGAACGCAGGCAACAGCAGGTTGCGCTGGAAGGGGATGAGTCGGTGTGGCTGGATGGTGATGCGTTTGCCTTAAAATTACTGGTGGTGAATCTGCTGGGTAACGCCAGTAAATATACGCCGGAGCAAGGCCAAATTCAGCTGAGCGTGCAGCGGGATGGCCAAAAGGCCCGGTTGTTGGTCGAGGATTCTGGTCCGGGAATAGCTGCAGAGGAATATTCGCGCGTGTTTGAACGTTTTTATCGGGTGGGCGGCGACCGGCATCAGTCGGGTCAGCCCGGCAGTGGTCTTGGCCTTGCCATAGTGCAGGACATCGCGCTGTTGCATCAGGGCACGCTGGCGCTTGGCCGCTCGGCGCTCGGTGGCCTGGCAGTGACATTGGAGTTGCCATTGTGCCATCAAAGCCATTGAGAGATCCGCGCAGCCACAAGCCAGTCAACCAGCGCCGGCGTGCACCGCGCTGGTTGCGTCTGAGTGTGTTACTGAACGGATTCTGGTCGATGGGGCTTAGTGCCGATGACATGCCGGTGTTTCGCCTGACGCTGAAAGACCATCTGTTCAGCCCCAGTACTTTGCAGGTGCCGGCCGGCAAAAAAGTCAAAATCATTATCCATAATCAGGATCCAAACCCGGAAGAGTTTGAGAGTTTCTCGATGAACCGGGAAAAAGTCATTTTAGGTAACAGCACCGGTGTGGTGTTTGTCGGGCCGCTGCTGCCTGGCACTTATCCTTTTAGTGGCGAATACAATCCCGACAGCGCCAAAGGTCAGTTGATTGCACTGCCAAAAGAGCAATGGCCAGCCGGAGGTGATGATGCTGATTAATACGGTGGTGTTGCTGCTGCGCGAATTATTACCAGTGGTGCTGTTATTGAGCCTGCTGCTGGCGGCGAACCCGGCGGCGATGCGCAGTATTCTGCTGCGGGTGTTACTGCTCGGCGCGCCGTTGCTGATGCTGCAAAGCAGTCAATACAGCTTGCTGGCAGAGCTGCTGGACGGGCAGGGTCTGGAATTCTGGTACGCCTGCTGTTATGGCCTCTGTGCTGTTTTTATCGCGGCGTTGTTGCTGCAGAAGCAGCAGCATCAGTGGTTAGCTGCCTTGGCTGTGGTCGCGTTGTTATTGGTCAATGGCAGTAATCTGGTGTTGTATTTGTTTTTATATCCACGCCAGCTCGATGACAGTCAAAGCCTGTGGCTTGGCGTTGCGCTTGGCAGTGGCATCAGCCTGAGTATTGCGGTGCTGATGTATCATCTGGTGTTAGAGCTGCGACTGTATTGGCGGCATGTCGCTGCGGTGTTGTTATGTTTCAGTGCGGCGCGGCAAATCAGTGCGGCGGTGTTTATTTTGCACCAGATGGATTTACTCGGCGGCGCCGTGCCGGTGTGGAGCCAACACCTGTGGATCGATGAAAGTTCGGAACTCGGTTATTTTCTTAATGCGTTGCTGGGTTACAAGTCCAGCCCCAGCCTGGGCCAGTTCCTGGCCTGGAGCCTGACGCTGATCGTGTTGCTGGTGCTGCGCCGGCGGGAGTTGAAGTCATGAGCAGAACTACTGTCGTTACATTGCTGGCCTGTGCCTTGTTAATGACCGGTTATTGTGGCACAGCGCTGGCCGATGGCCGCGTCGTCGATAAGGTTTATCACCCTTATGTGCAGCCGTACGAGCAGGAATTTGAATATCGTTATGTCTATCAGAAGCAAAGTGAGCATCAAAACGACAACGATATGGCGCAGAAACTCGGTTATGGCCGCGCCATCGCGGACCGGCTGGCGCTGGAGCTATATGTGATGGCTGAGCGCCGCTCGCCAGATGATTATCACATCAGCGGCTACGAACTGGAGATGCGCTGGATGTTGACCGAACAAGGCCAGTACAGCGCCGACTGGGGCATGTTGTTTGAACTGGAGCGGGTGAATCATCTGGGCAATTTCGAATTTACCAGCGGCCTTTTGATGGAAAAAGAATTCGGCCCCACCAGCCTGACGTTAAACGCGCTCGCCGTATACGAATGGGGCAACAATATCGAAAACGAGCTGGAAGGCGAATTCCGCCTGCAATATCGCTATCGGTATTTGCCGCAGCTGCAACCTGCCTTTGAGTTTTATGCCGGCGAAAATTATAAAGGGGCTGGCCCGAGTTTAATGGGCGTGCAGAAATTTGAGCAGATGAAAATGCTGAAATGGGAACTGGCAGTGATTTTTGCCATTGACGCTGCAACGGTAAACAATACGCTGCGGTTTGCTTTGGAGTATGAATTTTAAGCGCCCTGCGTCCGGAAGTCGCTCCGGCGCCGCAAACCCTTGCCGTTGGCGCTGAATTTAGGTAAGTTTTGTGACGCTTTTGTTGCCGCGTGAGGCCTTGCAACCTTAAGGTTGTTTTAAGACTCGGCCGCGACAATACCCGATGTAAAACAACAAAAAGTTGCAGGGATTTGATGTCACCACAGTCATTGTTCAGCCGGATCAGCGGCCCTTATCTGGTTTTCACGCATTTTATTCTGCTGGCACTGGCCGGTTTAACCTTAAGCCGTATCGCGTTGATGCTGTGGCAATGGGAACGCGTGCAAGCGGCCGGCAACCCGCTCTGGATGTTAGTGCAGGGCGTGCGCGCCGACCTGATTTTACTTGGTTTGTTACTGGCTATTCCCGTGCTGCTGGCGCCGCTACTGGCGCTGTCGCGTTTTAAAACTCTGTGGCGCCGCTTTAGTTATGCCTGGTGTTTGTTGGCACTCACCTTATTGATTTTTATCGAGTTATCCACGCCGTCATTTATCCTGCAATACGACATCCGGCCGAATCGGTTATATGTCGAATATCTGAAATACCCGAAAGAAGTGTTCAGCACTTTGTGGCATGGCTTTCGGCTGCCGCTGCTGCTTGGTAGTGCTTTTACAGTATTGCTGGTGGTGCTGGCGGCCCGGCATTTTCGTGCTGTCGCACAGCAGCAAGGCTGTACCTCGAATAACAAATTATGGCTGAGCTGGCCACTGGTCGTGGTGCTGGTATTTATCAGTATTCGGTCGACCACGCAGCACAGACCGGCCAATCCGGCGTTGTTTGCTATTACGCCGGACGCGATGGTGAATTCATTGATCATCAGCTCAGGTTATTCGGTGCTTTATGCCATTTACAGCCTGCGCCACGAAGCGCGCTCGACCGAAATGTACGGCAAACTTGATGAAACAACGATGCTACAGCAGGCGCTGGACTGGCCCTGGCTCAAGCAGTATCAGTTTAATAACCCAGCGTTGCCAACCTGGCACCGGCAGCAGGCCACTGTAAAGCGCGACAAACCGCTGAATCTGGTGATTGTGTTGCAGGAAAGTATGGGCGCTACTTTTGTTGAGGCGCTGGGTGGGGTGCCGGTCACACCTGAGCTGGAACAGCTGAAAACCCAGGGTTTGTGGTTTAATCAGCTGTACGCCACCGGTACCCGTTCGGTACGTGGTATAGAGGCGGTAGTTGCCGGCTTTGCCCCAACACCGGCGCAAAGCACAGTGAAACTGTCCAACAGCCAGCAAAATTTCACCACGCTGGCGTCTGTGCTCAAAGCCGCCGGTTTTCACACCCAGTTTATTTATGGCGGCGAAGCACATTTTGACAATATGCGCAGTTATTTTACCGGCAATGGTTTTAGCCAAATTGTTGATATCAATCAGATTAAAAAGCCGAAATTTGTTGCCAGCTGGGGCGCCAGTGACGAGGATTTATTCGATAAAGCCGATGCGGAGCTGACCCGGCTGCAACAACAGCGGCAGCAATTCGGTCAGCCGTTTTTCAGTCTGGTATTTACCTCCAGTAACCACGAGCCTTTTGAGTTCCCGGACGGCCGCATTGACCTGCATGAAGAGCCAAAAAATACCGTCAATAACGCAGTGAAATATGCTGACTGGGCGATGGGGCAGTTCTTCAAAAAAGCCCGTAACAGCAGCTATTGGCAGGACACTTTGTTTTTAATTGTGGCTGACCATGACAACCGCGTGTACGGCTCTAACCTTATTCCGGTGGAGAAATTCCGCATTCCGGGCCTCATTTTAGGTGCCGACACTCAAGCCGGCACTATGGATACGCTGAGCAGTCAGATTGATTTGGCGCCGACTTTATTATCGATGATGGGCGTCAGCAGCTGCCATCCAATGACCGGCCGCGACCTGACGCTTGATAACAACTCGCCGGGGCGGGCGCTGATCCAGTTTGATCAGTACTTTGCGCTGAAGCAGCCAGACGGCCTGACCATCTTAAAACCGGATGGCAGCGTGGTGCGCGGCAGTTATGATGAAGCGAAAAAATCTTTGCAACTGAGTGGTTTACCTGCCAGCCGGCAACAATATGAGAAGGCGCTGGCCGAAGTACAGTTGCCGTCTTATCTGTATCGCGAAGGCAAATATAAAAGTGAGCACCGCTGCGAAACGCCAGCGGTCGCACCTTGATGTAATTCTGCAGGTAAAGGCTTGTGTTGGGTACTGATCAGATTTAGCGTCAGTAGCGTAACGGAGTATGGACAACATAACCCGCGCAACCCAACACAGGACTTTTACCGATGACTATCTCTGTTCGTTTATTTCCCGCATGCGCGCTGCTTGGCAGCTTATTCCTCAGTGCTGCGGTGCTGGCCGCTGATGCACCCCAAGTGACAAGCCAGCAACTGGCACCACAGCTTTATCTGGTCAAAGGCAGTGGCGGTAACATCGCGGCCCTGCTTGGCAAAGACGGCGCTTTAGTCATTGATGCTCAGTTTGCCGCCACTGCGCCTTTGGTTAAAGCTGAGCTGGAGCGGCTACAAAGCGGCGTACAGGTCAACACACTGGTCAATACGCATTTTCATAAAGACCATACCGACGGCAATGCGGCCTTAGCCGGTGGCGCCCGTATTATTGCGCACCAGGCCGTGCTGACCCGGTTGCAAAGCGACGCCAAGTTCAATAAAGCCGGTTTACCGACTGAAACTTTCAGCGGCGAAAAAGCGCTGCAAATCAATGACCAGCAAGTGTTGCTGCAGACCATGCCGGTCAGTCACACCGACGGCGACTTAGTGGTCTGGTTTAAAGCACAGAATGTGCTGCATATGGGCGATCTGTTTTTTGCCGATCGTTTCCCATTTATTGACCTCAACAGCGGCGGCTCAGTCGCCGGTTATATCAACAACACCAAAACCATCCTCGGACAAATCAACGACAGCAGCAAAATTATTCCCGGCCATGGCGAGCTGATGGATAAAGCCGGCCTGCAGCGCTTTTTGAGCATGATGGAGCAGACCTTGGCAGAAGTGCAGGCGATGAAAGCGCAAGGCTTAACAGTCGATCAGGCAGTGGCGAAAGGTTTGTCTGCGCAGTGGAAAAGCTGGAGCTGGAACTTCATTACCGAAGAGAAATGGATTAGGACTTTGTATCAGGCCTGATAGCCGTTTAACCAAAGGCAGTGAAGTGAATGGGTGGAAGCCACCCTTTCCTTTACATCAACTGCGGCGGGGTTTTGATGCCCCGGGCATTGCGTTTGCCGGCGATTTCGAGTTCCGCCAGATGAAATAAATTAGTAAACACCAGCGGCGGCGCCGGGTAACCGAATTGTTCGATAAAGGCGATACGCGCCTGTTCCAGCAGCACATTACACAGCTGGTCGTACTCGGAGTGACCGTCGTAACTCAGTGGCTCCTGCAGGCTTGCCAGCTGATGCTGTTGCTGCATGCGGATAAACCAGTTCAGTAAAAACTCGTATTCTTTGACGTCGAGAATTTCCCGGCAATCCAGTCCCATCGTTTCTCCTCTGCGGCTTTAAGTACCGCAAAAAGTCCGGTAATCGCAAAAATCAGCCGGCGGTAAGGTTGCCCAATATTCGTCATCAATATAAGGGGTCTGGCTGGCTTTAACAAAAGCCTTGGCCGGTGCCATATCGCCGTTTAATGCGCTCTCGATGATTTGTTCGAGGCGAAAGTTTCGCGGAATAAACGCCGGATTTGCCTGCAACAGCTGCTGGCTTAATGCTTCGGGGCTGATTGGGCTTGCTGTCAGCCGGCTGAGCCAGCGTTGTTGCCAGGCAGCAAAGGCGGCGGGTTCGGTAAAAAGCCACTGGGCTGCTTGGCCTGGTGTTGCTGCTTCACGGGACAACTCGCGGAAAAACAATGTGAAATCAATTTGTTGCTCTGCCAGTAAGCTCAGCAGGTCATCAATCAGCGGCAGATCAGACTCAAGCGGTGCTGGCAGCCCTAACTTAGCAGCAAAGCGTTGCAGCCGCGCCTGCTGATAGATGGCGGGAAAGTCGTTCAGCACTGTCATCGCTTTGGCAATGGCCTGTTGTTCGTCGGCATCCAGCAGCACAAGTAAAGACTCGGCCAGCCGGGCCAGATTCCACTGTGCGATTGGCGGCTGATTGCGATAAGCGTAGCGGCCCTGGGTATCAATAGAACTGAAACAGACACTGGGGTTAAAGGTGTCGATAAAAGCACAAGGGCCATAATCGATGGTTTCGCCACTGACCGTCATATTGTCGGTATTCATCACACCATGCACAAACCCCAGACTCATCCAGTGCGCAATCAAATCAGCCTGCGCAGAGGCGACGGCTCGCAATAATGCGAGGTAGGGCTCTGCGTCTGTTGCAAGTGACGGGTAATGGCGTGCAATTACATAATCAGCCAGCGCTTTGACATCCGAAGCAGTGCCATGGATGGAGGCATACTGAAAAGTCCCGATGCGGATATGTGACGCTGCAACGCGGGTGAGTACAGCGCCGGGCACCCGGCTATCGCGGTAAATCAGCTCGCCAGTGGTGACGGCTGCTAAAGCGCGGCTGGTGCGTACGCCAACTGCGGCCATCCATTCGCTGACAAGGTATTCTCTGAGCACCGGGCCAAGCGCGGCGCGGCCATCGCCACGGCGGGAAAAGGGCGTCGGGCCTGCACCTTTTAACTGCACATCAAAGCGGGTGCCGTTTTGGCTCAGTACTTCGGTCAGTAACAAAGCGCGGCCATCGCCCAAACGCGGTGCCAGCGAGCCAAACTGATGGCCGGTATAAGCCAAAGCCGTTGGCTGCATCCAGGGCGCCAGCTGATTGCCGCAAAAATATTGCAGGCCAAGCGGCGTCTGCCGCGCATCTTCCGGCCACTGTAACTCTGCGGCCAAGGCAGCGTTAAACAGCAACCAGTCCGGCGCCGATACCGGCGTGGGCGCCACTGTCTGATAAAACAGCGGTCCCAGCGTGCGATAAGTCAGTTCAGCAGTAAAAGCCATGGCGCCGTTTGTCTTAGTGGTGATGATGATCGCAGTCATCGTCGCATTCGTGGTCATGCTCGTCGGCGAATTCATCGTCGCCGTCCTGATGCTGCATCACGCCCCAGCCATCGTTATGGCCACTGAATTTTTTGGCGAACTTGTCCAGTTCCGCTTCTTTGGCCGTGATGACGGCGTGATCTGGCACCATGTTCAGCGAAACAATCAGTTCCCACTGGTCCAAATCGTTTAAATTCAGTTCCACTTCGCCGGGCTGGTCCAGTTTGGTCATGGCTTCCAGCGCTTTTTCCGCTTTGGCGCGGTCCGGGAATACCAGGTAAAAATCGAGATCCAGTGATTTGGTTAAATCCATGCCGGAATCGTGCATGGCTTGCAGCATATCGCCGTTGCCGTCGTCAGGAAATTGGCTCATATCAGCTCCGAAGTAACAGGGGGAAGGAAATTGCGGATAGTGTAACATTTTTTTCGCCTGTGCAGCGCTCACTGCTGCGCACACAATGCCGCTTGTTCGGGCCCCAGTTGTTGCACAAAGGCCTGTAATCTGGGGTAAAACTGCAAAAACAGCTGCTCAAGCGCGCGCTGATGTTGCGCCACTTCGGCAATACTGCCGGCAAAGTGATTGGCAAAACGGATGCGGCCGGCGATGCGATCCAGTGCCGAGGCGACGTTTTCGCTGTAGCGGTAACTGGCAAACCAGTCATGCCGGACCATGGACGTGACAGTCTCAGCCATAGCAGCGGGCATGCTGGCGCGCTGTTGCCACAGGTCCTGATAAATCTGCTGGCACAAAGGGGCAAAAGCACGGGATTCGAATAAGTCCCAATGCTGCAGCAACAAATGGTCAAACCAGACATCCACAATCACCGGGGCAAAACGGCGGCGCTGTGGACTGAACAGTGCTTTGGCAGCTTTTACTTCGGCCGCGGTATCGGTAAAACGGTCGATGGCGCGGTGGCGCAGCACACCAGCCCGAACCACTGCCGGCAGGCTCTGCACATCAACACCGTGGCAGAAATCGCCGAGCAGATTGCCCAGACGCGCGCCGGCGTTTGGTTCCGCCAGAACCAGATGCGCAAGGAAATTCATCAGCCGCTGCAGCTGCGCAAAAAACGGCATTGCCGCGCGCTGGCGTAGTGGCGGATAGCAGCAGCAATACGGGCCTGCAACGGTGAGGCTGGTGACACCACAAAATATGCCGGAATGCTGTCGACTTCCCGGCGTTCGAACTGGCTTAACACGCTGGGATCATGGTTTTGCAAATAGGCACGAAACGGGCCTTCGTAGGTCAGCAAATGCTCGGTTCGCCGGTGCAGGAAGACTTCAATGGCGCCGGTGGCGTCTGCGACATCGACAAACTGATGGCCGCGGGCGCTCAGTTGCTGGCGCTGGCCCTGATAATCAAAAGCCCGGATAGCGGCAATGGAACCATCCTGTGGTGCCGGACTGGTTTTTTTGTGGCTGTACAATACCAGCTGCAATGTCATGTAAGGCGGCTCAACAAACAGCGGGGCCGGCTGATGAGAGAGCGCCGCAGTGCTTTTGATATTGATTGTCAGGTCGATATCGCCTTTCTCCAGCAGCAGATAAAGCCGCGCCGGTGTCACACAGCGGGTTTGCAGCTGTAGTCCGGCCTCAGCCATGATCTGTCGTGCCAGTGCTGCGCCATCGCCACCACAGTCTTGACCGTCCTGACTGACGACAAAATCCGGCGGGAAATTATGCACGCCCATCATCACCGTATTGGCACTGCGAGCCGGTGCTGTGTTGTTGTTTGCGACAGCTGTGTTCGCAACAGCAGTGCCCGCGGCAGCGCTGACGGCTGTGCTGAGCACTAACATCAGGCTGATCAGCAGGTGCCACGGGCTCAGTTGCATAAAAAGATCCGCATGTGGTGGTTACGCCGGTTAGGCCGACAATGCTGGCATTATTCAGTCTGGCTGCGCTGAGGGCAAGTGATTCTGCTGCTGGTGTAACACCGATTGCGCGAAGCCGGCCAGCAAAATCAGCGCGACGCCGCCGAGCTGTAACAGGTTCAGCATTTCGGCAAACAACCACCAGCCCGCCAGGATCACCGCAACCGGTTCGATGTACGCCAAAGTGCCAAACACCCGGGTGGGTAAATGCTCCAGTGCGACAATCGCCAGATAAATAGCCAGAAAGCCGGGGAAAAAGCCGGCCAGCAGAACCCAGATGACATTGTCTGCCGTGGGGAGTGGGGCCGCTGGTAAAAACGGCAGCACACAAAGCGCGCCAATCAACAACTGATAAAAGGCGCGTTGCAGCGGTGAGTCGGAATTGCCGCTGTGGCGGTTTGCCAGCAAAAAGCCGCTGTAAGTTACTAATGACAACAGGCCATAAACAAAACCCGGCCACTGCGCGTCGGTCAGCACCAGATCCAGCTTAAACTGCTGCAGCATGGCAAAGCCAAAAAATGACAGGCCGATGCAGACGCCTGAACTCAGGTCCAGCCTTTCATCAAACAGAAAATGCGCAGCAATGGCCGCCAGCGCCGGCGCCAGATAGACCAGCATAATGGCATTGGCCAGGCTGATATAACTGATGGCATTGAGAAAACACAGCATAAAACTGGCCAGTAACACGCCGTTTAACCAGATGCGGCGATCTGGTTTTTGCCGCAGCTGGGCGGTTTTGCCAAGGGCCAGCACTAACAGCAGGAGGCAAACTGCGCCAACAAACAAGCGGTAAAAGGTCAGCTCGGCGGCGCCAAGGCCAGACAAACGGGCGATCACCCCGCTGCTGGCCATCGATATCGCCGACACCAGTGCCAGGATCAGATACAAATTCACGACGACTCCGTTATGTTGATGTCCCGGCGGCGCCACGCAGGCCGCACCGGGACAGGCATGGCGCTATTTATTCGGCCTGTGGCTGAATACGCGCCAGATGGATCACAGCCTGGTTCAGCGGGCCGGTCCGGCCACCTTTGCCGCCGGTGTACAGATTAAAGTGCTGCAGATAACTCATGTTAAAACCATCTGAAAGCATCA
The DNA here is from genome assembly GCA_937978655.1 of uncultured Chromatiaceae bacterium. Lineage (GTDB taxonomy): Bacteria > Pseudomonadota > Gammaproteobacteria > Enterobacterales > Alteromonadaceae > Pararheinheimera. The sequence continues at coordinate 120,188 of CALJUX010000024.1, forward strand.
GGCTGCAGTGCTCCCCGGCGACGGCACGGAAGGTGGCATGGGAGGACCAGCCGGCTTCGAGCGCCGTGGCCAGATGTGGCATCACCAGCGTGGCCTGCTGCACACCAGATTTGTCACAGTGGGCGGTCAGTTGTTTCACCACCGCTGTAATGCCGGTGTTGATTGGGCCGTTGTCGATAAAATATTGCAGCCGCAGGGCGTGTAAACCGTCATGAGCGGCGGTGAAGTTCAGGCTCAGTTGCTGCTCCGGTGCGCCCCAGTTTTTAAACACCGGTTGTTGCAGATAATCGCTGACTTCGTGATCGCTGCTGTGCAGGCCTGCACCTGCGACAAAGTCCGTCGCTGCGCCCGGTGTACAAAGGGTGCGGCTTTGTTGTGAACTCAGACCAGTGTTTTTGTCGCTTTGGCTCAGGGCATAACATTGGCTGTAGGCGGTTTTCGCTTTGCTGTCGGTATATTCGGTTTGCCGGGCTTTGAGTTTCAGTGGCAGGCCGTTTTTATACAAGGTGAAGCGGGTGTCGGTTTCACCGGCGGCATCCAGCAGCAAGGTCGGGATCCCTTTGTCATCCAGTGTCATCTGTAGTTGTGGTTCTTTTGGAGCCAGCAGCTGACGTTTTTCACTGTCACTGAGGCTCGCCAGCGTGCCGGTCGTGTTGCTGCTGCGCAGCATTTTTACCGCCAGTGCCGGCGCGTCCAGCGCCTGTAATGTCATCGTCAGTTCATTGCGCTGTTGGCTGAGCTCGCTCAGTTTCAGCGTAAATTGCTGATTGCCGGTGAGCGCCTGCGGCTGGCCGTTAAGGCTGATTTGCGCAAGCCGGTACACCTGGCCCCGCCTTGCTTGCGCAGGCAACTGCAGTTGCAGGTTAAAAGTGCTGCCGGCCAGCGTCAGGTTCTGCAGGCTGATGTCGTTGCCAAGGTCGAGTTCACGGGCCAGATCGACGGGAATATAAGGGTTGATATTCAGTGTCCCGGCTTCAAGCTGCAGGCCAAACAACTGACCTGTCACCAAATCACCATAGGCCGCCACCGACCAGAGCTGGCGCGGCGAATTAATCACCGGACCGCTGAACGCACCGTCTTCAACATGGGCTTTTTGGCTCAGCCAGTCGAGATTTTCCATATTTGACTGGTTCAGTACTGCGCCCTGATATAACGAGATCGCTACTTTATGAAATAACTGCGCATGATTCTGGCTTTTGGCGGCGCGCAGCAGATAAGCGCTGACAAAAGGCCAGATGGCTCTGTTGTGATAAATTGGTACGTCTTTTAGCGCCGGAAAAATCACCGGCGGTCCGGCCGGCGTCAGTGGATAATTCTGCAGGATTTGACTGGCCTGCAACGGCGACGCTACGCCGTGGTTGATCGCCAGCGCCAGTCCGAGCAAATCATAGTGGGCGGTTTTTAGCGGATTATGCGCGGGGCCGACATAACGTGCGTACAGGCCTTGTTCCGGCAGCCAGAACCAGCTGTTGATTGCTTGTTTCAGTGCACTGGCCCAGCGGGCAAATTCGGCGGCCCGTGCCGGCTCTAAAGTCTCAGCGGCCTGTGCCGCGCGACTGAGCGCAACATAATGCAGCACGTTGGTGGACAGCGAAAATGACTCGGCCAAAAACAAGGTGTCTTTGGCGGTCCAGGACGGGTAACTTTGTTCGCGCCAGTCCAGGAATGAACTCTCGCCGCGATATAAACCGAGCCGGCTGTCGTAGCTGTAACTGCGATCCTGCAGCAGGGTATTGCGGGCGATCTGGTACCACTTTTGCTGCCAACCGGCTTGTGCCTGCTGGTCCGATACACCTTCAGGGTCGGTCAGCGTCAGCCCGCTGGCGGCTAAGATCCACACCACACGATCGGAACTGACCGGCCAGCTGCCGCCGGAGCCGGTGTCCTGCAGCGCCACTTCGGTATTGGCCACGCCGCGGGCGATCAGTTCAGGTCTTACCTGCGAGGTTTTAAATTCCAGCGACGCTTTTGCGCGCTGCGGATCTAAACCGGCCAGCCCCAAATCCAGCGCGTAAGATAAATCGCGGGTCCAGACATAATGCCATTTCGCGCCGGTTTCAAAACAAGGGCAGGGCAAAGCCTGCTGGTCATTAAAGCCCCAGTCGGTGATCTCGCTGACACTGTTTTGCCGGCGTTCCTGCTGGCTTAAGCTAAAGGCGGCATCAAATAACGGATTTTTGCTGATTAGCAGCGGCTCTGTTGCGGCGCTGTCGATAGTGAGTCTGGCAGCATCGGCTGAAGTCCCGCTGCTGAGGACAAATTGACGTGACGCAATGCTGCCATCGTCATTTTTCTGCGTCAGTGCTTCGACACTGACACTGCCAAATTTGCTTTGTAGTTGCCGGCTTTGCAGCTCACCGGCCAGCTTTGGCCCCAGCGGTGTGTCGATCACCTGGGTGTTGCCTGCTGTGGCTTGAAACAGCAGCGGAGGGAAGATGAAGGCACAGGATAAGGCGCGCCACAGGCCGCGGGTGACAGAATTCAGCATCATCAGAATACTCAAATAAAAAGACCGCACAAAGATGCCTGAGTGTACTCAATGGCGCAGCCTTAGGGTATCGCCGGGAGCGGCTTTTTACCGGGTTTTTTGCTCTGACAACCGCTGGCTGTGTCGTCACGGTGCCCTGTCATCCGGCGATGCTGGTGCTGTGGTGGGAGAGAGCCATTGTCCGGTCAAGACTTGCTGGCGTTCCTGTTCGCTCAGGATCCCACGCAGCCGGGTGCGCCGGCGATATTTACAGGCTTGTGGTTCGGTACTGAGCAAGGCGGCTTTAAACAGGTCGCTCTGGTGGCTCAGGGCAAAAGCGCAGCTCCAGAACAGATATTCACTGTGGCGTAATAAGCCTTGCTGCTGTTCTTGTTCGAGCAGAGCTATCACAGGCTGCAGCAGCGCCGGCTCAGCCAGAATTTTGTCCAGCATCGCCTGATGCAGTTGCAAAATCGTCTGGTCGATCTGTTTTTCCTGTTGCCCTCGCCGGCCGGCGCGAGTGTGGTGGTCGCGCTTGTGGCTGCTCTGGTTTGGCGCATCTGCGGTCGCTGCTGTGGGGTGACGCCGGCGCTTTACAAACTGATCAAAACGTTGGTATTTATCGGTCACAGCGGCGGTGGCTCCGTTTGTAAACAGCAGAAAATGATCAGGCCTGTAATACCGGCGCTGGCCGCTGGCGGATCAATGAAAATCACGGCTGGGGCTGTTAAATTGTGGCATCAGCGCATCCAGACTTTCAATTTTACCGGCGATCAGATGGCTGACCAGACCTTCCCGCTGCAAAATACCATGCACCAGCCAGAGCCGGCTGCTGAGAAAGGTTTTTTGTTGTGCCAGTGCTGTGGCCTGCCAGATAATCAGATTAATCTGACCCGTTTCATCTTCCAGCGTGACAAAAGTAACGCCAGCCGCAGTGCCCGGACTTTGCCGCACTGTGACCAGCCCGATCACCCGTAACACCTGACCATGCCGGCATCCGGCTAAATCACAGGCCCGCGGTAATGACAGCCTGGCCAGTGCGGGAACCGTGCGCAGCAGCGCAACCGGATGTTGCGTCAGACTCAGGCCGAGACTTTGGTAATCTTCATCAAGTTGCTGCCAGGCATCCGGTGCGGCCAGCGGACAAGGTGGGGCTGCGGAGGCGCTGGAATGCGCCGCCGGCGTGGACAGATCCAGCTTCGACGATGATAACTCTGACAGTGCCAGCGCTGACGATGATAACTCCGCAGCCGTAGCCGGCTGGGTAATCGCAGCGGCATTCAGATCCGGTGCGGACAAATCCAGCCCCAGTTGCGCCCCTGCTGGTTGTGGCACAGAGGTCCGTCCCGGCAGCGCGGCGGTGGGCGGGGTGTGGCGAAACAATGGCAGTTCATCCAGCCGGTCCAGCAACTGCCAGCGGCTGGCAAAACGATGACCGGCCAGTTGCTGTAAAGCGTCGCTGCTGGCCAGCGCGTTCAGCTGATCCTGCCGCACGCCGGTCTGCTTCAGGGCACTGAGGCTGGCAAAACCGGCGGCGGGACGTTGCTGGAGTAAAGGTGTCAGCAAATCCTGCTGTAACCCTTTGACCTGGCGCAGCCCCAGCCGCAGTGCGGGCCCTGTGTCAGTGTGCTCAATCTGATGGTCCCAGCCGGAGCGCTGAATGCAGACCGGTAATATTTGCAGACCATGCCGCCTGCCATCCTGTATCAGCTGGGAAGCTGAATAAAACCCCATTGGCTGGCTGTTTAATAACGCGGTCAGAAATTGTAAGGGGTAATAACATTTCAGCCAGGCCGAAGCGTAGGCCAGTAGGGCAAAGCTGGCAGAATGCGACTCGGGAAAGCCATATTCACCAAAACCACAGATTTGAGCAAAGATTTGCTCGGCATAGGCTTTTGGATAACCCCGAGCCAGCATGCCATTGATTAACTTAGGTTTAAACTGCATCAGCTCGCCGGTTTTTTTCCAGCTGGCCATGGCGCGGCGCAGCTGGTCGGCCTCACCGCCACTGAAACCGGCAGCCACCATTGCCAGTTTGATCACCTGCTCCTGGAAGATCGGCACCCCCATAGTCCGGCTCAGGACTGATGCCACTTCTTCCGACGGATAACTGACCGGCTCCAGGCCATCGCGCCGGCGTAAAAACGGATGCACCATGTCGCCCTGAATAGGGCCGGGCCGGACTATGGCAATTTCGATCACCAGATCGTAAAAACAGGCCGGTTTCAGCCTGGGTAACATGCTCATCTGAGCGCGCGATTCAATCTGAAACACGCCGATAGTATCGGCCTGCTGGATTTGCTGATACACCAGTGAGTCATCGCCGGTCTGACTGATGCCGGCCAGTGTCAGCGGCGCAGTACGCTGCTGGTTGATTAACGCCAGCGCTTTACGCAGGGCGGTCAGCATCCCCAGCGCCAGAATATCCACTTTCATCAGTCCCAGCGTTTCTAAATCGTCTTTATCCCACTGGATCACGGTACGCTCTGCCATCGCGGCGTTTTCGACCGGCACCAGTTCATGTAAAGGCCCGGCGGAGATGACAAAACCACCGACATGCTGTGATAAATGCCGCGGTTTACCACGGATTTGTTCCACCAGCTGGACCAGCTGCTGTGCCGGCAGGCTGGTTAAATCCAGACCATGGGCTGCCAGTTGCTGCGACCAGTGCAGGTCCGGATGGCGGCGGTTTAACTGGCTGAGCCAGTATTCCAGCTGCGTGCTGGCAAACCCCAGCGCTTTGCCAACATCCCGCAGGCTGCTGCGCAGCCGGTAGCAAATGACAGTCGCTGCCAGCGCTGCCCGTTGCCGGCCGTATTTGCGGTAAATGTACTGGATCACCTCTTCGCGCCGTTCATGTTCAAAATCAACGTCAATATCCGGCGGCTCGTCCCGTTCACGCGAGATAAAACGCTCAAATAACACCGAAATTTTGCGTGGATCTACCGCTGTGATCTGCAGGCAATAGCAGACCACAGAATTGGCGGCAGAGCCGCGGCCCTGATACAAAATCTGCTGTTCGCGGGCAAAACGCGCGATATCGGCGATGGTCAGGAAATAATAGGGATAATCAAGTTCGGCGATCAGCTGCATTTCATGGTCAATTTGCGCACTGATGTCCGCAGGGGGCGTCGCGCCAAAGCGTAACAGACTGCCTTCCTTCACCAGCTGTGCCAGATATTGCATGGCACTTTGCCCCGGCGGTACCAGTTCAGCCGGATATTCATAACGCAGGCTGTCGAGGTCAAACTGGCAGGATTCAGCAATATGGATTGTCTGGGCCAGCAGCTTGGCACTGAACAGATGGCTCAGTTTGGCCAGAGGCCGTAATGCACGTTCGCGGTTGGCGGATAACGCCAGGCCGGCTTCAGCGACAGTCACACCCCGCCGGATCGCCGTCATCACATCCAACAGAGGCTGTTGGGCCGGTTCGTGCATCAACACGGCCCCCACTGCGCAGGCGCAGAGATCAAATTGCTCTGCCAGTTGCTGGCAGTGTTGCTGGTAGGGCTGGTCTTGTGCATCCAGCAAGCGTTGCTGCGCCAGATAAAGCCGTTCGCCAAACTGGCGGCTTAACCAGTTCCCCCAGTATTGATCCGCAGCGGGGGAGCCGTTGGGTAGCCACAGTACCAGACAATCCCGGCAGCTTTTGAGATCCCATTCCTCAAGCTGATACTGGCCTTTTTCGGCTCTGCGCCTGCTGTTGCTGATGATCCGGCACAACTCGGCATAGCCACGCCGGTCCTTGCACAGCAGCACCAGTTGCAGCTCGGCGCCATAACAAAAGTATGCTCCGACGATCAGCCGGATATTTAATTGCTGTTGTCTGATCTGACGGTGGGCTCTGACCACGCCAGCGACAGAGCATTCATCGGTCAGGGCCAGCGCGCGGTAACCAAGGCTGGCAGCCGTGCTGACCAGTTGCTCCGGGCTTGCGGCAGATGTCAGAAAAGAGAAGTGGCTCTGACAAAACAATTCAGCGTATTGCATCAGGCAAATACCCCGTGGATAAACCATTGCTGTTGTTCCGTGCGGTAAACCCAAAGCCAACGGCCATCCTGGCTTTGTGCTGTCATATAATCGCGCGCACTGCTCAGCCCTTGCCACCACTGGCTCTGGATCCGCTCCAGACCCGGCAGCAGTTGGACAGGCTGTTGCAGCGGCGCAGGCTGTGCTAACAAAAACGCCGGCCGGTGTGGCGCCTCCTGAGAGATCTGTTTGTCTGTTCTGGCCTGATATGTCGCCGGCGTTTGTTGCACAAGTGGCATGACGGGCGTTGCAGGAACTGTTGCGCTCTGGCGTAGCTGCGACAGAGCCTGAGGCTGCAGGGGGGCTGAAATGCCAGCCGCTTCCGGCAGATAAGCGGCAAGCTGCAACGGCCGGCAAACCCGCGCAGCGCCAAGTTTAGCCTGCAGCAGGCCGACCAGCTGCAGTGGCGTATATTGGCCACGCCGGCCGGCGTATAAATCCTCGCTGTCGGTATCACGGGGACAATATTGTGCTGCACTCAGTTCCAGCGCCAGGACGGGCGCAGTTAACCGTAAGGCTTCGAGTTTTAACTGCCACAACACCAGCCAGCGGCTGGCCAGTGCTTCGGCCTGCGGCGATTGCAGCGTCAGTTGCAGTGCAGTAGCGTCGCGCAGAGTCAGGACAAGCTGCAACTGATAACACAGCTGATCGCGACGCTGTAAATAATGCTGCAGTTGTCGCAGCAAATGCAGCAGCGGTTTATGTAACTGCGCGTGCTGTTCCAGCTGGTATAACAATTCGAGGCGGGCGCTGAATTGCTCCGGTGGCCGGTAATACTGCAACAAGGGGGGCCTTGTGCCCTGCAACTGCTGTAAATAACTTTGCAGATCTTTACTAAAGCGCCGGCTCAGCTCTGCAACGGGCAGCGCCAGTAAAGCGCCTAACTGCTGCACACCCAGACGCTGTAATTGCTGCAAAGTTGCCGGAGCAACATCCAGCAACGAGACCGGACAGCTGCAGAGGTGCAATTGTTGTTCTGCCTGCGATGATACTGTCTGCCCGGGCTGGCTCAGACATAACAACCGCGCCGCTTCAGCCGTCAGGGCAACGCCATACTGATACTGCAATGGGCGTTGTTGTAACTGTTGTGTCAGTTGGGTCAGAAATGCCGGCAGGCCACCATACAGCTGTAACATCGGATCAAGCCGCAGCCACAGCGCGTTAGGCGGTGCCAGCGCGATATCGGCGCAAAGCTGGTAACAATCCAATGCCAGCATGTGTAACAGCTGCTGTTCAAGTATTGGTTGCCATGGCAACACCTGCAGGCTGGCACAAAGGGCGCAGGCCTGTGCCAGCGTCTGACCGGGCAGGATCCCCAGTGCGCGTGCCGGCGCATTGGCCTGATGGACCCGCAGCGCCTGTGGATGTAATAACACTGCGGGAGAGAATGCCGATGCCGCAGTGCCGGGCAGTGGCGGCTGTTCGGGGAAGACTGTGCTGGTCGCAGGCCCGGGATCTGCGGGCGCAGCGACTGATTCTGCCAAATCCAGCTGTAACTGCGGAAACAGCAGATATAACCATAATGTTTGCATCAGTGTCCTCCGTCAGCATGCTCCGTCAGATGGTTGCGCCATGGTGGTCAGATTGCGACAGGTGTCAGTGTTGTGGTCCGTGCTGTTGGGTCCTGGCACCGACCGGCAGCACCGGCCTTGACCGCTTGTGGCTGCACCAGACGCGGCCAGCGACTGCTGAAATTGATCAGTTGCTGCGCACCGGGCCAGCCGCCCCGGCGTTTCAAGACCCGAACTTCCACGCCTTGTGGTGCGGCAAACAGTGCAAGGCTAAGACCCACCGGTAAGCTCAGCTGTGTGGGGCCGGCCGGGCGGATTAAAAATAATTCAGCCTGACCTTCTGCCGCCGCCAGTTGCAATCGTTTCAGCCGGGCGATATTCAGGCTGGATTGCCATAACAAGACGCTGCTGCAACAGCCACTTTTCAGGCAATGTTCGGCGGCCCATAGCGCTTCATGATCCTTTGCCTGTATGTCCAGCTGTTGCCACAACGGCAGCCCCTGACTGCTCAGAAAGGGCGCATGCAGCTGGGCCGGCGCATTGATATATACCTGCAATTTGCCGCGACTGACCTGCTGCTGCAAATAGGGTAATAACAGCCGGAACTCGCCGATGCCAAAAGCCGTACGCAGTTCAATCACCTGCTGGGTTGGCCAGCCGCCGCCCAGCAACTGGTCCAGTTCGGCATAGCCGGTAGGCGACAGCGCCTGCTGCGGCGAAGGGCTTTCATTCAGGCACCAGACATAACCTTGTTGTTTCAGCTCAGACAGCTGCATAGAGATACCAAAATACTGTTTATTTATACAGTATAAATCTTCTTGATGTTGCTGCAAGAGGCTGACAGAAAAAAACAGCGGGCGGATCCGGGCAACATCGGGCAGTGCTCTGTAAGCAGAACTGTCCCAATGCATCCTCCGCTTGTAAATTATTTATTAATATTCAATCAGATGTTGATTGGCTCTGGCCTTATGCAAACAGAGTTTGTTACAGACGGAAGCCTGCCATTCACAACTTAGCGCCGCTTATATGCGACTCTGTCATCGATGTTGCAAACAGGAGAGCCATCATGCGTACTTTCACTTTTATACTTTGTTGTGTGCTCAGCAGTAGCGTTTATGCCGCAGAACCGCAGTACGTCGCGGCCGATGAATCAATGGAAACAGCGTTATGCGTCAGTGCTGCCACATCAGACCGGTTCGAATTTCAGCAGGATTTGGCAAACAGCCGGGTCCGTTCTGCAGTTGCTGCAAACAAATTAGTCTGTAATGAGCTGCCGGTTGCCAGCTTTGCTTTTCAGGCCGGCAATACGGCGGTGTACCAGCATCTGAAAAAATATGTCAAAGGCCATGTCGATATCCAGGACATTGCTGCCGGCGCCAACAAAGGCACTGTGCGGGTGCATGGCCGCTGACCTGCGGTTGCGGTGGTTATCACGCAGATGCCCGGCCAAAGCCGCAGACCAGAGCCCGCAATAGCGGGCCTGGTCTGTAATCATTGCCGGTTCAGGGTAAATCAAACAACAGTGCAAATACCGGGTCAGTGCTGCTGGCAAATTGCCAGTCGGTCAAATCCGCAATTTTGACGCCATCGCCTGGCTGCAGCTCAAGCTGGGTTACGCCGCTTTGCAGCGTCAGGGGGCCTGACACCAGGTGCAGGTACAGCTTACGCCCGGCGGCCGTCTGGTAGTGCAGCTGACTCTGTGCATCCAGTCTGAGCTGGTACAGCTTCGCGTCTTGTCTTAAGCGCAGGCTGCCATCTTCAGCGGTTTTGGATGCGATCAGGGTCAGGCCCGCCGTACTGGCAAAAGGCTTTTGCTGATAACCGGGTTCGCCGCCGGGGCTGTCCGGTTCAATCCAGATCTGCAGAAAATGCAGCGGCTGATCTGGCCTGGCATTAAATTCACTGTGCATGATGCCTGTGCCAGCACTCATCAGCTGATATTCGCCTGCTGGTAATTCGGCGACGTTTCCGGTTGAATCACGGTGTGCTATCACGCCGTCTAACACCAGACTGATAATTTCCATATCCCGATGGCCGTGGGTATCAAAACCGGCGCCGGGCGCAACCAGGTCATCATTAATGACCCGCAGGGCAGAAAAGCCCATTTGCGCCGGATCATAATAGCGGCCAAAGGAAAAACTGTGGCGGCTCTGTAACCAGCCAAAATTAGCGCTGCCGCGCTGGCCGGATGTTCTTACTTCAATCATGGTGTACTCCTGATATGCGACAGCATGGCTGTGGCAGATTTTGGCAGCAGCCCGCCGGGACTGCTGCCAGTATTGTTGTTATGCTCAGGCCAGTTTTTTCGCCAGCCAGTTGTCGATGGCAAAACGGCCACCACCGCTGAAGGTCAATGCCACGCTGATAGCCAGCAACGCCAGACCAAATTCATAACCGTTGTTGCTCATAAACAGACCGTTTGCCAGGTGTACGCTGAAAATAGCCACCAGCATGGTGATGGCCAGCGCAAAAGCCGCCGGGCGGGTCAACAGACCGAGTAATAACGCCAGGCCGCCAAAAAATTCAGCACCACCGGCCAAAAGTGTCAGTGGAATGCCCGGTGTCAGACCGATGCTTTCCATCCAGCCGGCGGTGCCTTGCAGGCCATAACCGCCAAACCAGCCAAACAGTTTTTGCGCACCGTGTGCAGCGAAAATGATGCCCGTTGGCACCCGCAGCGCCAGGCTGGCGATGCTGTTAGTTTGGTCTTGGGTATTTTGTACGAAAGTTTTGATTAAGTTTTTCATTTGTTCAGCTCCAAAAATTGTGTGTCTGGTTGGTGCCGCACCTGCTCTAACTACTACTCTGTGCTGCGTTGAGATAAATGTAACCGCCTTGATATTTGGAAAAAAGCGGAATAAATTGACCCTCATGTTCAAAAAAATTGAATTAATAAAGAGGGGCCATGGCCATCCAGCCCGTTCTGACACTTGAGGCGCTGCGGGCACTGGATGCCATTGATCGCAAAGGCAGTTTTGCGGCGGCGGCCGAGTCGCTGTACAAGGTGCCTTCGGCGCTGAGTTACACCATCGCCCGGCTGGAAAACGACCTTGGCGTGGCATTATTTGACCGCAGCCGACAAAAAGCTCAGCTGACCCAGGCAGGCCTGTTGTTATTGCAGCAGGGCCGGCATTTATTAAGCGCCAGCCGGCAGCTGGAAGAAGCGGTGCGCCAGCTCGATACTGGCTGGGAACGCCAGCTGGTTATTGCGGTAGATTCCGTGGTGCCGCTGCAACCTTTGTTCAGTCTGATTGACCAGTTCCATCAGCTGGGCCGGCTGACGCAAATTGCCTTATCGGAACAGGTGATGGCCGGCAGTTGGGAAGCCTTGCAAAGCGGCCGGGCGGACCTGGCGGTCGGCTTGTCCGGTGAAGGGGTTTCAGGCCCGTTTCAGTTGCAGCCAATGGCGGCGCTGGAATTTGTCTTTGCGGTGGCGCCGCATCATGAGCTGGCACAGCTGGACCGCATCGTCAGTCAGCAAGATCTGCAACAACAGACTGCGATTGTCGTCAGTGACTCTGCGCTTGATCTGCCGGCGCGGGACTCTGGCCTGTTTGACAGCCGGCGCCGGGTGCTAGTCAGCAGCATGCAGGCCAAAATCGCGGCGCAGCAGGCTGGCCTTGGCGTGGGCTTTTTACCCAGACATCTGGCTGAGCCCCATGTCCGCGCCGGCAGCCTGGTGCTCAAAGCCTGTGAAGTGCCCCGTGCCAGCGCGATGTTATATCTGGGCTGGCGCCGTCAGACTCAGCCGGGCCAGGCGTTGTTGTGGTTTTGTCAGCAACTGAGCCAATATGACTGGGCCGCCGTATTCCACAGCCCCACCAACGATGAAGGACCAGAGCATGCAATTGGGTGAACATCATGGCGTCATTTTTGATTTGGACGGTACGCTGGTCGATTCCCGGCTGGATTTTGCCTTGTTATGTCAGCAACTGGGTTGGCCAGCCCAGACCCCGGTGCTGGAACATTTACAGCAATTAACAGATCCGGCCGAGTATCAGCAGGCACTGGCCATTATTGAGGCTTTTGAGATCAATGGGGCGAAACAGGCCAGCTGGATGCCGGGGGCGGCAGATCTGCTGGCGTTGTTACAGCGGCACCAGATCCCGACGGCGATCCTGACCCGCAATATGCGCAGCGCCACTGAATTGTGCATGCAACGCCTGCAGCTCCAGGTGGATATCGTGCTGACCCGTGAAGATGCGCCGGCCAAACCGGACCCGGCCGGGCTACTGCACATCGCCCGGCAATGGCGGCGGGCGCCGGCGCAATTATTGTTTATCGGCGATTTTCATTTTGACCTCAGTACCGCGAAAAATGCCGGCATGCCATCCTGTTTATATCTGAATGCGCAGAATCAGCATTTTCGGCCACAGGCCGATTTTGTGCTGGAACACTTTGCGGAATTAACCAGTCTGTATCAGCGCCGTTTGTACGCGCTTACATCTGGTTAGGGCCGGCTTTGCAATTCGCTTACATTCTGTCGGTATGTGGCGGGCATCAGGCGCAGATCGTCAGTGATTTCAAAGACATTTAACGGATAGATTGCTAAACTGTCGCCAGATCCAGTGCTGTTCTGCCGGCTGCAGTTTTTTCTGTGCCAAATTAAAGGTGTGGCGTGTCAGTTGCGAAAATAAGTCCGTCTCAGGTCAAAATTGGTTATTTCATTCAGTTACCGGTGAACTGGATGAAACATCCATTTCTGACCAATAAATTTAAAGTGGAAAATCATGAACAGATCGCCATTATCCAGACGCTGGATTTGGAGTTTGTCTATTTTTTCCCGGACAAAAGCAGCGTGGAAACTCATGCCGAGGCTGCCCCGGCCGCACAGCTGGCCGAACAGGCCAGCCTGCTGCGTTATCAGCTCGAACGCGAGAAAAACGAACGGATAGAGCAGGCGAAAGAGCAGCGCCGGCAGTTACAGCGCACTGAAAAAGCCTTTGAACAATCTATGGTGCAGGTGCGAAATGTCATGTCGAAGATCGGCAGCCGGCCACTGCAGGCGGTGGACGAGGCGACCGGTCTGGTGCATCAGATAGCTGACACTATCATCAATGCGGATTCACTGGTACTGCACCTGATCTCACAGGCCGGTAAAGAGCAGGAAAGCATTTATTACCATGTCCTGAACGTGTCAGTGTTATCGATGATGCTGGCAAAAAATCTCGGGATGTCGGCGGAGCAGGTCAAACTGACCGGCCTTGGCGCCTTGTTCCATGATATCGGTAAGCTGAAGATCCCAACACAAATCCTGCGCAAAACCGAACCCTTAACCGCCCCCGAAGCCAATCTGCTGAAAATGCATACCCGCTATGGCATTGAGCTGCTGAAACTCACCGAGTCTTTCCCCAAACAGGCCTGGCCAGTCGTAGAGCAGCACCATGAATACCTTGATGGCAGTGGCTATCCGCTGGGACTGAAAGAGCCTGAGATTGACGCTATGGCTAAAGTGGTCGCCGTCGTCAATGAGTTTGATAATTTATGCCATCCGGTCGACCCGGCCAAAGCCCGCTCACCGCACCATGCAATGTCCTTCCTGTTTAAAACGATGAAAGGCAAGCTGGGTGCCAGTGAAATGGGCCAGTTAATCAAAATGATGGGCGTGTATCCGCCGGGCACTATTGTTCAGCTCAGCGATGACCGGGTCGGGCTGGTGATGTCGGTGAACAGCGACCAGCTGTTGTATCCGAATGTGCTGGTGTATGACCCACAGATCCCGCGGCTGGAAGCGCCGGTCATTTCGCTGCAGGAAGGCAAGCTCAGTATCAGCAAAGTGCTGAAACCTTCTGCGTTGCCACAGGCGGTATATGAATATCTGAACCCGCGGGCGCAGGTCAGTTATTTTATTCAGGGCAACGAACGTAAGGGCTGACGCGAAGCCCTGAGTCAGAACTGCAGGTTAAACAGCAGTTCGGCCAGATCCGGTTGCCAGTGATAACAGGCCGGCACCCGGACGCCCCGCAGTATCACGCCTTCTGAGCGCAGCAGGGCACTTTGTTCGGCGGCTTCAGCACTGCCTGGCGCAAACGCCAGGGTCAGATTGCTGCGCACCACCCGAAACCAGGGCAAAGGCGCCGGACTGGCTCCCAGCGCTTTGCCGACCAGACGGGCACGGCCGGGCAAGCCAGCCAGATCAGCGATTTGGCCATAACTGGCCACCCTGCCTGGCGGGATTTGTTGCACTGTCTGCCAGATCCGGCTGTAATGTGGGTTCATCTGCATTCTGAAGTCAGCAAAAAGATCGGAGCCTTTATGCCTGTACCCGCCAACACTGTCAAACTGATTGAAAAACCCGAGCCGCCCGGCAGCAACGAATGTTGTGGCAGTGGCAGCTGCTGCCCTTGTGTCTGGGACTATTATCGTGAACAGCTGGCGTTATGGCAGCAACAACAAGCCCGGCTTGCAAACGACACGCCGCCATCCCCTGCAAAGGACGCCTGACGGGCCTGACTTCCTAAATCAGGCCGGCGTGGTATAGTACAACGCTTGCCGCTTCCGCCGGCTGATAACGATAACAATCAAACTCCGGGATCCCTATGACCTCAACACATGACGTGCTGGCCGGCCAGAAACAATGGCTGGGCCATCCGGTCGGACTTTTTGTCTGTTTTTTTACCGAAATGTGGGAACGTTTTGCTTTTTACGGTTTAAAAGCGCTGCTGTTTCTTTATCTGACCCAACATCATTTATTCAGTGATAAAAATGGTTACCTGCTGCTGGGGACTTATGCCGGCCTGGCCTATGCGTTGCCAGTGGTCGGTGGCCTGCTGGCCGACAAATACCTCGGTATGCGTAAAGCGGTGACCTTCGGCGGCGCGCTGATGGCGGTCGGGATGCTCGGCATGGCTTATAAAGGCACGCAGGCCAGCGCGGCCGGTGGTGCTGATCTGCTGGCACTGCAGGTGATGTATGCCTCGCTGGCGCTGGTGGCTGTCGGGGTTGGTTTCCTCAAACCGAATATCTCGACGATCGTTGGCCGGCTTTATATCGACAGTGACCCACGCCGCGATTCGGCATTCACGCTGTTTTACATGGGCATTAATTTAGGGGCGATTTTCTCCAGTCTGTTTGTCGGCTGGATTGGCATTGCCTATGGCTGGGAATATGGTTTTGGTTCCGCCGGTATTGGTTTATTACTCGGTTTAGTGGTGTTTTTCAAAGGCGCTAAACATTTCCACGGTCAGGCGGAGCCTGCCAATCCGGCATTGTTAACGGAAAAAGTCGCCGGTATACGCCGCGAAACGCTGATTTATCTGCTGGCATTGCTTGGCGTTGCGGTTGTGCAGCAAATCCTGCAGACCAGCATCGATTTTGGTGCTTTAGGTACGATGCTGGGCATGGCGCCGGGCGCGGAAATCACCGCCACCGAAGTCGTCGCCGTCGCGCTGACACTGGTGCTGATGGTCTGGTGGTTTAAGTTCATTTTTATCCAATGTAATGCGCTGGAACGCGCCAACATGATTATGCTGATGGTATTAACTGCCATTTCTGCAGTGTTCTGGGGCCTGTATGAACAAACGTACGGCAGCTGGCTGGCGTATTCAGACCGGGTGATGGAAAGCCCGACCTTCGATTTGGGCCTGTTCAGCTTTGCCTTTAATTCGTCGCAACTGACCTTTGTCGCCTCATTTTTTATTGTGCTGCTGGCGTTTCCATTTGCCTGGTTATGGCCCTGGCTGGACCGCAAAGGCTGGAATCCGTCGGCGCCGAATAAGTTTGGGCTGGCGCTGTTATGTGCCGGCCTCGCGCATTTTATTCTGCAATATGCTGCGCTGAACCCGCTGGACAGCGGCCTTGCCGGTTTCTGGTGGTTTATCCTGGCGTATTTTGTACTGGTGATTGGTGAGATGGCGTTGTCACCGATTGGCTTATCGGCGGTCACTGCATTATCGGTGGCGCGGGTGGTCAGTCTGATGATGGGCGTGTGGTTCCTCGCCTCAGCTTTTGGTGAAATGATCGCGGGCCGCTTTGGCGCGCTGGCTTCGATGCCGGCCGGCACTGCGGTACCGGATGCACTGAATATCTATGCTGAAGTTTTTGCCATCCTTGGCTGGGTAGGCCTCGGTTCCGCGGTGCTGATGTTTGTGTTGTCGCCGCTGCTGACCGGCCTTATCCGCCGGGCACAGCAACACAGCGCCCAGGTCTGAACCCGTGCAGTGGCTCAGGGAATGGCGGGGGCGCGGCGGACAGATCTGGCAACAGCTGGATCTGTCGCAGCGTAGTTATCTCATCTCCACGTTGCTGGTGCTTGGCTGGTTACTGAGCTTCAACACGCAGTATTGGCTGCTCGGCGCTTTGGGGATCAGCCTGTTTACCGCGGTGATCAGTGATATCTGGCAAGGTTTTTTGCGCATTTGGCATAGTTTGCCGGGCAAGGCATTTATCCTGGTCAGTTATGCGGTGCTGGCGAATTTTTGTTTTGCTCTGGCCGACAGTTCGGTGAATAACCTGATTGGTGTACGCCCGGAAGTGGTGCCTTTTAGCGTCAACCTGACGCTGATGTTGCTGGCGCCGTTCTGGAGTTTTTTACTGGCCTTTGTACTGTTGTCGGTTTACCTGATCCTGCACAGCATCAAATTGCTGTTATTGCTGCTGCTGCGTCCGCTTGGCGTGCGCAGTCATCATTTGCAGGACGGCAGTTACCCTAAATTGTCGCTGGCGGTCCGGCTGTGCTTTTTGCCGGTGATATTTATGTATATGGGGGCTGCGATGACCGGCTATCTGACCGGTGACACCGCGGCTATCAAGATTTTCCAGTCGCCTGATGCGGCGCCGGCGGCGGTCAGCATGCCATCAGCA
This sequence comes from uncultured Chromatiaceae bacterium, assembly GCA_937978655.1. Classification (GTDB taxonomy): domain Bacteria; phylum Pseudomonadota; class Gammaproteobacteria; order Enterobacterales; family Alteromonadaceae; genus Pararheinheimera. The sequence continues at coordinate 136,997 of CALJUX010000024.1, forward strand.
GAACCGGCTGAGGCCGCGCAAGCGTCTGCGGCCGGTCCGGCCGAGGTGGATATTGACCTGCTCGGGCCGCAGTCGTCCGGATTAGCCGGTATTAATCCGGAAGTCCGCTGGATCAACCGCAGTGTGGCATGGTTTTTATATCAGGTGGAAAGCCTGAGTAAATCGCAGTGTGTATTGCAGGGCGCCGAGCATCTGGTGCATTTAAACGACTTTGAAGTGCTGGTGATCACGCCGGATACACAGCAGCCCTATGGTTACCGGTATCAGGTCCGGGCCTGCGGTTCTGCATCTTTGCCGGTTTTCGGCCGGACGCAGTAGACCTCATTTTCGTGGAAGTCCAGTAAAAAGCCGGCGAAATGCCGGTTTTTTACTTTTTTAATCAGTGTTTTGACAGTCACGCCAGACCTTTCTATACCTTGGAGACTATCGGGCAGGGAGGCGTGTTATGCAGGTCAGTTCCGTATTGTTATCGCTCAGTGCTGTGATGACGATGGCCGCGCCGGCGTCGGACTTTCAACATCAATTCAGCCTCATCAATGACAACTCCCGGGCCTCAGGCTTTCGCGGCGAGCAATCTCAGGCATCCCGCGCCCTGCTGAGCTGGGACTGGCAGTATGCATTGCCGGCGCAATGGCAGATGGCCGGCAGTCTCAAAGCCTTTCGTGGCCGCAATGGCGAATTGCTTACTGACAACATTCAGGGCATTTCGAATATTGATGCGGCCCATTTCAATAAAATCTACGAGTTGTACCTGCAATACCAGCTTGATGACACCAGCAGAATCAAATGTGGCCAGGTCGATGCCAATCTGGAATTTGCCTTTGTCCCTGCTGCTGCCGGATTTATCTCCCCGCCACTTGGGATCACGCCCACCGCAGTGGCGTTGCCAACTTATTACGATCCGGCGGCATCCTGCAGTGTTTTTTATGAGCCGGCACAAGGTTTTCAATGGATGAGCGGTTTTTTCGCCGGTGAAGGGCACAGCGATTTTTCCGCCCAGTTTACCGTCGCCGAAGGCCGTTACGTCAGTGCGTACAGCCGGACTTCGTATGGCTACTGGCGGCATCACGGCGACTGGACTACCCGTACGGCGACATCATTGCGCGCCGTGTCTGGCTGGTATCTGAACCATCAGCAGCAGCTCAGCGCACGACTGGTGCTGTTTGGTGTCTGGTCCGGGCTCAATGACGATGTCGATGTCCTGCACCAGCACCGGATGCTGGGGCTGGTCTGGCAACCCGGCGCCCAGGCGCAGCAGTTTGGCCTGATGTACAGCATGGTAACCGCTGCAGAGCGCCAGTCCGAACAGATGATAGAAGGGTATTGGCAGTGGACCGTCACATCACAGCTGCAACTGCAGCCGGTACTGCAATGGGTCCACCATGCCGATCCGACGCGGCCGCACAGTCTGGTTGCGACACTGCGGCTGATGGCACAATTCTGAAGGGAGATAAGCATGACGTTGCGGCAAAAAGTAAGCGGGGGATTGTGGCTGATTTGTCTGTTGTTTATTGCTGTGGCCGGCGTTGGCTGGTGGGGCAATCAGCAGCAGGGCGATTTATTGCAGCGCACCGTTTTGCAGGGCTGGCCGGCGATGGAAGACTCGGCGGCGGCGGTCGGACTGGTCGACCGACAGCTATTTATGATGGCGCAAATGCTGCAGGATCTGCCGGTTGACACCGCAACGCTGGCATTGCAGGAAACTGAATTAAGCCGCCGTATTCAGGCGCTGGCCGCCAATCCGTTGCCAGATCAGGCTCAGCTGCAGGTTCTGCAAACTGCACTGGCAGGATTTGTCACAGCGCAGCAACAGCTGCGGGCCGAATTTGCCGGTTATCAGCAGCAGGCGGCCAGACTGAACCAGACGGTGGCGCAGATTGTGGAAATCGGCGAAATTGTGGAAGAAGTCGGCGACAGCCAGGTCGAAGTGCTCATCAAAGCGCCGCGTCAGGCGATCAGCTGGGAAAGCGGTTTGCAGCGCAAGTGGGATGCCGCTGACGGCGGAATGGAAGCTAACATTGGTTTTTTCCGTCAGTTGTATTTTCTGGAGCAAATCAAACGGCAGGGACCACAAGCGGCACTGGTCAAAGAGCTGCATGACTCGGTCGCATTTCAGCAAGAGGCGGTGAATGGTCTGGTTGCCACCGGTTTATTTACCATGCCGGCACCTGCGCATTTTGGCACCCAGACGCTGGGGGACAGTTATTTGCAACTGTTTGACCGGCACAAACAACAGATCCAGGGGACTCTTGATGCTTTGCTGCTGATGCAACAGCAGCAAACACGCTACCAGCAACAAAGTGCGCTGCTGGTCAATGCGCTGCAAAACATGCAGCAGCCGTTGAGCGTCAGCACATCCGCTATCGTCGCCCAGGGACCGGAAACTGCCGGCTCTGTCGCCACGCTGTTGCTGGTGACTGGCAGCATTACATTGATTTTATTGTTGTTAATCAGTACTTACGTTAGAACCGGCATGCTGGCACAGCTGCATCAGGTGGCTAAAAATTTGCACGACGTCGCCAGCGGCGATGGTGATTTGACCCGTCGGTTGCCGGTCAGAAGTGCTGACGAGCTGGGCCGGATCGCTGAAAACTTTAATCTGTTCGCCAGCAAAATTCAGCATATCGTGCAGGATATCCATCACAGTGCTGAAGTGTTAATTGATGCCGGTCAGCAAAGTCAGCAATTGTCACAGCACCTGAAACAGGAAGCGGATGATTCTGAGCAGCACAGCGCCGGTCTTGCCAGTGCAATGCAGCAACTGGATCATTCGGCGCAGGATATTGCCAACAGTTGTGGCATCGTGGTGCAGCAGTCTGAACAGACCTCCGCGGCGGTGCAGCAGGGCAATGCCGCCATCCACGGCACTATCAGTCAGATGCAACACATGAGTGACACCGTGCATCATTCTGCCAGTGCTTTGCAGCAGCTGGCGGCTAAAGCAGAAAAAATCGACCAGATAGTGGGTGTGATCCGCAGCATTGCAGAACAAACCAATCTGCTGGCATTAAATGCGGCAATTGAGGCCGCACGTGCCGGTGAACAGGGGCGTGGTTTTGCCGTAGTCGCAGAAGAAGTCCGTAATCTGGCGCAACGCGCTGAATCCTCATCCCGGGAAATTTCTGCCGTGATTGTGGAAATACAACAGGAAACCCGCGTCTCGCACCAGCAAATGCAGCAATCGGTGTTGCTGGCTGATCAGAGTATGCAGGCCTGTGAACAGTCCGGCACGGCGCTGGCGGCGGTGCAGGATCAGGTCGGTGCCGTGGTCAGTCAAATCAACCGGGTGTTCGGTGCCACCACTCAGCAGGCTGACACGCTGAGCCAGATGTTGCTGCAGATCCGCGAGGTGGCGGCACTGGCTTCGAACTCCAGCCGTGAGGCCGGCAGCGCGTTGCAGCTGATTAATCGGATGCAGGACCAGGCCCGAGAGCTGCACCGACTGGTGGCGCAGTTCCGGGTCTGACCGCGGCGACCGGTGATATGCCGCATACTGCGGCCGCTTCAGCGCGACCGCTGAAATCAAGGCTTGCCGGCCACATTGTGCGGTTATAGGCTAGGCGTTTTTTCTGTCACGGATGTTCCCGATGTTGAAATACAGTTTTATGCCGGTATTGCTGCTTAGCACTGCCGTGCTGGCCGATGAAGGCCAGTGGCAACCGCATCAGCTACCACAGCTGCAATCCCAGCTCAGCGCCCGCGGCATTAGTGTGCCTGCCGCTGATTTAGCCGATTTAAGCAAGTACCCGATGAATGCCATTGTCAGTCTCGGCTATTGCTCGGCGTCTTTTGTCTCGCCCAAAGGGCTGGTGGTCACCAACCATCATTGTGCTTATGGTGCGGTGCAACAAAACTCCACGGCCACAAATAACCTGATCGCCAACGGTTTTCTTGCCAAAACACTGGCAGAAGAATTGCCGGCCGGACCGTCAGAGCGCTTGTATGTCACTGAGCTGGTTGAAGATGTGACGGCGAAAATCAGTGGCGTTTTACCGGCAAAACTGACCGATCTGGCACGGTTTGAGGCCATTGAAGCAGGCAAAAAACAACTGATCCAGGCTTGTGAAAGTGATGCAAATTACCGCTGCAATGTGGTCAGTTTTCATCATGGTCTGCAATTTTTCCTGATTAAACAATTGATGATCCAGGATGTCCGGCTGGTGTATGCACCCACCGAATCGGTGGGTAATTTCGGCGGCGACATTGATAACTATGAATATCCGCGTCATACCGGTGATTATGCTTTCCTGCGCGGTTATGTCGGCAAAGACGGCAAACCGGCGCCTTTTGCCAAAGACAATGTGCCGTACCAGCCGAAGTTTCATTTAAAAATCAACGCAAATGGCGTCAAAGCCGGCGATGGGATTTTGCTGGCTGGTTATCCGGGACAGACCAGTCGTTACCGGCTGGCAGAAGAGATTGCCTTTGCCCGTGACTGGCAGTATCCGGCCAGCGTGACCACGTTTTCGCAGATGATCCACACCATTGACGCATTTGGCGCCAAAGATCCGGCCTTGCAGGTACGGTATGCGTCGGTGGTCAAAGGTTACAACAACCGGATGAAAAAAATGCAGGGCTTGCTGGATGGGTTTCAAGCCACCGATATCCATGCCATCAAACAACAGCAACAACAGGCGCTGACCGACTGGATTGGCGCCGACAGCAGCCGTAAGGTCCACCAACAGGCGCTGGCGGCACTCAAAGAAGTGGTCAGTGCCGAACAGCGTTATCAGCAGCAGACCTGGTATTTTGACAATGCCAGACGCAGCGACTTGTTTAAAGCCGCCCAGGATCTGTACCGCCTGGCGCAGGAACGTCAAAAGCCGGACAGCGACCGGGAAATCGGCTATCAGCAACGGGATATGAAAATGTGGCAGGGCCGGCTGAAGCGGCTGGACACCAGTTTTGCGCCGACCGTCGACTTGGCGCTGTGGAGTCAGCAGCTTGAAGTCTATTTACAGCAAAAACCGCTGCTGCGGGTCAAGGCGCTGGATGATGCTTTAGGGCTGGTGCCGGGCCTGAGCGCTGCGCAAATCAGCGCAATATTAAAACCCTGGTATGACAAGACGACGTTAGGCAGCAGTGCCGGTCGGCTGGCCTGGCTGGATAAATCGCCGGCTGATTTTGCCAACAGTACCGACCCTTTTATCAAAGCTGCAGTCGCGGTGTCTGCGCAGCAAATCGCCCTGGAGCAACAACAAAAGGCCATTCAGGGCGCACTGCTGCAAAGTCGCCCGGCCTATATGCAGGCCGTGATTGCTTTTAATCAGAGCAAAGGCCAGCCGGTATATCCGGATGCTAACAGTACGCTGCGGATCACTTATGGCCATGTTGACGGTTATCCGGCGGCGGATGGTTTGTACAAAACACCTTTTACCTCAGTACGCGGTATGATTGCCAAACAACAGCCAACAGGCGTATTCCAGTTGCCGGCTAACCTGGTGAAAGCCTATCAGGCTAAGCAGTATGACGGTTTTTATTATGCGGATCTTGCTGCGAAGCCGGCGCTGCCGTTTGATTCGGTGCCGCTGAATTTCTTATCAAGCGCCGATACCACTGGCGGCAACTCTGGTTCTGCGGTGATGAATGGCAAAGGTGAGCTGGTTGGGCTGAATTTTGACTCCACCTACGAATCTATTAGCAAAGACTGGTACTTTAACCCGGCCATTACCCGCGCCATCCATGTAGATATCCGTTTTGTATTGTGGATGATGCAATATGTCGATGGTGCCCAGAATCTGCTGGACGAAATGACCATTGTTCGTGACTGATAAGCCCGACCGGGCAAACGTAACACAGCGGGCTCTGATGCCCGCTGTGTGCTTTTCTGCGGTCAGAAAATACTGAACAGCGCCGGATTTAACAGGCTCAGGATTGACATGCCTTCCAGGAAGGCAAAGCTGCTGGCGTCGCGTAAATCGTCTTTGCTCAGGCCCAGCACCTCAAGGATTTGTTGGTCAACCAGATCATGTAGCTGAAACACCTCCGGATTGGCTTCGCTCAGTGCCAGGCAACTGGCCAGATGCAAAATCAGACTGATTTTGTTAGCCGGCGAGTACTCAGGCTGATTCAGTTGTTTTAACGGCTGAATGATCCGTTCCGGTAATTGCCAGTGTTTCAGCAGCTCGACCGTGCAATCGGCGTAGCTGAATCCCAGCAGTTCCTGTTGTTTCAGCCAGGGCTTCACGCCTTTTTTGTACTGGCCACATATTCTGGCGATCTCGGGTTTCACCTGCACCACCACCAGCTCACCAAGGTTATGCAACAGGCCTGTCAGGTAAATCGGCTCATCTTTTTTTACGCCAAGCTGGAACGCCAGATGTTTGGCGATAAGTGCTGTGTTGATGCTGTGCTCCCAGAATTTATCCATGGCGATCACATCGGGTTTTAAGCGGGAGAAGGCTTCCGCAGCGCCGCTGGCCACGACCAGGTTATAAACCTGGGTATCACCCAGCACCTGTACCGCCTTTTGCACTGTCTCCACTTGTTTAGGGAAGTTATACAAAGCACTGTTGGCCAGCCGTAGCAGCTTGGACGACAACACCGGATCATAAGAGATTAAGGCGGCGATCTCTTCGATATCGCTGATTTCGTCGTCAATAATTTCTTTTATTTTCAGGCAGGTATCGGGAAGCGCAAAAATTTCCCCAACCTGAAGAGCACATTCGGCAGCGTTCAAGTTCCACTCCGTTATTTATTCACAGTCACCAGCTTCTAGTGTTGCCTTCTGGCGCTGATTTACAAGGGGGGCGCCGATGTTTTTCCGGGATTTTTTTCGCCGGGTCTTTGTCATCAGAACGCCATGCCGTTTTCATACCTTTGTCATGTGCAGGCTCTACCGTCTTGTTTTTTCAAATTCTGCGGAGAACTACATGCAAAGGTTTACGGTATCTGCACTGGCGTTGCTGGTGTCTGTTGCGCTGACAGGGTGCAACATCGATGGCAAAGACGGCGCTGCTGGCGCTAACGGTCAGGCTGGTGTGGCCGGGCCGTCCGGCAGTAATGGTGCTGATGGCCAGAATGCGCCGGTTGGCATGCAGTTAAAGCCGGTGGCACGTTTTGTCACCGGCAGCTACGGTGCCGGCGCGGCGGAGATCACTGCATTTCATCCGGCGTCTAAACGTATTTTTCTGGTCAATGGTGCGGCAAACCGTATTGAAGTGCTGGACGCGGCTTCGATCAAAAGTCAGGCGCTGACCGACCCGCTGACGGCCAATACGCTGACCAGTCAGGCCCTGACGCTGCCGACGACTGTGACGGTCCGCAACAGCAGCGATCAGGATGAAACGGTTGCGCTGGGTTTTGCCAACTCGATCAGTGTGCAAGGCCAGTGGCTGGCCGTTGCGGTGGAGAATAAAAACCGCAGCAGCGCCGGTGTGGCGCTGATTTACGATTTGAGTCAGGGCGCGCCTTTGTTGAAACAGGCGATCCGGGTAGGAGTTCAGCCGGATATGCTGACCTTCAGCAGCGATGGCAAATGGCTGGCGGTGGCCAATGAAGCGGAGCCTGCGCCTGATTACAGTGTCGATGCTGAAGGTTCTGTCTCGCTGATTGCGCTGAATAATGGCGTGGTGGCAACCCAGGCCCGGACGGTCAGTTTCAGTGCGCTGAACAGTGAAAAAGCCAGCCTGGCGGCAAAAGGCGTGAAATTTGCCGGCCCGGCCGGTACCACAGTGGCACAGGACCTGGAGCCGGAATATATCGCTTACAGTCCGGATGGCAAAAAGGCCTGGGTGGTCTTGCAGGAAAATAACGCCGTGGCGGTGATCGATTTGGCCGCAGCCACTGTGGACAAAGTGATCGCTCTGGGGTTTAAAGATCACAGCCTGGCGCGAAACAGCCTGGATGTCAGTAATAAAGATGGCGTGGCATTGCAGACGGTGCCGGGTCTTTATGGCATGTATCAGCCGGACACCCTGCAGAGTTTCAGCTGGCAGGGCGGGGCTTTTTATGTCAGTGCCAATGAAGGTGATGCGCGTGACTGGGCGGGTTTTTCTGAGCAAAAACGCGTTTCGGCGCTAAAACGTTCTGCAGCGCTGAGCGCACGTCAGCCGTATCATGCCGATGTGCTGGGCCGGCTGAATGTCACCACCGCATTGGGGCAGAACAGCAACGGCGAATACGAGGCGCTGTATGCATATGGCGCCCGGTCGTTCAGCATCTGGGACCAGAATGGCCAACAGGTGTTTGACAGCGGCAACGATTTCGAACGTATCGCTGCCGGGGTGCACGGTGACAAATTTAACGCCAACCACCTGACTGGCGAAGGGGATAACCGTTCGGATGACAAAGGACCGGAACCGGAAGCGCTGGCACTCGGGCAAATCAGCGGCCGTACTTATGCCTTTATCGGCACTGAGCGGATGAGCGGGATTTATGTGTACGATATCTCCAATCCATACGCGCCGCAGTTTGTCGATTACAGCTTTAACCGTGATTTGAATGCGGTCTACAACATCAATGATGACAAGGTACCGGCGGTAGTGACCGGCAATGTGGCCCAGGCCGGCGATTTAGGCCCGGAGTCTTTGCTGTTTATCCCGCCGGCGAACAGTCCGAGCGGCAAGCCCCTGTTACTGATGGCCAATGAAGTCAGCGGCACGCTGACGGTATTTGAACTGACGCCAAAGGCCTGATCCGGCGGATAGTCAACACTGAGGCCGGGCTGTCCGGCCTCAGCTGTTTGTGCCAATCAAATTTTCCGCAAATGATAATTTTGTGTAAACTGTTGTTTTTCTGGCATTCTTTCTTGCTTTTCAGGCAGTTCGGCTATACTCGGCTGTACTGCCTTAAGCTTCCGGATTCAACCTGGACTGGTGATTGGTCCAGCACAGAAGGACATCGTGAAAAGGTTATTTCTTGGTTTTTGCATCTGGCTGTGCCAATTCCCGCTGGTCGCTGCGGATCTGAGTGCACAGGTGCAGGTCATTGCTCATCCTTCTGTACAGGTGGATACCTTGTCACAGGCGCAGTTACGCAGTATCTATCTGATGCGTCAGGTGGTATGGCCTGACGGCGTCGCCATTCGGGTGTTCACGTTGCCGGCCCGATCGGCTGCCAATCTGCAATTTTGCCGCGACCAGCTGCAAATGTTTCCTTACCAGCTGGAGCGGGTCTGGCAAAAGCTGACCTATTCCGGCACCGGAACTCCCCCAACCGAACTACAGGATCAACAGGCGATGTTGCAGGCAATTGCCGCAACACCAGGCGCCATAGGTTATATCGAGAAACAGGATGAAACTCAGGTTGTTAAAGTCATTCCCATCAAACCTTAGCGCGGGCCTGCTGGCTTTGTGCGGGGCGACATCTGCTGTTGCTGAAGACAACTGGCACTGGCATGGTTTTGTCTCGCAAGGGCTGATGCAGGCCAAAGACAGTAACTTTGTTAATGACGATGGCAAGATCAGCACAGATCTGACCGAGTTTGGCCTCAATGGCAGTTACAAACTGAGCCCGGACTGGCGGTTATCCGGTCAGCTGATGTATCTGGACGGCGGTAACCGTTATGCCTCGGGCTGGCGGATTGATTATCTGTTTCTGAACTGGACAGCGGTGAACAGTCTGGACTGGCAATTAAATCTGTATGCCGGCCGTTTTAAAAATATGCACTGGCTGTATTCCAGCACCCGGGACGTCGCGCTGACCCGGCCGATGATTGTGTTGCCGCAATCGATTTATTTTGATGCATTTCGCGATATTGCGGTGGGTTCTGACGGGCTTGCACTGCAGTCGACCAACAGCACCGCTCTTGGCGAATTCGAATTGATCTGGAGTTATGGTGCCACGCCGATTGAAAAAGAAAACAGTCAGCGGGTGATCTCCACGCTGATCCAGGGCAATACCGAACAAAAATTTGTCCACCAGGCCACGGTATTTTTCCGGCCGGCAAACAGCCAGACCCAATGGGGCATTTCGCTGCTGGATTCTGATTTCAGTTACCGTAAAGCCCCGGCCGATATGTTTTTTGACGGCGAGTTTACCGTGCAGCGGGTGATGGCAAACTGGCGCTACAGCGCTGAACTGTGGGAACTGTCCAGTGAGCTGATGCAGGAACGGGTGAATGCCCGCGGCTTTTATTTGCCCGGCTTTACCCGCGATCAGTTTTCTCAGGGTGCCTTTTTGCTTGGCAGTTACAGCTGGACCGACAGCACCCGGCTCTATGCCAGTTATGACTGGTACACCGCCAATAAAGATGACCGCGGCGGTGCCTTGTTGCCATTGCAGTCTGGCGGTCTTATCCCACGTTATTTTGGTTATCAGCGGGACTGGGGCCTTGGCGTGACGCAGGATCTGGCCAGACAGCTCAGGATCAAACTGGAATATCACTGGACCACCGGTACCGGCCGGCTGGGCCCCAATGTCGTGCCGGCCATCGAGATCAACCGCAGCCGGCATCATGACCTGTGGGCTGTGCAATTGTTGTATTGGTTCTGAGCTTATGCGGCCATTTCTCAGTCTGCCCTGGAAAATCCTGGCGTTAACCTTGTCCGCTTTGTTGTTGATGACTGTGGTGCTGACCAGCTTTGCTATTGTCAAAATGGAACAGGATTTTCGTTTACAACAGCAAAAACAACTGCAACTGCGCCAACAACAATTCGAACATCTGAATATGCTGCTGGAAAATCAGCTGCGCAGCTGGCTGGAATCTTTTACCGATATGGCCAATATCCGTGAGCAGGCCGATTTTACCCGCTTCGCCAAAGAGCTGGCCCGACACTATGACACCATAGCGTTGCATCTGAATGTTGAACATCAGTGGCTGTTTGATCAGGACGGGGTGTTGTTGTATGCCTCAACGCCGGAAGTGCCCGGACGGGTGCGTCAGGCTGTCCAGCAAGTGCTGATGGAGTTACAGCCGTTCAGCGAAATCGTTTGTGCCGAGCATTGTTCCAAAATGGTGCTGGTGCCGGTGCAGAATCAGCGCGGCGATGTTGCGGTGGCCGCCTTGTCTACCACCTTACTGGACGTGCTGGCGTCGCTGAAACAAGGCGTTGGTTCTGAAGTGGCGATAGTGCGGATTGAAGGTGATCTGGAGCGGCCGGCGCGTGAGCTGCAGCTCTTGAGTTTGTCCAATGCCAGCCGGATGGCGTCGGTGTTTTCTGCATTACCGGCGCAGGCGACTGTCAAGCAGGCGATTGAGCATGGCCTGCCGGTACAGATTGGCGCCGAGCATTATCTGATTAGCTTTTTGCCACTGGTCGGCAATGGCCAGGGCTATTATCTGGCGCTGGTGGACGACACCAATAAATTTGCCCGCACCAAAGCGGAATATCAGTATCAGATGGTGATCTTTGCGCTGGCCTGTTTTGTTGTGCTGGCGGTGCTGATTTACGTCAGTACCCAGCGCCTGAGCCTGCGGCTGTTGCAGATGGCGACCAATCTGCCGCTGCTGGCGCTGCGACAATTCCGTGAGTTTCGCGATCGCAGCCAGAAACGGCCGCTGTTGTTTGAGGACGAACTGGACGTGCTGGGGCGTGCAGCCAACCAGTTGAGTGTGGAACTGGAACAGTTGCATCAGCAAATTGAACAAAATACCCGTGAGCTGGAAAACATCGCGATGTACGATTTGCTGACCGGGCTGCCAAATCGCAATATGTTATTGTTCCAACTTAAGAAATACCTGGCGGCTCTGGAGCGGCATCCGGGGCGCATTGCCGTGCTGTTTCTTGATTTGGACAACTTTAAGCTGGTGAATGATACCCAGGGCCATGCTGCCGGCGACCTGCTGTTGGTGGAAGCGGCCAGCCGGCTGAAATCCTGCATCAGGCCAACAGATCTGGCATCACGTTTTGGCGGTGACGAATTTGTGCTGGTGCTGACCGATGTGCAGTCCGATGAACAGCCGGCGGAAGTGGCGAACCGGATCTTGCAGGCTTTTGCGCAGCCGGTTGAACTTAATGGCCAGCTGTTTTATGTGTCCGGCAGTATTGGCGTCGCGATGTCATCAGATCCGCAATCCTTGCCCGATGATCTGATCCGCCAGGCCGATATTGCCATGTACAATGCCAAGGAGCAGGGCGGCGCTGCATTCACCGGCTACGACCAGCAGATGTATCAGCGGTTATCCAGCCGTATTCAGCTCGAAAGCGACATTAAAGATGCCATCCGGCTGCAACAGTTTTATCTGGTGTTGCAGCCACAGATTGAGCTGGCGACTGGCCGGCTGGTTGGGTTTGAAGCGTTGCTGCGCTGGTTCCATCCACAGCGTGGTATGGTCACCCCGGACGAATTTATTGGTGTGCTGGAAAATTCGCCGCAAATGGTTGAGCTGGGATATTGGGTGTTTCGCCGCGGTTTTGAAATGGTGCAGCAGCTGATTGCGCAAGGCTACCGCCATATCCGGCTGTCGATTAATTTATCCGCGGGTCAGTTCCTCGACCCGCAGCTGCCGCAAGTACTGGCAGGACTTTTGGACGAATTTGGCTTGCCGGCCAATCACTTTGAACTGGAGCTGACCGAGCGCACCTTAGTCAAAAATATCGACATCACTCTGGCGATGATGCGGCAGTTAAAAGGGATGGGGTTTTGCTTTGCCATTGACGATTTTGGCACCGGTTACTCCAGCCTGAGTTATTTAAAACAGATGCCGGTGGACATCATTAAAATCGATAAGTCGTTTATTTTTGGCATGCTGGAAAATGATGCCGATTATCAGATCATCGTGTCGACTATCGCCATGGTGCAAAAACTGGAATTGACCGTGGTGGCTGAGGGCGTGGAAAACCGGGCGCAGCTGCAACTGCTGAAGAAACATAAATGTGATATCGGTCAGGGGTATTATTTTGCCCGGCCGTTGAACGACGAGCAGCTGCAACAGTTTCTGACTGAACAGGTGCCGGACGGGTTTTTACGTTTATCCTGAGCAGCGTCAGCGCAATGGACTATGGATCAGCGGCCGGCCCGGCGGGTGCTGCATCTGGTCGTAACTTTCCACCCGGTTGCGGCCATTGTATTTGGCCAGATACAACGCCTGATCGGCATGGCGCATCAGTTCACTGCATTGATAACCGCTGATTTGACTATAAGCCACGCCAAAGCTGGCAGTCAGTTTCAGCCCTTTTTGAATGTCGCTGCAATCAAGTTGCTCAATGGCGTCCCGACAAATTTCGGCCAGCATCAGCACTTTATCCGGCTGGCAATCGGGCAGGGCAATGGCAAATTCCTCACCGCCGATGCGGCCAAAAATATCGCCGCTGCGGATAAAATGATTGCAGATCCGCACTGTCGCCTGCAGTGCTTTGTCGCCGATGTCGTGACCATAACTGTCATTGATTTGCTTAAAGAAATCGAGGTCAAACACAATGACACCCAACGACTTTTGTTGTTGCTTGCACCGCTTGACCTGTTTTTGCAGCTGCAGATCAAAAAAGTGCCGGTTACTGATGCCAGTCAGACCGTCATTTTCTGCCGCAAGTTTGTAAAAACGGTGGCGGCGCACCAAACGGTAGGTCACATAGACCAGCACTATACTGGCAAGGCTTAGCAGCAAGATGTATAAGCTGTCGCGCTGAGCCTGCTGATTTTTCAGCTGATTTTCCAGCTCCATCACGCGAAACTCTTCTTTCATCAGTTGTAGTTGCTGGTTCTTTTTCAGCAGCTCGCCTTTTGCCAGCTGATAGGCCAGCAACCGGTTGGAGTTTTCGTCGCGCATCGCACGTTCGGCTTCAGAATACTTTTGCTGCAGCTGGTAGGCTTTTGCGAAATCCAGCTTTTGGGCTGCAATATCGGCGTGAAGTTTTAAGCCCGCCACTATCGGCAGGCTGAAATCAACTTTGTTACCAAACTGGTACATGGTCGCCAGCGCCGTTTCGGCCTCATTGTACTGTCCAAGCTCCGCATAGACTGTCGCCAGCAACTGATAATACTCGGTAGCGGTACGCGGAAACCGGGTCAGTTCAACTTCGGTTTCCATTTTCAGCAAAGCGCTCAGCGCCCCGTTTAAATCTTTGTTCTTAATCGATAATTTTGCATATTGCAGCTTTACTATCGCCAGCATCGTGGCTTCGTTGGCCGCGCTGCAGGCTTGTTCTGCAGCATGAATATCCGCCGTTGTCACGGCCATGCCGAGATGCTGATGATTCTGTAACAGGAATGACAGGTACAGGCAGTGGTCACGGCCTTTGAGCGCAAATTTTTTCAGTTGTGCCAGATATTCCAGACTTTCCTGATAAACACCGGCTTCCATATAAGTGAAAGCGATGGAGGTCAGCGCCTGAATGCGCCATTTGTCGTCATCAATGTCGGGCAAATGCGTCAGGGCGATCGTCAGATTGGAAAAAGCCGGAATAAACTGCCGCTGGATAATCTGGATATTGGCCAGTGTAAATGCGGCCCGAAAACGCAGCACTGCCGTTTTGCCTTCGGTAATTAATGCCTGCAGCACCGGCTCTGCCAGTGCATATTGCCCGCTATAGGCATCTTTGTAGGCTTTGAGAAATTTCAGGTGGTCAGTCTGAGATGGCGACATTACTGCGGTCGCCATTTTCAGTTGGTTCAATAAGTTGTCAAACGCGACCGGATCTGCACTTCGGACTTCATCTGCTGCCAGCAACAGCGCTTCAACGTCGTTGTTTTGCTGCGCAACGACCTGACATGAAGCAATTGCTGCCCACAGCAGCAGACCCCGGGTCACATTTGACATTCATTTACTCAACTTTGATTTAGTGACTGATTTTATCGTCTTCGTCGTCATCGTCTTCGTCCGGCGCTTCGCCGTCATCTGGGGCGACAATAAAAGGTGCGCCGCCACCATTGGCGCCGGCCATGATGATGAGCCCGGATAAATCGGCCTGCTGCATAGCGGCTTCAAGTTCTGCAGACAACTGATGCTCTGCAGCCAGTTCACTGATCAGCTGACTACGCTGACTTTTCAGCGTGGTATTGACCGCCATTTGTTCCAGCATCTGAATCACGTTTGACATAACTATTCCTTATTATTCAATTGGTGGTGATTAATCTTGGCATTGAGTTCGCTCGCGCTGTGCTGTCTGGCGCCGTCACTTGTGCATCACAAGACACTGCTGGGTGAGCGGTACCTCAGACTAGAGCAATCAAATTCTTTTGTAAATCAAAGACAGGCTTATACAGATGGCGGCGAGGAGCGACAAAAACTGCCGCGATCGTCAGCCGCTGCCGCCGGGCACACTACAGAGTAAAGCATGCATTTTGTTTTGTAAATCAAAGGCTGCTGTCGTAGCATCAGTTGTAACAATAGCGAAAAAAGCCGTAAAAGGAGTATGACATGCCAAACGAAGGGCGGATTGTCATTGTCGGTACTGGCATCATGCTGGGTGCGCATTTAACACCGGTCGCCAAAAGTCACCTGCAGGCTGCGGATGTGGTGTTTGCTGCTGTCACTGATGGGATCAGCGAACAATGGCTGCAAACGATGAATCCGGATGTACGTAGTTTT
Source organism: uncultured Chromatiaceae bacterium (assembly GCA_937978655.1). Classification (GTDB taxonomy): domain Bacteria; phylum Pseudomonadota; class Gammaproteobacteria; order Enterobacterales; family Alteromonadaceae; genus Pararheinheimera. The sequence continues at coordinate 152,409 of CALJUX010000024.1, forward strand.
GCGCCTTTGTACCAATTGGGTAAATCCCGCCATGAAACCTATCAGCAAATGATTGAGCTGATGTTGACCGAAGTGCGGGCCGGTAAATTTGTGGTCGGGGCTTTTTATGGCCATCCCGGCGTGTTTGCCTATGCGCCGCATAAAGTGATTGAACTGGCGCGACAGGAAGGTTACGAAGCGCAGATGCTGGCAGGCATCAGTGCTGCTGATTGTCTGCATGCCGACCTGGGCATAGATCCGGGCCGGGTCGGCTGTCAGTATTATGAAGCCAGCCAGTTTATGTTTTACCAGCGGGTGATTGATCCCAGCGCTTACCTGGTGTTGTGGCAAATTACGCTGGCGGGCGATCGCAGTATTGCCCGTTTTGATACCGGTGAAGCCGAACTGCAATTACTGGTGGATCTCCTGGCACCGCAGTACCCGGCGGATCATCAGGTGGTGATTTATGAAGCGGCCAGTATGCCATTTGAAAGCCCACGGCAGGAGTGGATTAGGCTTGGCGATTTGCCGAAGGCGCGCTTAACACTGAAATCGACGCTGGTATTGCCGCCATCTCAGGGATTACAGAAAAATGCGCCGCTGCTGGCACGGCTCAAAGCGTTGCAGGACGCCTGATGTTTTGTGCGGCTGAAGTGCGCTACCAGATCAGCCGCTGAGCCGGTCAGCGCGGCACCGGCTGACACATTGGCGTGGTTTTTACGACATGAGGCCGCAAAATCGGCGCCATGCCTTTGAGCACCTGCAATGGCAGGGCAGAGGTAAAGCTGAAGTCATCCGCACCTTTGCCCGGCACAAAAGCGGTCAGCGTGCCGAAATAACTGTCGCCGAGATAAAATACAAAAGTCGCGGTGCGGCTGGTGGCGGTGGACGCGACGGTTTTGCCGCGGACCACCTGCGTGGCCACCCGGTTATCCCCAGTGCCGGTTTTACCGCCAACCTGCAACGGCGCACCGTCGGTTTTGACAAAACTGCCGTTTAAGCGGCGGGCTGTGCCGTCAGCTACGACCTGACCCAGGGCTTTTTTCAGCGCCCGCGCCACTTCCGGCCGCATCACGCGTTCACCGGCGCCGGCGTTGAAGCCCAGCTGCACTTCATAAGGTGTGTGAGCGGCAAAATGCAGGCTGTCGATGCGGATTGTCGGCAAACGCACCCCATCGTTTTGAATAATGCCCATCAGCTCTGCCAGTGCAGCCGGTCTGTCGCCGGAGCTGCCAAGTGCAGTGCCCAAACTTGGCACCAGGTGATCAAAGGGGTAACCCAGCCGGGCCCAGCGCTGATGAATATCGGTAAAGGCCTCAACTTCAAGCATAATGCGGATGCGGGCATCCCGCGCCTTGCGGTTTGGGGTTTTAAACAACCAGCGATATACCTGCTGGCGCTGTTCCGCACTGGCTTCAATCATGTCCCTGGCCGTGGCTTGCGGGTGGGTATTGAGATAGTTCAGTACCCAGATCGGAAGAGCGTCGTGTAGGGAAAGAGTGTAGATCTCGGTGGTCG
>CALJUX010000025.1 GCA_937978655.1 uncultured Chromatiaceae bacterium
TGTTTAATTTGAGTCTCACCTTCTACGTCTCGATCGCGGAACAATTCCCGCTGGCTGGCTGCCTAGCCTTGCTTAGCAATTTAGTCAAAACCCATTGAGTTTCACCGCGACTTCAAGCCATGATCTTGCAATGTCTCAAAAGGAGTTTGTTGATTTGCTTATGTGCTTGCGTTTGATAGCCGCAGTCCTGCTCTGCTTAAGTTTACTACCCACTCTGGCATTAGCCGCCAGCACCGTCTTGTATCAGGTAAAGCTGAAAAACGGTGATTTAGTCAGTGGCGAACTGAAAAGCAGTCTGGCAACCGAATTGGTGATCCATACCCCTTATGCGGGTGATGTGAAAATTAAACGCAGTGAAGTACTGGCACTCAGTCCTTTAGGTCAACAGAACGAACAACCGTCAACAGAATCTGCAACTACAACTGCGTTGCAATTAGCCACAAACGCCGCGCCTGCCAATGTATGGTCACTGCAGCTTGATTTCAGCGCCGCCAGCCGGGCCGGTAAAGAGCAGGCGCAAAGTTATAGTCTTGGCGAACGCTTTGAGTATCGGCTGGGCGACTGGCGCAGTAAATTCGACGCGCATTACGACTACGAAACCAAAGAAGCTGCGCGTAAAACGCACCAATATGGCCTGAATCCGGGACTGGATTATTTCTACAGTCCACAGCTGTTCTGGCGCTTGCACACCGAATACAACTACAACTATCTGGCCAGCGACTATAAAAACATCGATCTCAGTACAGGCCCGGGTTATGCGTTTTTTCAACAGGGCCCGACGCGGCTGGACCTCATCTTACTTGCAGGTCGCAAACAGGCTTACTTCCGCGAAGATGACAGTTTCCGGCTGTTGCCGGATTTTCACTCCCCGCTGGGCTACAACACGATGTCACTGCAATGGGATTTCAGTCATAAATGGCCCGGCACCCGGCTGGAAGTGTTCAGTGAAGGCGCCTGGCTCGAACTGTTGAGCCAGCCGCTGGCGATCTTCGACTTTGAGCGGGAACTGAATACCGAATCAGGCTTACGTTACGCCTTAACCGACAAGATCCGGCTGAGCTGGTCATGGCAATACGACCGCACCGAGTTGACGCTGCTATTACCCAAAGCTCCAAGAGCCTCGCTGGACCTGTTTGATTCCAGGCACAAATTCAGTATCGGCGCAACTTTCTGAACCCCACACCTTCCTGCCGGCGCAATTGTGCAACACCACGCATTGCGACAACCTGCGCTGCAGTCATCCACATATTATAAAAATCTGATGTAGCGCTGATATTTTTCTGATTTAGGCCCAAATTCGCGATTTCGACTTTACAACCCGGCGTTGTTGGCAAAGGTTTAACCTGCTTTGCGGCAACGGCTGACCGCTTCGCAAGCCGCAGCTCTGATCGGCTAAAACACCGCGGCATTACTGCAATCAGGCTCTCAAAAGGACAGGTGAACTTATGGCTTCGTTTTCACTGGAACGACTGGTACACGCGATTTCCAGCTCGATTATTCAGGCGCAGAATCTGGTCGAGAAAGCCCAGCTCGGCAATCTGCGCAGCTACTTTGACCAGGAAGGCAAAGCGCTGTGTGTTGACGTGAAAGTGCCGTCGTTAAACCACCACCCCGATGAAGGTGTGTTTGATAATTATCATGTACCGGTGCTGGCTTTAGTGTCACACGGCTCTTTGGTGATTAAAGAAGCCCAAATAGATTTGGACGTTGAGATTGGCCAGCTGGAACAGGATGACCCACCGGGGGCCGGTTATCCGGATCTGGCAGAGATTTTAAAAGGTGACAGCCCTATCCGGCCGCGGCTGATGATCAATCCGGAAGCCGGTGTCGCCAAAAATAATGACGGCAACGTCGCCAGCATTTCGCTGAAACTGGGCGCCGCGGATATTCCCGAAGGCGTGGCCCGCTTGCTGGCTGAAGTGATGAAAAGCCAGGGCCGGGTGGCCAACTCCACACACACCACGACAAAAAATACCACTGATGCGCAACCTGACAAATCCCGCGTGAACTGACCGCGGGTTCAAATTGGGGCTGGCAGTTGCCCTGACACGGCAGTATGCGGGGCATACCGCTTCGCAACTTCATTACTCACTTAAACAGAGGGATTTATTATGGCTGATAGTGGATTAGTTGATATGTCGTCGCAATTTCGCGGCCTGCCAATGGCTGACCTGATTGGGTCTCCATTGCAGGCCGCCTGCGACTCGCAAGTCAAACTGGCCAGCGCCACCGCAGACTTTATTAAAGCGGTAGGCTTCCTGCCGCCGGCAAAAGACGGTGACCCTTTTGGCGCCGTCCGCACCGCAAAATTTGCCTTTAAACGCACCATTGGCACTAAAACTGACGGCACCGTGGACACGCAGGATGTAGAACTGGATGTGCCTTTGCTGGCGATTGTGAAGATCCCGGCACTGGCGATCACCAGAGTTAATATCACTTTTGATATGGAAGTGAAATCCTCCACCGCCAGCACGTCGGAAGACACCAAAGAAGGCAGTTTCAGCGCCGATGCCTCGGTTGGCTGGGGTCCATTCTCGTTAAAAGTCCATGTACAGGGCTCGGTGTCGTCGCATCAGAGCAACACCCGCACTTCAGACAATTCAGCCAAGTACCATGTCGACGTGCTGGCAGAAGATACCGGCATGCCTGAGGGACTGGCGCGGGTACTGGATATTATGCACTCGGCCATTATGCCACCACCGGTACCGAAACAACCGGTATCCGCAGTGCCATAACAGCAAGCAGGCAGCCGACAGGTTGCCTGCCTTTTTACTGAGATCACAAAGTCCGTTTTTACAGGTGCAGCATGGCCGCTCAGGTATTTCAGTTAGCAAATATTCGTTTTATCAAAAGGATTATTGTCGGGAATGACTCACCACAGCATCCCAGAGCCGAAGCGGAAATTCGCCAGGCCATGGATTTGGTTAACCGCTGCCTGACCGAAACACCGCGCGGTTACATCATTGGCATGGAAAAAAACTTTGGTATTTACAGCATAGGCGAGCACCAGATAGTGCTGCAGTACATGGTGTACAACATTGGTTTTGAAAGAAAACCAATGTGGATTGACGATGAACCCGGCTAAATACCAATGCGCCAATGTCAAAGCCTGAACGATTTTGCCGCACGGCTGCATGACAGTTACCTGCGCTTATTTGGCCTGTTGTGGTGTCAGCAGCAACCCCGGACGTCCGACCGTGCTGACGATGCAATCGCAGATGCTGCAGAGTTGGCGGGAGCGACTATGCTGCAACTGCAGCAATTGCAACTGACCTTGCCTTGTTATCTGCACCGACGCAGCGCAACCCAGCCGGGTGTGCTGCATGTGGCAAGGCCGGGCTGGTGGCAACGGCTCTGGCGACGCCCTGAGTACTGGCAGCTGATCATCTGTATCAATCTGACGGAGATCAACCTGATGCTGGTACCGGCTGCGCGGCCCGCATGGCGGCGTGGACATTATTATTTTGCGCTGCAACTCGATGCCGGACAAATCACCGCACTGAGGGCGGCTGTTCAGCACAAACGCTGATCGGGCCGCAGGCGCTCGGAAGACCAAGGAGAACAGTATGAATTTTCAGGCAAAAGGCACACCGTTTGATGCGACTGCGCTGCAAAACGCGGCAAATCTTTTACAAACCGGCAGCAGAGAAATATGGACGGTGTTGTTAGTCGAAACCAGTGGTTTTGGTTATTTGCAGGACCGGCGCCCGCGTATTTTATTTGAGCGCCACTATTTTCATCGCCTGACCAATGGCGCTTATGATGCAACTGCTGCGGACATCAGCAATCCCGACGCCGGCGGCTATGCTGGCGGCAGCGCGGAATATGACCGGCTGCAGCGCGCGATGCTGCTGAATGAGAGCGCTGCGCTGCAAAGTGCGTCTTGGGGTATAGGCCAAATCATGGGCGAAAATTTCCCGATGCTCGGCTATAACTCAGTGCAGGAGATGGTCAGTGATTTTGTGCAAACTGAAGCGGCGCAATTGCTTGGTATGGCGCGTTTTATCCAAAGTAAAAAGCTGACCCAGGCGTTACAGCAGCAACGCTGGGCGGACTTTGCCCGCGGCTACAACGGGCCGGCTTATAAAAAAAATAAGTACGATGAGCTATTGGCCGACAAATACAGTTGGCTCGGCAGTCACGGCATCGACATGACATTACGCCGTGCCCAGACCGCGCTGTTATATCTGGGCTACAACCCTGGTGGCGTTGACGGTCTGGCCGGCAATAAGACCCGAAGTGCCATGCTGCAATTTCAGCTTGATCAGGGCCTGCCACAAAGTGGCGAAGCAGATGCTCTGAGTTGCCAGCGCCTGAATAGTCTGGCGTTTTAGTAGCAGATACAGCCAGCGCGGCGAAAAACCGCGCTGCAACACCGGTTAAACCTTACACAAATGCACTGTAACTTCTTCGCGGTCGTGGAATAAATGCCGCGCCTGGAATTTCACTTTGATGCCGGCTTCGTCAAAGCGCTGTTGCATTTCGGCCAGCACTTCCTGCACAGTTTCATAGCGTTTTTTCATCGGCAGTTTCAGGTTAAAAATACTTTCCTGACACCAGCCGTTAATCAGCCAGTCGCAAATCAGCTGGCCAACCCGTTGCGGCTTTTCAATCATGTCGCAGACCAGCCAGTACACGTTGAATTTATCCGGTTTGTACTTAAAACCATCGACCATATAGTGTTTAACCTGGCCGGTATCCATCAGGCTTTGCGCCATAGCGCCATTGTCGATGGCCACTACCATCATCGAGCGTTTGACCAGCTGATAAGTCCAGCCGCCCGGACAAGCGCCTAAATCGACGGCCCGCATGCCGGAGGCCAGACGGGTGTCCCACTCGTCACGCGGAATAAACTCCAGAAAGGCTTCTTCCAGTTTCAGCGTGCTACGACTTGGCGCATCAGACGGGAACTTCAGCCGGCGGATACCGTTTTCCAGCGAATTGTTATTTTCCGGATAAGACACGGCCAGCAAGGCTTTTTGCCCGCTTTGCATAAACATATGCAGCACCGGCGCGCGTAAATTTTCTTTTTTCAGCATCAGGCCCGCCTGACGCAGGCTTTGGCGCAGCGGCACTGTCAGTTTACGCGCCAGCGTCGAAAGCTCTTTGCCATCATTGGTATCCGGGTATTCAATCCTGAGTTCGCCAATACCGCTGATTTCACTGCCCTCTTCGACGCTACGCAGAGTTTCCAGCACAGGACTTACCCTGTCGCCTGCCGGCAATTCCAGCCAGTCACCAATCACTAAGGCCCACTGACGGACAAAAATCAGTTTGGAAAACGGAAAGTCGCTGAAAAAACGATCTAATGCCGCGCCATCATATGCTTCGAAAATGACAAAAGCGTCGTTAGCTTTGAGTTTGCAATAACCAAAAACACCAAACTGGCCGGCTTTATCCTGAATTTCCGCTGCACATTCTTTTTCAAAACCCGAACGGCAGTACATCAAAAGTTGTTTCATTTATTTTTCCGCAGCCAGGGCAACAGCATCAGGCCGGCCCAGCATAAAATCAGCATCTGACCACCGACCGGCGCTAACTGGCGCCAATACAGTGGTAACTCAAATAATCCGGCCCAGACAGTGTAGACAAAACACCAGAGGCCCAGATGAAATCCCAAAATCACCAGCGCCAGCAGCCAGTGCTGCGCTTTATTCAATTCGTCGCGCCGTGCGGCAGCCTGGCCATACAACGACAGAGCTAATATCGCCAGCGCCTGAAACGCCAAAACTGCAGTGCTCGACACCAGCCGGCTGAATTCTTCCGTCACCATATTAAACTGGAAATAATGCGAAATTGCCGCGCTCATGCCAACGACGGCTGCACCGTATAACCCGGCTAAAGATAAACTGCATTTCCACAGCGTTTGCATCAGGTTGCTCCTGCTAAGTTGTAGTTCTGTGGCGGCGGATAAACTCGCCACAAGCAGCTGCCGCAAGATTAAAAGCCTGCTCAGCCGGTAAACCCGCCCGTTTTGGCAGCGCATAATCATGGTCGGCGCCGGTTAACTCAATAACCTCTGCTGTACCTGCGACTTGTTTAAGCTCAACAGCGCTGCCAAAAGGGTCGCGGCGACCCTGACAAAGCAATAACGGCCGCTGCAGCTGCTGTAAACACTGGCTGCGCGCTGTCACTGTCAAAGCGGCTTTTTCCGCATCTTTGGCTTTTGCCGGCGGGCACAGCGGATAACCAAACACCACGCCACCAGCTACTTCAGGTGCAACTTGTGGACTTGAGAGATACAGGCTCAGCACCCGTCCGCCCAGGCTTTTGCCGCCAAGCCAGAGCGGCAGTTGATCGTCTGCCGGCACAGCAGCAATCAGTTGTTCCAGTTCAGGCAGCAGCTTGTCAGCTTTAGGCGCAACCTGGCGTTTGCCCAGCAAGGATTGCTGCATAAAATCAAAATTGGCCGTAAACACTGCTATCCCCTGTGCGCTTAACCGAGGAATAAGCTGCTGAAAAAACACCGACTGCACAGGAGCGCCGGCACCGTGTAACAGCAATAAACGTGCACAAGGCGCCGCTACATCATATTTGCTGACCAGCGGCATTAATCCTGTTCCGCGGCAATAGCAATATTAAACTGCTGCTCGTTAAAAGCTTCTTGTTCCTGCGCCACCAGTTTGTTCATCCAGTCGCGAAAAGCAGCAATTTTTCCAAGTTCAATCTGATTGTCGCGGCACACCAGATAATAAGCATCTTTACTTTGCAGCACGTGATTAAACGGCACTATTAACCGACCGGAATTGATGTCAGGCCGCGCCAGTACGTTGTGCGCCAGTGCCACGCCCTGACCGTGAATAGCTGCCTGCAACACCATAGCGGTGTGGCTGAAGATCGGTCCTTGATTGACGTTAAAATGCTTAAAACCCTGGCTGGTAAACCAGGCTTTCCAGGCGTCGCGGGTGCCGTCATGCAATAAAGTGTGAAAACGTAAATCGGCTGGTTCGTTCAGCGGCTTGGCGCGGTTCAGCAGCATTGGCGAGCAAACCGGCACCAGATATTCGGTGTGCAGTTTGTCGGCGTGTAAATTACGCCAGCTGCCGCGACCATAATAAATCGCGACGTCAACGTCGTCAGTCAAAGAGCCTTCTTCATAATCGACAGCGCGAATACGCACGTCGATATCGGGGTTTAACTCGCTGAATAAACTTAACCGCGGCACCAGCCACTGAATGGCAAAACTTGGTGGCAGGCTGACCGTTAATGCACCTTTAGCGCCACGCGCCAGCAGTTTTTCGGTGGCTTCGTGCAGTTGCAGGAATATTTCTTTAATGTCGAGGAAATAACTCTGGCCTTCTTCAGTCAGCAGCAAAGAGCGGTTTTTCCGCATAAACAGCTTGAGACCCAAATGGTCTTCCAACGCTTTGATCTGATGACTGATAGCAGCCTGAGTGACAAACATCTCTTCTGCCGCTTTGGTGAAACTTAAATGCCGGGCGGCAGTTTCAAAGGCTTTTAATGCGTTTAGCGGCGGCAGGCGACGGGCCATAAATCAATTCCGGCTTAAGACTTAGCTTGTGGCACGTAGCCTTCAATCTCAACAGTTTCACCTTCAAACAAGAACTTCTGCATCTGCTCTTCCAGCAGTTTGCGGTGTTCAAGGTTCATCATGTTGAGTTTTTTCTCGTTAATCAGCATCGTCTGTTTACTTTGCCATTGTGAGAAGGCTTCTTTGCTGATGTTGTCGAAGATTTTTTTGCCAAGTTCACCCGGATACAGTTGAAAATCCAGACCTGGGGCAGTTTTTTTCAGGAATACACAATACACTTCGCGGGCCATGTCTTATCTCCGAATAGCACAAGTGGCGCTATTGTAATGCATTTTGCCTGTTGTATTGCACTTAAACGTGAGTGCAGGCGTTTTTCTTAAGCGTTCAGCAGCGCCTCAAGATAGACCCGTACCGGCGCCGGCAAGCCAAAATCCGCCAGATTAGCGGCGTCCACCCAGCTTTGCTCCGCCTCTTCAATACTCAGATCAGCCGACCAGACTTTGGCCTGCAGCTTGTAATGGGTGAACTGATGGCTGAATTCACCAACCAAAACTCCATCCAGCGGCGCCTGCGCTGGCTGCGGCAAACACCAAAGCGCTGGCCAGATGCCGGCGCCCGGCCTTTTTACCAGCAGCACCTGCTGCGCCTTGCGCACCAGCAAAAAATGACCATCTTTCACCGGCACAGTTTTTTTCGGTTTGGCGTTGGGGAAATCACTGATGCGCTGCTGCGCCAGCGCCAGACAATGGCTGGACAGCGGGCATTGTTCACAAAGCGGCTGGCGTGGCTTACAGACAGTCGCGCCTAAATCTAATAAACCTTGGGCAAAAGCGCGGCAATCGGCATGCGGCTCCTGATGCTCTGGCGTTAACAGCTCAGCTTTAGCCCATAACTGTTTTTCCAGCGCTGGCGTATTCGGCACACCTTCAAGCGCAAACAAGCGGCAGTAAAGCCGCCGCACATTACCATCGACAATAGGCCCATGCTGCTGATAAGCAAAAGACATAATGGCGCCGGCGGTATAACGGCCGACGCCTGGCACTTGCAGCAGCGCATCCAGCGTGGCCGGGAATTCGCCTAACGCCGTGATATGGCGCGCGGCTTTTTGCAAATTACGCGCCCGGGCATAATAACCAAGCCCTTGCCACAGCCGCATCACTTCATCTTCCGGTGCCGCGGCTAACGCCTGCACTGTCGGGAATGCCTGCATCCAACGCTGAAAATACGGAATGACAGTTGCCACCTGGGTTTGCTGCAGCATCAGTTCCGACACCAGCACTTTATAAGGCGTCACATCCTGCTGCCATGGCAATTGATGGCGGCCATGGCTTTTTTGCCAGTTGATCACTTGCCGGGTGATCAACTCGCTCTGAATTAGCTGATTCTGACTACTGCTCACAACACTATCTCACTGCTGATTTCTGCGCGCAGTCTAAACGGCCGGGCCTGAACTGCCAACAGTAATGCCTGCCGTTGCACTGGCCTGCAGATGCCGGTTGAGCAAAGGGCGCGCAAACGGCATAATATGCGGCCTTTTTTAAGCGGAGTTCCCGATGAGTCAGCAAGCCAGTCCAGACCAGTCAGTTTTAGCGCAACCGGATCTGCCGGATGCAGCAACAGCGGCTGATGAGCCGAAATATCTGCGTCGGATCCGCAGTTTTGTCCTGCGTGAGGGCCGCCTGACCAAAGGTCAGCAACGTAGTCTGGAATTGTTCTGGCCAACGCTTGGCCTCGAATACCAAAACGAACTTTATGATTTAGAACAGGTTTTTGGTCGTAAAGCCCCAGTGGTGCTGGAGATCGGTTTTGGTATGGGCAAATCGCTGGTGGCAATGGCCAAAGCGGCACCAGCGCAGGATTTTATCGGTATCGAAGTGCATAAACCTGGCGTTGGTGCTTGCCTTGGCGAAGCTGAAACTGCTGGTGTCACTAACCTTAGGTTATTCGAACATGACGCGGTTGAAGTGCTGCGCGACTGTATCGCCGATGCCTCGTTAGATACTATCCAGTTATTTTTCCCCGACCCGTGGCATAAAAAACGTCACCATAAACGCCGCATAGTCCAGCCGGACTTTGTGCAGATGCTGCGCCAGAAGCTCAAAATCGGTGGTGTATTCCATATGGCGACCGACTGGGAAAACTACGCCGAACATATGCTGGAAGTGATGAGTGCCGCCGAAGGCTACCGTAACCTCGCGACAGACCAAAAGTATGTGCCAAGACCAGATCACCGGCCTTTAACCAAATTCGAAAACCGTGGCGTGAATCTTGGCCACGGCGTTTGGGATTTAATGTTTGAGCGTCAGGCCTGATGTTATTCCCACAAAGCCAGCTGGTGCTGCGCAACCTCAACGATTTACAAGGCAAAGTACTGCTGGTTGAACCTATGGCCGACGATTTGGCACAGGAGCTAAGTAGCGCAGCCGTCGATTTCAGTGTCTATTGCACTGATGCGGCAGTGGCCAAATCATTCAGCCGGGCCCGCAGCTGTTATTTTGCCGCGCGGCTGGATTGTCCGGAACAGTTCGACACAATTGTGCTGTTCTACCCCAAAAGCAAAGAGCAGCTGGCGTTTACGCTGGCCGAACTTGGCAAGGTGCTACACGCCGACAGCCAGATTTATCTGGTGGGCGATAATAAAGGCGGTATTAAAAGCCTGGTCGCACATGCGGCAAAATTTGGCTTACATGCGCACAAACTCGATAACGCCAAACATTGTTTATGGTTTGCGTTAACCGGTCTTTTTGCAAAGCCGCTGCCACAACAGGATTTTGGCCGGTTTAAATTAAGCGCACAAATCGCGGGCGTCAGCAAAGACCTCGAATTCTGCTCGCTGCCCGGCGTGTTTAACCACGGCAAGCTGGATGCAGGCACCGCCTTGTTGTTGCAACAGCTTGGCCATGTGCAAAGCGGTAAAGTACTGGATTTTGCCTGTGGCGCCGGCATTATCGGTGCGCTGCTGAAATTACAGCAACCGGCTATTGAGTTGTACGCCACCGACATCTGCGCACTGGCTGTCGCATCAACAACTGCCACGTTGGCGCTGAACAAGCTACAGGGTCAGGTGCGTTGTCAGGATGGTTTAACGGCCGACCTGCCAAAGTTTCAGCATATTGTGACTAATCCCCCCTTCCATACCGGCCTGAAAACCGACTTGTCGGTGGCAGAGATTTTTATCAGCCAATGTAAACAGCACCTGACTGCAGGCGGCACGCTGACGCTGGTGGCCAACGCCCATCTGCCATATGCACAGTGGCTGCAGGCGGCTTTTGGTAACGTCAAGGAACTGGCACGACAGCAAGGTTTTGTGGTGTATCAAAGTAAGTTCAGTGGCTGAATGATCAGCAATAACTGACCAGAATAGAGGCGCCGCGGCGCCTTTTTACATTGGTAAACAGTCAGTCACTCAGATAAATTTGCCGGCTCTGATAAGAGCCAAGATACACTTCGCTATCAGCAAACAGCGCAGGCACTAAATACAACTCGCCGGCTTCAACCCAATAAATAGCGTTTTGCTGAAACTTCAGTGCCAAATCAATGGCCTTGGCTTTATCGCAAAGTACGGCCCAGCTTTGTTCCTGAAAGGACAGATCCGGCGATGCGCCTATTAAACGGCGATAAGGTAAATGTTCGGCTTTCAGACGGGTTTCAAACTGACAATCCAACGTCAGATTTAACTGGCGGTGTTTCAGATCTCCCAGCGGGTTCTGCGCACTGATAATGGCAAAATTAATCGCATTGCCAAGTGGCTGATGACACAAGAACACACTGGTTTTATAGCTTTCCCACAGATCCATCCAGGGCTCCTGTTCGCTGTGGCATGTCGGCGCTGACTATAACGCAGCCAAAGATTTTTGTCAGGCCGTTTGCTTAATCATCTGAAAGTGCATAACATCAGGAAGCGTTATCTCTGTTGCGAAAGTCTCCGTCAAATCAATCAGATGTCGGGGCTCTGCCTGGTGGGAATGTTGTAAGGGGCTGTGAACGGATACATGAATTCCTTATTACGCACGACTTCAATTAAAGCTGCTCTGAGCTGGGTGGTCATGCTGATTTGCAGCGTGACGTTGCTGGCTTCTTTAACTATTTCAACGCTGCAGGACATCAGCTTTCAGAAGAAAAAACTGATAGATCAACTGCATGCCTATGCCAATATCATTGCCTTTAACTCGGTCGCCGGCATTTTATATGACGATCCGGAAATTGAAGAAAACCGTCTCAAATCTTTTGCCGCTGTTGATATTTTGCACAACATTCATATCTACAAATTAACAGCTGAAACCGGCGAGCTTAGTTTTTTTTCCAGTTATAACAGACGTGACGTCGGCCCTCACCCTACCCAGTTCACCAAAGTTGAACAGCTGCAACAGCCTCAGTTTGACGGCGATATCATTGAAATAAGCAAGGTTGTTGAATTCGAAGGAAAAAAACTTGGATATATTTATATCCGGGCCAGTATGGCTGAGCTTGGTAAATACGTACAAAGCCGAATTCTGTTTGATTTACTGATTGCTGTCATCGCCTTGCTTTGCGCATATTTCATCAGCCGCATGCTGCAACGCCGTTTTACCGCGCCAATTGAAACATTGCTTACAACTGTGCAAAAAGTCACCAAAGAAAAAAATTACTCAGTGCGGATGCCGGTCACTGAAATTGAAGAGCTGCAGATGCTGGGTCGGGCCGTCAATAACATGCTCGAACGCATTGAACAGCAAATCAATAAATTGCAGCAGGCTGAACAGGAAATACGCCAGCTGAACCAAGGGCTTGAAGCCAAAATCAATGAACGGACTGTTGCGCTGAAAAGCTCGAATCAGGATCTGCTGAACACACTTGAAACGCTGCACCAGTATCAGAATCAGATAGTCGAAACAGAAAAAATGGCCAGCCTAGGCCAGATGGTGGCCGGTGTCGCACACGAAGTAAATACGCCGATCGGTCTTGGTGTGACGGCATCAACGCTGATGCAGGATAAACTGACCGACATTCAGAAAGCATTCGACGAGAAAAAACTAACGTCCAATCAGCTGGCAAAATTCTTAAGTGAAAGCAAAGAAAATCTCGGCATCATCTACCGTAATCTGGAACGTGCCGCCAGCCTGATCCGTAGTTTTAAACAGGTTGCAGTGGATCAATCCAATGAAAACCGTAGACAATTTAATATGTTGCAACTGATGAACGAAGTACTGTTGTCACTGCGGCCGAACCTGAAAAAAACCCAGCATCAAGTGCTGGTCGATTGTGATCCGCATCTGGAAATTGACAGCAAACCGGGTCCGATCAATCAAATCCTGATTAACCTTATTATGAACAGCCTGATCCACGCTTTTGAACATACCGATCACGGCACTATCAGTATCACGGTAAAAGTGGAGCAAAACCGTTGTTTCCTGCGTTATAAAGACAACGGCTCAGGTGTACCGGAGCATATCAAAAAACGTATTTTTGACCCCTTTGTCACTACAAAACGCGGTGAAGGCGGCAGCGGCCTTGGTATGCACCTGGTATACAATCTGGTGACGCAGGCGCTTAATGGCAAGATTAGCCTTGAAAGCGCTTTAGGCGAAGGCGTTGATATCCAGTTTGATTTTCCGGTTATCGTCAAAGCCAGCTCCGCTTCAAGCATAATCCCTCATTAAGCAATTGTTTTAAATACAAAAAAATCAAAACAAATCACGCTACTTAAGTAAAATCTAATTGTTAACAAAATCACTTGTTAACAATTGGACCCAAAGCTATAATTGCTAAAAAAATGGCAACTGGTTGTCATTTGACCAATTTCGACAAGCGCGAAAATCCAACATAGTTAACATAAGGTTTATCTCCATGCAGACGCCGGTGATTTTGATCGTTGAAGACGAGGAAGTAACCCGTTTAAATCTGGTCCAGTTGTTCGAAGGCGAAGGCTACGATGTACTTGAAGCTGTAAATGGCGAAGAGATGCATCAGCAACTGACCGACAATGCCGTCAATCTGATTGTTATGGATATCAATCTGCCAGGGAAAAATGGCTTAATTCTGGCGCGCGAGTTACGCCAGAAAGAAAACATCGGTTTAATTTTCTTAACCGGCCGCGACAGCGAAGTTGATCGCATCCTGGGTCTGGAAATTGGCGCCGACGACTACCTGACCAAACCATTTAACCCACGTGAACTGACTATTCGCGCGCGTAACCTGTTAAACCGCACAGTGGCGCAGCCAGTCGTTGAAGAACATAAGAGTGTGGTGAAGTTCAATGGCTGGACGCTGGACGAAAACAGCCGCAACCTGACTTCACCGAAAGGTGTGTCACGTCGTTTGCCAAAAGGCGAATACCGCGCGCTGCGTCTGATGCTGGATACTCCGGGTAAAATCTTCACCCGCGAGCAGTTAATCCGTCATATGACCGGGCGTGATTTACGGCCAAACGACCGTACTGTCGACGTGACTATCCGCCGTATCCGTAAACACTTTGAATCGGATATCGACAGCCCGGAGCTGATCAGCACCATCCACGGCGAAGGCTATCGTTTCGTCGGCAAGCTGGAAAAATAATCCGCTTGATTAACGGATGATAAACGGCGACTCAGGTTGCCGTTTTTTTATGGCAGGTCTTGTTAAACGCGATAAAAAATCAGAGTTGTTGGCACTGCCGCCAAAAGCGCTCTGCCCCCTCTGTATTCACCTGCACACAGGCGTATGATTCCATCGACTGCGCCAGTAAAAGCTGCCAGTTATATCAATACATTACTGCGCTAACTGCTGCAACAGCCGCGTTTTACGCGCCTGGAATACCTGATAACCGTCGTCCGTTTGTTTTGATAACGCCAGCGCTTTGTTCACCGCAGCAAGTGATTCTTTATACATCTTATTCTGCTCAAAACCATAAGCCAGACCGTTATAGGCTTCCGCTTTATCGGCATGGAGCTGCACTCCGTACTTAAACAGTTTCAACGCTTCAGTGAGGTTGCCGTTATTGACCAATTGATAACCCAGTTCGCGAATTACCGCCTCCGGTGCAACCACAAAGCCAGCGGCCATATACAGGCTGTCAGCTGTCACTTATGCGCTGTCAGGCCTCATAAGCCGCCAGATATTCCTGCAAAAGCTGCAAATGTGCGTCTATTGTCAGGTGAAATTCAATTAACTGGCGCGCTACCGCCGGCCAGTTTGGCTGCTCCAGTTGCTCCAGTTGTTTGGCCTGCTGCTGTACCCACAACAAACCGACCGACGCCGCCGCGCCTTTCAGTTTATGCGCCGCCTCCTGAAACTCCTGCAATTGCTCTGTAGTTGCAGCTTCTACCATCTTATTGACATAACCCGGCACTAATTGCTGAAACAGCTGCATACTGCGTTGCATCGGCGCTTTACCAAGTGACTGCAGATAGTCCTGTAAAGTCACGGTATCGAGCACTGTGTCCTGTTCTTGCGGCTGTTGCTCTTGCAACAACTGGCTTTGCCGCACCGCACTGGGTGAAAACAGCCGCGCCAGTACCTGATCGAGATTATTGGTATTGATAGGTTTGGCCAGCGCCCCGGCAATGTTAATCCCTTCAAGCTGCTGTTCGGCTTTGCGCACATTGGCGCTTAACACCACAATTGGGATTTGCGCCAGATGCGGTTCTTGCTGCATAAAACGTGCAATTTGATCACCATTCATATCAGGCAGTTGCATATCAAGCAGCACCAGATCGATGTCGTCTTCGGTTTCCAGCAGTGCCAGCGCATCCTCACCGGTCTCGGCATGCACCACCGAATGGCCGCGTTGTTCCAGCAGATTGGTGGCGATCTCAGCATTCAGTGGCACGTCTTCTACCAGCAGAATGGTCAGTTGCGGACAAGCCAGCGGATTATTCAGTTCAGGTGCCTGCAGTGCGGATGTCGGCAGCCGGACCGTAAAATGACTGCCCTGATTGATCTGACTTTGCACCGAGACAGTGCCGCCCATCGCTTCGACCAGCGCTCTGGAAACCGACAAGCCAATCCCGGAACCGACAATACTCAGGCGCCGGCCGTCACTGGACTTGTAATACATATCGAAGATACGTTGCTGCTCATGCAACGAGATGCCGATCCCCGTGTCATTGACGACAAAAATCAGCTCATCATCACAGAGTTCGGCATACAAGCTGACCTCACCACGGGCAGTGAATTTGACAGCATTACTGAGTAAATTCCACAGCACCTGACGCACCCGGGTCGGGTCGAGCTTCAGATATCCCTGCAAAGCGCCAACCTGCTGCAACTTAAACGCCAGGCCTTTTTGCTGACATATCAATTCAGCAAAGTTGGCAATATCCAGAATAAACTGAGCAATGTCAGTACTTTGATACAGGATGTCGAGGTCCTGCCGGTCGATTTTATCCAAATCGATAATGTCATTAAAAATATTGCCGAGCGTTTCAGCACTGCTGAAAATCGTATTGGCCCAGCTGCGCTGTTCGTCCGTTAAACGGGTCTCCAGCAAACGCCGGGTCAGACCCACAATGCCATTGAGCGGCGTACGCAGTTCATGGCTTAACGTGGCGATAAACTTGCCTTTGTCCTGATAGGCACGTTCCAGCGCCTGCTCTGCCATTTTGCGTGAGGTGATGTCCCGGCCAAAGCCGAGTAAGCCAATGTACCGGCCCTGCCGGTCAAAAAATGGCACTTTGCGCATTTCAAACCACATCAGCTGGCCATCCGGCGTGCTGTACTCCACATCCAGCGTCAGTTCGGCCTGATTCACCGATACCTCGTGATCGGTCAGGATCGCCGCTGGCGCCATATCGGGCGCGTAAATTTCCGACGGATAATGGCCAATCAGTTCACTGGAGCTTTTACCAATCATCCGCTCAAACATTTTGTTGCAGCTGGCAAAGCGGCCGGTTTCGTCACGGTAATAGAACAAATCCGGGGAACTGTCGACAATCGACTTCATCAGTAAACTCTGTTCTTCCACTAACAGCTGGGTCTTTTTACGCTCGGTAATTTCTTTACGCAGCTCATCAACCGCCTGCCGTTTGGCCTGAAAGGCTTTTTTCCGCTCTTCAATTTCAAAGTTGAGCTGACGGATATTTTCCTGCAGGTTTTCATTCAGGCGTTTTTCCTGGCGGGCAGAGTCCTGCAGGTAAAACAACGTGGCATCAAGATGTTTAATCAGATAAAGACAGGCAGAAACTAACGGCGGTGCCGCCACCAGCGCAAATAACAAAGCGCCGCTGATTAAATCCCAGTCCACTCTGTTGTGTAGCGTCAGGCTGAACACCAGCGCTATCAGGCCGGCAGCGACAATAATGAGCAACGCCGTCAGACTGAACAGCTGCAACCAGCCCCACTGTTTCAGCACCAGCGCCAGCTGGCTGACCCAGGGATGGATCCGGTATTGACTCATGCAGTAACAACCTCTTTTGTGCCGGCGCAGCCGTGTTTTAAGCGTATTTCAGCAAACCGGCACTTTGGTAAAAATTTGAAGTGAAACCGCATCTTATTACTATCGTCACGGCTTTATTTGTACCCGTTAGATTATCTTGTCCTGACTGCTTTGCCAATTGCAGTTAACAGGCCGCGCGGGCGTTATAGTGCCAATTCTGAGCCTGGCCGGACATCAGCCCAAAGCGACGCTGATCCGGCTGACTTGTCAGTGCGTAAATGAAAGGAGTAAAATACCTGACTATTTTTATCAGGTATTAGACTTGTTTCTGCCGCAGCTGCCCACAAATAGCAGCGCATCACAGATGAAGTTCAACGCCGGTACGCCAATCGAGCGAAAAAATGGATGGCACCTTTGCAAATTTTTCATAAGACAAATGTGTGAAGCTTGATAGAATGCCGCCCTTTCCAGACCAAGCGTGCTGAAGTAGTCGCAACAGACAGACCCGGAGATTTCATGCCGATAGCGATGCCAGATGTAGCCAACCAATCATGTGCCACCACCGAAGGCACTTTAGACTGGGTTGGCATGAGCCATATTGAAGTGCCGCTGATGCTGGCATTACACGGCGAAGCGCCGCGTCAGGTCAGTGCTAAAGTAGAAGCATTCGTCAACCTGGCCGACCCCAAAGCCAAAGGCATTCATATGTCACGGCTGTACCTCGCGCTGGACGAATTGTCCCGCGAATCCAGCTTAAGCCATGCCACCTTGTGTGAATTGCTCGACACTTTTATTACCACTCATGAAGATTTAAGCGATCAGGCTTTTGTGAAGTTTGATTTCGACCTGCATTTACGCCGCAAGGCACTGATCACCGAAAAACAAGGCTGGAAAGCCTATCCTGTGACTATCACAGGTCAAGTGGTGGAGAACCAGCTGCAGGTTGAGCTGAAAGTGAATGTGCCTTATTCATCCACCTGCCCTTGCTCTGCGGCATTGGCGCGTCAGCTGATTCAGGAAGCTTTTGTTGCCCGTTTTGCCGGTCAGCAGCAAATCAGCAGTGAACTGGTGGTCGATTGGCTTGGCACTACCCAAGGCATAGTAGCAACACCTCATAGCCAGCGTTCGGTGGCGGAAGTCAAAGTGAAACTGCAACGCAGTGTCAGCGAATTTCCGATTGTGGCGCTGATTGATGCGATTGAAGATGCGCTGAAAACGCCGGTACAGGCTGCGGTCAAACGCGCCGATGAGCAGGAGTTTGCCCGCTTAAACGGCCAGAATCTGATGTTCTGTGAAGACGCGGCGCGCCGGTTAAAACACGCCTTAAATGGCCTGACCGAGTTTGAAGATTTCTGGCTGCGGGTCAACCACTACGAATCGCTGCATGCGCATGATGCTGTTGCGGTAACAGTGAAAGGCCTGCAAGGCGGCTACCGCGCTTAGATGCTCCCGCCATCACGCCGCTGAATAGCGCGCATATTTAGCGCATATATCTGCGACTAAAAACCAACAAAAAGCTGCCAATGGCAGCTTTTTTTTCGTCTCCCCCCGGCAAATAAGCGCCGAAAAACGGCATTTTCTGTAATTTTATTACATTTAAGCCCGGCAGGCTGATGCGGTGAATCACCGGCACTCTGCCAAAAGTCATCTTGCAATTTTCAGCAAAAATCGGTATATCTGATAGCAGGTCTTTACGTTCAGACGTCCAGACCCCACTAAAATAACAACTCAAACAGCCATTGACCCTTGAAAGTACGACCGTTATTTTCTTTCACACGTAAAAACCAAAATTAAAAGAATATAAATTCACTATTTTTACATTTTTATTTATGCAGGACAGGTTGGAGGGAGTGTGTCATGGCGTTGTATCATCACAGCCAGGCCAGAGAAAACTGTGGCTTTGGTCTGATCACCCATCTTGAAGGGGTGGCAAGTCACCGGATAGTCCGGACCGCAATCAGCGGTTTGGCCCGGATGCAGCATCGCGGTGGCATTTCAGCAGACGGTAAAACCGGTGACGGTTGCGGTCTGCTGATGCAGAAACCTGATAGTTTTTTCCGCGCTATTGCCGCGGAAAATAACTGGGTGCTGGGCAAAAAATATGGCGTCGGGATGATTTTTTTAAGTCAGGACCCGGTCAAAGCCGAAGTTGCCAAATCAATTATTGAAGCTGAAATCAGTCGTGAGACCTTAACACTGGTCGGCTGGCGCGAAGTGCCAACTGACGCATCAGTGCTTGGGCCTATTGCGGCCAGCTCAATGCCAAAAATTATGCAGGTGTTTGTCAGCGCCCAGCCTGGCTGGGGTGACCACGACCTGGAGCGTCGCTTATACATGCTGCGCCGCCGTGCCGAAAAGCTAGTCGCCGAGCAATTGCCGGACGACAGCGATTTTTATATCCCGAGCTTTTCCAGTCTGGTGACTGTGTTCAAAGGCCTGATGATGCCGGCCGACTTACCGGGATTTTATCTGGATTTAGCCGATATCCGCATGGAAACCGCCATTTGTGTGTTCCACCAGCGGTTCTCGACCAATACCATGCCACGTTGGGCTTTGGCGCAGCCATTCCGTTTTCTGGCGCACAACGGTGAAATCAATACCATCACCGGCAACCGGCAATGGGCCCGCGCGCGGCAATATAAATTTGCCTCGCCGCTGATTCCGGATATGTCGCAGGCGGCGCCTTATGTCGGCACTAAAGGCTCAGATTCGAGTTCACTCGACAACATGCTGGAGCTGTTTTTAGCCGGTGGCATGGATTTGTTCCGCGCCATGCGTTTGCTGGTACCACCAGCCTGGCAAGGCAATAAAGTCATGGATGATGATTTAAAAGCCTTCTACGAATTTAACTCGATGCATATGGAGCCGTGGGATGGTCCGGCCGGTATTGTACTGACCAATGGTCAGCATGTCGCCTGTAACCTGGACCGCAACGGCCTGCGCCCTGCCCGTTTTGTTATTACCAAAGACAAGTTAATTACACTGGCTTCTGAAGTCGGGATCTGGGATTACACTGCAGATGAAGTGCTGGAAAAAGGCCGCGTGGGCCCGGGCGAGATGCTGGCGATCGATACTCAAACCGGTACCATCTGGCGCTCCGACGAAATCGACGCCGACTTAAAAGCGCGTCACCCGTACCGCCACTGGCTGAACCAGAACGTGCAGCGTCTGGTGCCGTACGAGAAGTTTGAAACTGACCTGATTGGCAAACGGGTATTCTCCGACGACGAGATGCTGGTGCTGCATAAGCTGTTTAACTACAGCTATGAAGAAATTGATCAGGTCATCACAGTCCTTGCCAAAGATGGCCAGGAAGCTGTCGGCTCGATGGGCGACGATACGCCGATGGCGGTGTTGTCGCGTAAACCACGCACATTCTACGATTATTTCCGCCAGCAGTTTGCCCAGGTCACCAACCCGCCAATTGACCCATTGCGTGAAGCACACGTGATGTCGCTGGCGACCAGTATTGGCCGCGAACATAACGTGTTCAGCGAAACCGCCGGCTACGCCCGCCGTATTCAGTTTGAATCGCCGGTGATGATGTATTCTGACCTGAAGCAGTTAAAAACTGCCGACCAGAATTTCTACAAACATCACATCATCTCGATTAACTACGCACCGGAAGAAGGTCTGGAAAATGCGCTGCGCCGTATTGCCGCCGAAGCCGTGCAGGTGGTGCGTGAAGAAAACGTGGTGCTGGTGATTCTGACTGACCGCAAAGTGCAACAAGGTTTTGTGCCGGTACCGGCCGCGATGGCGGTGGGCGCTGTGCATCACGCATTAGTCGACAACCAGCTGCGCTGTGATTCCAACATCATTATCGAAACCGCTGGCGCCCGTGACCCGCATCACTTTGCCGTGCTGGTTGGTTTAGGCGCGACCGGTATTTATCCGTTCCTGGCTTATGAGACCATCGAACAGCTGGTGGAAAAAGGCAATATCAACCTGACCGCGCGTCAGGCCGTGCTGAATTACCGTAAAGGCATTAACAAAGGCCTCTACAAAATCATGTCAAAAATGGGTATTTCTACAGTGGCGAGTTACCGCTGTTCCAACCTGTTTGAGGCCGTTGGTATCAATAAAAACGTGATGCAGCTGTGCTTCCCCGACGTGCCTTCGCGTTTAGGTGGTGCCGATTTCACTGATTTTGAAGCCGATGTGCTGGTTCGCGCCAATACCGCCTGGCTGAAGCGTAAGCCGCTGACGCACGGTGGTTTATTAAAATATGTGCATGACGGCGAATACCACGCTTACAACCCGGATGTGGTACAGACCTTACAAAAAGCGGTGCGTAGCGGCGACTATGAAGACTACAAAGCTTATCGTGATGTGGTGAACACCCGCCCGGTGGCGCATATCCGCGATTTGTTTGTGTTGGATAAAGCCAAAGCCACGCCGATCGCGCTGGATAAAGTCGCCCCCGCCGAACAGCTGTATCCGCGTTTTGACAGCGCTGCGATGTCGATTGGCGCCTTAAGCCCGGAAGCGCATGAGGCTTTAGCCATTGCAATGAACCGGCTCGGTGGTCGTTCCAATTCCGGTGAAGGTGGTGAAGACCCACGCCGCTTTGGCACGGAAAAGAACAGTAAAATCAAACAAGTGGCATCTGGTCGCTTCGGTGTAACGCCGCATTATCTGGTCAATGCTGAAGTTATCCAGATTAAAGTGGCGCAAGGCGCTAAACCCGGTGAAGGTGGTCAGTTACCGGGCGAAAAAGTTACCGCGGAAATTGCCCGCCTGCGTTATTCAGTGCCGGGTGTGACGCTGATTTCGCCACCGCCGCATCACGATATTTATTCGATTGAAGATTTGTCGCAGCTGATTTTTGACTTAAAACAGGTCAATCCGCAGGCGCTGATCTCGGTCAAACTGGTGTCAGAGCCTGGCGTTGGCACTATCGCCACTGGTGTGGCCAAAGCCTACGCTGACCTTATTACTGTGTCCGGCTACGACGGTGGCACCGGCGCCAGCCCGCTGACTTCAGTCAAATACGCCGGCAGCCCGTGGGAACTGGGCCTCGCCGAAGTGCATCAGGCTTTAGTTGAAAACGGCCTGCGTGACCGTGTGCGCTTGCAGGTGGACGGTGGCCTGAAAACCGGTCTGGACGTGGTGAAAGCAGCCATTTTAGGCGCCGAAAGTTTTGGTTTTGGTACCGGCCCGATGGTGGCGCTTGGCTGTAAATTCCTGCGTATTTGCCATTTAAACAACTGTGCCACCGGCGTTGCTACACAAGACGCCACGCTGCGCCGTGACCATTTCAACGGCTTGCCGGAAATGGTGATGAACTACTTTAAGTTCATCTCCACCGAAGTACGCGAACTGCTGGCAGAGCTTGGCGTCAGCCAGTTGACCGACCTGATTGGTCGTACTGATTTACTCAGCGTCAAACCGGGTGAAACCACCCGTCAGGCCAAACTGGATTTAACGCCAATTCTGTTAGCCAGTGGTGTCAGCTCCGACAAACCGCTGTATTGCGTGCAGAATAACGACCCGTTTGATAACGGCCCGTTAAACCAGCTGTTAGTCGAACGCTGCGCGGACATGGTCAAGTACAAAACCGGTGGTCGGCTCAATCTGGCTATTCGCAACACCGACCGCTCCGTCGGCGCCAAGTTGTCTGGTCTGATCGCCCGCACCCACGGCAATCAGGGCATGGCGACTGAGCCAATTGAAGTGCAGTTCAGCGGCACAGCCGGCCAAAGTTTTGGCGTCTGGAACGCCGGTGGTTTGCACCTGTCGCTGCAAGGCGATGCCAACGATTATGTTGGTAAAGGCATGACCGGTGGCCAATTGGCGGTCTATCCACCAAAAGGATGTAGTTTCGCTAAAGACAACGCCACTATCGTTGGCAACACCTGTTTGTACGGCGCCACCGGCGGGCGTCTCTATGCAGCAGGTCGTGCCGGTGAGCGTTTCGCGGTGCGTAACTCTGGCGCTATTGCGGTGATTGAAGGCACCGGCGATAACTGCTGTGAATATATGACCGGCGGTGTGGTGGTGGTGTTAGGCCAGACTGGCGTCAACTTTGGCGCCGGCATGACCGGTGGTTTTGCTTATCTGTATGACGAGCAAAACGATTTGGACCTGCGCGTCAATGGCGAACTGGTGGAAACACTGGAAGTCAGCACGCCTATTCTGCAGGAACATTTACGCAGTCTTATTCATCAACATTTTGAGGCCACTGGCTCCGAACGCGCGCATCAGATTTTGTCGTCGTTCCAGAGCTGTTTAAGTAAATTTAAGCTGGTGAAACCAAAAACCAGCGACGTTAACACCCTGCTGGGCCACCGTGCCCGCTCGTCCGCCGAGCTGCGGGTTCAGGCGATGTAAGGAGGACCTATGGCTCAGAACGTTTATCAGTTTATCGATGTAAAGCGGGTGGACCCACCGAAAAAATCGCTGGATGCCCGCACTATTGAGTTTGTTGAAATCTATCAGCCGATGACCGAGACCCAGGCGGCCGGTCAGGCTGACCGTTGTCTGGACTGCGGCAACCCCTATTGCGAATGGAAATGCCCGGTGCATAACTACATTCCGCAGTGGCTGAAGCTGGCCAATGACGGCCGTATTGTTGAAGCAGCCGAGCTGTCGCATAAAACCAACTCGTTGCCGGAAGTGTGTGGCCGGGTGTGTCCGCAGGACCGGCTTTGTGAAGGCGCCTGTACGCTGAACGAAGGTTTTGGTGCTGTCACTATCGGCTCTATTGAGAAGTACATCACCGACAAAGCCTTTGAGATGGGCTGGCGGCCGGATTTATCCGCCGTAGTTAAAACCGACAAAAAAGTTGCAGTCATTGGCGCAGGACCGGCCGGTTTAGCTAGATCGGAAGAGCAAACGTCTGAACTCCAGTCACGAATCACCATCTCGTAT
>CALJUX010000026.1 GCA_937978655.1 uncultured Chromatiaceae bacterium
ATATGGTGCCGTCGGCCTTTGTGGCGGTGGCGGAATGGCCACTGTCGGCCAATGGCAAAACCGACCGCAAGGCGCTGCCGGCGGTGGCGCTTTGTGGCGCTGAGGCGGGAGATTTTATCGCGCCGGCCGGGGACACCGAGCTGCTGCTGGCTGAGATTTGGGCCGGCCTGCTTGGCATGGCGGCAAGTGACATCAGCGCCAATGCCAGCTTCTTTGCGCTCGGGGGGCATTCGTTACAGCTGATCCGGCTGCTCAAAGCCATCGAGCAACAGGCCGGCCATAGCTTCAGTGTGAAATTTTTATTCAGAAACCCGTCGATTGCGTTGCAGGCAGCACAAATCGACCGGCTGAACGCG
Organism: uncultured Chromatiaceae bacterium; assembly: GCA_937978655.1. Taxonomy (GTDB): domain Bacteria; phylum Pseudomonadota; class Gammaproteobacteria; order Enterobacterales; family Alteromonadaceae; genus Pararheinheimera. Next base: position 357 of record CALJUX010000026.1, read on the forward strand.
GCCCGGGCCTTAAGCGCACAGCAGGCCCAGGCGACTAACTTGGAAAGGATTGTTTTTTAAATGAAAGCCGAACAGATCATCGACCAATTACAACAACAGGGTATTTTACTGACTGCACAACAGGACGCTTTGCAGGTGACCGCTGCGCCGGGCGCGGTGACGGCAGAGATCGCCACGCTCATCCGCAGCCATAAAACGGCGCTGCTGAGTTATCTGGCCGAGCAGTCGGTCGCTGCGTCGCCGGCGCAGATCCCGCCGCGCCCTGAGGCCATGCAGTTCCAGGCGCCGTTGTCGGTCAGTCAGCAGCGGCTGTGGTTTATCGACCAGCTGGCGCATGATGCCACCTACAATATGCCGTTGTTGTTTAATACCGCAGGCCCGCTGGACCTGCCCCGGCTGAGCGGGGTCCTGAACGAAATCATCCGCCGCCATGCCATCTTACGCACCTGCTACCGCGAGCAGGATGGGGTACCGGTCCAGCTGATCCGGCCACAGGCGGAATTTCGTCTGGCGCAGGACGATCTGAGTGCCTGGCCGGCCAGCCAGCGCGACGCGCAGCTGCAGCAGCTGATCGATGCTGAATTGCAACAGCCGTTTGATCTGCAGAACGATTTAATGATCCGCTGCCGTTATGTCTGTCTGGCGGATGCCGGTTTGCCGTCTGAGCAGGGGCTGCTGCTGTTTAATATGCATCATATCGCTTCAGATGGCTGGTCGATGGAGCTGTTTACCCGCGAATTCACCTTGTTGTATGCCGCAGAAGTGACGCAGTGGCCGTCGCTGTTGCCGGATTTGGCGCTGCAGTACGCCGATTATGCCGTGTGGCAGCAGGACTGGCTGAAAAGCGACAGTGCCGCGCAGCAACTGCAGTACTGGCTGCAACAGCTGCAGGATTTGCCACTGCTGCATCAGTTGCCGCTGCGTCAGGCGCGGCCGGCGCAAAAATCCGGTCAGGCGGATTATGTCGCGACGCTGTTGCCGCCGGGGCTGGCGTCACAGCTGCAGCAGCGGGCGCAACAAGCCGGCATGTCGGATTTTATGCTGATGCATGCGGCGCTGGCGCTGGTGCTGGCCGGTCATTGCAACAGCAGTGACGTGGTGGTTGGCACGCCGGTGGCAAACCGGCTGCAGTCAGAGCTGGAGCCGCTGCTGGGCTTTTTTGTCAACAATCTGGTATTGCGGGTGCAGACCGCGCAGCCTTGCATCAGTGATTATCTGGCGCATGTGCGTGAGGTGCATCAGCAGGCACTGGCGCATCAGGAAGTGCCGTTTGAGCAGCTGGTGGACAAACTGCAGGTGGAGCGCAGTCTGGCGTATGACCCGTTGTTTCAGATCATGTTGTCGATGAACAGCGATTTTGGTATTGCCGGATCTGCGCCGGAGCAGTCGCTGCAGGGGCTGTCGCTGTCGCCTTATGCAAAAGAAATTGTTTCGCTGAAATTTGATCTGGACATTGATATCAGCCAGGTTGGCGCGGGCGTCGAAGTGAAGTGGACCTACGATACTGCGCTGTTTGACCAGGCCTATATCCATAGCCTGGCCGGGCATTTTGTCCAGATGCTGCAGCAGCTGTGCAGTGCGGATGCAAAGTTGCCGCCGGCCGCTTTACCTTTATTAACACCAGCAGAAACCGCTGCAGTGCTGGCACAAAGCAGTGGTGCGCAAGTGGCGGTGGGTGTGGGGGGTATTCATCAGCTCATCAGTGCACAGGCTTTGCGCC
>CALJUX010000027.1 GCA_937978655.1 uncultured Chromatiaceae bacterium
TCCAGTTTGACTGGGGCGAGAACTGGGTGTCGATTGCCGGCAAAAAAGTCAAAGTGCAGGTCGCGCACTTTAAGCTCTGTCACAGTAAGGCCGGCTATCAGCGGGCGTACTGGACGCAAACCCACGAGATGCTGTTTGATGCGCACAATCATGCGTTCCGGGTATTTGGCGGCGTACCGGCACGTGGCATTTACGATAATATGAAAACTGCGGTGGATAAGATTGGCCGCGGTAAAGCACGGGTCATTAACAAACGCTTCCTGGCGATGGCCAGTCATTATCTGTTTGATGCGGACTTCTGTAATCCGGCGTCTGGCTGGGAAAAAGGTCAGGTGGAGAAATCAGTGCAGGATGGCCGGTATGCGTTGTGGCATCAGGCGCCGGCGTTTGCTTCCCTTGATGCGCTCAATGACTGGCTGGAACGTGAGTGTTTGGCACTGTGGCGAGCACACAAACATCCTGAGTACAAACCATTGACCGTGCAGCAATGCTGGCAGGCTGAGCAGCCACATCTGATGCCGGTGAGCGCAGCATTCGATGGTTTTACCGAGCACAGCAAAGTGGTGTCGTCGACCTGCTTAGTCACGTTTGAATGCAATAAATACAGTGTGCCAGCCAGTTTCGCCAACCGGCGCATCAGTCTGCGGGTGTACCCGGACCATCTGGACATGATTGCCGAAGGCCGGCAAATCACTTCGCATCAACGGGTGTTCAGCCGTGACCACAGTGCCCCCGGTCAGGTGGTATACAACTGGCGGCATTATCTGCTGGTGGCGCAGCGCAAACCGGGCGCACTGCGTAACGGTGCGCCATTCCAGTACTTGCCGGATGCGTTTAAACAGCTGCAGCAGGTGCTGACACAAAAGATAGGTGGTGACCGGGAGATGGTCGATATCCTGGCCTTGGTGCTGCACCACGAGTCTGAACATGTCGAACAAGCAATTGCCACAGCACTGCAAAGTGGCTGCGCCTCTAAAGACCATGTCATCAATTGCCTGCACCGGCTGATGGAGGCAACACCTCCAGCACCTGTCCCTGTCGCAGTGCAATTGCAACTGACCGTCGAGCCGACCAGCGATACCGGGCGCTACGAGCAGTTAAGGGGCCGGTATGCACATTGAAGCTCTGCTTGTGATGCTCAAACAGCTGAAACTCTATGGCATGCGCCAAAGCGTGCAGGACTTGAGCTTACAAAACGCACCAGCCTGGCAACAGGCGCAGCCGATGCTGGAAACGCTGCTTAAAGCGGAAGTCGCAGACCGCGAAGTGCGCTCTGTCGCTTACCAGATGAGTGCCGCCCGATTCCCGGCATACCGCGACCTGTATGGGTTTAACTTCACTGAAAGTGAGGTAGATGAACGGCTGGTGCAGGATTTACACCGCTGTGAGTTTATTCAAAGCAGCCAAAATCTGGTGTTCGTCGGTGGGCCTGGCACCGGCAAAACCCATCTGGCCACGGCCATTGGGGTTCAGGCCATTCAGCATCACCAACTTCGGGTTCGGTTTATCTCCACCCTGGAGCTGGTCAATGCGCTGGAGCTGGAAAAGCGTAAAGAGCAATGTGGCCGGATAGCCGCAAGGCTCAGCGGTGTGGACTTAGTGGTGCTCGATGAGCTGGGCTACGTGCCGTTCAGTCAAAATGGCGGTGCACTCTTGTTCCATCTGCTCAATAAGTTGTATGAAAAAACCAGCGTCATTATCACCACCAACCTGAACTTCAGCGAATGGCCCAAGGTGTTCGGCGATGCAAAGATGACCACAGCACTGTTGGACCGGCTCACCCATCACTGCCATATCATCGAGACCGGCAACAACAGTTATCGGTTTAAAGAATCAACCAAAAAACAAAAACAGCGCGGAGGTAAGGCTTGAGAAAAGACAAATCTTATTGCAATACTGACTGAGTAAAGCGGATCAAAATTCGATGCAAATGGTGGATCAGTTTTGCCTGCAAATTAACACCCTAACAACAGCACCTGTTCCCGAAGTAACCGTATTACTAAAATAGGGAATCCTCGTACCATTGGTGCTCACCCAAAAATATTCTTCTTTATTTAAGGATGCACCAGGCTTTGATTCATCAATTACTAGATTTGGTTTACCAATGTATACCGGTTTATCGGATATAACATCTACCAACTTTTTCCCTTTGACATTTACGCAGTCTAGATTCAGTTGGCTAGCATCGGTTCGAATATGAAAATGGCCAAAAGTTGATGGTATTTTTACATGGCCGGATATTTTGTAGACGCTACGTTCACAGAAGCTGACTTTACCCAATAGTCTAACTTGAGAGGATGGACTGCATTTTGCCGGTTCGCAGTTACTCACAACAAGCACTGATGCTAATCTGTCACGAAAACTACCATGGCCTAAATAATTAAATTTTTGTTCGTCAGCGTCAAAAATCCAAGGAGCACGATCGTCAAACGACTCGCCGTGGCGATAAGTATTGCTCCCAATAAGTTCTCCATCAGAATATAGCTGATACTTGAGCTCGCCTGCAGCCAACGCGCCAACTATGGGACGTACGATCTCTGAAACTATCCATCTTGGCGCAGCACCAGTTTTATAACTAAAACTGGCCGCTCTGGATCTGTGGCCGTCTCCGGTAATAGTGATTAATTCAAAAAAGTTTGGAAGTGAATTTACTCCAAGAACCTTATTTAGGTCTTCGGGATGAATTGTATGGTTTACATGCACCTCACTAAACAAATTGAATTCGTCGGCGTTTTGTCGGAGATAACGCTTTAGTCTGACTGGGTTCTGTGAACGTCTAACTACTTTGCTAGTTTTCTTTAGCAGTGTGTTTATCAACCTGCTAGCTTCTTCATCAATAACTAAAAACGGTAAGTTATTTCGCCAATTTGGATTCTTCATGTCCAAAAATGCGAGAGGATCAGACGTCTCGTAAAGATGAAAACTATCTCTAAGTTCGAAAAGGTAACTAATTAGCGATGAAGCTAGTTTAGAAAAAGACTTCTGCTGTAAGGTTTCAGGTAAGCTGGACAATTTGCTCTCAGCGATTTCATCAACTGTGAGCGAGTGGACGAACGTTGCATAATTATTAAGTACATCTTCAAAATACCCCATTAGGTGTGAATGAGAGATGCCAAGTAAATCCGCTCGAGGAAAACCTCCATGGCAATACAAAGTATCAAGGTATCTATAATTCTGAGTGTGGTGTATTTTTATGCCGAATTCTTTTAGACCTGCTCTAATACAGTCAAGTATAAGGGCGCGGCTACTGGTGTTGTAATCTAAGCAGATGCTATCCGTAACAGGTTCCCAAGTAGGACGAGATGTAGTGGCACACTGAATTTGGCCACCTGATTAGAGGTGTTATGATCCACCTCGT
>CALJUX010000028.1 GCA_937978655.1 uncultured Chromatiaceae bacterium
CGATTGTACCTACGTTTACGTGCGGTTTGTTACGTTCAAATTTAGCCTTAGCCATGGTGTAGACCCTTTTTTAGCAAAAACGGCGGTTGAATGAATTCTGGTTTGGATATTATCGCAAGAGGAGGCAAACTGTGAAGTGGTGCTGATACCCAGAATCGAACTGGGGACCTCATCCTTACCAAGGATGCGCTCTACCGCCTGAGCTATATCAGCATTTTCTGTCTGGAGCGGGCAGCGGGAATCGAACCCGCATCATCAGCTTGGAAGGCTGAGGTAATAGCCATTATACGATGCCCGCGGCCTACTCGTAGCTATTGTTCACTGGCGAAGATGGTGGAGGGGGAAGGATTCGAACCTTCGAAGGCAGTGCCGGCAGATTTACAGTCTGATCCCTTTGGCCACTCGGGAACCCCTCCACTAATGGTGCCGCTTATCCGAGTCGAACGGATGACCTACTGATTACAAGTCAGTTGCTCTACCAACTGAGCTAAAGCGGCTACGTCAGTGGCTGCGAATTCTAGTGGAATGATCTGGGTGTGGCAACTGAAAATCAGTAAAAAGCCAATATTTTTATACTGAATGCTCAATAGATCGCCAAAAGAGGTTAATTTTGGATATAGCGGGTCATTCCACGAAAAATCAATAAAGGCTCTGTTTCCACCGGCAAGTCGGCCAGAAACGGCATCAGGACTGGCGCATCGCCACCAGTTAACAACATTTTCGCATGAGGAACCAACTGGTGAGCCTGTCTGATCACTGCAAGAATTGCGGCAAATACACCATTTTGCAGGCAACCTGCGGTGTCTTGCGCAAAAGCCAGCTGAAATTGTTGCTGCTCGCGATTAAAAACGCGCGCAGTATAGTTGGTCACGGCTTTTTGTTGCATGTGAATGCCCGGCACTATCCAGCCGCCCTGATGCCGTCCATCTGCCGTGACATGGTCAATCGTCAATGCCGTTCCGGCATCAATGACTAACAGTTCAGACGCAGGATACTGTTGCTGAGCCCCCAGCATGGCGAGCCAGCGGTCAACCCCCAATGTTTGTGGTATCGCATAGCTGCTGTACAACTGATCTTTGGTCGCTTCACTGCGGATCTGCTGCCAGTGGACATCCGTCAGCTGACTTTCTTTCTGCAGTTGCGTGAGCCGGTCGTCAGTGGCGACAGAAGCAAAGTACACAGCTTGGGGCCGGCAAGGCAGATCGGCCGGAAATTCGGGTAATGCCGTCAGCTGGCCATCCTGCCAGTACACAGCTTTAACACGGGTATTGCCAATATCCAGCAGTAAAAAACCCTGACTCATTCAGCCTTCCTTAAACTCAATTCGCCGCCAAAGAAACTGCGCAGACCGTCATGTTGTAACAACACCAAACCACCCTGCGAGTCGACTCCCTGGCAAATCCCAATATTGGGCTGTGCACCGCCCGTCAACTGCACCGGCATGCCGGCGAATAAATTACGGCAGTTAAACGCTTCAACAAAGCCGGCAAATCCAGTTTGTTCGAAACGTTGTAAGGTCAACGTCAACTGATGTTGTAGTTGTGGGATCAAACGGTTACGGTCAATGGGCATGTCAAGCTCAGCCGTTAAATCGGTGAAAGCCTGACTGATACTCTGCGCACTGCCGGCTGGCATCAGAATATTCAGGCCAATACCAATCACCACATCACACTGTGCATGCGTCTGACCAGCCAGTTCCACCAGAATACCCCCCAGCTTTTTGTTGCCGGCGAACAAGTCATTGGGCCATTTCAGCTGCAGCTTGCATTGATATTGTTGTTCCAGCAACTCAGCAATGGCGATCCCGACCACCAGGCTTAACCCCATAGCTGCCTGAATCCCCTGCTCCAACTGCCAGTACATCGAAAAATACAGGTTGCTGCCAAAAGGTGAAAACCAGGCATTGCCACGCCGGCCACGGCCCGCAGACTGGGCTTCAGCAACAATCACCTGGCCCTTTTGCATTGGCTGGCCATCCTGCAGGCGTTTTAATAATTGTGTATTGGTCGAGTCTGTCAGATGCTGCAACCAGATGTCAGCAGCTCCCGGTGTTTGCCATTGTTTCATTTGCGCCAGATCTAACAACATCAGCGGTTGCGCCAGCCGGTATCCCTTACCGGAGATCGCGAAAATATCAACACCAACCTGCTGTAACTGACTGATATGTTTGGCGATCGCAGCACGGCTGATACCTGCGCGCTGCGCGAGAGCCTCCCCTGAATGCGTTTTTCCATCGGCAAGCTGCTGAATCAACTGCCTTTGCAGTGCCAGACTCTGTGGCATTTGCCTAGCGGCCATCGAGCATTCTCACTTCAGGCTCCAATGTAATACCAAACCGAGCCCGGACCTCGCTAACAATAGTTGCGACCCACTGCAACAACTCAGCAGTGTTCCCTGCGCCATAATTGACCAGGACTAACGGCTGTTTGTCATAACAGCCAATGTCACCCAGCCGTTTTCCTTTAAAGCCCGCTTGCTCAATCAGCCAGGCCGCCGCAGTTTTGAACTGGCCGTCTGCTTGCGGATACGCGGGGATCTGTGGAAACTGCTGTTGTAACAGTCGAAAGGCTTCTGGGCTGAGTAACGGGTTTTTAAAGAAGCTGCCACAGTTGGCAAGCTCTGCCGGATCAGGCAATTTACTGCGCCGTACGGCGATGACCGCCTGAAAGACATCTGCCACAACACAATCTTCAGGTAAATGATCCAAGCCGCGATAACTCAGTTTAGCCTGCCCCTTCGTGCTCAGTTGCAAGCCAATCGCAACAATCACCCCTGCACCAGCCAATTGCTGTTTGAAGATGCTGTCGCGATAACCAAACCGGCACTGCGCATTGCTGAGTCGCTGGATACTTTTGCTCTGCCAGTGAAAAAAATCGACATACATGCAGCTGTCACTCAGTTCGACACCATAAGCCCCAATATTCTGTACCGGCGCCGCGCCTGCTGACCCCGGGATCAACGCCAGGTTTTCTAAGCCCCACCAACCTTGTTCCACACAATAAACCACCAGCTGATGCCAGTTGTGGCCCGCTTCAACATGCAACTGTACGAGATCTGCGCTGGTGGTTACCGTAATAGTGTCGGCGGTGTAACGTAGTACCGGTTGCTGAATATCGGTGAGGAAAATGCTGTTGCTGCCTTCGCCAAGCACCAGCGGTGGTTCTTCCCAGTGCTGTTGCCGGAGTTCCGCCACAGAACTGAGTAAATACACCCTGCTCAGCAACGCTGGAAGACGAAAAGTGGAATACAGGCGGGCATCCTGTTGCAACAGTACTTGCATGATGAACACTCAGAGAACTCAATCACGCTATTGTAATGCAACCGGGCTTGGGCCAGAAGCTTTGTTATAGCCAGGCTTTCAGCATCGCGACCACGGAACGCCCCAAAGCACTATTCGCATAACCGCCTTCGAGGCATGCGACAATTCTGCCCTGGGCCGATTTGGCGGCAATTGTTTTCAGGATAGCGGCGATCCAGGCATAGTCGGCTTCTTGCCACTTCAGATGCGCCATATCGTCTTCATAGTGCGCATCAAATCCAGCAGAGACCAACACCAGTTGCGGGGCAAATGCATCAATTTTTTCCAGCCATTGGGTCATAACACCATGACGAAAGACCAGGCCATCAGAACCGGCCGGCAACGGTAACTTCAGTACATGCGCGCTTTCCGTCAGATCCGGATGTGGATAAAACGGATATTCAAAAGATGAACAAAAAAGAATTCGCGGGTCATTTCTGACGATCTGCTCAGTGCCATTGCCATGATGCACGTCAAAGTCGAGGATCAACACACGCGTCAACTGATAGTGCTCAAGCGCATATTTGGCGGCCACTGCGATATTATTAAACAGACAGAAACCCATAGCCTGCGCAGACTCAGCGTGATGCCCTGGTGGGCGCACCGCACAAAACCCTTGCAAATCAACCCCTTGCATTACCCAATCTACCGCATCCAACGCAGCGCCGGCCGCATAACGCGCCGCTAGCAGTGAATGCGGCATGATCGCGGTATCATCATCCAGCCAGACCGAACCCTGTTGTGGGCTCTGCGCGACCACATGCTGGATATAACCCTTATCATGCGCAAAAGCGAGTTGCTCATCCGTCGCAGCCGACGCAGTTTTGTGGCAGATGGCGTAATCAAGACCAGAACTGAGTAACTGATCAAAAATTGCATGCAAACGGGCGGGCTGTTCAGGGTGGTCAGAACCCAGATTGTGCCGGTTACAGGCTGGATGGCTGAAAATCGCGACCGTCATATCTGCTCATCGTTTACTGCGCAGCTGATGGCTGCAGCTTCAATTGTAAATTTACCTCATCCGGCTCTTCACTGCGGATGCGCTTTAAAGCCGGCGCGTTCGAATACCGTCAGCATAGGCTTATTTTCCGCGCGGACATAGGCGACCATAGTCGCAATATTACGGATCCTGGCGATGTTAATCATCTCCTGCAGCAGGATTGTTGCCATCCCTTTGCCCTGATGACACTCCCTGGTGACAAAAGCAACTTCGCAACTATTGTTGCTCTCAATCAGGTAGTACCGCCCAACCGCCTGGATCTCCAATACAGAGCCATGCTGGCGCACAATACACAGCGCCAGATCACGCGACTGATCCACACTGACCAGCGAACAGGATTTTTCCCGACTTAGTTGTTTTGGATGATGGTTGTAACGCAGTAACAAGGTTTCTTTCGTGTGAGAATAAAAGAATTCCTGCAAACGCCGCTCATCCGCCGGATTAAGCGGACGCAAATCAAAAGCTTCACCACCGATATGCAGGATCTTCAAACCGACGTCGCCGAGTTCCGGCACTTCCATCGGTCGCACCACCTGGTAGTTAGGAACCCAATAATGTTTACGAACTTCATCCAGTAATGCGGGGCGGAATTTGGGATGCGCCACACGGATTAGCTCCAGTGCCCGTTCGCGGATGCTTTTGCCGCGTAGCGATGCAACACCATATTCGGTAACAACATAATGGACGTGTCCGCGTGAAGTCACGACGCCACTGCCCTCAGAGATGGTTGATACAATCCGCGATACGGTACCATTCTTCGCCGTGGATGGTAGCGCAATAATAGGTTTTCCCCCACGGCTCATCGAGGCTCCACGGCTGAAATCGACCTGTCCGCCGATGCCGCTGTAAAACTGATACCCAAGCGAATCTGAGACGACCTGCCCGGTCAGATCAACCTCCAGAGCGCTGTTAATCGACACCATATTGTCATTGCGGGCAATATTCGTCGGTGAATTGACATACTCGCTTGGATAGAACTCGACATGCGGGTTTTGATTCACAAAATCATAGAGTTGCTGCGTGCCTATCGCAAAGCTGGTCACCGTTTTGCCTGGGTGAAAGGTCTTCTGACTATTATTTATCACCCCTTTTTTCATTAAATCAATGATGCCGTCGCTGATCAGTTCACTGTGGATGCCCAAATTCTTATGATTACCGAGATATCGTAAAACCGCTTCCGGGATCTTGCCGGTACCAATTTGGACTGTGGCGCCATCTTCGATAAGCATAGAGACATACTGGCCAATCCGTTCAATCCGTTGTTCAAAGCCAACGGCAAGCACCTCAGGCAATATCTGGGCTTGCTCAATCCATGCGTCTATTTTGCTGATATGCACATAGGCGTGACCGCTGGTTCTTGGCATCAGTGGATTAAACTGCGCTATCACCTTTTTGGCATAACGGATGGCCGCAGACACAACGTCTACCGACACACCCAGTGAACAATAACCGTATTCATCAGGCGGACTCAGCATCACCAAAGCGGCATCTAACGGCAAAATATCTGAACTGAACAGGGTTGGGATCTCAGACAAAAAGCAGGGAGTGTAGTCCGCACGGCCTTCAGATACGGCAGTTCTGACCTTTGGTCCTGCTATAAACAACGTATTGACTTTAAACAGGTCTTTGTATTGTGGCTCTACCCATTTCTCATCGGAAATGGTTTGAATATGCACAATTTCTATATCATGCAACTGATTCGCATTGGCAATGAGATCATCGATTAATGCATTCGGAACTGCTGCGTTGGAGCCAATAAATATGCGGTTGCCGGATTTAAGCAACTGGCCCCAATCCAGATTGTGTGTTTTTAGTTCTTGCGCCATAGTCCGAACCTGCTGAACCCCAAGTCTTCCAGTATTACGTTTGCGTGATTTCAGCATTTGATCTGCAGCAATAATAACGAATGAAGACGAGTCTAGAACGCATTTTTGTGCTTGGCTATCAGACTTTTGGAGTGGCAACGCGCCACGCAGAACCTGATCAGGAACCAGGACGAATATTAGCTTTGTTGAGAGCTTCCATATCCCTTGCGTAGTTTCTTGTGAGTCTGCACCCTCGCAGAGCTTCGGGTGTGCTCAGCCGGAGAGAAGCCAAACTGTTGGCTATCTTAATTCCCGTTTATTTGAGGGTTCTCTTGAACTCACCATCGCGGTTTCATGAGAGTCAGCCCCCTCGCGGAGCTTCGGGTGTGTTCAGCCAGAAAGAAGCCAAACTGTTGGCGTTGTCTATTTCGGGCTTCACTGTACTACTCTTCAAATACTTCATCGCCAGAATCGCGATAAATAAAAAAGCCCTAGTCTTTCGACTAGGGCTCTTTGGCTTTATTGGGAGCCTTCATGCCCTTCGCAGAGCTCAGGGCCGTTCAGCCCGGAGAGAAGCCAAACTGTTGGCTTCTCTAAAGCCCGGCTTCACTGTACTACCTCGCATGGGATTGCCCCGCTCGGGCAATATTCCGACAGGCCCATAAAGCAAAAGGCCCACTCGAATGAGTGGGCCTTTTGGCTTTATTGGGAGCCTTCATGCCCTTCGCAGAGCTCAGGGCCGTTCAGCCCGGACAACGCCAAACTGTTGGCGTTGTCTATTTCGGTCTTCACTGTACTACTCTTCAAGTACTTCATCGCCAGAATCGCGATAAATAAAAAAGCCCTAGTCTTTCGACTAGGGCTATTTCATTTATTGGGAGCCTGGCGGTGTACTACTCTCGCATGGCAACTGCCACACTACCAT
>CALJUX010000029.1 GCA_937978655.1 uncultured Chromatiaceae bacterium
GTGCTGTTTGATGCGGCGCTGCAACAGCTGGTGGCTTATGTTGAGGCGACGGAGGCGGTGACTGATGAGGCTGGCTGGATAGCTGCGCTGCGTCAGGGGTTAACGGCGGTATTACCGGGTTATATGGTGCCGGGGCTGTTTGTGCAGGTCAAAGCGTGGCCGCTGACGGCCAATGGCAAAGTGGATAAACGGGCGTTACCGGCGCCGGATTTGAGTGTGCTGCAAGGCGATTATGTGGCGGCGCAGAATGAGACTGAGCAAGTGCTGGTAGCGTTGTGGGCCGATTTACTGGGGCTGGATGCGACAGAGCTCAGCACCAGCGCGAACTTCTTCACGCTTGGCGGCCATTCGTTGCTGCTGATGAAGCTGCTGCAACAGATCAATCAGCGGTTTGACCTGCAGCTTGATCTGGCGAGCCTGTACCACTGCGAACATATTCAAGCCTGTGCCGCCATGATCAGCGCTGTTCAAAGCCTCAGGCACAACCAGGACACAAGCCAGTCCGCGCCGGCGGCATTAGTGGAATTTGAGGAATTTGAGTTATGAATATCACGCAGTTGTTTCAGCAGTTGCAACAAGCCGGCGTCAGGGCCAGTCAGCAGCACGACAAAATTACCCTGCAGTTACCCAAAGATCTGGATGCAGATTTAACTCAGGCGCTGCGCGAGCACCGCGAAGCGCTGAAACATTACCTGACGCAGCTGTTTCACGCCGGCGCAGAGAAACCCGCGCTGACGCCTGCCGCGCCAGATCAGCGCCAGCTGTCGTTTGCTCAGCAGCGACTCTGGCTGATTGATCAGCTGCAGGGCAGTTCTGCCGAATACAACATGCCGCAGCTGTATCAGGTCAGCGGCGACTTTGACCTCGACCGCGCCAATGCCGCCTTTAGCCAGATCATCAGCCGCCATCAGATTTTACGTACTGTGTATCTGGCCGGGGCGGACGGGCCGCAGCAGCAGGTTCAGCCTGAACAGCCATTTCGTATCAGGCTGCTGGACCTCAGCGCATTTGCGCCTGCAGCGCAGCAGGATGCGCTGCAGCAACAGGTCCGTGCTGACACTGAACTGCCATTTGATTTGACCGCCGATCTGATGATCCGCGTCAGTTATCTGCAGACCGGACCAGCGCACGGCTATCTGTTGCTGAACATGCATCATATCGCCTCAGACGGCTGGTCGATGCAGCTGCTGGCGCAGGAATTTATCACGCTGTACAGCATGCTGGCGACCGGGGCAGATTTTCGCCTGCCGCCGCTGCCGCTACAGTACAACGATTATGCCCAGTGGCAGCGTCAGTGGCTGACCCCTGGCCGGCTGGAAGCGCAGCAACATTACTGGCGCCGGCAACTGGCGGATTTACCGCTGCTGCACGGCCTGAACCCGACGCTGAGCCGGCCGGCGCAGAAACAATATCAGGGCGCTTTATTGCAGGCACAGCTTGATGCCACAGTGGCCGGCCGCCTGCAGCAGCTGGCCAGACGACTGCAGCTGACGCCTTTTATGTTATTACACGCGGCGTTGTCGCTGGTGCTGGCCAGGTTTTCTGCCAGCCATGATATCGTCACCGGCACGCCGCTGGCCAACCGCACCGAAGCGGCGCTGCAAGGGCTGATTGGTTTTTTTACCAACACGCTGGTGCTGCGCGTCAATACACGTCATCCGTCGCTGGCCGACTATCTGGCCCATGTCCGGGCTGTGCATCAGGCGGCACAGGCAAATCAGGACCTGCCGTTTGAACAGATTGTTGATCTGTTGCAGGTGCCACGCAGCACGGCACAAAGCCCGTTATTTCAGATTATGGTGACGACCAACTCAGATTATGGCGTTGAGGCGGTGGACCCGGCGCTGCAAACCGCACCGCTGCAGTTCAGCGCAGTGGCACCGCCACAGCCGGTGGCCAAATTTGATTTGGAAGTTAATCTCAGTAGCAGCGACGATGCGGTGCATATCAGCTGGTTATACGATCTGGCGCTGTTTAACGAGGCGCAAATCAGCCAGATGCAGGCGCACCTGACCACAGTGCTGCAGCGGCTGGCCGCGGCGGCAGACACGGAGTTGCCGGCATTGGCTGCGCTGAATGCCATCGCCGCTGACATCAGTCCGGCTGCTGCGCCGCGCAGCGACACGGCGGCGCTCGCCAACAGCACGCTGGTGCAGCGGTTCGCCGCGCAGGCAGCGTTATATCCAACCCAGATTGCGCTGCGCTGGCAACATCAGAGCCTGACTTACCAGCAGTTGGATCAGGCTGCCAGTCAGCTGGCGACTGTCTTGCAACAGCAGGTGCCGCTGCAGCCTGGCAGCCGGGTCGCGCTGTGTCTGCCCCGTTCGCTGGAAATGATCGTGGCGATGCTGGCCGTGTTAAAAACCGGCGCCTGTTATGTACCGCTGGCCGTAGACGACCCGGACAGCCGGCTGCGTTATCTGTTGACGGATACGGCGGCCTGCGCAGTGCTGGTGACGCCGGAGCTGGCAACATTGCCGGCGCTGCAGTCGGTGCCGCGTCTGCAGCTGGCGGCAGATCTGACCCTGACGGCCTTGCCAGGCCCGGCGCCGGCCTTGTCCGCCGGTCTGGCGGCGGCCTGCGCCGGCGAAGCGCTGGCTTGTGTGATGTATACCTCAGGCTCAACCGGCCAGCCCAAAGGCGTGATGGTGCCGCATCAGGCCATTTTACGCCTGGCGGTGGATGCGGATTTTATGCCGCTTAATCAGCAGACAGTATTTTTGCACAGCGCCAATCCGGCCTTTGATGCCGCCACGCTGGAGATTTGGGGACCTTTGCTCAACGGCGGCCAGTGTGTGTTGTACCCTTATCCACAGCTGACGCTGGAACAATTCAACGCCGTGATACAGCAGCAGCAGGTGAATGCGGTGTGGCTGACAGCCGGACTTTTTACCGAGTGGAGCCGCAGTTGTGAGCCAGAGTTACCGCTGCGTTTTATTCTGGCCGGCGGCGATGTGCTGGATCCGCAGGCGGTAGCCCGGGTGCAGCGCCGCCTGCCACAGGCCCAGCTTATCAACGGTTATGGCCCGACCGAAAACACGACTTTTACCTGTTGTTATCCGGTACCGGCCGATGTCAGCGCCAGCACTGCGGTGCCGATAGGCCGGCCACTGCGGGGCGACTGGGTGTTGCTGCTGGATGAGGATCTGCAGCCGGTACCGCCCGGTTGTATTGGCGAGCTGTGTGTCAGTGGCCCCGGTCTGGCGCTGGGCTATCTGAACATGCCTTCTGCCGCCGCTTTTGTGACCAACCCGTTTTATCAGCCGGCGCTGCCCGGCTGTTACCAGCGACTGTACCGCAGCGGCGATTTGGTGCGGTGGCGGCCGGACGGCAATCTGGATTACATCGGCCGGGCTGATCAGCAGGTCAAGATCCGTGGTTTTCGTGTTGAAACGGCCGAAATTGAGCAACAGCTGTGTCAGCAGCCTGGCGTGGTGGCGGCGCTGGTGCTGGCGCGCGACAGCGCAGCCGGGCCAAAACAGCTGGCAGCATACATTGAACTGACGCCCGACAGCCTGGCGCAGTATCAGCAGGATGCGGCAGATTTTCTGCAGACACTTCGCCTGCAGCTCGCAACGACCCTGCCGGATTATATGCTGCCGGCAACCCTGACCGTCCTGGCGCACTGGCCGTTAACGGCCAACGGCAAAATCGATCGCAAAGCCTTGCCGGCGCCACAGTTGCTGAGTGCGACAGCGCAACGGCAGGCGCCGCAGACGCCGGCGGAGCAGGCGCTGCTGACGCACTGCGCCGCACTGCTCGGGCTTGATGAACAGCAGATCTGCATGACGGCTAACTTCTTTGCGCTGGGCGGCCATTCGCTGGCGCTGATCCGTTTGTCGGCGCAGCTGCAGCAGGCCGGTTATCAGGTCCATACGCCGGCGTTATTCAGCGCCAGAACGCTGCAGGACATGGCGGCCTTGCTGCTGACGCAGCCGGCAGATGCCGATGCGCTGCCGCCGTATCTGGTGCCGGCGGATGCTACTGAGCTGCAGCCGCAGATGTTTAATCTGCTGACACTGGGCGCGGCGGAACTGGTGCAGATTTGCCGGCAGGTACCAGGCGGTGCGGCCAATATTCAGGATATTTATCCACTGGCGCCGCTGCAGCAGGGCATGCTGGCGTTGCATGCGATGTCTGCCGGCCGCGACCCTTATGTCACGACGCTGTCGTTCCGGTTTGCCACGCCAGACTGGCTGACGCTGCTGCAACAACAGCTTGATACCATGATCCGGCGCCACGATGTGCTGCGCACCTGTATCTTATGGCGCGGCCGCGCTGAAGCGGTGCAGGTGGTGCTGCGTCAGGTGACGCTGGCCACCGAGTGGCTGCCGGACGACCCAGGCCCTGGCGCTGAGCAGCGGTTTGCCGATTATGTCGCCCACGCGGCGCACCGGCTGGAACTGGAATCCGCACCGCTGCTGCAGTTGCAGGCAGTCCGGCTGGCTGACGGCCAGATCGGCGCTGTGCTCAAAGTGCATCATCTGCTGATCGACCACGTCTCGCTGGATATCCTGATGGCAGAGATAGCCGCGCTGGAACAACAGCCGGCGTCGTTACCGCCCGCAGTGCCGTTTCGCCAGTTTATTGCCCGCACTTTAGCGCAAAGCCGCAAGCCGGACGCCAGGGCCTATTTCAGTCAGCTGCTGGCGACTTTCAGTGAACCGGCATTGCCTTTTGGTCTGGCCGATATCGCCGGGGACGGCAGTCAGCTCAGCGAACATAAACTGCTGCTGGCTGCCGGGTTATCGGCGCAGATCCGTCAGCAGATGAAAGCGTTGCAATTAAGCCCGGCGGCGCTGTTTCATCTGGCATTTGCGCTGTTGGTGTCGGCGTGCTCCGGTCAGAAAGATGTGGTGTTTGGTTCTGTGCTGTCCGGCCGGATGAATGGTATGCCGGGCATCGACCGGATGCTGGGCATGTTGATTAATACCTTGCCGCTGCGGCTGAACCTGCAGGGCGCTGATCTGCGCCAGTTATTGCCGCAGCTGCAGGCGCAGTTGCAGGCGTTAATGGCCTGCGAGCATATGTCGCTGGCCGAAGCCAGCCGCTGCAGCGCTGTGGCCGCCGGCACACCACTGTTCAGTGCAGTGCTGAACTACCGCCATTCGGCGCCGGTGAGCGCACCGGACAGCGCCAGTGGCGTGCAGCTGGCCGGAGTGCGTGAAAGCACTAATTATCCGTTGATGTTATCGGTGGATGATTTGGGCGAGGATTTCAGCCTCAGCCTGCAAATCGCCGCCGGGCCGGATGCGGCGACAGTCTGTGGTTATCTGGTTTGTGCGCTGCAGGCGATCCTGACGGCGCTGCAGACGGACGGGCCGCTGCCGGCTTCTGCGCTGTCGGTGTTATCCGACGCCGAAATCACCCAGCAGCTGCGGACCTGGAATGATACGGCAGTGCCTTATC
>CALJUX010000030.1 GCA_937978655.1 uncultured Chromatiaceae bacterium
GGCGCAAAGCCTGTGCACTGATGAGCTGATGAATACCCCCCACACCCACCGCCACCTGCGCACCACTGCTTTGTGCCAGCACTGCGGCGGTTTCTGCGGCCGGCATCACGGCCAGTTGCAACACCGGCGTGGTCGCGCCGCTTTGCACTGCGCTCAGCAGGCTTTGCAGCGCGGTCAGCAGATAACCGGCCACTTGCGCCAGCGGCACCTGCCGCTCGCCCTGCAGATCCAGCGTCAGCTGCTGGCCAAAGTCATTAACCGACAGATCCAGCGGATAATTGCTGCGTTCATGCACTTGCCTGAGCTGCCAGAATGCGTCCTGCGGCTCACTATCTGGTATCGAATGGCGATAATTCAGCGTGGTGGCAAATAACGGCTGATCGGCCGGCACCTGGCTGCAGCGCTGCGCCTGTGCCAGCGGCACCTGCTCATATGGCAACAGCGCCTGCACCTTGGTACTGACCTGTTGCAACAGCCCCAGTGCATCGGTGTCCTGCAGGTCCACCCGCAGCGGCAAGGTATTAATCAGCATCCCCACCACCTGATCGGCGCCAAATTCCGCCGCCATCCGGCCGGACATCACAGTGCCAAACACCACATCATTGCGGTTACAGCACAACGACAACACCAGCGCCCAGGCCGCATGAAAAATCACCGCCGGGCTCAGCTGCTGCTGCCGGGCCACCTGACGCAGCTGCGCCGCCAGCGCCTCTGGCACTGCGACATTCAGCTCAGTGGCATCGCTGCCATCCTGCAGCACATTGCCAAGACCAAAAGGCAAGGTAGGCTCGGTGACCATGCCCAGCTGCGCGCTGAAAAACTGTTCCGCATCCAGTGTCGCCGCCCGCGCCTGCACCTGACTGAGGAATTGCCGGTACTGCACCGGCGCCGGCAGGCTGGTATTGCCGCGCAGCAGCTGATCCAGTTCGTTCAGGATCAGTTCCACCGACACGTGATCGGTGATCAGGTGATGCTGGCGTAGCAGCAGATACACAGCCCCGCGCTGCGGATCCTGACAGGCATAAAGCCGCAGCAGCGGCGCCTCATCCAGTTCCATCCGGTTAGTACTGCTGGCCACATAATCGGCAAACACGGCTTGCGGATCAGCGCCGTCACACTGCAGGCCATCACACTGCAAATAGTGCAGCGGCAACGCACACTGACGCAGCACCACTTGCAGCGGCTGTGCCCGATCGCGCCAGAAAATCGCAGTGCGCAGGCTGTCATGACGGGCAATCACCTGCTGTAACGCGGCGAGGAATTGTTCAAACCGCGCGGCCTCGTTAAATTCCAGCGTGACAGAAATCACATAAGGATCATTGGCCTGTTCCAGCGTATGCAGGAATAAAATGCCTTCCTGCAGCGGCGCCAGCGGGTAGATATCCTGAATATTGGCGGCGCCACCAGGCACCGCAGCGACGAGCTGGTCGATGTCGCTTTGGTTTACATTCAGCAACGGCAGCATGGCCGGCGTGATCTGCGAGGTCCCGGCCGGGATCAGGCTGGCACAGTCAGAGCCTGTGCTCTGCGCTGCTGACACTGTTTGCAGCGTCTGCGCCATCTGCGCCAGACTGGCGGCGGCAAACAGCTGCTGAATATCGGCCTGATAACCAGCCTGACGCAACCGGCCATGCAGCTTCATCAGCAGCAACGAATGGCCGCCAAGCGTAAAGAAGTTCGCGCTGGTGCTGAGCTCAGTCGCATCCAGCCCCAGTAAATCGGCCCACAACGCCACCAGCACTTGCTCGGTCTCATTCTGCGCCGCCACATAATCGCCTTGCAGCACACTTAAATCCGGCGCTGGTAACGCCCGTTTATCCACTTTGCCATTGGCCGTCAGCGGCCAGTCTTTGACCTGCACAAACAGCCCCGGCACCATATACCCCGGTAATACCGCCGCTAAACCCTGACGCAGCGCTGCTATCCAGCCCGCCTCATCAGTCACCACCTCCGTCGCCTCAACATAAGCCACCAGCTGTTGCAGCGCCGCATCAAACAGCAC
>CALJUX010000031.1 GCA_937978655.1 uncultured Chromatiaceae bacterium
GAGGTGGATCATAACACCTCTAATCAGATGGCCAAATTCAGTGTGCCACTACAACGCATCAGCTCTTTTGCTTCACCTTCAGACAGTGCAATATCTATCTGACTCAATGACGCACAAAGGCTGGACTCATACACGTGGTAATAAGTAAGCAAAAGTTCAGACAAGTTTGGCTCTAAGCGATGTGAGCGCGATTCGGCATTACCCCTAAATGATCCCTCCTTGCCTTTGAACGTTCGCAGGTGTAACTGCTCGACATCAGAAAAGTGGTGCTGAGTAAGAGGTTGCCAATCTCGGTTACTTTCCTTGTGCGATTTAAACGTCTGGCCAACCCGCAAGAGGTCACACCATTTGAGCTGAACCAGTTGTACGGGTCTTCTTACGATGGCAACCATCAGCTGACAAGCCATTACACTTCTAAAACGACTAAAATTATTTTTTTTTGAAAACTCATCATTAAGCGTATGGAGTGTCTCAATTCGGAGAGCTTCAAGCAGATTGTCACGCTCGATTTCACTGTAAGCTCCGCTTGTTTCATCAAGGATACTTTTTGATCCATCCCTTGTACCTAAATTTTCATCTTTAACAATGTTATACAGCGGAGTAAGAATATTACTACGGTACTCATGACTTCGCATACTAAGTGCGTATAGAGTATCTTTGACATTCTTTTTATAGCTTGTAAGAGTTCTCCACCACGCTTCAAAGGTTGCAGGTTCTATGAATTGGCAAAGGATTTTTAAAGTGCAGACATGAGCATTGAGAGAGCCATGAGCATAAATTTTGGCAGCGTAAGCAATAGCTAACCGTAGGTCGAGAAAAACGTCGCTGTCTAACGTATTCATCCAGTAAAGATAAAGCGTTTTCTTGTAACCAAGTATCCATACATCGGATAAGAGGTCAAATTCATAGCCTGCTGCTTTTGATTGAAAGGTTCTTTTTCCTTCATAGCTATTTTTTAAGCTGTTAATTTCAAGGCTGTTCATTTGCAACCCCTCAGGTTTGGTAGGGATTGGCTTTGGTTCTTCGATGAAATTTCAGCCACCGTCACGGCTAATTGAAACGCGTTGTAGACGGATGCCATTTCTGAATTTGCCACCCAGCCCATCGCATATTTACGAAGGTCTTCAATTTTATCAGGTGAAAATCCTTTCTCTCTCGCCTTGTCTTCAAATGTTTCATTCCATTTATGACGAAGCAAATGTGGGTGCAATGCTATTCCAACAGCGTCTCCAAATGTCTTAATTACCTTATGAATTGAGTTGTAAGACATTGGACTGCCAATAGTATTTCCTTTCTCCGAGATAAACACAAAGTCATGCCCAATTGCGTTTGGGATCCCTTTGCGGACGGTTTCGATGTAAAGCTTAATCAGGTTCATTAATTCACGGGAGATAGGGACAGATAATGCTTTTGTTTTGTTCTCGGCAGGAAGACGTCTGGTATCCGTTGGATCATTGGGTGTTCGGGTAAGGAGGAATCTAGGATTGTCCCAATCATCCACTAAATAACTGACCTTCAACTTCAAAACTGCCCCGACACGTACTCCTGTATCAATCAATAGTTGAGCAATTATTTGATTTCGAAGTTTGCTCGATTTGAATGGATTCTTAGTAGAGCATTCTTGAATAACTTCCAACAAATCAAAAAATTTATCGGATGGGATTGCAGATTCAAACGCATCTTTAGTAATCGTATTGTCTTTCCGCGAGCTAGATATTGCCGAGCTTATGTAGACCTTGAATTTATCAAATTGGTTTTCCGTGATGATTTGCTGCTTAGTTTCAGCTTTATCGTAGTGATGGTACAGATATAAAAACTCAATATAGCATTTCAGGCGAGTGAGGCGTTGATTAAAAGTATGCGCTGACACTTCTGGTTGGCTGTTGGATGTCGCATGTATTGCATCCCTGATCCTTTTCTCGGTTAGGCTAACTACTATGCTGTCTTTGTTATCACCATCTGTGTCGACATAGAATTTACAAGCACGAATATAGCGATTTACTTCTTCAATAGATAGAAAAGTGCCATTTGCTACACGCTCAACTAGGTCAATACCTTCATCCATGAAGAAGCAGTATAGAAACTTCAACTCATAGGCATATTTCTTTCGTGTATAGAATGAAACTGACTGTTTTGAAGTACGTGATCTTACTGTAGAAAGTGGGGAACTATTATTGCCATTTAGGTAAGAATTCAGGTACAAGCAGCAAGGTAAACCATTCCGAACAACAACGGGAAAAGAGTGGCCATTGATATCTTTGTATATTTTAACTTGAACGTAATTACCCAAATAATTCATTGCAAAATAAACGACTGATTACACATAATTTTACCATAGTTGGCTTTTTCATTTTGTAAAGGCAAAAAAAAGGATTCCCGCAGGAATCCATTAATTTGTCTAGGCTCATTCTTTACGTTTCTTTTGGTGGAGAGTACTCGCACAAATCTTCCACCAGGCAGCTGCCACATTTAGGCTTACGCGCCACGCAGGTATAGCGGCCGTGCAAAATCAGCCAGTGATGCACGTCGACTTTAAATTCGGCCGGCACTACTTTGAGCAGTTTCGCTTCCACTTCGTCGACGTTTTTGCCCGGCGCAAAATTCATCCGGTTGCTGACACGGAAAATATGCGTATCCACCGCGATGGTCGGCCAGCCAAAGGCAGTATTAAGTACCACATTGGCGGTTTTCCGGCCCACACCTGGCAAAGCTTCCAGCGCTTCGCGATTTTCCGGTACCTGACCGCCATGCTTATCCTGCAAAATCTGACAGGTTTTAATGACGTTTTCGGCTTTGGTATTAAACAGGCCAATGGTTTTGATAAATTGTTTCACGCCTTCGACGCCCAAAGCCAGCATCGCCTCTGGAGTCGGGGCGGCGGCAAACAGGCCTCTGGTGGCTTTATTGACGCTGACATCTGTGGCTTGCGCCGATAACAGCACTGCGATTAGCAGTTCAAATGGGCTGCTGAATTCCAGCTCAGTTTCTGGCTTGGGGTTGGCCGCGCGCCAGCGGCTCAGCATTTCAATGCGTTTTTCTTTGTTCATCCGTTGTGTTCGCTTAGCTGCTGCTGACCTGGGTGACACGCGCCCGCTGAATGCTGGTGTTTTGTTGCTGTCTGGCTTTACGCCGTGCCTCAATGGCATTTTTCGCCGCAATGAGGCAACCCAGCACCAGAAAAGCTCCCGGCGGCAGGATAGCCAGCAGGAAGTGGCTGTCGGCCTGATAGAGTTCAATTTTAAGCACTGTAGCCCAAGGGCCTAACAACAAATCGGCGCCGTCAAACAAAGTGCCCTGACCGAGAATTTCGCGGATGGCACCTAAGGTTGCCAGCACCGCACAAAAGCCGGTGCCCATCATCAAACCATCAAAGATGGACGGCAATACGGCGTTTTTCGAGGCAAATGCTTCTGCCCGGCCAATCACAATGCAGTTGGTCACAATCAGCGGAATAAAAATGCCCAGGGACTGATACAGCGCAAAAGTATAAGCGTGCATCAGTAACTCGATGGCGGTGACCACTGAGGCGATGATCATGACAAAAACCGGGATGCGGATCTCGTTAGGAATATGCTGGCGGAACAGGCTTATCACCCCGTTGGTGGCAGCCAGCACCAGCATGGTGGCAAAGCCCAGACCTAAGGCATTTGTTAAAGACGAGCTGGTGGCAAGCAGCGGACACAAACCGAGCAATTGCACCAGTCCCGGGTTGTTCTGCCACAAGCCATTGCGGATAATTTCCTGATATTGTTGCATATTCACCTCAGGTTTCGCTGCAGCCGGTCGCCATAGCCGCCAGTTCCGGATGGGCTTTGATATACAGTGCGGCGCGTTTTACCGCGCCAACCACAGCGCGGGGTGTGATAGTTGCACCGGTAAACTGGTCAAATTCACCCCCGTCTTTTTTCACGGCCCAGCGTTTGTCATCGCTGGATTCAACGGCTTTACCGGCGAAACTCAGGATCCAGGGGTGGCGTTTAATCTCAATTTTATCGCCAAGTCCCGGCGTTTCTTTATGGGCCAGCGTGCGGACCCCCAGCACAGTGCCGTCTGCCCTGATCGCCGCCAGTAAGCTGATATTGCCGCTATAACCATCCGGTGCCACGGTTTCAGTGACATACACCGCAGACTGGCCGACCTGGGTGCGGTACATCCGGCTCGGACTGACCCCAAACGCCTCGACAGCATTAAGCTGCAGACAATGCGCCAGCAGTGCATCGTCCTGATGATCCGCCGGCAGCACTTCTTTCAGCACTTTCAGTTTCTGTGCCTGCGACTGGGCGCTGATCCGCGGCGCCGTTAACTGATTGACGCCGGCGATCACGGCCACACAGCCGACCGCGGCCAGGCCTAATAACAATGCGTTTTTACTGACAAACTTCAGCATGGTTTAATTCCCCGGCCGGTGGCCGTAGGCCCGTGGTTTGGTATAGGCGTCAATCAACGGCACTGACAAATTGGCCAGCATCACGGCAAAAGCCCAGCCGTCGGGATATCCGCCAAAAGTCCGGATCACAAACACCAGCACGCCAATCAAAGCACCATAAATCAGCCGGCCTTTGGTGGTGGTGGAAGCGGAGACCGGATCTGTGGCAATGAAAAATGCCGCCAGCATAGTGCCGCCGCTGAGCAGATGAAACAATGGTGGCGCAAAGCGGTCACTGTCAGTCAGCCAGGCCAGCGTTGCACAGACGAACAAACTGCCAAGGACTGCCGCCGGAATGCGCCATTGGATCACTTTACGTTGCAGCAGGAACAGACCGCCGAGTAAAAAGCCGAGGTTAATCCAGCTCCAGCCAAGCCCGGCGTAACTGTCAAACACTGGTTGTTGTACCGACTCGCTGACGGTCTTGCCGCGGCTCAGGTCATTGCGCAGTGTGTCCAGCGCCGTTGCCATCGTCCGCCCATCCACGTCGGCCTTCAGTTGTGATACCGAAAAGCCCTGACAGCTAAAGCCACTGAACACCAGACAGACCGGATCGGCGCCGGTCATGGCATGGTGCTGCAATTGGGTGGGCGGCAACCAGCTGGTCATTTGCTGCGGGTACGAGATCAACAGCAGCACATAAGCGGCCATTGCCGGGTTAAACAGATTGTGACCAAGGCCGCCATACAACTGCTTGACCACGATGATGGCAAAAGCGCTGCCGAGCACAATAATCCACCAGGGCGCGGCGGCAGGAATGGCGATGGCCAGTAACAGACCGGTCACCAGCGCGCTGTGATCTTTCAGTCGCAGCAATACTGGTTTGCCCCGCAGTTTCAGCATCGCCGCTTCGCTGGCCCAGGCGGTCAGCACGGCCAGCACAATTTGGATAAGCACCGCGTAGCCAAAAAAGTACAGTTGCGCGGCAATGCCAGGCACACAAGCCAGTGCTACAGTGCGCATCAGGGCAGGGGTTTGCGTCAGCGCGTGCTGATGTGGGGACGACGCAATACGAAAACTCATGACGGCTGCTCCGGATCTGTCGGTGAGGGTTGCTGGCGCGCCTTAGCTCTGGCGATGGCGGCGGCAATAGCGGCTTTTTTGGCAGCTGCCGGGTCGGCAGTTGCTGTATCAGGCGTGGCTTGCGCTGTTGCTGGCTCTGGCGCTGGCGTGACAGATGCTGCGACAGCCTGATTGGGTTCTGTTTGCTCTGCAGCCGCGGTTTCCGGCGCTGCTGAGGCCTGTTCGGCCAGCTTTTTCGCTTTGGCGCGGGCAATAGCCGCTGCGACTG
>CALJUX010000032.1 GCA_937978655.1 uncultured Chromatiaceae bacterium
GCGAGGATGTGGGTGGCGATGCGGTCGAGGAACCAGCGGTCGTGCGAGATCACCATGGCGCAGCCCGGGAAATCCAACAAGGCGTTTTCTAAAGCGCGCAGCGTTTCAACGTCCAAATCGTTGGTCGGTTCATCGAGCAGCAGCATGTTGCCACCAGCTTTTAATAAGGCCGCTAAGTGCACGCGGTTGCGCTCACCGCCGGACAATTCGCCGATAAACTTCTGCTGGTCGTTGCCTTTGAAGTTAAAGCGGCCGACATAAGCCCGGCTTGGAATAGTGAAACTGCCAATTTGCAGCATGTCCTGACCGTTGGAGATTTCCTGCCAGACGGTATTTTTCGGATTCATATTGTCGCGGAACTGGTCGACGCTCGCCAGCTGCACAGTTTCACCGACTTCAATAGTGCCGGCATCCGGCTGCTCAGTGCCGCTGATCATGCGGAATAACGTTGATTTACCAGCACCGTTGGCACCGATAATGCCGACGATGGCGCCTTTTGGCACGCTGAAGCTTAAGTCGTCAATCAACACGCGGTCGCCGTAGGATTTGCGCAGGTTTTTCACTTCCAGCACTTTGTCGCCTAAGCGTGGTCCTGGTGGAATGAACAACTCGTTGGTTTCGTTACGTTTCTGGAAATCCTGGCTTTGCAGTTCTTCAAACCGTGCCATCCGCGCTTTGGACTTGGCATGGCGGCCTTTTGGATTGGTACGGACCCATTCCAGTTCTTGTTTGATAGAACGCTGGCGGGCGTTTTCGGTTTTCTCTTCCAGCTGCAGGCGGGCTTCTTTTTGTTCCAGCCAGCTGGAGTAGTTACCTTGCCAAGGAATACCTTCGCCGCGGTCCAGCTCTAAGATCCAGCCGGCGACGTTGTCGAGGAAATAACGGTCGTGGGTGATTGCCACTACAGTACCGGTGTAATCGTGCAGGAAGCGCTCCAGCCAGGCGACAGATTCGGCGTCCAAGTGGTTGGTTGGTTCGTCCAGCAGCAGCATGTCTGGTTTTTCCAGCAGCAGGCGGCAAATCGCCACACGGCGGCGCTCACCACCGGACAGCACTTTGATTTCAGCGTCCCACGGTGGCAGACGCAGCGCATCAGCGGCGCGTTCTAAAATATTGTCGAGGTTATGGCCATCTTTCGCCTGGATGATGGCTTCCAGTTCGCCTTGCTCACGCGCTAAGGCATCAAAGTCGGCGTTTTCGTCGGCATATGCAGCGTACACGGCGTCAAGGCGGGCAAAGGCGTTTTTCACGTCCGCCACAGCTTCTTCTACCACTTCGCGCACGGTTTTGCTCATATCGAGTACCGGCTCTTGCGGCAGGTAACCAATGTTGATGCCAGCCAGTGGCTTGGCTTCACCGTCAAACTCTGTGTCGACGCCGGCCATAATACGCAGCAGGGTGGATTTACCCGAACCGTTTAAACCCAGTACACCGATTTTGGCACCAGGGAAAAACGATAATGAAATGTCTTTTAAAATCGTACGCTTAGGTGGAACTACCTTCGACATCCGATACATTGAATAAATGTATTGAGCCATGAGTCTTGCTGCTCCTTGAGAAAGATTGGCCCAAATTGTACGTTATTTTCCGGCTGGGCGGGAACCTGCCACAGCGACAAATTCGGCCGGATGCAAAAATTTCCGATGCCAATCGGTGCTGCTTCTGGGATAATCTTTCAAGCACTGCCGGACATTCCCGCTCCGGCGACCCAACACAGGACTTCAATCATGGCTGAATATGCACACGATCCGGTATTTCAGGGCTTTATCGCCGAAGCGCGCTCAGAAGCACAAGTTTGGGTGCTGGCGCATGGCGAAGATTTGCTGGTGGTCGAATCGGTAGAATTTGAAGACACCGACGTGATGCCATTCTGGTCCAATCAAGCCGCTGCACAAGCGCATTGCAGCGAAGAGTGGGCCGAGTACAAACCAGAAGCCATTCCGCTGGATATTTTCTGCGACGGCTGGTTAAAAGAAATGTATGACGACGGCGTATTGATCGGCACCAACTGGGACAGCGAATTAAACGGCCCGGAAGTGGAGCCGCGCGAAATTCTTGAAGCGCTGTCGCAGCTGCAATAAGCCGCAGCTGAACTATCAAAACCCGGTTTGCGCCGGGTTTTTGCTATTTTGCCGCCACAGTACCGGCAAAAAAAGCCTCCACTGCCTGGGGTAATGCCGCCGGCAGCACCTGCAGGTCGCGGCTGAATTCCTGCAGTAACAGCTGAAATACGGCAAGCCTGGCCTGATGTTTATCGTTGGCATCGATACAATGCCAGGGCGCCTGTGGTGTCGAAGTGCGGCTGAACATTTCATCCCGCGCCACTATGTAGTCATCCCAGCGCGCCCGGTTGCGGATATCTTCAGCAGTCAATTTCCATTGTTTGGCCGGATCCAGATAACGTTCAGTAAAACGTTGCAGCTGGGTGTCGGCGCTGATATCCAGCCAGATCTTCACCAGCACAAAACCCTCTTGTTGCAACATCTGCTCAAAGGCGTTGATTTGGCCATAAGCGCGCTGCCAGACGCTGTCAGCCACCAGCTGTTCCACCCGTTCCACCAGCACCCGGCCATACCAGGAACGGTCAAATACCGCCCAATGGCCTTGTTGCGGCAGCCGTTGCCAGAATCGTTGCTGCCAATGTTGACTGCGCTCGGCATCGTTCGGCGCATTGGTCGGCCAGACATGCAACCAGCGTGGGTCCAGACACCAGCCGAGCCTTCGGATAATGCCGCCTTTGCCGGCCGCATCCGGCCCTTCCAGCACTATGACTGCTCCGCGCTGTTGCCGTCCCATCGCCTGCTGCAGTAACACCAGTTGATGTTGTAACTGACGTAATGCTTCGGTTTGCTGATCTTTCATTGGCGGGATCCATGTTCGACGGTCTGCCAGCATATTGCGTCAATTCAGCGGTCTTTGCATGCTCTTTACACAGGTATTGTTGCAAATAAGAATGAATCTCAGTAACATTCAGGCCAGTTTTAACCGGAGGTAGTGCTTTGTCCCGTTTCTTGCGTTGGTTGCACATTTATGTGTCGATGGCTGTGTTGGTGGTGTTTGTATTTTTTGCCCTGACTGGTATCACGCTGAATCATCCGGACTGGCAACTGGACGCCGGCAAACAAAGTGACAACGTGCAGCTGCAACTGCCGCCGCAGTTGGCTGCACTGGAATTTGACGACGATCAACTGCAGCAGGCGGCGCAGGCGCGGCAAATCGCCGACTGGCTGCGCACCGAACATCAGGTGCAAGGCGCTGTGTTTGCCTTTGTTTATGACGCTGATGAGCGGCTGCTGGAACTCGATTTTAAGCAACCGGCCGGTTTTGCCAATGCGCAGATTGAGCTGGAAAGC
The DNA here is from genome assembly GCA_937978655.1 of uncultured Chromatiaceae bacterium. GTDB lineage: Bacteria > Pseudomonadota > Gammaproteobacteria > Enterobacterales > Alteromonadaceae > Pararheinheimera. The sequence goes on from CALJUX010000032.1 coordinate 3,354, forward strand.
GGCGCGGTGGAGTTGTCGCGTGAATTTGGCGGTTATCTGGCGCTGCTCAACGACCTGCATAAAGGCCGTTACGCCGGTACAGCCTGGAAATGGCTGATTGATGTGGTCGCGGTGGCTTGTTTGTTGTTTGCGCTGAGTGGTTTTTATCTGTTGTGGCGACAACCCGCCAGGCGTTGGTGGGGCGTGCAGTGTGCACTGACCGGCGCAGGCGTGATGTTGTTGGTTTATCTGGCCGCGCTGCACTGACAGGTCTGGCTTTGGCTGAATTTGGCGGAATGCCTGAGCATGTGAATATGCGGGTGAAAAGGAGTAAGGGTGTTGAATAAATCAAGTGTTGCGGTGCTGATGCTGGTTGCGGGCCTGAGTGTGCCGGTTATGGCCAACGATCTGGAGATCTCGTTACAGCTGCCAAAAATCAGCGAAGGCCAGTATCACCGGCCTTATGTCGCGGTCTGGGTCGAAGACAGCAGCGAAAAGTCGGTGCGTTTAATTGAAATTTGGCGGGAAAAGCCGGATTGGATCAAAGATTTACGCCGCTTCTGGCGCAAAACCGGCCGCTCGGATCAGCCGTTAGTGGATGCCCGTACCGGCGCGACCAAAGGTCCAGGCGCTTATCAGCTGCGTTGGGATGGCAAAGACGACAAAGGCGCAGCGGTGCCAAAGGGTACATATCAGCTGGTGATTGAAGCGGCGCGTGAACACGGCGGCCGGCAGCTGGTGAAACAGAAATTCAACTGGGATGGCAGTGCTATCAGCCTTAATGTCGCGGCCGGTAACGAAATCGGTGAGGTTCAGCTCAGCCGCAAAGCGCCATAACAACGTTCATTTTTAGCAAGGAAATATCCAATGAAAACAGTTCATTTATTCACTCTGAGCGCGTTGTTTGCTGCTTCCACTGCGCTGGCCCACACCATGAACGTGGTGCCAAGCCATTATGTGCAGTCAAAAACCGGCGGTTTTGTCACTGTTGATTTATTCGCCAGCAATATGACGTTCCAGGCCGATAAAGGCGTCGGTGTTGATGGTTTTAAAGTGGTGCTGCCAGACGGCACTGTGACAAAACCAGCCTCTGCCGCGCAGGGCAAGCGCAAATCGATGGCTGATGTTGAATTGCCAGTGGCCGGCACTTACCGGCTGGAAATGGGCGGTCAGCCGCGTTATTTCACCAGCTACAAAGTCGCCGGTGAGCAAAAACGCCTGATGGGCGACAAGCAAAAAGCCGCGAAAGAGCTGCCAAAAGACGCGACAGATGTGGTGACCACGCAAGGCCGCAACCGTGCTGTGGCTTTTGTCACTGTGAATGGCCCGACGGACACAGTGCTGAAAACTACCGGGCAAGGGCTGGAATTCAGCTTCGACCGCCACCCGGCCGACATTGTCGCCGGTGAAGCTGTGATGGTGACGTTAACGCTGAACGGTAAACCGGTCGAAGGTGTTAAAGCCGATTTATCATTTGATGGTGAACTGTACCGCAATGACCCGGCGCGTCAGCATCTGGTCACCGATAAAGCCGGTCAATTCAGTTTCACGCCGGCCAATGCCGGGCGCTACCTGCTGGAAGCCTCAGCCGAAGCGGCGCTGAAGTCTGATAAAGCCGACAAGATCCGGGAAGGTTTTACCTTCAGTTTTGAAGCGGCGTTACCTTAATACCCAGCCATTTGTGGTGCCGTCGTCTTGATGGCACCTTGTTGGCACCGCGGATAGCACAAAAAGAAAAGAGGAGCAGGCTCCTCTTTTGAATCATGCTGTTAACCAGCGATGTGTTCACATCTGCTGTTTAGCCGACAAAGTCGACATCCAGCTCATCTTCGTCATCCAAATCCAACATCTGCCGTAAGCGTTTTTGCTCCATCAGATCATCGATCCGACGTCGGGCTTCTGTTTTATGTTTGTTTTTCGCGTCTTTATTGCTGATCTTTGCCAGCTTGATGTCGGCGCCTGCATCGGCAGTGCCATAGTCCCCTGCAATCATTTCGGCCATTTTGTGCGACTTCCCTATGTTATTCTTTTTTCGAGCCGCCCTCGTTTTAGTCCTATTTCAGAGACTGCTAAAGAGATTTATTTTTATCGTTATCATAAGCAATATTTATCGAATCGCTAAGTAGTTGCTCTTTATCGCAGTTCAGCGCCGGCTGGTCGGATCCGGACACAGATCTGTTGGATCGTTCGCTGAAAATTTAAACAGCGACAGATCGCGGCAGGGATCTTTTTTGCCAATTCAGCGTATGATCAGAAAAAAGGAGGGTGTATGCGTGTTTTTAAATTAGTGTCGATATTATCTGTGTTCGGTTTGGGTTTAGCCAGTAGCCAGGCAGCCGCAGCCCAGTGTGGTGATGTACTGAATCATTCAATGCAACAACTGCGCAGTAAAGAAACGGTCGATTTATGCGAGTCCTTTCAGGATAAAACTCTGCTTATCGTCAATACCGCCAGCAAATGTGGTTTTACCCCACAATTCAAAGCATTACAGGCATTGTCCGAGAAGTACGCCAGCAAAGGCCTGGTGGTATTAGGCTTCCCGTCTGATGATTTTATGCAGGAACATAATGACGAAGCCAAGACCGCTGAAGTCTGTTACATCAACTACGGCGTGAAGTTCCCGATGTTCTCCACCAGCCCGGTACGTGGCGACGATGCCAACCCGGTGTTTAAAGCCTTAATCGCCAAAACCGGCGAAAAACCCAGCTGGAACTTTAACAAGTATCTGGTCAGTAAAGGCGAGACCACAGTGAAACACTTTGGCAGCAAAGTAACACCGGATGATCCGGCTTTTATTGCTGAGCTTGAGAAGATGCTGGCGCAGTAAAAGTATCAACTACGAAAAAGCCCGCGACTATCGCGGGCTTTTGCATGGGTCTATTTCACTAAAACTTTGTTTAGATCACCTGACTGATAACGCCAGCGCTGCCAGGCCACTTGCAAGCGGTATTTCAGATTGCGCAGCGCGGTCGTATCACCTTTGCGGCTACCGCCACTGATTTGGTTGATCACACTGTCGAATTTGCTGGAAGGCCAGATGGTGTAGGGCAGCAGCGAGAATAACTGCAAGTCCAGTTCAGCACCGAACTGCAGATCAATGTCTACAGGTCTGAAGAATTTCTCCCTGCTTAACAGTTTACGGGCGCCGCTAAGACTGATGGCGTAGCCCGTTGTGCAGTTGGGCACTTGCTTGAAATTGACCAAGGAGAACTCATTTTCCAACGGCTTTGACTGGAAACCAGCTGCATTTCTGTCATCTGATAATTTGATGTGGTCCCAGCCCTGTAAAGCGGCGATTTGAGTGATAGCCTTCGGCAGCCGTGGATCCACCTCAATATCATCTTCCAGCACTATCGCTATTTCGATATGTTGCTCGACCATTAATTGCCAAACGCCGCGATGCGATAAATAACAACCAATTTCACCCGGTGACAAAGAGCGGCGGAAATGCTGCAGGTTGGCGCTTTTGTCGTAACAGGCGTCAACTTCTGCAGCAGTTAAGTCTTTGCCATAAACTCCACGGAAACGTTGCGCACTGATACCCAGCGCCCGTAATTGTTGTTCAGCATGCACAAAACGCTCGGGCGAGCTGTCTAGGTTGATGATAAATACTGGGATGTGAGCGACGGTGGCTGAAGTCATAAATGGTCCTGCAACAAAATACAAAAGCGCTAGTGTAAGCAAATTAAACCAAGCACTCCACGTAATTTACGCCTCAGTAATTTTGCATGGCTTGAGTTCTGCCAGGGACTGCCTTAACATTGGTTTTAGTTATTAGCATAGAACTTAATGAAATAAGGAGCTGCCATGAGCTGGACTATGCCGTTGCTGGCAGCTTTGCTGATTGGTATCACGCTGGGCCTGTTTGGCTCCGGTGGGTCTATTTTGACGGTGCCGGTGCTGATTTTTCTGCTTGATATGCCAGAAAAACTGGCGATCAGCACGGCGCTTGGCGTGGTCGCGCTGATCAGCTTTGGAGCGGTGTTACCTTATGTCTGGCGGCGTCAGGTCGCTGGGCGTTTACTGACGCAACTGGCGTTACCCGGCATGGCGGGAGCGGCGCTGGGCGGTTATGTCAGTCAATGGCTGCCGGCAATATTACAGTTGTTGCTGCTCGCCGCTTTGATGCTGCTGAGCAGTATCAATATGTGGCGCGCGCAGCCCTGGCAATTCCAATTGCCAAAGGTCTGGCAAGTGATGCTGGCGGGCACTGCGCTTGGCATTATCACTGGCCTGGTTGGTGTTGGTGGTGGGTTTTTACTGGTGCCGCTGTTGCTGGCGATTAGCGACCTGTCTTCACAGCGGGTGGTTGCGACCAGTCTGGCGCTGGTATTTCTGCAAAGCGCCAGCGGTTTTGTCAGTTTGTGGTTCAGTCAGCCGCAGCTACGACCGGATTTATGGCTGGTTGGCAGTTTTGGTCTGGTCGGTGTGGTTGGCAGTCTGCTGGGTTTGCTGGCGCTGCAATATTTACCACAACGCTGGTTCCGGCGGGCTTTTGCGTTATTTCTGCCGTTACTGGCTGTCAGTTTAGTACTACAGCACTGGCGCTAAGTTGATGTTGAGTGTGCGCGACAAATATCAATTTACCCTGTATATTAGAAAATAATGATTTACTGGAGGTGGTTATGACGGTTGAAAGAGCTTTATTGGTGTTCGCGGGGTCTATGGTGTTGTTGTCTGTCCTGCTGACCCATTATGTACACCCGAACTTTGTCTGGCTGACGCTGTTTGTTGGCGCCAATATGATCCAAAGCGCTTTTACCGGTTTTTGCCCGGCGGTAATGGTGATGAAAAAACTGGGGCTGAAAACGGAAGCGCAGCAGGCTTGCGCAGTGCGCTGAGCGTAAGTGTGCGGTGATGTGCGAAGCCAATCAGGTCCGGCTAAAACCCGGATCTGGTGCTGTCGCCTGATGCGTAGCCGCTTCGCGCGCTAACACGTCACAGCGTTCGTTTTCCGGATGACCGGCATGGCCTTTCACCCAGTGCCAGCGGATGTCGTGGCTCTGACATGCAGCATCGAGGCGTTGCCACAAATCTTTGTTTTTCACAGGTTCTTTGGCGGCGGTGCGCCAGTTATTGCGTTTCCAGTTGACCAGCCACTGCGTGATGCCCTGGCGGACATACTGGCTGTCGGTGGAGATATCGACAGAACAAGGGCGCTTCAGACTTTCCAGCGCGGCGATAGCCGCCATCAGTTCCATGCGGTTGTTGGTGGTTTCGATAAAACCGCCGGATAACTCTTTAACATGCTGCTGATACTTCATCACTACACCATAACCACCCGGACCCGGATTGCCGAGGCAAGAGCCATCGGTGTAGATTTCAACAGTTTTATGCATCAAGACTTCCCAGCTATCACAACGGCGTATACTCTAACGCAAAAAGTGCTGAAAAACGATTCCTCATGGCAAAACGTCAGATCATCCTCGATACCGAAACCACTGGTATCAACCCGCAGGAAGGCCACCGCATCATTGAGATCGGGTGTGTTGAGATGTTCAACCGCCGGCTGACCGGCAACAACTTCCATGTCTATTTAAACCCGGACCGGTTTATTGAACAGGAAGCGATTAATATCCACGGTATCACCAACGAATTTGTCGCTGACAAACAACGGTTTCGCGATATCGCCCAACAGTTTTTTGACTATGTGCAGGGCGCTGAGCTGGTGATCCACAATGCCGCGTTTGACGTCGGCTTTATTAATCATGAATTTAAACTGCTGGCGGAGCCGTTGCCGCCGGTCGACAGCGTCTGTGGCATTCTCGATACGCTGAAGCTGGCGCGCGATTTACACCCAGGCCAGAAAAACAACCTCGATGCGCTGTGCCGCCGTTACGACATTATCAACAGCCACCGGACTTTCCACGGCGCTTTACTCGATGCCGAAATTCTGGCCGATGTGTATCTGGCGATGACCGGCGGCCAGGTCAGCCTGAATCTGGCCAGTAACTCCGGCAATGAACAAAACAATCAGCAGCAAATCGGCCTGGTACGGCGTGGGGCGTTAAAAGTGGTCGGCGCGACAGCTGACGAGCTTGCTGCGCATGAAAAACGACTGGATTTAGTACAGAAAAAAGGTGGGTCTTGCCTGTGGCGCAGTTAACACAATGCAAAGGGTGGTGGTTCGGTGCGCTGTTGTCGGTGTCCACAACTGTATTTGGTGCACAAACCAGCCCTACAGCGCCTGAAACCAAGCCAGCGGCCGCAACAACTCCGGCGCCGGCAGACAAACCGGTGATCACTGAACTGAAAGATATCGCCGGTACCAATAGCATTCCGCTCCTCGGTAACCGTTTTCGTGTCGATTATGAAGTTCACGAAGTGACGCTGGTGTTTTTTAGGAAAAAAGGGGCGCCCTCGGTGGTTCTGGTTAAGCCGGACGGCAGTAAAATTTATGCCCGCACCGCCAAAGCCAATGATATGGAGTGGTTTGACGACAAAACCTACGACCTGATTAAAATGAAAAGTCCGACGCCGGGTCCGTGGCAGGCGATAGGGGAGATCCTGCCGGAAAGCCGGATCATGGTACTGACGGACATCGACCTCAAAGCAGAGCCATTGCCAAAAGATTTGATGCTTGGGGAGATTTTTAAGGTGACGGCGCGGCTCACCAATGGTGGTAAGCCAATCAATGCCAAGGATTTTCGCGACATTTTGCAGCTCGATGTGTTGCTGATCAGTACGCAGAAACCTGGTTATGACAATTCAAATTCAACCGTGTTAGATTTCACTAAATTTTTTGATGACGGTAAAAACTACGATGAGCGGCCGCGGGACGCCATTTTTACCGGCGAGTTTAATCTGAAGATCCAGGCCGGTGAGTGGGTGCCGAAGTACATCGTGCGGACGCCGTTGTATACCCGTGAACTGCTGCAGGAGCCAATCCTGGTCAGCCGCACGCCGGTGACGACCGCGACGCAGGAAGGCGCGACACCAGATGAGCCGCATCAGGTGACTTATCAGGTAACTGAAGGGCATATTCAGCCGGAGTCTCTGATAGTGCAGGGCCGGTTGCGCTATCCGAATGGTGAAGTGCAGAGCTTCTCTTTGGGTGAACAGGCGGGCGATAAACGAGTACTGCGGGTCGCCAATGCCGGGATGGGTACTTACCGTATTGAGCAGATGCTGTTTGGCAAAACCAAAAGCGGACGTGAGTTTGTCATCAGTCTGCCCGAATACACTTTTGCCGCTGTTGGTCCGAAGATTGCGGTGCCGGAAATCCCGGTAGCGCAGAACAATGACTCCGCCGCCGATGTTGCTGCCAGCGGCACGGCAAATCCTGCAGCGTCAGATCAGACGCAGGCCGCAGACAGCGCTGCAGCAGCGCCGTCTGAACCACCGGCTGAATTTCCGTTAGGCCTGGTGATCGCCGTCAATTTGCTGATCCTGATTGGTGGGGGCGGTGCTATTTTGCTGACAACAAATGCCAATGCGCAGCGGACAGTCAGTATGGTGCTGGCGAAACTGAACCCGGCCGGCTTATTAAAACGCAAAGGCGCTGCTGCAAACAGCCCGGCAGAGACCACTCCATCGAGTGCAGCCGAAGGCGCTGACACTGGCGCAGCGGCGAAAAAAGCACCGAAAAACAAAGCGTCTGACGATATTTTGGACCTTTCGTTACCGGATGATTAAGCTTTAGCCAAATCCGGCAAAAAAGAAGTTGACGGGTCTGGGGCAGAACCGTATTATTCCCGCCGCAACGCAGCATCCCCAACTGATATGCTGCAATGTAAGGCTTGGAGCGGTAGTTCAGTCGGTTAGAATACCGGCCTGTCACGCCGGGGGTCGCGGGT
>CALJUX010000033.1 GCA_937978655.1 uncultured Chromatiaceae bacterium
GCTACCTTGCCAAGGTCGAGGTCACGAGTTCGAGTCTCGTTGCCCGCTCCAAATTTCTAAATTGTTTCTGATTGTCTGCGGGCATAGCTCAGTTGGTAGAGCGCTACCTTGCCAAGGTCGAGGTCACGAGTTCGAGTCTCGTTGCCCGCTCCATATTTTCGCCGAAATCCATCTCCTTTTTTAGCCTCGCATCACAGACAGCCATACTTGTACTCCCGCTGCCGGGCTGCTAGCTTATCGCTTCATTTTTCAGGTATGACCAGTATGCAAAATCAGAACAAACTCAGTCGCATTGTGCAAAAAATCAGTGCGGCGCCGGCATTTTGTCGTCCTTGGCTGTTGTCCGCGCTGTTTGGCTGTAGCATCAAATTTGCCGGCACTGCAGGGATCCGGGTTGAACAGCTGGATTTTCAGCAGGCACGGCTCAAACTGTATAACCGCGGTAAAGTACAGAATCACATCGGCACTGTGCACGCTGCCGCGACGGCATTACTGGGTGAATCTGCCAGCGGTTTTCTGCTTGGCATGCATATGCCTGATGACAAAATTCCCTTATTAAAATCAATGCAAATCCGCTATCTGAAGCGTTCAACCGGCGCTCTGACTGCAGAGGCCCGGCTGGATGATTCGCAAATCAGTCTGATCCGCAGTGCTGAAAAAGCGGAGGTGGAGATCCGTGTGTTGATCAAAGATCAGCTGGGTGTCGAACCGGTTGAGGCGGTTTATCTGTGGGCCTGGATCCCGAAACCGAAGAAATAACACTGGTTTAGCATCACTGGCATGGCTGCATGTAACCTGTTAAATTTGAGTAAAGGCAGGCAGCAGGAACAGACAGTGACTTTATCAGAGCTGAAAGCAAGTGGCAGGCTCCCTGCGTCGCGTGAAGATTTGCATTTGTCCTGGCTGGTGCGGCATCCGAAAAGTGCTGCGCTGACGCTGGGGCTGCTGCTCAGTTTTTTGCTGGCGGCGCTGGTCTGGCAGCAACAGCAAAAAAATATTGAAGTTGAACGTTATCAGCTGCTGCAACAAGTCAGTCATTATGCCGCATCGGTGGAAGCGGCAGTGCGTACTGCGGTGGTGGTCAGCGAATCGCTGCGCACTGAGCTGGTGCTGGATCCTGAGCAATCCCTGTCGGAACTTGACGCCCGAATTCAGCTGTTATTAAAAGACTATCCATTGTTTCGCCACATTGCGCTGGCGCCGGATCTGGTGATCAGTTATGTCTATCCGCAGGCCGGCAATGAAGCGGCTCTGGGCGTCGACTACCGGCTGGTGCCGGAGCAATATGCTGCGATAGAAAAAGCGGTGAAAGCCGGCGGCCCGTTGCTGGCTGGCCCGGTCAAACTGGTGCAGGGCGGTTCTGGTCTGGTGATCCGGGTGCCGGTGTTTCTGCAAGACCGACGCCTTTGGGGCGTGATTGCGGCGGTGATCCCGTTAGAGCGGCTGCTGCAACAAACCCAACTGGATAAACTGCAGCACGACTATTACCTCGGTTTATCCGGTCGCGACGGCGACACGAATAATCCTGAGCTGTTTTGGGGCGATCAGGTGTTGCAAGGGTTGCCGTCGGTCTATGCCAATATTCGGGTGCCCGCCGGACAGTGGCGCCTGCATGCTTTTCCCAAACAACCAATGCCACTGCTGGCCGGCCTGCCGGGGTTATTCCTGCCGGCAGGTTTTTTGCTGATCCTGTTATTGAGTTCTGCCGTGTATGTGTTGCTGCGTCTGTCGCAGGAAAGGCAGCAGGCACTGCAGACGGTCGCGTATCAGGCCAGTTTTGACCCCCTGACCGGCCTTGCCAATCGTTCTGTCCTGTTAGGCCAGCTGGAGCTGATGCTGAAACATGCCAAAGCACAGCGGACGCAGCTGGCGGTGCTGAGTCTGGATCTGGACGAATTTAAGCAAGTGAATGAAAGCCTGGGCCACCCGGTTGGTGATCAGTTGCTGCAGCTGGTTGCCGACCGGTTGCTGGAGCAACTGCGCGGGCCTGAACTGGTTGCCCGCTCTGGTGGCGATGAATTTGTGCTGGTCTTGCCAGAGCAATGCCAACCGGACGCACTGGAGCTGTTTTGTCAGAAATTGCTGCGTGCATTTCAGGCGCCTTTTGTCGTTCGCGGTACACCATTGTCGATGTCCACCAGTATTGGCGTGGCGATTTATCCGCATGATGGTTTGCTGGCGATCGATTTGCTCAAACACGCCGACCGCGCGATGTATGCCGCCAAACATCTGGGGCGCAATACCTTTCATTTTTATGATGCCGGCATGCAAAAAGAAGCCGACCATTTTGTCCATTTGCATCATGAAATTTTGCAGGGCATTGAACAGCGGCAGTTTTTTCTGGTGTACCAGCCGATTTATTCGGTGGCGGAGCGGCGGTTCAGTAAAGCGGAGGCGCTGGTGCGCTGGCAGCATCCGGAGCGCGGTCTGATCTCACCCTTTGATTTTATTCCGGTTGCCGAGCGCACAGGCGCGATCCGGCCTTTAGGACAATGGATTTTGCAGCAGGCTATCGCCGATATGCAGCTGTTTCAGCAGCTTGGCCTTGATCTGCAAATGTCGGTGAATCGCAGCAGTCAGGAGTTTAACCAGCCAAAGGTTGCCGATGAATGGTTGGCACAGCTCAGAGCCGCGGGGCTGGCGCCGGAACAATTAATTCTGGAGATCACCGAATCGGTGTTTATGGATAAAGTGTCGGTGCAACAGGCCAATGTGCTGAGTCTGCACCAGCAGGGCGTGAAACTGGCGATTGACGATTTTGGTACCGGTTATTCCGCACTGAATTATTTGAGTCGTTATCCGGTTGATTTTATTAAAATTGACAAGAGTTTTATCAACCATATTGCTGAGCAGGACAAAGCGCGTGCCTTGGTGGCGGTGTTGATCAATATGGCTAAAGTGCTGGATGTTGCAGTGGTGGCGGAAGGCGTCGAAACCCGTGAACAGTTTGATGGGTTAATCGCGCTGGGCTGTGATTTTATTCAGGGATATTATTGTGCCCGGCCTCTGGCAAAAGCAGACTTTATCCCGTTGTTACAACAACCGCTGAAATTCGCATGAGCACTTCACCTTGCGTGCGCAACTGTTGTCTGGACCCGCAGGACGTTTGTCTGGGCTGTGGCCGGACGCTGCAGGAAATCACCGGCTGGCATCAGGCCAGCGCCAGCGAGCAGCAGCAAATTTTGCAGCGGGCGCAGTTACGCTTGCAACAGCAGCAGGAGGCACTGCTCAGGCGTCGCGCGGCAAACCGGTCTGAATAATACGCACCAGCCGTTGCTGCGCCCGGCTTGAGGTGTGGGCTGCGGCAGCTTTCTGCTGTTGTTGCGCCAGCGCCCAGTCAACATGACGCTGGACCTGTGCATCGCCCTGATACGCCTGTAGCGCCGCAACCACCGCTGCGCTGTAAGGTGCATTACCAAGCGCCACCGCCAGGTTGCGTTGCCAGCGCTGATAGCCAATCCGGCGGATGGCTGAGCCTTCGGTAAAGTGTAAAAACTCGGTTTCGCTCCAGCCGAATAACCGCAGCAGGGATTGATCTTGCCATTGTGGCCGGCGCTGAAAATCGGCTTCCTGGGTCAGCGGGGCAGTGCGGTTCACCGGGCAGACCAGCTGACAATCGTCACAGCCATAAATACGGTTGCCGAGCAGCGGCCGCAATGCCTCGGGAATATCCTCTTTTAATTCAATGGTCAGATAACTGACACAGCGGCGCGCATCGACGACAAAAGGCGCCACGATAGCGCCGGTCGGGCAACTGGTGATACAGGCGACACAAGTTCCGCAGTTTTTGTCGAGTGCACGGTCGACCGGCAATGGAATATTGACCAGCAGTTCACCCAGAAAAAACCAGGAGCCGGCGTCTTCACTGAGCAATAAACTGTGTTTACCAATCCAGCCAAGCCCGGCTTTTGCCGCCAGTGGCCGCTCCAGCACCGGTGCCGAATCAACAAAAGGCCGGAAGCCCAGCGCCGTAACTTTGCCGGCGATCCGCTCACCGAGCTGTTTCAGGCGTTGGCGCAGCACTTTGTGATAATCGCGTCCGAGCGCATAACGGCTGATGTAGCCCAGCGTGGGGTCGGCCAGATTGGTAGCAAAACCGGCCTGTGCCGGCAAATAGTCCATCCGTACCGAGATGACCCGCATGGTGCCGGGCAGCAGCTCCTGCGGCCGTGCCCGCATCATGCCATGACTGGCCATGTAGTCCATGTCGCCGTGGTAGCCGGCATCCAGCCATTGCTGCAGCCGGGCTTCTTCCGCTTGTAAGTCGGTATCGGCAATGCCACAGGCACTGAAGCCCAGCTGGCGGGCCCAGTCTTTGATCTCGCCAGCCAGGGCATGCCAGTCGGGATGGGGGTCTTGTATCAAGTTGTTCATCACAGAGGGAAAAGCGCCGCGAATGCTGAGATAGTACCACATCGGCGGATGAGCGGCGCGGTAGTGCTGGCGCGCCGATTTTGATAGCATAAGCAATATGATGATGTTTTACAGGCCAAACCGCCGATGTCCGGACCTTTCCGTCAGATAGAACTCAGTGATGAAATTGCCACCAAGACGCTGGCGAAGACGCTGGCACTTAGCTGTCGCCAAGGTGCGGTGATTTATTTACATGGTGATTTGGGGGCCGGCAAAACTACCTTCAGCCGATATTTGTTGCAGGCGCTTGGTCATCAGGGCAATGTGAAAAGTCCGACCTACACCCTGGTTGAATCCTATCAGCTTGGGACATTGGCTGTGTTTCATTTTGACCTGTACCGGCTGCATGATCCGGAAGAGCTTGAGTTTATGGGGATCCGGGATTATTTCGCCCCTGAGCATTTGTGTCTGGTGGAGTGGCCGGAGCGGGGACAGCCGTTATTACCAGTCCCGGACTTGGACCTGCAACTAAAAATAACCAGCGCCGAAGCACGTCAGCTGCAGATCACTGCAATGACTCCACGCGGCGCAGCGATGTTGGAACTGATAGCCTGATATGAATTTTTCCCGGATGTTTGGGTTAGGCGTATGCCTGACCTTCTTCAGTGTCGCAGCCTGGGCGGCAAATAAAATTGAGAGCGTGCGGATTTGGCCGTCGCCAGACAGTACCCGCGTGGTATTTGACATGCAGCAAAAGCCGGTGTTTCGGTTGTTGCCCAAACAAGGCGCCTTGGTGACGCTGGAGATTGACGGCATCAATGAGCCGAAATTAGGCAAAATGTCCGGCGAATCAGAGTTAGTCAAATCTATCCGCGTACAAAAAGTCAGTGGCAAAGCCTCAGTGCGGGTGTTGCTGGATTTAAGCCGCGAGTCCACAGAAAAAGCTTTTGCGCTGCCACCTTCCGACCGCTATGGCCACCGGCTGGTGCTGGACATCACCGACGTGCAGGCCGAAAAAGCTTTTGTCGCGCCACTGCCTGCCCAAAGAAGCAGCGCCAGCAGCACTGGCGGGCGTGACATTATCATCGCCATCGACGCCGGCCATGGCGGCCACGACCCTGGTGCTATTGGTCCGAAGGGCACTTACGAAAAACATATCACTATGTCGGTCGCTGAAAAGCTGGGGTCTCTGATTAACCGGGAGCCAGGCTTTAAAGCGGTGCAAACCCGCAGCGGCGACTATTACATTTATCCGAGTAAAAGACCGGATGTGGCGCGCAGTAAACAAGCCGATTTATTAGTATCCATTCATGCGGACGCGGCAGAAAACCGTAAGGCCAGTGGCGCGTCGGTCTGGGTGTTGTCGCTCAAAAGGGCCACCACCGAAGTGGGCCGGATGATGGAACAAACAGAACAACACTCAGAATTGCTTGGTGGTGTGGCGGAAGTCATTAAAGATTCTGCCAATGAGCGTTATCTTGCACAAACCGTGTTGGATTTGTCGATGAATCACTCGATGACCACCGGCTTTGATGTGGCAGCAGCGGTATTACGGGAACTGGATGATGTCACCAAACTGCATAAAAAAGAGCCACAGGCCGCGAGCTTAGGTGTGCTGAAAGCGCCGGATATTCCGTCGATTCTGGTTGAAACAGGCTATATCTCAAACCACAGCGAAGAACAGAAATTAAAAACGGCATCGCATCAGCAAAAACTGGCAGCGGCAATTTTCCGCGCGCTGAAAAAGCATTTTCATAATTTACCACCGGCTGACAGCGCCATCGCACAGCGGCGCGGTAAGTCGGATTTGCAGTTGCCGGAGCAGCGTACAGCAGAGGGGCGTAATAATACTGCAGTCACAGCGGTAGTTCCTTCGCCAGCCAAAACTACAGCCGCCAAATCAGCGGCTGGCAGCACGCCTGTGCGCGTCGCAGGACCCGTGTTGCCGTCCGGCAGCCAGGGCAATGCCCGTATCGTTGTGCATAAAGTGAAATCCGGTGAGTCGCTGTCGATGCTGGCGCGCAAATATGGCGTACCGATGGCACAGCTGCGTCAGCTCAATCAGTTAAAGTCGGACAATATCCGGATCGGCCAGAATTTAAAGGTGCCGCAACGATGACTATCCAGCTGCTGCCGCCGCAACTGGCCAATCAAATCGCCGCCGGTGAAGTGGTGGAGCGGCCGGCGTCAGTGATTAAGGAACTGGTAGAAAACAGCCTGGATGCCGGCGCCACGGAGATCCACATTGATGTGGAAAAAGGTGGCAGTAAGCTGTTGCGGGTGCGTGATAACGGTTCTGGTATTGCCAAAGACCAACTGACACTGGCGCTGAGCCGGCATGCCACATCAAAAATTCATGATTTTGCCGATTTGGCGCGGATTGTCAGCCTCGGCTTTCGCGGCGAGGCGCTGGCCAGTATCAGTTCAGTGTCGCGGTTGACGCTGACTTCCCGTCCGGCTGAGCAGGACAATGCCTGGCAGGCGATGGCCGAAGGCCGTGATATGGCGGTGCAAATCAAACCTGCCGCCCATCCGGTGGGTACCAGTATCGAAGTGCTGGACTTGTTTTTTAATACTCCGGCCCGCCGGCGCTTTCTCAAATCCGATAAAACCGAATTCAGCCATATTGAAGAGTTAGTCAAACGGCTGGCACTGAGTCGTTATGATGTCAGCTGGACTTTAACTCATAACGGCCAGACGATCCGGCAACTCAATGCTGTACACGACACGGCCGGGCGGCAACGCCGTATTCAGCAGCTGTGTGGCCGTAGTTTTGCCCAGGCCGCCTGTTATGTCGAAAGCCAGTATGAGCAGATGCAGCTGTGTGGCTGGATTTTGCCGGCCGCCGCCTGCAGCGCGCAATTGCAGTGCCAGTACAGTTATGTTAATGGCCGGATGATGCGCGACAAATTGCTTAATCATGCGATCCGCCAGGCTTATGCTGAGATGCTGGCGCCTGAGGCGTTGCCGGCTTTTGTGTTGTATTTACAACTGGACCCGGAGCAGGTGGATGTCAACGTGCATCCGGCCAAACATGAAGTGCGTTTTCATCAGGCGCGGCTGGTACATGATTTTGTCTTCAGTGCGCTGAGCCAGATGCTGACGCAAACCGCTCAACAGGATTTGTTGCAAGCGCAGCAGGTGAATGCCGGGCCTCCTGTGTCTCAACCTGAGGCATTGCATGGGGCACGTGATGGCGTCGCAGCCCCGGCGCATGGTCACAGTTATCCTGCTGCGCGCAGTTATGGCGGTGTGTCGCCGGCGCGAGGCTCTGCTCCCTCCGGCAGTGGTCATGGTGCCGCCGGTCGTGACCATGGCGCTTCCGGCAATGACTGGACCGCCCTGGTGCGGGAAACGCCGGTAACTTTGCCTGTCGGGCCCGTGACAGCGGCAACGGCGGCGGTCGCAGCAGCGCTGCCATCTGGCGTTCTGTTGCTGAGTCCGACCGAACTGCTGGTGATGTCGCAGCAGCAGCTGTGGTTATTGGATCTGCCGGCCAGTGTCGCGTCACTCTTCGCAACAAAAAGTCTGGCGGCAAATGCGCTGGCTTCTGCAGCTTTGCTGCTGCCAGAGCGGCTGCGGCTGCAACCGGCAGAAATAACGCGGTTAACTGCAAACGCGGCGGCGTTGAGTCAGATGGGTTTTGATTTGGTGCTGAGCAATCAGGTGCTGATTGTCCGGGCTGTGCCGCAGTTACTGCAGGGCACACCGCTCAGTACCGTGCTGCCATTATGGTGGGAGGGCTGGCCAGCGCATGCCGAACTGACCACACTTTGGCAACAGCTGCTGCAATTGCTGTTGAGCCGTCGCTGGTTGTCGGCACAGTTGCTGATACAAAGTGAGGTTGATTTGCTGCAACACCCCGAACACTGGCGCGCAGTTCCTGTTGATGTCAGTGCCGCCCGCCAACAACTGCTGGAGAACAATCAATGACAGCGCAGGTCGTGTTTCTGATGGGGCCTACGGCGTCAGGTAAAACCGCATTGGCACTGGCACTGGCCACGCAACGCCCGGTTGAAATTATCAGCGTCGACAGCGCGTTGATTTATCGCGGTATGGATATTGGGACCGCCAAGCCCTACGCGGCAGAGCTGGCTGCCGTGCCGCACCATCTGATCGATATTCTCGATCCGGCGCAGGCTTATTCGGCGGCAGACTTTCGCACAGACGCCTTAAGACTTATTGCTGATATCCGGCAGCGCGGGGCAATGCCATTATTGGTTGGCGGCACGATGTTGTATTTTAAGGCTTTACTCGAAGGTATCTCGCCATTACCAGAAGCCGATGCCACAGTACGGGCTGAAATTGAAGCCGAAGCTGCGGTGCAGGGCTGGGCCGCTTTACACCAGCAATTAACGCAGATTGATCCGGTGTCGGCTGCCCGCATCCATCCGAATGACCCGCAGCGTATTAACCGTGCGCTGGAGGTTTATCGGCTGACGGGGCGCAGTCTGACTGAATTAACGGCAGATAAAGGCGAACCTTTTCCTTATCAGGTGAGTCAATTTGCCATCGCGCCAACCGAGCGGGCCGAACTGCACCGGCGTATTGCCCTGCGTTTTGAGCAAATGTTGGCGCAGGGTTTTGAGCAGGAAGTCCGGTTGTTAAAACAACGGGCTGATCTGCATCCGGATTTGCCGTCGATCCGTTGTGTCGGCTACCGGCAGATGTGGGACTATCTGGACGGGCTAGTGCCTTATGACGAGATGGTGTATCGTGGCATTGCCGCAACAAGACAACTGGCAAAACGCCAGCTGACATGGCTTCGCAGCTGGCAGAATTTAAGCTGGTTAAATGCTGATTTAACCGAGCAAGAAAACTTGCAAGCTGTTTTAACTTCGCTACGCTAAATTAGTGAAGAAAAAAAGCGTTATTTAACGACTTGAAAATAATATAATAATCCATATATCAAGAATCAGAACAAAGAAAAAGGAAAGCGGCAAATGGCAAAGGGCCAATCTTTACAAGACCCATTTTTAAATACTTTACGGCGGGAACGTATTCCTGTATCCATTTACCTTGTAAATGGCATCAAGCTGCAAGGCCAGATTGAGTCTTTTGACCAGTTTGTCATTCTGCTGAAAAATACCGTAAGCCAGATGGTCTATAAACACGCGATTTCGACGGTAGTCCCGGCACGTGCGGTAAACACTATGACCACGCATGGCAGTGGCTCTGGTGACGACGAGCTGGAAGAGTAATCAGGACTATATTGCTTGTTTGACCATCATCAGCCGGCTGAACAAGCGATCCTTGTCCATATCACATTTCCGCAGGAACAGGCTCGGGAAGATCTCGACGAGCTGAAGATGCTTGTGGCTTCTGCAGGTGTCCATGCAGTTGCGGTTGTCACAGGCCCGCGTCAGACCATGGACGCGCGCCTGTTTGTTGGCAGCGGCAAAGCTCAGGAAATCGCGTCAGCAGTTCAGCAGTATGCTGCCGACGTGATTATCTTTAATCATAGCCTGTCACCCGCGCAGACCCGCAATCTCGAACGACTTTGCCAATGTAAAGTCATCGATCGTACTACGCTGATCCTGGATATTTTTGCCCGGCGCGCCCGCAGTTTCGAAGGTAAATTGCAGGTCGAACTGGCACAGCTCAAACATCTGGCATCCCGTTTAATCCGCGGTTTTGACAATGAGCGGCAAAAAGGTGGCATTGGTTTACGCGGCCCGGGTGAAACGGCGCTGGAAACTGATCGGCGCTTATTGCGTGACCGTATCAGCGCATTAATGCAACGCCTTGATAAAGTCAGCCGTCAGCGTGAAACCGGTCGCAAAGCCCGTCAACGTGCCGAGGTGCCCGTGGTTTCACTGGTCGGCTATACCAACGCCGGCAAATCTACTTTGTTTAACCAGCTGACGCTGGCAGAGGTTTATGCGGCAGATCAGTTGTTTGCCACATTAGACCCGACGTTGCGTCAGGTGCGGTTTGCCGATTTTGGTGCTCTGGTGTTTGCGGACACTGTTGGTTTTATCCGCCATTTACCGCATGATTTGGTCGCGGCGTTTAAATCGACATTGCAGGAAACGCGCGAAGCCGATTTGCAGTTGCATGTCATTGATGTGTCTGATGCGCGGATAGAAGACAATATCGTTCAGGTGCAGCATGTACTGCACGAAATCGGTGCCGATGAGGTGCCGCAGCTGCGGGTATACAACAAGATCGACCGGACAGAGCAACAACCCCGTATTGAGTATGACGAATATGGCGTGCCGCAAGCCGTCTATATGTCAGCCCAACATGGGACAGGTCTGGATTTACTTTGCCGTGCTATTGTCGCCAGATTGTCGGACCATTATTTGCTGCTCAGGCTGCAGTTGCCACCTGCGGCGTTAAACTGGCGGGCAAAACTGCATGAAGTGGGGTGTGTGCGCCAGGAGTCCTTTGACGAGCAAGGCAATTGTATGTTGCACATCCAGCTGGCGCCGGCGTTATGGGAACGACTGAATAAACAAAGTCAGGCCTTGTTACAAAGCTGTGTCCTGACGGCTTAAGATTTTGATATAGTAACTTTTAACCTTCTGAAGCAACACGGAGTAACGTATGGCTTGGAACGAGCCGGGTAATAACGGCAAGAATAACGACCCCTGGAATCAGGGAGGGCGCAATCAGGGCCCGCCAGATATGGATGAAGTATTTCGCAACCTGAGCAAAAAGCTCGGTGGCATTTTTGGTGGCGGTTCCGGTGGTGCCAGCAGCGCAGGTGGCGGCAGTTCTGCCATCATCACTTTAGTGCTGATCCTGGCTTTGTTAGGCTGGCTGGCCAGCGGTATTTATACCATCAAAGAATCTGAACGCGGAGTGGTGCTGCGTCTCGGTCAATATCACGGCGAAGTGAATCCAGGTATCAACTGGAAGCCGACATTCATCGATCAGGTGCTGCCAGTCGATGTGTCCAGCGTAGAAACGCTGAAAACCGATGGTTTTATGCTGACGCAGGACCAGAACCTGGTGCGGGTTACCTTTGAAGTGCAATACCGCATTGAAGACCCGCGAGCCTACAAATTTGCAGTCGTGGATCCTGACAGCAGCCTGATGCAGGCCACAGATGCCGCGCTGCGTTATGTCGTCGGTCATTCTTTAATGGACGACGTGCTGACCAAAGGCCGTGAGCTGATCCGCCAAAATACCCGAACTGAACTGGAAAATATTATCAAGCCGTACAATTTGGGGTTGCAGCTTGTTGACGTCAACTTCCGCGACGCACGTCCGCCAGAAGAAGTCAAAGCGGCTTTTGACGATGCGATTGCGGCACAGGAAGATGAACAACGTTTTATCCGCGAAGCCGAAGCTTATGCCCGTGAAATTGAGCCAAGAGCCAGCGGTCAGGTCTACCGGATGGAACAGGAAGCGAAAGCCTATAAGCAACAGACGTTGTTAAAAGCACAGGGTGAAGTCGCCCGCTTCCAAAAATTGCTGCCTGAGTATCTGGCGGCGCCGGAAGTGACTCGCAAACGTCTGTATATCGAAACGATGGAACAGGTTTATGCCAACACGTCTAAAGTGCTGGTCGATGTGAAAAACGGCAACAACATGATGTATATCCCACTGGATAAAATGATTAATCAGTCAAATTCAGGTACGGTGACACCGCCGCCTTCTGCGGAGCCGCGGTTACAGTTGCCAGAAAACCGGCCTGTAGACACACGTACTGCAACGCCCAGATCAGATAGTGGCCGGACAGGGAGAGGTTAAACCATGAAAAATTTCCTGTTAGGTCTTATCGCTGTTGGTGTTTTTGTCGCAACCTCTTCTGTGTTTGTGGTACAGGAAGGTGAGCGGGGCATTGTATTCCAGTTCAGCAAAATTCAGCGGACCAGCGAAGGCGCGATCCGGGTGTTCGAGCCTGGTCTGCACTTCAAGTTGCCACTGGTGGAAACGGTTCGTAAGCTCGATGCCAAAGTGCAGACGCTGGACGACCCGGCTGACCGCTTTGTGACTTCTGAGAAAAAAGACTTACTGGTCGATAGCTACGTAAAGTGGAAAATCAAAGACTTTGGTAAGTACTATCTGGCGACCGGTGGCCGGACTGAACGTGCAGAAAACCTGTTAAAACAGTATATTAACAACGGTCTGCGTACCGAGTTTGGTACCAGAACTATCCAGCAAATCGTCTCAGGCGAACGCTCTGAGCTGATGGTCAAAGCCATGGCGCAGGCGTCCAAAGGTTCAGACGAGCTGGGTATTGAAATTGTTGATGTGCGGGTGAAGAAAATTAACTTGCCGGACGAAATCAGCAACAACATTTTCCAGCGTATGCGCGCTGAACGGACCGCTGTAGCAAAAGAACACCGCGCCCGTGGTATGGAAAAAGCCGAAGTCCTGCGTTCTGACGTTGATGCCAAGGTGACGATTATGCTGGCGGATGCCGAGCGTAATGCCCGTACCACTAAAGGTGAAGGTGACGCGGAAGCGGCGAAAACTTACGCCGATGCTTATAGCAAAAATGCGGATTTCTTCAGTTTTGTCAGAAGCATGGAAGCCTATCGTAACAGTTTCCAGAACAAGTCCGACGTGATGATTGTTCAACCGGACAACGAGTTCTTCAAACATATGCAGTCAATGTCAGGGAACTGAGTTGATTGCCGGAAAAGGCCCGCTTGCGGGCCTTTTTTTTACCGAAAACACCTTGTACTGAAAGAAAGTTTGCCACATCGATTCAGGTTCAAACGGCAAAAAACTGTTGGAGTGATGAATGAGTTATAAAAAATACTATCAACGCTTTATTCAGGCCCATCCACAGACGCAGCATTATGCCTGCCATTCGCATCATTATTGGCCTGACGTGACCCGCGAGGCGATGTTGCAATACTGGGACGATACAGCCCGGTTGGTGGACGACAAGTGGGACATGATGTTTGGCCAGAAAGTCCCGCGGGTGCAGCGTCTGATTGCTGATATTTTACAGATCCGTCAGTCTGAGCAGCTGGTGTTTGCCCCTAATACCCATGAGTTGTTGTTTCGCCTGCTCAGCTGTTTTGACTGGACTGCCGGTTTAAAGGTGCTGACAACCGATAGTGAATTTCACTCTTTTAGCAGACAAATTAACCGCTTAGCTGAAGATGTCCGGGTAGAGGTGGTGAAAGTGCCAACTGAGCCATTTGCGACTTTTCCGCAACGTTTTGTTGCGGCAGCGGCAGCGCTGCAGCCAGATCTGGTGTTTTTTAGTCAGGTATTTTTTAACTCAGGTGTGGTTGTGACTGAACTGGATACCTTTGTCAGTCAGTTAGAGCAGTGTTGCCGGGCGACTATTGCCGTCGATGGGTATCATGGTTTTATGGCCCTGCCGACAGATTTATCCGGTTTGGAAGGCAGGATATTCTATCTGGCTGGCGCCTACAAATACGCGCAGGGCGGCGAAGGCTGTTGTTTTATGCTGGTACCACATGGCAACGGCTTGCGGCCTCTGTATACCGGCTGGTTTGCCGAGTTTGGTGCGCTGGCTGGCGTGAAAAGTCAGCAGGTTGGTTATGCTGCTGACGGCTATCAGTTTGCCGGCGCGACGATGGATTTGACCGCATTATACCGTTTGCTGGCGGTGTTGGAGTTGTTTGCTGCCGATGGTCTGAGCGTCAGGACCATTCATCAGCATGTGCAGCAATTGCAACACACTTTTTTGCAGCTGTTAGATAAGCTGCAGCATCCATGGTTGAACCGGCAGCAATTGTTGGCTGATGACTTGCAGCACCATGGTCATTTCCTGACTTTCCGCGGGCCGGATGCGAACGCAGTGGCGGAGCTGTCAGCGTTGCTGAAACAACACAGGATCGAAACGGATTATCGGGGCGACCGTCTGCGCTTCGGTTTTGCGCTCTATCATGATGTGACCGATATCAATTTACAGTGTCTGGCCAGGGGAAAATCATGAGCACTGACTGGATATGGCCGGCGCTGGCGTTATTGCTGATTGTTGAAGGCACAGGTCCGTTGTTGTTTCCAAATCGCTGGCAGTCGTATCTGCGGAAACTGTCGGCTGAGCCGGCGCAAAATCTGCGACAACTAGGTTTTGTTTTGGTTTTCAGCGGAATTTGCTGGCTTTGGTGGCTGAGTTGAGGCTGGAAATCCAGACGTCTTCATGATAATTCCATGTGAAATCAACCAGCTGAAATATAAGCTGGTTTTTTTTTGCCCTTGCGGCTGAACTTTGACTTTGAATTTGCTAGAATCCCCGCCTAATTTTTTTCCATGATGCAGGAACCATGGCCAAGAACGTTGTTGTGCTCGGCACCCAATGGGGTGACGAAGGAAAAGGTAAGATTGTCGATTTATTAACCGACAAGGCGAGTTTCGTTGTGCGTTACCAGGGCGGCCATAATGCCGGTCATACGCTGGTAATTGACGGTGAAAAAACCGTACTGCACCTGATCCCGTCAGGCATTTTACGTGACAACGTAAAATGTGTGATTGGCAATGGCGTGGTGTTATCTCCGGAAGCGTTGCTCAAAGAGATGACCATGCTGGAGCAGCGCGGCGTGCCGGTGCGTGAGCGCCTGGTTTTATCCGAAGCCTGTCCTTTGATTCTGCCTTTCCATGTTGCTTTAGACGTTGCCCGTGAACAGGCGCGTGGCGACAAGAAAATCGGCACTACCGGCCGTGGTATCGGCCCTGCATATGAAGACAAAGTGGCCCGTCGTAGTCTGCGCGTTGGTGACCTGTTCAATAAAGAACTGTTCGCCGAGAAGTTAAAAGCGCTGATGGAGCTGCACAACTTTACGTTGACCCAATACTACAAAGTTGATGCGGTCGATTATCAGACCACCTTAGACAACGCGTTAGCTTTAGCGGATATGCTGCAGTCGATGGTTGTGGACGTGACTGACCTGCTGGATAAAGCGCGTAAAGCCGGCAAAGAAATCATGTTTGAAGGTGCGCAGGGCACGCTGCTTGATATCGACCACGGTACTTACCCTTATGTGACATCTTCGAACACCACAGCTGGTGGCGTGGCGACAGGTGCCGGTTTCGGTCCTTGTTACCTGGATTATGTGCTGGGTATCGTCAAAGCCTACACCACACGCGTGGGTTCAGGTCCATTCCCGACAGAACTGGATTGTGAAGTCGGTGAGCACTTAGGTGTGAAAGGTCACGAATTTGGCGCCACCACTGGCCGTAAACGTCGTTGTGGCTGGTTTGATGCTGTGGCTGTGCGCCGCGCTGTGCAACTGAATAGTATCTCTGGTTTTTGTCTGACCAAACTGGACGTATTGGACGGCCTGACAGAAGTGAAAATCTGTGTCGGCTACCGTCAGCCGGATGGTTCAGTCTCTACTGTACCGCCAATGGCAGCCGAAGGTTATGAATTAGTAACGCCGGTGTATGAAACGATGCCGGGCTGGAGCGAATCGACCTTTGGTGTGCAGTCACTGGACGCTTTACCACAAGCCGCACGTAACTATATCAAACGTCTGGAAGAAGTCACCGAAGTGCCAATCGACATCGTGTCGACAGGCCCGGATCGGGTTCAGACCATCGTCTTACGCCATCCATACGAGGCGTAATCAGAAAAAACGCTGCTCCGGCAGCGTTTTTTTATGTACAGGAAGTACGGTATGCCGAAATTGCAGGAGCAATATTTCGGCGATGCACGACAACCTTGGACCGGATTTCTCATTCAGGCATAAATTTTGTATTCTTTTGAGCATAAGTTGCTATGCAAGTGCATAGCGTCATTATTCTGACCTGGTGGCTGCTGTGAAAAAGTTTGTTTGGTCTTGCTCCGTCATAATTCTGTCCTGCGCTGTGCTTATCAGGCCTGTTCAAGCACAGGAAGCGCTGACCGAACTCGGCGTTGTTCAGCTGTACACACAAGACGAACTGCTTGAGATGATTCGTAGTAACACCCACTTAAAGCGGGTGCAGGCCGATGATTGTCAGCTGGTGAAGGATATTGAAGCGCGGGCGGATATTATGAAACTGCCGGCCTATCAGTTTTTGTTCGGCGACATGCTGGCTTTTGGCGTTTGTGTGCCGAAAAATGCTGAACGCGGCTGGGATCTGATCCTCGCTTCGGCTTTACAGGGACTACCAGAAGGACTGGAGCAAGTTGGCCGGTATTACCAGCAAGGCAAGCTGGTACAAAAAGATTTGACCAAAGCGCAACATTATCTGTACGAAGCCGGCGCTATGGGCAATATCAATGCCCAGGTTCGCTTGGCCGAATTGTTTCTGGCCAATCAGGGCAGCCCGGCTGATTATGAGACCGTATACCGCTGGCTGCACCATGCGGTGACCGCGGACAAAGACCTGCATGCCCGCATCGAAAAGGCTTTAAAAGGCCTGGCGAGCCGGATGCCGGAAGCGGTGCTGACCCGGGCGAAAAAGCCGCTTTGATGACAGTTTGCTGAAGTTTTCCACAGTAACCGTGAAAATTCGCAGTCAGACTGTTAGACTGAGCACAGTTATTCAAAGAAAGAGTCTCCATGACGATCAAAGATCCGCATCTTGCGCGTGAGCAGGAAAAATACGAAAACCCTATCCCCAGCCGGGAATTTATCCTCGAACATATCAAACAACGGCAACAACCTGCCTATTTCGACGAATTAGCGGCAGAACTTAACCTGACCGACGAAGACGCATTATTCGCGCTGAAAAAACGTCTGCGTGCGATGGAGCGTGACGGCCAGTTGTTATTTACCAAAACCAAACGTTATGGCCTGGTTGACGACCTGGACCTGGTCAAAGGCACAGTGCTTGGCCATCGTGAAGGTTTCGGCTTTTTGAAGCTGGAACAGGGCGGGCCGGACTGGTATATCCCCAATTTTGAAATGCAGCGCCTGCTACCGGGCGATGTAGTGCTGGCCAGTGCCGGCGAGATTAAAGGCAAAGATAAAGTCGAAGCGCGGATTGTCCGGGTACTGGAACCGCGCAAAGAGCCGATCGTTGGCCGCTATTTTAAAGATTTTGCCCTGGCGGTAGTGGTACCGGAAGACCCGCGGATTGCGCAGGATATTGTCATTCCGGTCGGTGAAGAAAATGGCGCCCGCCATGGTCAGATAGTGCTGGCAGAAGTCACAGCGCGGCCGTCCAAGCGTGTGAATGCCGTCGGTAAAGTGGTGGAAGTGCTCGGTGAACATATGGCGCCCGGCATGGAAATCGAAGTGGCTATCCGTAATCACAACATTCCACATACGTTTTCGCCGGCAGTTGAGCAGCAGGTCAGTCAGTTTGGCAGCGAAGTGCCGGACTCAGCAAAAGCGGGTCGGGTGGATTTGACCGAGATTGGTCTTATTACTATTGATGGCGAAGATGCCCGCGACTTTGACGACGCCGTCTACTGCGAGCGTAAAGACGACGGTGGCTGGCACTTGCTGGTTGCTATCGCGGACGTCACTGCTTATGTCCAACCAGACACGGCGCTGGACCGTGAAGCGCTGGACCGCGGCAATTCGGTGTATTTCCCGGACCATGTGGTGCCGATGTTGCCGGAAGCTTTGTCGAACGGCTTGTGTTCGTTAAATCCGCATGTAGACCGGCTGTGTTTTGTCGCCGACATGCATATCAGCGCACAAGGCAAACTTGGCAGTTACCGTTTTTATGAAGCCGTAATGCATTCCAAAGCCCGCCTGACTTATAACAAAGTCCATTCAATTCTGCAGGGCGAGCCGGAGTTACGTCAGCAATATGCTGAAAACCTGACCAATATCGACAATTTGTATTCGTTGTTCAAACAAATGGCGAAAGTTCGGGCAGAACGCGGTGCTATTGAGTTTGAAACGGTCGAAACCCGGTTTATTTTTAACAGCCACCGAAAGATTGAGCAGATAGTGCCAATCCACCGCAACGAAGCGCACAAAATCATCGAAGAATGTATGATTCTGGCCAACGTTGCAGCTGCGAAACTGGTGGAAAAAAATGAAGCAGCGGCGCTGTACCGGGTGCACGAACAGCCAGACGGTGACCGTTTTGCCAACTTTAAGCGTTTCCTGCTGGAGCTTGGCATCACAGCGGATTTACCGACAGAACCCGCACCGCTGGAACTGACGCAGTTACTGGCGAAAATTGGCGACCGGCCTGATAAAGAGCTGATAGAAACGACGCTGCTGCGTTCACTTAAGCAAGCGGTGTATCAGCCGGATAATCAGGGCCATTTTGGTTTAGCGCTGGAAGCGTACGCCCATTTCACATCGCCGATTCGCCGTTATCCGGATTTATTGTTACACCGGGCTATTAAAGCGGTGCTGCATAAACAGGGCGAGGCAGTGACGGGCGCCCGTGGTTATAGCCATGAACAAATGGTGCCGCTGGGTGAACAATGTTCGATGACTGAACGCCGCGCTGATGATGCTACCCGCGAAGTCTCCGACTGGCTCAAATGTGAGTATATGCAGGACCATCTTGGCTCTACTTTCCAGGGCGTGGTGGCAACCGTTACCAGCTTTGGTTTGTTTGTCCGGCTGGTGGACTTGTATATCGAAGGTCTGGTGCATGTCACATCACTGCCAAATGATTACTATCACTTTGATACTGAACGGCAAATCTTGTTAGGCGAGCACAGTAAACAAAGTTATCGCATGGGCGATTTGCTGGAAGTCAAAGTGCTGGCGGTGAATCTGGAAGCACGCAAAATTGATTTGGGCGTGGTCACCACTTTACAAAGTGGTAAAGGCGCACCGAAAAAATTACCGGCGGGTAGCGAAAGCAAAGCTCACAAAGGCCATTCGAGTAAAAAAGGCCGGGCTGTGGCAGATCCAACGCAAAGACCGGGTAAAACCAAAGCTGGTCGTAGTGGCAGCAAATCAGGTGCAAAAGCTGATGCTGCAGGAGCGAAAAAAGCCCCTCGTCGTCGTAAGTAATCAGTCACAAAAAACGGCAGGCTGAATTTAAAGGTGAATTTTGCTACACTGCCGTTCATTCCACTGACCAGTATTGGTCAACGACCACAACAGGCGCTTTTGCGCCTGTTGCACTTTGAGATCTCATATGAGCACAGATTTTATTTTTGGCCTGCACTCGGTCAGCGCTTTCCTGGAACGTAATCCGCAAGACGTCCTGGAGCTGTTTGTATTAAAAGACCGCGACGACCAGCGCATGACGCCGCTGATTCAGCAAGCGCGCAAACTGGGGATCTCGGTCCAGTTTTGCCAGCGTAAAACGCTGGACGAAAAAGTCGAAGGTGCACAACATCAGGGCGTAGTAGCCAAAGCCCGCTTGTCCGATGCCGGTGACGAGCATGATCTGAAACGGATTCTGGATACTCAGGCGCAGCCATTCCTGCTGATTCTGGATGGCATCACTGACCCGCACAACCTTGGCGCCATTCTGCGCAGTGCTGACGCTGCCGGCGTGCATGCGGTCATTGCGCCAAAAGACCGCGCAGCGAAGCTCACCGCAGTCGTGCGTAAAGTCGCTTGTGGTGCAGCAGAAGCGGTGCCATTTATTGCTGTGACGAATCTCGCCCGTACCATCCGGGAATTAAAAGACGCCGGCGTCTGGGTGCTGGGCGCAGCTGGTGAAACTGAAACCACGATTTATCAGGCCAGCCTGAAAGGCCCGCTGGCACTTGCAATGGGCGCAGAAGGCGATGGTTTACGTCGTCTGACCAAAGAGCTGTGTGACGGTCTGGTGAAAATCCCGATGTTTGGTGCCGTTTCCAGTTTAAACGTCTCGGTCGCGACCGGAATTTGTTTGTACGAAGCGGTTCGGCAGCGTACCAGCAGCTAAAACTGATGATTGGCCGGCTGATTTATGCCAAAGCGGATTAACTGCTTGTATTTCGGCCGATCGATCCGTAAAATACGCGACCTTCGACCCACATCCATGTTCCTTGCCTCTATGCGAGTCTGGTCGAGCTCACCCGAGGCTAATTAACCGTAAGGAGCTACCATGCGTCATTACGAAATCGTGTTTATGGTTCACCCTGATCAGAGTGAACAAGTCCCAGGTATGATCGAACGTTACACTGGTGCTATCAAAGAAGCTGGCGGTTCAATCCACCGTCTGGAAGACTGGGGCCGCCGTCAACTGGCTTACCCAATCGAAAAACTGCACAAAGCCCACTATGTTCTGCTGAACGTAGAAGCGCCACAAGCAGTGATCGATGAACTGGAAACTAACTTCCGCTACAACGATGCTGTGCTGCGTAATCTGATCATGCGCACTAACGGTGCTGTCACTGAGCCATCACCAATGGCTAAAGTTCGTGAAGAACGTCGTGACCGTGCTCCACGTGATGCTGAAGAGCAGGTAGCAAACGACGAGTAATCTGATGGACAACTGTCTGGTCCTCACTGGCGTCGTATGCCGTCAGCCTGACCGGAACGAGAGTCCCGCTGGTATTCCGCATCTGTACTTCGTGCTTGAGCACAAGTCGATGCAACTGGAAGCCGGCTACAACAGAGCCAGTTACCTGCGCATTCATGTGGTGGTGACCGGCGAGTTGAGCAGACAAAGTCACAATTTGATGCAGGGTAGTGTGGTCAGGGTGCAAGGCTTTTTAAACCGGCATCAGACCCGGAGCGGTCAGGCAAAGCTTGTGCTCCATGCCCAACAGATTGAAATTTTAAGTTAGGAGAAAGTTCATGGCCCGTTATTTCCGTCGCCGTAAATTCTGCCGTTTCTCTGCCGAAGGCGTGCAAGAGATCGACTACAAAGATACCGCTACTTTAAAAAATTATGTCACTGAAAGTGGCAAAATTGTTCCTAGCCGTATCACTGGTACCAGCGCTAAGTATCAGCGCCAATTAGCTCGTGCTATCAAACGCGCCCGCTACCTGGCTCTGCTGCCATACAGCGATTCACACGCATAAGCCTGGTTCAACGATACAGAGAGGATTAATCAATGGATATTATTCTGTTGGATAAAGTTGCTAACCTGGGTGGTTTAGGCGACAAAGTGGTTGTTAAATCTGGTTATGCGCGTAACTTCTTGTTCCCACAAGGGAAAGCAGTTCCGGCGACCAAAGCTAACATCGAAAAATTTGAAGCACGCCGTGCTGAGTTAGAAGCCAAACTGGCAGCTAACCTGGTTGCTGCGCAAGAACGTGCTGCTAAAGTTGCTGAGCTGGGCGAAGTGACTATCGCTGCTAAAGCTGGCGACGAAGGCAAACTGTTCGGTTCTATCGGCACTCGTGATATCGCTGATGCGATCACTGAAGCCGGTGTAGCTGTGACTAAAGCCGAAGTGAAACTGCCAAACGGCACTCTGCGTGACGTTGGTTCTTTCGACATCGACCTGCAGCTGCATGCTGAAGTGACTGCAACCGTTAAACTGGTTGTTGTTGCTGAGGCATAAGCCTCTGACGGACACGGTAACTGTGTTACCGTGTCCGCCTTTCCCGCGTTTTAGATTGATCTTTTAATTCCCTTCACACTTTTATGCCCTTGGTTGTTTTCGCGACGACCGGTAGTTTCATGCTAAATTTTCCGCTGCTCAGTGTGCCGAAAAATGCTAGGCTAAGCACCTTATTTGCAGCGTCTGGTTGTGCGGCCATATCGGGTGGCAATCAGCGTCTGGTCTCTGTGGTGTTCTGCTCAGTTCAAGCTATTGGGTGTTATGGCAAACGTAAAAGATAAACAAGTCGCCGCGGTAAAAATGCCGCCGCATTCTATTGAAGCCGAACAATCCGTGCTCGGCGGTCTGATGCTGGATAATGATGCCTGGGATAAAGTCTCAGAGAAAGTCGTGGAGCAGGATTTCTACCTGCGCTCGCACAAGCATATTTTTAAAGCCATGACCGCAATTGCCGAGTTAAATCAACCAATAGATCTCATCACAGTCTCAGAGTGGCTGGAACGCAATCAACAGCTGGATGATGTTGGCGGCTTCGCTTATTTAGGCGAAATTGCCAAAAATACGCCGAGCGCCGCCAACATCCTTGCTTATGCCGATATTGTCCGTGAACGCGCTGTCGTGCGGGACATGATTTCGGTAGCTCATGATATTGCCGATGCCGGCTATGACCCGCAGGGCCGTAACAGTGCGGAGCTGCTTGATTTTGCCGAGACCAAAGTTTTTAAAATTGCTGAACAACGCGCAGATGCCAACGAAGGCCCGGAACCTATCAACAGCATTCTGGCGAAGACTATTGATAAAATTGATGCGTTATTCCGCAATCCGAGTAATGGCGGTCTGACCGGTGTTTCGACCGGATACATGGATTTAGACAAGATGACCAACGGCATGCAGCCGTCGGATTTGATTATCGTCGCCGCGCGTCCGTCGATGGGTAAAACTACTTTTGCGATGAACCTCTGTGAACATGCAGCAATTAGTAGTGATAAACCAGTGCTTATCTTTAGTTTAGAGATGCCTTCCGAACAAATTATGATGCGGATGCTGGCATCATTAGGCCGTATTGACCAAACCAAAGTGCGGACCGGTCAACTGGATGACGAAGACTGGGCCCGTTTGTCTTCGGCGATTGAACTTTTAAACAGCAAAGGCAAGATGTATATCGATGACGCCTCCGGCTTAACGCCAACTGAGGTGCGTTCACGGGCCCGGCGCGTTGCCCGCGAACATGGTGGTTTATCGATGATCATGGTGGACTACCTGCAGCTGATGACGGTGCCGGGTTTGTCTGATAACCGCACGCTGGAAATTGCCGAAATATCCCGGTCGTTAAAAGCGCTGGCGAAAGAATTAAAAGTGCCGGTGGTTGCACTCTCTCAGCTGAACCGCTCTCTGGAGCAACGGGCTGACAAGCGCCCGGTGAACTCTGACTTACGTGAATCCGGTTCCATAGAGCAGGATGCTGATCTCATTATGTTTATTTACCGGGATGAGGTTTATCACGACGACAGCCCGGATAAGGGAACAGCGGAAGTGATTATCGGTAAGCAGCGGAATGGCCCTATTGGGCGTATTCGTCTGACGTTCCACGGAAGATACTCCCGGTTTGATAATTATGCCGGTACTGCACGTTTTGAGGATGAGTACTGATGAGCCGCAGGCCTCTGGCGCAAATCAATACCAGCGCTTTGTTACACAACGTCGAGTGTATTCGTGCTATGGCACCAAACAGCAAAATCCTCGCGGTGCTGAAGGCAAATGCTTATGGTCATGGCTTGCTGGCCGTCGCAGCGCAGCTCAAAGATGCTCAGGCATTTGGTGTTGCCCGCATTGATGAAGCACTGATGCTGCGTGCCGGTGGTATTGTCAAACCCATCGTCTTGCTCGAAGGATTTTTTCACGCTGATGAATTGCCACAGATTGTCGCGTCGAACCTGCAGGTTGTGGTGCATCATCCGGCTCAGGTTGACGCTTTATTAAAAGCGGAGCTGGAATCGCCTGTGCATGTCTGGTTAAAAATTGATAGCGGCATGCATAGGTTAGGAATTGATCCTGCTGATTTTTCAGAAATTTATCGCAAATTATCCCAGAGCAAAAACATTCTGCAACCGATGCGGCTGATGACACATTTTGCCTGTGCAGACGAGCCGGATAATCCCGCCACAGAGCGCCAACTTGCGCTGTTCCGGCGTACTATCGGTAATGCTGCCGGAGAGCTGAGCATTGCCAATTCGGCGGGGGTGGTTGGTTGGCCGCAGAGTCATGGTGACTGGGTAAGGCCTGGTCTGGCACTTTACGGCGTCTCGCCGATGGATAAAGGTCGCTCGGCAGCGCATGGTTTACGGCCGGTCATGACATTCAGTAGTTCTGTGATCGCAGTCAGACAAGTCAGACAAGGGGATGCTGTCGGCTATGGGGCCAGTTGGAGCGCGCCACGCGATACGCGTCTGGCCGTCGTGGCCATTGGTTATGGTGATGGCTATCCGCGGAATGCACCTTGTGGCACACCGGTCTTAATCAACGGCAAACGTTACCCGATAGTCGGTCGTGTGTCGATGGATATGACCACCGTCGATATTGGTGATGATGACATTCCTCATGGCGCACAAGTCATACTCTGGGGCGAAGATTTACCCGTCGAAGAAATTGCCGAACAGGTTCAGACCATCCCCTATGAGCTGCTGTGCAACATAACCAGTCGTGTGCAGTTCAGATACGTGGGTGACTGAGAATTTTGCAGGAATAAAAAAGCCGGTATAAAACCGGCATCTTTGCATTATTGGTAAGGGCTGTTTCAGCCGCCGCCCTGATTATCAAAGCTGACTTCGATATGGACTTTGCCAAACTCTGAATCAAATGGCATCAAAATCTTCGGTCCATCGCATTTATGTGTAATGGTATGGCCTTTACCTGAGACAACTACCGGCGTGGCCATACTGAATTCATAACCTTTTTCGCCCAGGATCCGTTTGGCACCACCGGTCACCATATTGGTGATTTCACCGACCATGTCGGTGACTTCTTCATTGATAGTTTTGGGTTTCTCACCAAGCATCCGGTTCATGATTTCCAGCGCCAGTGATTCCTCGAAACTTACTGAAAAAGACCCTTTGGTCTGTGGACCGATCATGCCGATTAAGCCTGATACATCACCACGTGCAACTTCATCTTTTTTGATCCGCGGCTGACCTGGCACAATAGTCGTATTGGCCATAGTACTCAGCACATTCACTAACGACGATAAGAATGGATTTACATACTCGACATTCATTGAAAAGACCCGCTGCTTTGTTTCGTCACTTGGCTTCTGACCCTGAGGTTAAGGGTAGGCAGATTTTTTGGAATAAACAAGACTAGCTCTTTGTTTTTGAGGTAGTTTCGCTTAGAAAATCTTTAAAAACCGTCGAAAAGAAATGTTCCATCAGGCAATAACAGGATCCGCCTGCTGAAAAGCTATGCCTGACAATTCTGGCACAACCCTCTGGCTTCTATAGTTTGTTGCTGAATTTTAAAACCTTTTGCTTCAGCTAATGTACTGAACTCTTTAAAAAGGACATTTGAGTGCAATTCCTCTACGTGGCCGCAGAGCTGACAGATCAATAACTGTGCAGGATGATGATGATCAAAATGATGACACAGCATAAAAGCGTTACTGGATTCTATTTTGTGAATAAATCCCTGTTCTGTCAGGAACTCCAGCGCCCGATAAATAGTGGCTGGCTTGGCGGCTGGTTCAGTCTGCTTCAGTTGCTCAAGCAGCTCGTAAGCCCCAACACCGCTGTGGGTGTTTGCCAGCAAACGAAATACCTTCTCCCGGATCGACGTAAACCGGGCGCCATTCTGATCACAAATTTGCCGTGCCCGCAGCACTAAGCTTTCCACTGACATCTGGTCTGTACCTGCTTCACTATTTTCTGCGAGTGTAACACAGAATAAAATCGGATAAATCGCCATGCCCATCACAAAAAGGCCGGATTCAGGGTAAAATGCCGGCCCTTGCTGGAGGTCATCTTGAATCATAAATTTTCTATAGCGCCGATGCTGGATTGGACTGATAAACATTGTCGGTATTTTCATCGGAAGCTGAGTCAACATGCGGTGCTTTACACTGAAATGGTCACGACCGGTGCCATTTTGTTCGGGCAGGGAGACTACCTTGCTTTTAACGAAGAAGAGCATCCCGTGGTAGTGCAACTGGGGGGGTCTGATCCCGTCGCGATGGCAAAGTCAGCTGTGTTGTGTCAACAATATGGTTACGACGCTATCAACATCAACGTCGGCTGTCCGTCAGATCGTGTACAAAACGGGATGTTTGGTGCTTGTCTGATGGCGAAGCCGGAATTAGTTGCCCAATGTGTAACTGCGATGCGGGATGTGGCGGATATCCCGGTGACGGTGAAAACCCGAATTGGTATTGATGATTCTGACGACATGCAGTTTCTGACTGATTTTGTTGGGACTGTGCGGGAAGCCGGTTGTACGCAGTTTATTATCCACGCCCGCAAAGCATGGTTACAGGGGTTAAGTCCAAAAGAAAATCGTGAAGTGCCTCCGTTGAATTACCCGCGTGTGTATCAGTTAAAACAACAGTTCCCGGATCTGGACATCGCGATCAATGGCGGTATCAAAACTATCGAAGATTGTATAGCGCACCTGCAGTACCTCGATGGAGTGATGATCGGTCGTGAAGCCTACACCAATCCATTATTGCTGGCGCAGATTGATCAGGCCTTGTTTGGCGATACGCGGATTGTACCTACCCCCCATCAGCTGGTGCGGGATATGTTGCCGTACATTGAACAACAGATGCAACAAGGTGCCCGGTTCTGGCACATTGCGCGCCATATGTTAGGTATCTTTCAGGGAGTTCCAGGCGCACGGCAATGGCGCCGTCACCTCAGTGAAGTCGGGCATTTACCAGGCAGTGGGCCTGAGGTGTTGGTGAACGCATTGGCTAAGGTTCCAGAGCAACACTAAAAAATGGTTAAATTTGCCAAATTTTGGTTTTTAAGCTGGTTTGCACTTGATTCCATATTTGTTGCGTTTCCATTAAGTTCATATAAAACAAATAGATAATTGAAATTTCCGAGTTGGCACAAGGATTGTAATTCATTGACTGTTGTCACTGAAATTAACCAACGAGGATATAAACATGAAATCTTTTACCGCTATCGCTTTTGCTACCACGTTAATGTTTGCTCACAGTGCTTACGCAGCGGATCCGGTCAGTGAGCTGACCACGCTGGCCGCTGCGCAAATTGCTGAACAAGCTGCCGAACTTAAGCAAAACCTGGCCGCACAGTTACATCAGTCGCTTGTACAGAGTCTTGAAACAAGTCTGGCAGACGCAGTAGCCGAAGCCCCAGAACTCAATACAGAAGATGTGGTGGCGGGTCTGGAAAATTCAGCGGCTGCGATTGTGGAGTAAGCCTGTGATTCTGGCGCTGTCTCCACAGCTGTTTGGGATGTTTTTACTCCCTGTATTAAGCATTTACGTGGTGGCGAGGCTTTGGTTGTGGTTGTTGCCGCCAACAGAAATCCCTTCATTAACCCGGTCTGTGTAGTACCGGGTTTTTTTTCGCATTTTTTTTGTGTGTGACTGAATTGACTAATTTTTGATGATATCCCCTCTTTTTTGATTATTCTTATTTTTTGACCCTTACTCCTCTGATTAATTAATCATATCTTATTGATTTTCATTAATAAAATAGTTGGCATGCGAATTGATTGTCTTTATTCAGCTATTCAACAACAGGAGAGTGATATGCGAAATTATCGTGAGAATCGTTGGTACTGCAATAAAGCCGACCGCAAGATCGCGGGCGTATGTAGTGGTTTGGCTCGCGCCTATGGTCAGAATACACTGGTCATCCGGCTGGTGGCAGTGCTGGCTTTTCTGGCACTGCCCGGAGTCATGTTGATGGCGTACCTGGCTGCCGCGTTAATTCTGCCAAATCGATATGTGGTCTGACAAAAGTCTGACTCCTGTGTAAGATAACGTTAGTTTTATACAGGAGTCTGCTATGCGTACAGTTTGCTTCTTGCTGCTGAGTTTTATGTCTTTTTTGGGCGCTGTTGCGGCCAGTGAGGTTGACGTCAGTAACGCGACGGTGCGCCAGCCTTTGCCGGGGAAGACTCTTAGTGCCGGTTACTTCTCAATGAAAAATACAGGTACAGCGCCGATATCCTTACTCGGTGTCAGCAGCCCGCAGTTTAATTCAATCGAGTTGCATAGCCACCAGATGGTTGATGGCATGATGCAGATGGTGCAGGTCGGGCAGATTGATATAGCGCCCGGACAAAGCGTGCACTTGCAACCGGGCGGATTGCATCTGATGTTATTCGGCCCTTCAAGCGTGATCCAACCCGGTCAGCAGGTCCCGTTACGCTTACGTTGGTCCGACGGCACTGAACAGTCGGTCAGTGCGAGTGTTACGCGGATCCCAAAACAATAGGAGTCTCAGATGCAGAAACTGATGATTGGTCTGGCATTAGTGCTGTCGGTTATCGTGACTGGCTGGGGGATGACGCTTTATTACAGTGATGAACCGGCGACATTCGATGTGCCAGCCCTGGCTCTGTCTGTCAGTGCCGGCACAAAACCTGTGGTGGGCTTTACCACAACAAACACCTTAATTCATATCACCGAAACTTTGTTGTACAAACCCGGTGGATTCATCAGCAATGATATCTTGCCACCTTTTATGCTGATGGACGACATGCCGGCGTGGGAACTTGGAGTGTTGGAGATGATCCGTGATATGGCGCTGGTGATGCGGACTGATTTCAGCCGCTCCCAGTCGCAGTCGGTGGAAAACAGCCTGCTGAAACAAGTCCAGCCTAAATTTAATATTGAACATCGCAGCTGGGCGATCCCGTCCCCGGAAGAGGAATACACGGCGGCGACTAAGCTGTTACGCACATACCGCCAGGCCCTGATGGATCCAAATAATCAGGAACACCAGTTTTTTGCCCGTGCAGATAATCTGCGGGATTGGCTGAAACAGGCTGAAAAGCGTCTGGGCAGTTACAGCCAGCGCTTGAGTGCCAGTGTCGGACAGGACCGGCTGAATACGGATCTTGCCGGCGATATTTCGGCGCGTCAGTCGACGTTGACGCCGGATCAACTGATGGTCAAAACGTCCTGGTGGCGTATTGACGATGAATTTTATGAAGCTCGCGGTGCCTGTTGGGCGTTACTGCATCTGCTTAAAGCCATTGAGGTAGATTTTGCTGATGTGTTACAGCGAAAAAATGCCACAGTCAGCTTGCAGCAGATCATTCGTGAACTGGAATCTACTCAGCAAACTGTCTGGACACCGATGGTGCTCAATGGCAGTGGCTTTGGCGTGTTGGCCAATCATAGTCTGGTCATGGCAAATTATATTTCCAGGGCGAATGCTGCGCTGATAGATCTGACTGAACTGTTGTCACAAGGATAAAAAATGGTGTTGAGAACCGCAGTTGTGCTGGCCTGTTGCTGGATTGCCAGCCAGGCCCACGCGGATATGTTAGGAGCCCGACTGGGGCTCGATTACTGGCAAGCCCGGCCGTCAGTAACCGCCGGGGATACAGGGCTGGCTGGCCAGTTTTCTTCAGCAGATGCCAATGAACTGGCCTGGACCGCCCGATTTGAACACCCGTTACCGTTGTTGCCAAATGTAGCTGCCCGTTATCAGCAGTCGGCGTTGTCTGGACTGGGGCCGTTATTGAGTGGCATCACGCTGGACCAGAAAGCGTTTGCGAGCGGTGTTGTGGCAACGCAAACTCATGCGCTGAAGAATGTTGACGTAACAGCTTATTATGAAATTTTAGATAATCCGCTGTTTAGCCTGGACTTTGGCTTTACTGCACGTCTGCTGCGCGCCGATCTCGGGTTAAGTGCTGGCGTTATGTCCGCATCCCGCGAACTGACGGTGACGTTGCCGATGCTGTTTGTTGATGCTGAGATGGCGATTTGGGGCACTGATACTCATTTGTTTATGCAAGGGAATTACAGCCGTTATCAGAGCGATCGGAATTATGACTGGCGCGGCGGGATCGCCTGGCGTGTGATTGACGTCGCATTGCTGCAGACCTATCTGCGGGCAGGCTGGCAGCATTCGGTGGTGAATATCAATGACAGAGACCATCTGGATTTGCACACAGACAATGACGGGGGTTTTGTCGGGATTGCGATTGACTTCTGATTTTTGTTAAAAAAATGTATTTGTGCAGCAGAAATTCGGCGGTCCCGAGGTTGCTGCTGTAAATCCAATCCCGCTATACTGGGTGCTTTCTTGCCATTGTGACCACAAGGCTGACCGGTGATCCGCAACCGTCCCATTCAAATGTCTGCATTTTTGTTGGCCTTAGCTGCGGTGTGGCTGCTGACGGCTATGACGGCCAGTTGGTGGTCGCATCAGCACCAGGTGGCGCAGCAGCAACAGCAACTGCATCATCTGAGTGACAATCTGATCCCTCACTTACTGGCAGAGCCTACATTCGCTGGCGAACTGCTGACGTTTGCCCGAGCCAATGGATCTTTGCCGCTACGGAGCGCCATTTTATTTGGCCGTGACGGTAAACCTTTGGTGCATGTCGGCGACAGCATCCCGCTTCCTGCCTGGCAGACTAAGACCGACTTTGTCGCAGACGGCGTCAGATACTGGCGTCAGCCGGTAGGCCAGCACCAGTATCTGCTATTGGCCGTTGATCAAGTGCCGATCTCCGGGTTTTGGTTTTATCTGACGTTGCCCATGTTGTTGGGGGGAGCCCTGTGGCATTGGTGGCAGCGGCGTCAGCAAGCCCGTCTGTTTGCACAGCTGTGGCAGCTGATCCCGGAGGTCCTGCAAGTTCAGGGCTCTGAAGGCCCTGAATTGCGCCAGTTCGGACAAGCCGTGAGTCAGCTGGTTCAGCAGCGTGACGAAGCTGCTCATCAGGCGAGTCTGAATTTACAGCTTTTGCATAATCAGCAGAAACAACACGTCGAGCAGCGCAATGAAATCCGCCTGCTCCTGACCCAGGCAGAAAACCGCAACTTGCATCAGAACCGGGCTTTGCAATGCTGGCAGAATCTGGTGCGCCGCAGTCCGCAACTGGTCGACGCAGAATTACGGCACTGGGCCACCCTTTTGGGATGGTGCCAGCGGCAAGAAACCGATAATGAATTGCAACAGCAGAGCATTACACAGTGGTTTGCCGCGACTGTCGGGGAGTTGGTACCGATGTGGCCTGAGGATATCTTGCTGTTGCCTGACGAAGATCCTGACACGCTGCGTTACCTTGCTGAATTTGACGGCCGCGCGATGCGCCATCTGGTGCAGTCTCTCTGTCTTGCCGTGAAGCCGTTTATTGATGGTAAAGAGTTATTAATTCGCTATCGGCTGCAGCCGCCGCAGCGGGATAAGTTGCAGTTGCAACTCCAGTATACCGGCAAAAGCCTGAGCGCTCGCAGCAGGCAAATTCTGTTGCAGGGGGGCATGGCTGAACCCCAGTGGGACGATGTGC
This sequence comes from uncultured Chromatiaceae bacterium, assembly GCA_937978655.1. Classification (GTDB taxonomy): domain Bacteria; phylum Pseudomonadota; class Gammaproteobacteria; order Enterobacterales; family Alteromonadaceae; genus Pararheinheimera. Next base: position 31,079 of record CALJUX010000033.1, read on the forward strand.
CGTTTGAAATAAGCCGGCACTTGCTGCAGTTGCTCAAAGCAGAGCTGCACATTACCGAACTGGCTGATTTGGGCAGTCGTCTGGAACTGAGCTTCCCTCTGCATGGGCAACTGCAACCACAAAGCCGCAGATTTCAAAACTTGCTGGTCTGTGATCCGCGGCCCTGCCGGCTGGATTTGTGGCGGCAGAGTTTATTGGGGGTCAGTGAACAGGTGCTGGCGACCGGCTCGCTGGATGAACTGAAAGTTGCATTGCAAAGCCGGCTGGTTGATGTCGTGGTGGTGCACTGGTTCAGCGAACAGATGTCGGACGCAGAGGTAATGACACTGCAGCAACTGAGCCAGCGTTACCAGTTGGTTTTGTTTGCACCTTTGGTGATACAGCGCCGTTGCGGTGAACAAATGGCAGGGCACAAATACGTGCCGCCATTGTTGCTAGCGCCGTTATCTGCATTACCACAGCCCGGCGCCCAGTTTGCCAGTCAGCAGTTACTGATAGTCGACGATAATCCGACAAACCTGAGTTTTGTCAGGGCGATGCTGGCAGGGCAAGACATCAGCATTGATTTTGCGACAACGGGTCTTGAAGCGCTGAAACTGGCGAATCACAGCCGTTATCAATTGATCCTGATGGATATCCAACTGCCCGATCTCAGCGGGGTTGAGGTGACTAAGCGGATCAGGCAATTACGCCATCATCAGCACACGGTAATTCTGGCCTTTACCGGGCATGCATTGCCCGAAGAGGCCGCCAGTTTCCGTCTGGCGGGCATGGACGATGTGATGATCAAGCCGCTGGATGCACGTAAAATCGCCCATATCCTGTCCCGGATCAGGCCCCTGGCTGAAATTCAATAACACTGCCAAATAACGTCTGTAATGCCTGTAAATACAGCGGGTGAACCGGGCTGTACAGCAGGCTCATCAGCTCGGCGCCATTGTTGGTAAATTTGTAATACTGCAATACTATGCCATTGGCTTTCAGCTGTCCCTGTAGCGGGGTTTGCGGAAACTGCCATTGCAGTTGCTGGCCTTTGTTCATCACACCGCTTTCAATTTCTGCCGGGTGCAGCAGTCCTAAATCAATCAGGCTGAGAATTTGCGGATAGGTCAGTCCGAACTGACTCAGATTCAGCACGCCGCGGTTTCGGCCGCGGATCCATTGCCAGAATGAGCCTTGCTGCAGATAGCTGAAGTAGATATGGGCGGGTTCCTGTGCAGAGATCCGACAACTAAGACTGCTGGCCAGCTGCAGCGCCTGGGCATCTTTGTGGTGCATCTGGCGCAGAATGCTCAGTGTTTTATAAGAGAAGCTGCCGGGAACACTGATTTCTGCCGCCAGGATCCGCGCCCAGAGTTTTTGCATCGACAAGGCCGAGATATTCTGTACCAGCTCGCAATAGTGATAAAACCAGTCCGGATCCAATTCCTGACTGACCGCCTGATCCGTGCAGTATTCCTGCGCCAGCACCATCACCTTTTCCAGGTTGTATTGCTGACGCTCAACGCTCATCTGGCGGCGCCGCTCAGCACGACTGCTCAACGTGTCCTCGGGCACAGTCGTATCGGGAGCCGCACCGGCGCGGGCAGACAATTGTTGATGTACTGCACTGGCCTGACGGATTTGCTGAATGGATACGGTATTGTCGGTACTTTCCTGCGACCTTGCCCGCAGCGATAAATCCTGGCCCAGCTGGCGTTTTGCCAGTTGTCTTAAACGCTGTTGGCCGGACATTTGCTGAATTTTACTCATCTAAAGCGCTTCCCTTTGCGACTGCTGAAAACAGTGTATCGGCAGCCGTATCAGACCCGCCAGTCCGGGGCAAAAAAAACATGCATGCACTGAAACTGTTTTCCCGCCTGCCATGCTGGCTGCAGACGCAAAATTGATTGCATTTTTTACTTAAGGGTATAGTGTAATAAGGCACAAAATCAGTCGTTGATGTTGACTCACAGGTAGTTTGAACGGACCAGTTCAGGCACAACAAAAGGGAAGCCCAGCCAGTGTTGCCCGGTGAGACTCTAAGGATAAGGTCGTTGAATGGTGTCAAAAGTAACAGATGATGATTTTCTGTTCCTCGCAGAAGACGATAGTGTTTATACGCCCGCACCTCAGGTGACTGGGGAATGGCACTTGTTGATTGTTGATGATGACGAAGAAATCCATACTGTCACACGTCTGGCGTTAAGTGACTTACTGGTGCAAGGCCGGAAACTGGTATTCCACCATGCCTATTCCGGGCGTGCTGCCATCGAATTCCTGAAGAAAAATCCGCATATCGCTGTGATATTGCTGGACGTGGTGATGGAATCCGACGATGCAGGTTTATTGGTGGTGCAACAGATCCGCGAACAGCTTGGCATGGACGAAGTGCGCATCGTATTACGCACCGGCCAGCCTGGTTATGCACCGGAAGAGAGCGTCATCAAAGAATATGATATCAACGACTACAAGACTAAGACTGAGCTGACGCGCAGCAAGCTGGTCACCTCTATTATTTCTTCGATTCGTTCTTACCAGCAAATCCGTACTATTAATCAAAACCGGCTTGGGCTGCAGAAAATTATCAATGCCGGCGCCAATCTGCTCGAGCAGCATTCTTTGCATGAATTCTCCGAAGGTGTGGTGACGCAGATCTCTTCGCTGATTGGTCTGCATGCGGAAGGTGTGCTGTGCGCGCAGATTGAAGACGACGGCTCCGCCAGTGACAATGTCTATGTGTTAGGGGCCGCCGGCCATTACGCACCTTACATTAAATGTAAACTGGAGCGGCTGGGCAATGAGCGCATTATTCAACAGATCCTGCATTGCCTGGCTGAAAAACGACATATTTTTACCGCGTTTGACACCGTGTTATATCTGGGTAATGCCGAGCACAGTGCTGCGGTTTATATTGAAACCAACAGGCCTATTGAAGACTTTGACCGGCAGCTGATTGAAGTATTCTTAAGCAATATTTCCATCGGCTATGAAAATGTCACGTTGTTTCAGCAACTTAAACATGCGGCTTATATTGACCCGCTGACCAAAACACCAAACCGCAACGAATACACCCAGCTGCTGCAGGAAACGCGCCGGCTGGCGCCTGAGCAAACGGTGGCAGTGCTGATTGATATCGACCATTTTTCTGACGTTAATGACGGCTTGGGTCAGGAAGTCGGCAACGAGTTGCTGGTGGCGGTGACGCACCGGTTAGTAGAAAAGTTTGGTGATATCGCCCAGATCGCCCGTATCGGCGCTGACGTGTTTGGTTTAATCGGGCCTGAACCCCAGTTAACGCCGCAGCAGTTAAACGCAGTTTTTGCCACGCCGTTTCAGGCGTCAGAGCATAGCTTACAAATCAACGCAACTTTTGGTTTTTGCCGGTTAACGGATACCGTACGCCAGGGGCTTGGCATTCTGAAGCAGGTTTATATCGCGCTGAATCGGGCGAAAAAAAGCTTGTCGCAAAACTATGAGTTTTATCACGCTGAGCTTGAAGACCAGATGGCCGAACGCTTGGCCTTGCTGCGTCGGTTAAGACAGGATTTTGCCCAGGATAAGCTGGCATTGTGGTATCAGCCACAAATTTCGCTGAGCGACAATAAAGTCATCGGCATGGAAGCGCTGTTGCGCTGGCCGGATGGGCAGGGCGGTTATATCTCGCCGGCAGTCTTTATTCCGTTGGCTGAGTACTCCGGGCTGATTGTAGAGATTGGTGACTGGGTCATTCGACAGGCGTGTCAGCAAATTCATTATTTGACTGCACAGGGCCTGGAGCCACTGCGCATTGCTGTGAATGTGTCGATGCCGCAGTTCCGCAGTCCGAATTTTGTGAAGTCTGTGATTGATGCGGTGCAGGCCGTCAACATTGACCCGCAAATGCTGGAGCTGGAAATCACTGAATCTGTGGTAATGGACGAACCGAAAATTGTGATCGAGGCTTTGAGTCAGCTCAAAGCGCACGGCATTAAAGTGGCCATTGACGATTTTGGCATTGGCTTCTCCAGCCTGAGTTACCTGCAGCAGTTGCCATTGGACCGGATTAAAGTTGACCGCGCTTTTGTACGGGACTGCTCTAAGCCAAACGGTTCTGTCATCGCTGAAACCATCGTCAGTCTGGGTAAGAGATTAGGTTTATCGACCATTGCTGAGGGCATCGAAACGCCGGAGCAGGCCGCCGTAGTCAAAGCGATGGGCTGTGACGAAGTGCAGGGTTTTATGTATGCCAAACCTATGCCGACGCCAGAACTGCTGGCATTTATCCGCAGCTGGCAGCCCTAAAGTGTTCAGCATAAAAAATGCCGCATCAAGCGGCATTTTTTTATGTTGCAGCGACATCAGCCGCTGCATTTTGGCGTATCAGACGCGGAATAGCCGGGCGATATTTTCCAGGTTCTGCGCCAGATTTGCCAGTTCACGACTGGCTTTGGCGATATGGCCGGCGCTTTGTGACGTGTGTTCAGTATGTTTCACAATATCGACGACATGACCGACGATAGTCCCGGCCATCACCTGCTGCTCTTCAGTCGCGGAGGCAATGTGCTGATTCATCTCGCGAATACGGCGGATGCTGGTGGTAATGGCCTGCAGAGAGTCACCGGCCTGATTGGCTGAGGTCACACTCTGATCGGCTTGTACCGTACTTTGCTGCATTTTCTGCACCGCAGAGCGGGCGGCAGATTGCAACTGTTCAATGGTTTTCTGAATTTCTTCAGTCGATTTTTGCGTTCTGGACGCCAGAGTACGCACTTCATCAGCAACGACCGCAAAACCACGGCCTTGTTCACCGGCGCGCGCAGCTTCAATCGCAGCGTTTAATGCCAGCAGGTTGGTCTGTTCAGCAATACCTTTAATCACATCCAGCACTGCACCAACCTGATTGGCATCTGTTTCCAGTTTCAGGATGACTTCGGAAGCCTCCTGCACGTTGGTTGCCAGCTGGCGAATGTTGCTGACGGTGATCCCCACCGTTTGTTGACCGCGGTCGGCTGCAGTGTTGGAATCATTGGCGGCGCTGGACGCTTCGTTGGCGCTGCTGGCCTCTGCAATCACGCTGTTGCTCATATCATCAACCGCAACTTTGGCTTGGTCGGCGGCTTTGCGCTGTACTGCGATGGTTCTGTTGGTATCGTCGGTCAGCTGATGTAAATCTTTCGCCAGCGATGACAGTGGCAGCGCTGTGTTGACGATTTCTTTGACCACACCCTGCAGTTTTTCCATAAATGAGTTAAACCAGTACGCCAAATCTCCCAGCTCATCTTTAGATTTGGTTTCAATCCGTACCGTCAAGTCGCCGTCTTCTTTGGCAAGATCACGCAACGAGCGGATGATGTGCCCGAGGCTGCTGTCGATGCCACGAACGACCGGTAAGGCGGTACCAAACAGCGCAAGCACCGTGATCAGCATCATAATGACGCCGACTGTGATCATCTGAGAAGCCTGCGCATTAGCATCGTCAATGGAATTCTTAAATTGCGTCAGCTGCACATCACGAAACGATGTCAGCTTTTTCACGGTATTTTCGTAGTCCGCATTCATTTTTTGCGAACGCTCGCCAATGGTGGCCATGTCCGCGGTATTGCTGACCATTTCCTGTGACACTTTAAAGGCGACCGCGTAATAAGCGTCAAAAGACTGCAGAATTTGCCCGACTTCGCGGCTGACTTCTGATTCCAGCTGACCGACAGTCGTCAGCTGTTTTTTCATTTGCTCGGCCAGTTTATTGGCTGCGTTCAGCGCTTCCTCGTCGCCAGTAGTGACGGCGCTTGCCAGCGACTCTTTTAAACGTTCTAACGAGACTAAGGCACTTTCCGAGGCCTGTAACACCGGGAATTGAATATCCCGGGTGTTTTCCAGCGTTTTCACGTTACTCAGTGCGGTTTTAGTCGAGAGCCCCAGAAACACCACAAACATCAGGGTGCCAATGAGGGGGATTAAATAGATTTTTTTCGCAATCGAAAGGCGTTGCAAAAATTCCATAGATGATTACCCCGTTGGATCAGCGCAAAGGCCGGTATTATTTTGAATATCTTTGATTTGAAATCACTTTCGAGTATAGACAGCAAATTGGATTGGCGCAGCAATCTCAGGGCATTAGAACAGAATTTATGAATGTAAAGAAAGGGATAGTGCTGAATATCCGCGATTTGGCTCAGTTAATGAAACAGGCCCGGCAGTGCGGGCCTGTCTTTTTACACCGTACGAAATTATTTGTTTTGTGCGCGTTCAAATGAAGTTTGGATCTCGGCTTTGGCTTCAGCTTTATCGCCCCAGCCAATTACTTTGACCCACTTGCCTGGTTCCAGCTCTTTATAACGTTCAAAGAAATGCTGGATTTGCGCTTTTAACAGCTCAGGCACGTCACCGATATCCTGGATATGGTCATAGATTTTGGTCAGTTTGCTGACAGGTACTGCCAACACTTTGGCATCTTCGCCGGCTTCATCAGCCATTTTTAATACTGCAACCGGACGGCATTTGATCACCGCGCCAGGTACCAGTGGATATGGTGTTGGTACCAGCACGTCAACCGGGTCACCGTCCAGTGACAGCGTGTGGTTTACAAAACCGTAGTTGCATGGGTAGAACATCGGAGTAGACATAAAACGGTCAACCCAGACAGTACCGCTGTCTTTGTCTACTTCGTATTTGATTGGATCGGCATTGGCCGGGATTTCGATGATAACGTTGATTTCATCTGGCAGGTTTTTACCCGCCGGGACCAGACTTAAGCTCATGATGCTTCCTTATCTATTAAAAACGCAGTGGCGCCTATTATACCGGCGACATTAAAAATCGCTATGGTTGTACGCCCGGACTTTGGTCGGGCGTCGCTTCATTCAGGCCTGATGATACTTCAGGCAGCTGTCGACTTCGTGTTTAGACCCCAGGATCACCGCAACGCGCTGGTGAATGTCCACCGGCTCAATTTCCATAATGCGTTGGTAGCCAGTAGAACTGGCGCCGCCGGCCTGTTCTACCAGAAAACTCATTGGATTGGCTTCGTACATCAGGCGTAGTTTGTCTGGTTTGTTCGGGTCTTTAGTATCGGTCGGATACATAAAGATACCGCCACGACACAAAATGCGATGCACATCACCGACCATGGCTGCTATCCAGCGCATATTAAAGTTCTTGCCGCGCGGGCCGGCTTTACCCAGCAGCAAATCGCCGACATAAGCCTGCATGCCGCTTTGCCAGTAGCGCTGATTCGACATATTGATGGCAAATTCAGCGGTGACTGACGGAATTGCGACTTCTTCCTGTGTTAGCAGGAAACCACCATAAGTTTTGTCCAGTGTGTAAAGCCGGGTGCCCTGGCCTGTAGTCAGCGCCAGCATGGTCGAAGGGCCGTATAACACATAACCGGCGGCCAATTGTGCGGTGCCGGGTTGTAAAAACTGTGCGGCATCCGCGGCGTCGACGTCATCACGCGCCGGCAGAATCGAGAAAATGGTACCAATCAGGCTGTTAATATCGGTGTTGGACGAACCATCCAGCGGGTCAAAAGTGACCAGATAACGGCCCTGCGGATTGCCGGCGACCGTGTGGTCTTCTTCTTCACTGGAAATGGCTTTGACGACGCCAGTTTCCAGAATCATGTCTTTGAGCAGTTCGTTGGCCAGCACATCGAGTTTTTTCTGCGTTTCGCCCTGAATATTTTCATCCAGTGTCGAGCCTAATACGCCGGCTAATGCGCCTTGTCCGACCCGGAAGGAGATTTCTTTACAGGCAGCCAGAATGGTTTTAATCAGGGCAATCAGGTCGGTATCGACCCCATCTTGTCGCAGTACAGGAGCCAGACGGCGCATCGGTATTTCCTTCTGTTAGTGTAGGGTTGTGGCTATGCCGGTCGCTTCAATGTGGCTCTGCTGGCCGCGTACCTGACCGCGCACTTGATAGTGGGCCCAGAGTTTAAAGAATCTGGCTAAAAATTGCATTTTTATCACCGATTTTATTTCGAAAAAGCCGGTTGTGCTTTTGTTACAATGCCGGAAAATACTGGCAAAAGCCCGCGCGTGTAAAAGTGGCGGGGCCATTCTCAGCAGGACAACTTCATGCATCTTCATATTTTGGGTATTTGCGGCACTTTTATGGGCGGCATTGCTGCTATTGCCAAAAGTTTAGGCCACCAGGTCACGGGCTCTGACGCCAATGTGTATCCGCCGATGAGCACACAACTCGAAGAACTCGGCATCAGTCTGACCCAGGGGTACGACCCGGCGCAGCTGGAACCGCCGCCGGATTTAGTCATCATTGGCAATGCTATGTCCCGCGGTAATCCGTGCGTTGAGTATGTGTTAAACCGCAATATTCCTTATACCTCAGGTCCGCAGTGGCTGGCGGAAACAGTGCTGCGCGACCGCTGGGTGCTGGCGGTGTCCGGCACGCATGGTAAAACCACCACCACCACGATGCTGGCGTGGATTTTAGAATTCGCCGGGTTAAAACCTGGCTTTTTGATTGGCGGCATTCCGCAAAACTTCGAGGTGTCGGCGCGTTTAGGTGATGCACCATTTTTTGTCATTGAAGCTGACGAATACGACACGGCGTTTTTTGATAAACGTAGCAAGTTTGTGCATTACCGGCCACGGACCTTAATCCTGAATAATCTTGAGTTTGACCACGCTGACATTTTCCCGGACTTGGCAGCTATTCAGCGCCAGTTCCATCATTTATTACGGATGGTGCCGGGCAATGGCTTGGTGCTGTCGCAAGCGGATGTACCGGCCGTGCAGCAAGTGCTTGATATGGGCTGCTGGAGTGAACAGCAACAAAGCGGTCGCGAATGGCAAGTGCGGCTGCTGCAAGCCGATGGTTCCGCCTTTGAAGTCAGTTTCCGAGGTGAGGTCAAAGGCACAGTGCAATGGGCCTTATGTGGTCAGCACAGTGTCGACAACGGCCTGATGGCGCTGGCGGCAGCGCAACATGCCGGCGTGCCGCTGGCGGTTGCGATTGAAGCACTGAATCAGTTCGTCGCGCCAAAACGCCGGCTGGAACTCAAAGGCGTGGTCAATGGCATCAGCGTTTATGATGATTTTGCCCATCACCCGACGGCGATTGAAACAACGCTAGCTGGTTTGCGCGCCCGGGTGGGCCAACAGCGTATTCTGGCCGTATTGGAACCGCGCTCAAACACCATGCGAATGGGCGTGCACAAAGAAGCCTTACCGGCATCGCTGCAAAAAGCCGATGAAGTGTTTTTATTTGAACCTGCGAGCAGCGGTTGGTCGCTTGGCGCTTTGGCAGAGCAAATCAGCCAGCAATGCGCCATCCCGGCGACGGTCGAGCAGGATATCGACAGGCTGGTGCAGCGTATTGTCGCCTCGGCGCAGCCCGGCGATTCGGTTCTGGTGATGAGTAACGGCGGTTTTGGCGGTATTCACGATAAATTATTACAGGCGCTGGCTGCGGTATGAGCCAGCCGCATTCAGTAAGAAGGCACATTTATGCATGTGAGTGATGATCTGAAAGTTCAACCCAGTGTTTCCCCAGAGCGTGAAGTCACGCTGGCCTTTACCGGCGCATCCGGCGCTTTATATGGCTGGCGCCTGCTGCAGGTACTGCTGAGCCTGAATGTTAAAGTGCATTTGCTGATCTCCAGTGCGGCCAAAGTGGTGTTTGCCACTGAACATGATTTAAAACTCAATGGCAATCCGCAGGCCTGTCAGGCGCAGTTGGTTGAAATCTTTGGCTGTGCCCCCCATTTACTGGCTGTCTACGGCAAAGACGACTGGTTCTCACCGGTCGCGTCCGGCTCGGCCGCGCCAAAAACCATGGTGATTTGCCCTTGTTCGACCGGCACTGTTGCGGCTATTGCCCATGGCATGAGCGACAACCTGATTGAGCGGGCGGCCGATGTCGTCATCAAGGAAAAAGGCCAGTTGATTTTAGTGCCGCGGGAGACACCATTAAGTGCCTTGCACCTGGAGAATCTGCTGGTGTTAGCCAAACTGGGCGCCACTATTATGCCGGCGGCGCCCGGCTTTTATCATCAGCCGAAGAGCATTGAAGATTTGATTGACTTTATCGTGGCCCGCTTGCTGGACCATCTGGGTCTGCCGCAGCAACTGATGCCGCGTTGGGGTTATCAGCCACACACCACCAAAGATTGACCTGTCAACGGGTCCATTCATTTACCAGATAAAATCGCCTGGCGATTAAGAGGAGTACGCTGTGACGCTGGCTTTATCGATCCGCGCTTTACACAAATCCTATAAAAGCGGCACCAAAGCCTTAAATGGCATCGACTTAGATGTACAGCAAGGCGATTTTTTTGCGTTGCTGGGGCCCAATGGCGCCGGTAAAAGTACCACCATCGGCATTATCAGTGCCTTAGTGAATAAAACATCTGGCACAGTCAAAGTCTTTGATTTTGATACTGATACTCATCTTGAGGACGCCAAAAGCCAGTTGGGCCTGGTGCCACAGGAATTCAACTTTAACCAGTTTGAAACGGTGCTGCAGATTGTGGTGAATCAGGCCGGTTATTACGGCGTGCCCAAAAGCGTCGCTTTAGTGCGGGCAGAGAAATACCTCGGCCAGCTGGGCCTGTGGGAAAAACGTCATGCACGCTCACGCGAGTTGTCCGGCGGCATGAAACGCCGGCTGATGATCGCCCGTGCTTTGATGCATGAACCTAAACTGCTGATCCTGGACGAGCCAACCGCCGGCGTCGATATCGAGCTGCGCCGTTCGATGTGGGAATTCCTCAAAGAGATTAACGCCCAGGGCGTGACCATTATTCTGACCACGCATTATCTGGAAGAAGCCGAGATGTTGTGCCGCAATATCGCCATCATCGACAAAGGCCGTATCATTGAAAATACCTCGATGAAGGCCTTGCTCGGCAAGCTGAATAAAGAGACTTTTGTGCTGGACCTGCAATCTGGACGTACTGAATTGTCTTTGCCGGGCTTTATCACCCGTAAACTGGACGAACACAGCTTTGAAGTGGATGTGGAGAAAAATCAGGGGCTCAACGCCGTCTTTGCTGCACTGGCAGCACAGGACATCACAGTGTTATCGATGCGTAATAAAGCCAACCGGCTGGAAGAGCTGTTTGTCAGCCTGATTGGTGAGGGGAAACACTGATGTTTAAACCAAGATATCTGATTGCGCTGCAAAGCATCCTGAATAAAGAAACCAACCGTTTTCTGCGGATTTGGGTGCAAACGCTGGTGCCGCCGGCCATTACGATGACGCTGTATTTTGTTATCTTCGGCAATTTAATCGGCAGCCAGATTGGTCAAATCCATGGCTTCAGCTACATGGAATTTATTGTGCCTGGCCTCATTATGATGTCGGTGATCACCAATTCTTATGCCAACGTGGCGTCGAGTTTTTTCAGTGCCAAGTTTCAGCGCAATGTTGAAGAGCTGCTGGTTGCGCCGGTACCGAACTACATCATAGTGCTGGGTTTTGTCGGTGGTGGCGTCGCGCGTGGCGTGTTGGTGGGGCTGATAGTCACTGTGCTGAGTCTATTTTTTGTCGATATCCGCATCCACCATTTGTGGGTCATCGTCAGCACTGTGTTACTGACTTCTGCGGTATTTTCGCTGGGTGGTCTGATTAACGCTGTTTATGCCAAAACCTTTGATGACATCAGCATAGTGCCGACTTTTGTGCTGACGCCTTTGACCTATTTGGGTGGGGTGTTTTATTCGCTGAGCCTGCTGCCGGAGTTCTGGCAGGGCGTGTCGACACTCAATCCGATTGTGTATATGGTCAATGCCTTCCGCTACGGTTTTCTCGGCCATTCTGATGTCAGTCTGACGCTGGCGTATTCAGTGCTGATTGGCTTGATTGTCGTGTTGTTTGGCATCGCCATGCGTTTGATCCGCCGTGGCACCGGGCTGCGTAGCTAGTACCGGTTAGCTGGCGCCGGTTCGTCAGCGCCAGCAAGATGCAGCGCGGTCAGCACCGACTGGCCCCGCAGTGTTATTGATACAGCGCAGACCAGTCCGGATATTTTTTAAAGACTTTTGCTATGTGTTTTAGTACATTGCTTCCTTTGGGCCATCACAGAGCCCACGCGCTTTCAGGCGCCAACAGACCACAGAGTCTGAGTTCACCACGGCGAGGATAAATGACAGATAACAAACGACTGGCGACAGCGTCGGAAGAGGCTCTGTGGCGGATCTTTACCGTCCCTGAAGCGCCGGATTCGACGCTCAGCATCATCGAACAAAACATTTCGCAGAATTTGGCCGGTTTCCTGCGCGAGAGTATTGTCGCAGTGGAAAAACCGCTGTGGCAAATCGAACGCGACTTTCAGGCCTATCAGATCCCGGCGGAGCCGAGCTTTGTCTCTGATTATGCTGAAAATATTATGCAAAAGCTGGTGGCGCATTCGGTTCACACGGCGGCGCCGAGTTTTATCGGCCACATGACCTCAGCCTTACCTTATTTTGTCTTGCCTCTGTCGAAAATGATGGTCGGGCTGAATCAGAATCTGGTCAAAATCGAAACGTCCAAAGCCTTTACCCCGCTGGAGCGCCAGGTGCTCGGCATGATGCACCATCTGGTGTATGGCGAAACCGAAGGCTTCTACAAAAAATGGCAGCATAGCGCCAATCATTCGTTAGGCGCGTTTTGCTCCGGCGGCACTGTCGCCAATATGACCGCGCTGTGGATCGCCCGTAACCGCTTGCTGAAGCCGGACGGCGATTTTAAAGGCGTGGCCAAAGAAGGCCTGTTCCGTGCCATGCGGCATTATGGCTACGACGATTTGGCCATTCTGGTATCAGAGCGTGGTCACTATTCGCTGAAAAAAGCTGCTGATTTGCTTGGCATCGGCCGCGATATGCTCATTCCCATTCCAACCGACGACAATAACAAAGTGGACGTCGTGAAGATGCGCGAAAAAGCGCTGGAACTGCAGGCCCGGCATATCCGCGTGATGGCTATTGTCGGTGTAGCCGGCACCACTGAAACCGGTAATGTTGACCCTTTGAGCGAACTTGCCGCCCTTGCTGCTGAACTTCAATGCCATTTCCATGTCGACGCGGCCTGGGGCGGTGCGACTTTGTTGTCGGAGAAATACCGTTATCTGCTCAAAGGCATTGAGCTTGCTGATTCGGTCACTATTGATGCGCACAAACAAATGTACGTGCCGATGGGCGCCGGTATGGTGGTGTTTAAGCATCCGTCCAGTGCGCATGCGATTGAGCATCACGCCGAATATATTCTGCGTAAGGGCTCCAAAGATTTAGGCAGTCAGACCTTAGAAGGCTCACGCCCCGGCATGGCGATGCTGGTGCACGCCTGTTTGCAGGTGATTGGCCGCAAAGGTTATGAAATTCTGATCAACCGCTCGTTAGAAAAAGCGCGTTATTTTGCCGGTCTGATTGATTTACACGCTGATTTTGAATTAGTCACGGCGCCTGAGCTGTGTTTGCTGACCTATCGTTATGTGCCGGCAACGGTGCAACAGGCGATGCAAAAAGCCAAAGTAGCCGGCGATGTGGAACGTTTGAAGAAATTCAATGACTTGCTGAGCGGCCTGACCAAGTTTATCCAGAAGCGCCAACGCGAAGAGGGCAAATCTTTTGTCTCGCGCACCCGCCTGACGCCGGCCCGTTATTATCGGCAGGATACTGTGGTGTTCCGCATCGTACTGGCCAATCCGCTGACCACCGATCAAATCCTGCACGACGTGCTGGATGAGCAAATTGAACTGGCGAAAATGGATAAAGAGTTTTTACCGAAGTTACTGCAGCTGGCGCGGGATTATTGATTGCTCCGGTTGTATTGCAGCGGTTGTACAGTGATGTTTTTAAAAATGGCGGCCTGACCGCCATTTTTGATCGTGCAGCTGTTTAGGTCGCATAGAAAAAACAGGAGTGTGTCGATGGCGTTATGGTTGAAGCGTGTTGGCCAGTTGCTGGCGGTTGGCGTGGTCTGTTTGGCGACGCTGTGGCCTTTTTATCAGGTCGGTCAGCAGCAGCTAACCCGGGCAGAACAGGCTCGCATTGACGCACAGCCGGGTGTCAGCCGCAGCAGTTATCAGCCCCGGCTCGACCAGCTGCAGCAAACGGCGGATTTCAGCACGCTGGCATCGAGCGACATGGCCGGCCGGCGACCGGGTCAACCCGGTAGTGAGCTGGCGCGGCAGTTTCTGCAGCGCCGTTTTACTGAGCTCGGCATCATTACCGCCGGTACTGCTGGTTTTACACAACGATATCAAACCGCCGGCCAAAGCGATGGCGTGAACTTTATCGGCAAAATCGAGGGGACCGACCCGCAGCTGGCGGCCATAGTTCTCACCGCGCATTATGATCATGTTGGTGTGCATCAGGACCGAATGTATCCGGGCGCAGACGATAATGCATCAGGGGTGGCGGCTTTATTGGCGCTGGCGGCGTATTTTCAGGCGCATCCGCCGCGTCATTCACTGATTTTTGCAGCAGTGGATCATGAAGAACAAGGCATGCATGGCAGCAAACAGTTATTTGCCGGCAAGTTGTTACAGCCAAAGCAAGTGGCGCTGAACGTTAATCTGGATATGTTAAGCCGTGATACTAAAGCGCAGCTATTTGCCGTCGGCACTTATCAGCATCCGGCGTTGTTGCCGCTGTTACAGCCGTTGCAGCAGGGCAGCCTGGTGGCACTGAAGTTTGGCCATGACAGACCTGCAGCAGTGGCAGGACGGGTGCAGGACTGGAGTGATGCCAGTGATCACGGCATTTTTGCCGCAGAAGGGGGGCCTTTTGTTTATTTCGGCGTGCCGGACCACCCGGACTATCATCAGCCGACAGATACGTTCGAGCGCGCTGATATTGGTTTTTACCATAAAGTCAGCGACACCATTTTGTCCGCGTTGTTGCTGCTGGACCAGGCGGATTTGAGCGCGCTGCGCCAGAAAAACCAGTGATAATTTAGATGTGCTGTAGCAGCCATGCCCACAGCGGCAAGGTGATAAAACTCAGCAGCAGACCAAAACCGACCAGCGCCGCCACCAGCCGTGGCGCCAGGCCTGCCATCATCGCAATAGCGCCGGCGGAGATCATCGGTGGCATTGCTGCTTCAAATACCGACACCTGCACCGCTTTGCCCGATAACCCCAGTAGCAGGGCGCCACAAAGCACCAACAGCGGCATCAATAGCAGTTTAATGCCAAGGCCGCTTAACAGTGGCGATAAGCGCTCACCAGCCAGTGAAAACTTCAGCTGAAAACCCACCGCAAACATAATCAGCGGCACCAGTGTCGCGGCCAGATTATCCAGTGTGGTTTGCAGCAGTGGCGGATAAGTCCAGGCTTTGAGCGATAACCCGACCACAAGCGCCAGAAATGGTGGAAAGGTCAGGATGCGCATCGCCATCGCGGCAGCCGATACTTTGCTTTGCGCCGCGTTCACGCCATACAGCGCCGCCAGAATAGTTGACCAGGTGGCCAGCGCGACAAAAGAGCCGATTTGGTCGTAAATCATCGCATAAGGCAGCCAGTCACCGCCAAACAGCGCTTCAATCATCGGAAAACCGAGGAAAGACGTGTTGCCCAGCGGCAATACAATCAACAGCGCCACGATGATGTCACGTGACCAGTGCAGCAAGCGGCCGAGCGTGACAATCAAAGCACTGACGATGAACAATAAAATCCACGGTACTAAAGCTGGAATAAGCAAATCCCAGGAGAAGTGCAGTGCTGGGATTTTCTGCAGCACCAGCGCTGGCAGCGCGACATACATGACAAAAGTGTTCAGCACGACCGGCGTTTCAGCCGGGAATTTTGGCACCCGGCGCATGGCAAACCCCAGGCTCAGGTAAATCAGGATCAGGATAAAATTGTCCACGGGGCAATAAATCTCAGAATAGAAGGCAACAGGCTCTGCAGGAGATTACCGGTTTTTCAACCACTTGCCTATGCGACTTCGGTGGAAGCTGGCAGTGGTGAGTCGATTGCGCTTTGAGGTGCAGGACTATGCAGCAGCCAGTCGGGCTGCCAATGCCCCTGGACCAGCCGTTCTTTATCGGTTTTTTTAAGCTGTTTTAACTGATATTCCAGCATGCTGGCATGGCTGCGGTTACAGGCAGCAAAGGTCCAGACCAAGGTCAACGGGCCTTTGCCACGCAAAGCTCTGGCCCCGCCGGCAAGCTCGCCGCGGTGCTGGCGCAGCCGGCGCTGTGGATCTGTCGAAATACCGGCATAGAGGCTGCCGCTGCCGGTTCGCACCAGATAAAGCTGCCACTGCGACGCCTCTGCTGTTTCTGCTATAATCGCGCTCTGCAATGCGGCTCCTGCAGCTGGTTTTTTATTTGAGGTGTTATGCAATTTACCGATTTGGCCCTTGCGCCGCCTATTCTAACGGCCATCGCCGAACAAGGCTATCAGACGCCAACGCCTATCCAGCAACAAACCATTCCGCTGATTTTACAGGGCAAAGATGTGTTAGGTGGTGCCCAGACCGGCACCGGCAAAACCGCCGCTTTTACCTTACCTATTTTACAAAAGCTCAGCAGTGAACCCACGCCCTTAGTGGCGAAACAGGTGCGCTGCCTGATTTTAACGCCAACGCGTGAACTGGCGCAGCAAGTTGCCGACAACGTTGCCGCCTATGCGCGCCATCTGCCGCTGAAAACCGCGGTGTTTTATGGCGGCGTGTCGGTGAATCCGCAGCTGGAGCAAGCCGCTGGGGGCCTCGACATTCTGATCGCGACACCGGGGCGTTTGCTTGACCACTTGCATCAGCAGAGCATCAGCCTGTATCAGCTGGAAGTATTGGTACTGGATGAAGCCGACCGGATGCTCGATATGGGCTTTATCCACGATATTCGCCGCATTATGGCGAAGTTACCGCCTAAACGGCAGACGTTGTTTTTCTCGGCTACTTTTTCGCCGGAGATCAAAACGCTGGCTGACTCTTTGTTGGATAATCCGGTATTGGTGGAAGTGGCGAAGGCTAACTCGACTGCTGCAGGCGTGGAGCAGCTGGCGTATCGGGTCGATTCGCAGCGCAAACGTGAACTGATTTCTGAAGTCATCGGCAAAAAGAACTGGCAACAGGTGCTGATTTTCAGCCGTACCAAGTTTGGTGCCGACCGTTTAAGCAAGCAGTTACAGCTTGATGGCATCGATGCCCAGGCCATTCATGGCGATAAAAGCCAGGGCCACCGCACTAAGGTGCTGCAGGATTTTAAAGAAGGCAAAGTGCGGGTGCTGGTGGCAACCGACATCGCGGCGCGAGGCCTGGATATTGAAGAGCTGCCGATAGTGGTCAATTACGACCTGCCGCATCAGGCGGAAGATTATGTGCACCGCATCGGTCGCACCGGCCGGGCCGGTAACGTCGGCCTTGCCGTCACACTGGTGACGCCGGACGATTTACCGATGCTCAAAGAGATTGAGCTGCTGACCAAGCAGGTCATCACCCAACAGGTGTTTCCCGGCTACGAACACGACCCGCGCTTTAATCATTCCAGCAAAGGCACGCACAAAGCGGCTGACGAGCAGGATGACGATAAACCGAAAAAGAAATTTTCTAATAACCGCAAGTTGTCGCAGGAAAAAGCGCGGCTGCGCGCCGAACTGACCGGGAAAAAACGCCCGCGTTAAGCGGGCGTTTTGCGATTAAAAATCTTAATCATCCTGCGGTTGCAACGGGGTTGGCAGCGTCAGCTGATAAAAGGCCAAATCCAGCCAGCGGCCGAATTTAAAGCCGGCCTGGCTGATAGTGCCGCTGTGGACAAAACCCAGTTTCTGATGCAACGCGATACTGCCGCTGTTGCTGGCATCAATACCACCAATTAATAAGTGATAACCCTGAGCTTTTGCCGCTTCAATCAACAGCTGCAACATCTGTTTGCCAAGGCCTTTGCCCTGATGCGCCGGATGCACATAGACTGAATGTTCGACTGAATACTTAAAGGCCGGAAAAGCCCGGAAAGTGCCGTAACTGCCAAAAGCCAGTAGGGTCCCGTCGTCGGCTTTGAGGCCAATCACCGGGAAATTGCCAGCTGCTTTGTTGGCGAACCACTGCTGCATCGTCGCCAGCGTGCGCGGCTTGTATTCATACAGGGCCGTGGTATGCAAAATGGCGTGGTTAAAGATCTCGAGGATCTGCGCCGCGTCGGACTCATACTGACACTGAATAATCTGCATGCAGGGCTCGCTTGAAGTGCGCCTCAGGCGCGATATAAGGTTTTAATCAGGTGGAAACCAAACTGGGTTTTCACCGGGCCATGCACTTCCAGTACCGGCTTTTTGAATACCACTTCATCAAAGGCTTTGACCATCTGACCCGGTCTGAACTCACCGAGATCACCACCTTTTTTACCGGAAGGACATAAAGAATGTTTCTTCGCCAGGTCCTGAAAATTGGCACCTTTGGCCAGTTGTTTTTTCAGTTGTTCCGCTTCTTCCTGGGTCTTCACCAGGATATGACATGCACAGGCTTTGGCCATATTGAGTACTCCTACTACTTAAATTGAGCAGCTCTGCCATCCGGGGCGGACCTTTTGCATTGGGGGCGTAGTTTAATCGAAAACAGCGCTAAAAAAAATATGCAGCGCGGACCAGTTTAATTGTGTTTTTTTTGTGCAGCCTTGGTTAAGGTGGAAGCTGTTGCTGACAACATTATTTAAGCTTCTGTTTTATAAAAATAAAAAAGGGGAACTTTGATGTGGAAATGGTTTGGGCGTTTATTACTGCTGGCGCTTTTGGTGCTGGCTGCCTTTGTTGTTAATGCGATTTGGTTTAAGCCAATCTCCAGCCGGGTGTTTTATGAACGAGTCTTTCTCGAATTTGGCCTGCAAAGCCCGGAGCTGCTTAGTCAGTTGCGGTTGCTGGAAGGCTTTGGCATCCGCGGGCATAACGCCGAGCTGGATGACCGCTCGCAGGCCAGTGGCGACAAGCAGTTCGCCAAATTAAATACAGATCTGGCGACTTTGCGCAGTTACGACCGAGGCAGCATGACCGACGCTGAAAAGCTGAACTACGACATGCTGGAATGGTTTATGGCGCATCAGGCCGAAGGCGAAAAATGGCGCTACCACGACTATCCGGTCAATCAGTTGTTTGGTGTGCAGAATATGTTGCCGCGTTTTATGGTCAACACCCATCAGCTGAAAGATAAAACCGATGCAGAACAATATATTAGTCGTTTAAATCAGTTTGACCGGGTGTTTGGCCAAGTGGTGGAGGATTTAAATATCCGCGCTGCTAAAGGTGTGGTGCCACCGCGTTTTGTGTTGGAAAAAGTACTCACTGAAGTCAAAGGCCTCACGTCTGGTGCGGTCGAACAGCAATTGTTGTATACCCACTTCACCACTGCCATTGCCAAAATCGAAGGTCTGTCTGAGGCAGATCGCACCAAGCTGACCGCTCAGGTCAAAGTGGCAATAGAACAATCGGTATTGCCGGGTTATCAGAAGCTGACGGGTTACCTGACGGATACAGTGGCCACGGCAACGACCGATGATGGCGTCTGGAAGTTACCTGACGGCGAGCAATATTACGCTTATGCACTGAAACAGCACACCACCGCGGACCTTACGCCGGAACAAATCCATCAGATGGGCCTTGCTGAAGTGGCGCGAATTCAGCAGGAAATGCTGGCTATTTTGCAGGCGCAAGGCATCAGTGGTGACAATGTTGCCCAGATGATGACAGCGTTAGGCGACGACCCAAGGTTCTTATACCCGGACAGCAATGAAGGCCGGCAGCAAATTCTGGCCGACTATAAAACCATCCTCGCCGATATTGAGACCAAACTGGCGCCGGCTTTTCATATCAGGCCTAAAGCGGCGATGGACGTGCAGCGCGTGCCGGAGTTTGCTGAAAAAACTTCGGCCGGCGCCTATTACAACGCTCCGGCGATGGACGGTTCGCGCCCTGGCGTGTTTTTTGCCAATCTGTACGATATTCGCGCCACGCCGAAATTTGGCATGAAAACGCTGGCGGTGCATGAAGGTATTCCGGGCCATCATTTCCAAATTGCCATTCAGCAGGAACTTAAAGGCTTGCCGACCTTTCGCAATATTCTGCCTTTTACTGTCTATGCCGAAGGCTGGGCGCTTTATACCGAACGACTGATGGCCGAGCTGGGTTTGTATCAAGACGACCCCTTCGGCGATTTAGGTCGGCTGCAGGCGGAATTATTCCGCGCCATCCGGCTGGTGGTGGATACCGGCATTCACCACAAACGTTGGACACGGGAACAGGCGATTGCTTATATGTCCGGCAATGCCGGCATGGCAAAATCTGATGTGGAGTCGGAGATTGAGCGTTATATCGTGATGCCGGGCCAGGCCTGTGCTTATAAAGTCGGCATGATGAAACTGCTTGAACTGCGCAGCAAAGCACAGCAGGAACTGGGCGATAAGTTTAAGCTGACCGATTTCCACGATGTAGTGCTGCAAAACGGTTCTATGCCGCTGGCAATTCTGGATCGGGTGGTGGAGCAATATATCGCGGCGAAAAAGGCCAGCTGATGGTTCTGGCTATTGGCTGTTAAAAAGGCGCCTTGTGGCGCCTTTTCACTGAAGGGCTGAACTTACGCCGGTTGTTGCTGCGTGATGCAGTGGACGTTGCCACCACCAAGCAGAATTTCCCGGCCAGGTACCGTCACCACCTGATGTTGCGGGAATACTTTGGCCAGAATAGCAGCGGCCACTTTATCCATCGGGTCATCAAATGTGGGCAGTATTAAGCCACCATTACACAGATAGAAGTTGATGTAAGAGCCGGCCAGACGCGCTTGCGCTTCACGCGGCACCGCAGCGCCGGTCAGGTCCACACTGGCGTATTCTTCGGCTTTGGCCAGCAACGGGCCCGGCACCGGCAGTTTATGTACGATAAAAGGCCGGCCTTTGGCGTCTGTGCTGTTTTCCAGCACCGTCAGCGCGGCGCGCGAGCGGGCATATTGCGGGTCGGTTTCATCATCAGTCCAGGCCAGCAGCACTTCGCCAGGCCGCACAAAACAACACATATTATCGACATGGCCATCGGTCTCGTCGTTATAAATGCCGTCTTCCAGCCAAATGACTTTGTCGATGCCAAGGTAATCGCTGAGTTGTTGCTCGATCTGCGTTTTGCTTAAGTGCGGGTTGCGGTTAGGGTTCAGTAAACACTCGGCGGTGGTCAGCAAAGTGCCTTCGCCGTCGGTATGAATAGCACCGCCTTCAAGCACAAAACCTTCAGTGCGATAACGTGGCAGCCCTTCAATATTCAACACTTTTTGCGCGACCTGGTCGTCCAGATCCCAAGGGAAATACAAGCCGCCGTTGAGGCCGCCCCAGGCGTTAAAGGTCCAGTCGATGCCACGCACTTCTTTGCCGTTGGTGACAAAGGTCGGGCCGGTATCGCGACACCAGGCGTCGTTATTGGAAACTTCCACCACCCGGATTGGATGGGCGGTTTCCTGCAGGCTCAGCTGAGCCTGTGCATTGGCAAACTGGCGGGCAGATGCCATTACTGTGACCGGCTCAAAGCGGGCGATGGCGCGGATCACCGCACAAAATGCCTGCTGGGCCGGTTTAGCGCCCAGACGCCAGTTATCGGTACGTTCCGGCC
Source organism: uncultured Chromatiaceae bacterium (assembly GCA_937978655.1). Classification (GTDB taxonomy): domain Bacteria; phylum Pseudomonadota; class Gammaproteobacteria; order Enterobacterales; family Alteromonadaceae; genus Pararheinheimera. The sequence goes on from CALJUX010000033.1 coordinate 52,572, forward strand.
ACACCAGCCAGGTTTGTTTATGGCGGGCCCATTCGGCCGGCATATAAAAACCATCGGCGCGGGGCGTGCTGGTTAAAGTGCGATCAGAGATATATCCGCTCACGGTAGCTGTGTCCTTCTGAAATGCCGGCCTGAGCGTGCAGGCGGCTGGGTTAATACCCGGTGAAAGCGAATCAGGCCAGAAATTCTGGCCTGAAAAGGAAGTCGTGAACCGTAACCGGTTTATTGCGCCGAGTTCTTTGGCACTGTTTTGCCGTCTTTGGTCAGCAAAGTGTCAAACAAATCGATGCGGCGGTCGCGGTATACGCCCCAGCTGCGGCGGATGTGCGCCAGCTCGTCCAGGTCAAAAGTATGTACCAGCACTGCTTCGCTGACTTCGTCGGCTTCCTGCACTTTGGCGCCAAACTGGTCGGCAATAAATGAACTGCCGTAGAAAGTGATGGAGAAATCCTGCTCGGATTCAGTACCGATGCGATTTGATGCAATCAGTGGTACTAAGTTCGCCGCGGCGTGGCCTTGTTGCGTGCGCTGCCAGTGGTCGCGCGAAGAAATTGTAGGGTCATGTGGCTCGCTGCCAATGGCGGTTGGGTAGAACAACAGCTCAGCACCCATCAGTGCCATCGCGCGGGCGCATTCCGGGAACCACTGATCCCAGCAAATGCCGATACCAATTTTGGCATAGGCGGTGTCCCAGACTTTAAAACCTGAGTCACCCGGAGTGAAATAGTACTTTTCGCTGTAACCCGGGCCATCCGGAATATGGCTTTTACGATAAGTGCCAAGGTAAGAGCCGTCGGCGTCAATCACTGCCACGCTGTTGTACAGGCAGTTGCCGGCGCGTTCATAAAAGCTGATGGGTAAAACCACGTTCAGCTCTTTAGCGATTTTAGTGAAATGCGCGACGGCCTGGTTGTTTTCCAGTGGCGTGGCGAATGCTAAATATTCTGGTTTTTGTTTCTGGCAGAAGTAGTTACGTTCAAACAGTTCCTGCAACAGGATGATTTGCGCACCCTGAGCTGCGGCATCACGCACCAGTTTTTCACCACGGGCAATATTTTCTTCCACATTCCAGCCACCGATCATCTGAGTGGCAGCAACCGTTACCTTACGCATGCAAAGCATCTCCTGGCAAAAGAACAAAAACGGACACATTACTGTAGCCAGTTTCAACCGCGGCGGCAAAGGCCTGTCTGGCTGCACTGATTGAGACGTAATGCAGTTTGGCCGCGCAAAATGCCGGATTTTCACCCGGCGGTCAATGAAATTCTGCTGATTTTTCTGCAGCTTGATACACATGAATTATCCGCGAATTTCTATGCGTTATTCGCGGATAATCATCAGGTTTTTATGCGGTTTTAGCGGTTTATTGGTTGGCGAGTTCAGCGGCCAGCAACAACAGGCGTGGCTGCAGCCGGGTTTTGTAATTGATGTGGACATAACTGAACTGGATTTCGCCTTTGGCACCGATGATAAACACGGCGGGGGCCGGCAACACTGCCTGACCGGTCGCATCGTAAGTCAGTTTGATGCCATAAGTATTTTTGTAGGTTTTTTCGGTGGCGGCATCCATGTAATAAGCGATACCAAAGCCTTGTAATGCCTGCAGATTGGCATCCGACAACAGCTGGTAATTCAACGCGGCATCTTTGGTCATTTGTTCCGATTTAGCACTGGCCGCCGGCAGTTCCGGGCTGATAGCTAAAATGCGGTAACCGAGTTTTTGCAGCTGCGGCGTGATATCGCGCAGGCCGGCCAGTTGCGTGTTGCAATAAGGGCACCAGCCGCCGCGATAAAATACCAGAATGGTTTTTTGCTGGGTCAACAGCGCCGACAAATCGACAGTGTTGCCTGCACTATCCTGTACCTGTAAGCCGGCAGGCACTGATTGGCCGTTTAATAAAGGCCTGATCTGTTCAGGCTTTAATGCGATATCAGCGGCACTGGCAAAAAAGGTAGAAAGCAGCAGCGACATGGAAAACAACATCTTTTGGATATGGGTCATAACTTGAGCCTTTGATTAAAAGAGCAAAATGGGTGCGGATGACAAAGACCTGTCCGGGCCGTTTTTTTGTTCATGGCGCGAAAAAAATTATCATTTTGTGATTTACCGCAGCTTTCAGGCGTGGAAGCTGCGTAAAATACTGCATCAGGATAAGTGGTTGATGGTCATCATGAATAAGGCAGGTCAGTGTGTTTGATATTGCAATTGTCGGTGGTGGGATGGTCGGTGCGGCCTTGGCGGTGGCAACAGCGCAGGCCGGCATGAAAGTCGCGCTGCTGGAGCGGCAACAACCCAGCCTTATCGCCGACGACAGCGGCTTTGATTTGCGGGTCAGTGCGATTAACCGGCGCAGTGAAGCATGGCTGCAACAGCTGGGCGCCTGGCCGTTGTTGTCGGCCAACCGGCTGGCGCCATACACGACCTTACGCGCCTTTGAAGGCAATGCTGCGCCGCTGGATTTTACTGCAAGCGAGCTGGGTGAAGGCCATCTTGGTCATATCATTGAAAATTTACATATTCAGCAGGCGTTGTGGCAGCAGTTGCCTGAAACCGTTGAGCAGTTTTGTCCGGTACAACTGCTTGGATATCAGCAGTTGCACGATTATGCCTGCCTGCAGACCGACCAGGGCGAGATCAAAGCCCGGCTGCTGATCGCCGCAGATGGCGCGCAGTCGCAGCTCAAACAGCTGGCTGGTATTGGCTCACAAGGCTGGCAATACAGCCAGGCCTGTTTGCTGGTGCACGTCAATACCAGCTATGACGCTTTGCCTATGACCTGGCAGCAATTTACGCCACAAGGGCCGCGGGCTTATTTGCCACTGCCGGGCAAACAAGCGTCTTTAGTCTGGTATGACGACCACTTGCGTATTCAGCAGCTGGCAGCACTTTCGCCACAGCAGCTCGAACAGCAGATCAAACAGCATTTCCCGGTGGTGCTGGGTGAATTCAGCGTCGTCAAACAAGGATATTTCCCGCTGACGCGCAGTCATGCCAATCAATATGTCAAAGGCCGGCTGGTGCTGGCTGGTGATGCCGCCCATACCATCAACCCATTGGCCGGGCAGGGCGTGAATCTGGGTTTTGCTGACGCGCAGTGTTTGTCGGCTTTACTGATCAAACAATTTGCTGCGGGTGGGGATTTGGCAACGCCGGCGTTATTGGCGCAATATGAATCAGAACGTCGTAAAGCCAACTTGCTGATGATGTCGGCGATGGATGTGTTTTATCAGGTATTCAGCAGCAAACTGACGCCTTTAGTCCAGCTGCGCCGTCTCGGCTTACAGGTCGCCGCGAAAGCAGGGCCGTTGAAAACTTATGTCGGGAAGTATGCGGCGGGTTTAGCCTGACGCATTGAGACTCAAGCGTGTGAATAGCATCAGGCTGTAAAACTACAGCCTGATTTTTTTGTCGCCAGAAAAAGAAAACCCAGCCGAAGCTGGGTTATCAAAGAATGGCAGGGGTACAGGGATTCGAACCCCAGAATGGCGGGATCAAAACCCGCTGCCTTACCGCTTGGCTATACCCCTGCAGAAACTGCAGAATTCTTACTTGCTTTGGTGCGGAAAGAGAGACTCGAACTCTCACGCCTCGCGGCGCTGGAACCTAAATCCAGTGCGTCTACCAATTTCGCCATTTCCGCTAACTACGGCGAACAACGCAGAGAAAGTGGTGGCTACAGCGGGAATCGAACCTGCGACCCCAGCATTATGAGTGCTGTGCTCTAACCAGCTGAGCTATGTAGCCACTGTGTCTTAGTTGTCCTAAGCAAGTGGCGCGTATTATGCGCATCAGCCTTTTTTGCGTCAACCGTTTTTTTGCCACAAATCCATGCATTTGAATCGTTTGCTGAAATTCTGTTCGTCTTGCTGCAGTTCTCAGCATTTTCTGGCGAAATCATCGCCGGCCGGACAGATAAGGTTTGGCACTACGCGCTTTTAAGTTAGTATCAGCCCGACCTTTTATCCGCAAAAATTGTTTTTGGATGACTTATGACTGCACAAACTGCGCGCTGGCCGCGCCAACTCCCTTATATCATTGCCAGTGAAGCCTGTGAGCGCTTTAGTTTTTATGGCATGCGCAATATTTTGACGCCATTTTTGATGACAGCCCTGTTGTTATCGGTGCCGGAGCAATTCCGTGCCGGCGAAGCCAAAGACATTTTTCACTCCTTTGTCATAGGTGTGTACTTTTTCCCGCTGCTGGGCGGCTACCTCGCCGACAAATTCCTCGGTAAATACCGCACCATTTTGTATTTAAGTATTCTGTACTGTATTGGTCATGCTTTTCTGGCGGTGTTTGAGACTAATAAAGAAGGCTTTTATGCCGGTCTGTTTCTGATCGCTTTAGGCTCAGGCGGCATTAAACCGCTGGTGTCGGCTTTTATGGGTGACCAGTTTGACCAGTCGAATAAACACTTAGCGCGTAAAGCCTTCGACTGGTTTTATTTCACCATCAATTTTGGCTCCTTTTTCGCCTCATTATTAATGCCGCTGGTGCTGAAATATTATGGCGCGGCCTGGGCCTTTGGTTTGCCTGGTGCTTTGATGGCGCTGGCGACGTTATTTTTCTGGTTAGGCCGCGCCCGTTACGTGCATGTGGCGCCGGAGCCGGATAATCCGCACAGCTTTTTACAGGTGGTGAAAACCGCCTTGCTGAGCAAACAGGCCGGACAGGCGGATAAAGGCTTATATCTGGCCTTTGCCGGTGTCGCCTTGGCTTTATTTTCGCTGTCACAAACGCCGAACCTTGGTTTTGTCGCCGCTTTTTGTCTGGCACTGGTTTGTATTATGGGCTTTGGTGGCGCCGGCGCGGCACTGCAGCTCGAGCGTGCCCGTGCTGTGCATCCGGCCGCAGCCGTGGATGGTGTGCGGGTGGTATTACGCGTCTTAGTGTTGTTTGCTTTAGTGACGCCGTTTTGGTCTTTATTCGATCAGAAAGCCTCGACCTGGGTGTTACAGGCCAATCAAATGAGCCGGCCTGAATGGTTTGAACCGGCGATGATGCAGGCGTTAAATCCGCTGCTGGTGATGATCCTCATCCCGTTTAATAACTTTGTGCTGTATCCGCTACTGGAAAAGTCGGGCTTAAAAATCACCGCATTACGCCGGATGGGAGCGGGCATCGCTTTTTCCGGTCTTGCCTGGATAGTGGCGGGCAGTTTGCAAGTTTGGCTCGATAACGGTCATCTCGTCAGCATCCTGTGGCAAATGTTGCCTTATGCCTTATTAACCTTTGGTGAAGTGATGGTGTCTGCCACCGGGCTGGAATTTGCTTACAGTCAGGCGCCGGCCGCGATGAAAGGTATTATCACCAGCTTCTGGCAGTTGTCGGTCACCATCGGCAATTTATGGGTGTTGCTGGCTAATAACAGTATCCGCAGTGAAACCGTGTTGTCGCATGTTGACAGCACAGGGCTTAGTCAAACCGCGTTTTTGATGTATTTCTTTGCGGCCTTTGCGCTCACGGCTGCTGCGGTTTTTGCTTTGTATGCCAGGCGTTATCAGTTGGTGGATAACTATCGGGCAGCCTGATCCGTAAGAAAATAAAAAAGCCCGCAGTGCGGGCTTTTTTATTGGTAAAAACAGCTTAGACGTTAAACAGGAAGTGCATCACGTCGCCGTCTTTACAGACGTAGGTTTTGCCTTCCACCCGCAGTTTACCGGCTTCTTTGGCACCGGCTTCACCGTTACAGGCGATAAAGTCGTCAAAGGACACCACTTGCGCACGGATAAAACCACGTTCGAAGTCAGTGTGGATGACGCCAGCAGCTTGTGGCGCGGTGGCGCCAATCGGAATAGTCCAGGCGCGCACTTCTTTCACACCTGCAGTGAAGTAAGTGTGCAGGTTCAGCAGCGAATAACCGCCGCGGATCACCCGGTTTAAGCCTGGTTCGTTTAAGCCCATCGATTCTAAGAATTCGGCTTTTTCGTCGTCTTCCAGTTCAGAAATTTCTGATTCAATGGCAGCGCACACCGGCACGACAATTGCGCCTTCTTTGGCAGCGATTTCACGCACCACATCTAAATGCGGGTTATTTTCAAAACCATCTTCCAGTACGTTGGCGATGTACATGGTTGGTTTGATGGTGAGGAAATTCATGTAAGAAATCAGCGCTTTGTCTTCTGGTGACAGCTCCAGCTGGCGCAGCGTCAGGCCTGATTCTAAATGCGCTTTCACTTTTTCCAGCACTTCGATTTCGGCTTTGGCGTCTTTGTCGCCGGCTTTGGCTTTTTTGCTGACGCGGAAAATGGCTTTTTCTGCACTGTCCATGTCGGCCAGCACTAATTCCATATTGATGGTGTCGATGTCGTCGGCCGGGTCCACTTTGTTGGCGACGTGAATGACGTTTTCGTCTTCAAAACAACGCACAACATGACCAATCGCGTCCGTTTCGCGGATGTTGGCGAGGAACTTGTTACCCAAACCTTCGCCTTTCGATGCACCTTTCACCAGACCAGCGATATCGACGAATTCCATGGTCGTTGGCAGGATACGTTGTGGTTTCACGATCTCTGCCAATTGGGTCAGACGTGGGTCCGGCACCGGCACCACGCCGGTATTTGGTTCGATAGTACAAAACGGAAAGTTGGCCGCTTCAATACCCGCTTTGGTTAAAGCGTTAAACAGTGTAGATTTACCGACGTTGGGTAAACCAACGATGCCACATTTAAAACCCATGGAAGTATCCTCAGTGCTGAGCCGACGCCGAGATAGCGCAGCCGCGGTTACCAGACCCTCAGGTCGTGGCGATAAAACTGTGTAAGCGATGCTGGGCTTTGACGAGGCCGTCTTTTTGCCACAGCTCAAGGCAGCGCAACGATTCGTCGAGCGCGTCCTCTATTAATTTTTGCTCTGCTTGCGGGGCTTTCCCCAATACGTATCCGGTGACGAGGTCTTTGTGACCCGGATGGCCGATACCTAAGCGCAGGCGGTAAAAGTTGGCATTATTGCCCAATTTACTGGTGATGTCTTTTAAGCCATTGTGACCGGCGTGACCGCCACCGAGCTTAAATTTGGCCACACCCGGCGCTATCGCCATTTCATCGTGCGCGACCAGAATTTGTTCCGGTGCGACTTTAAAAAACTGCGCCATAGCGGCAACAGATTTTCCACTTAAGTTCATGTAAGTGGTGGGGATTAACAACTTGATTTCCTGCCCGGCTAACAGAAATTTCCCTGTCAGACCAAAATATTTCGGGTCAGCTTTTAATGGTACGTTATAGCGGCGGGCCAGTTGTTCGACAAACCATTGGCCGGCATTGTGGCGGGTCTTTTCATATTCGGGGCCTGGATTACCCAGGCCCACGATAAGCTGAACAAAGTCAGACATTACTCAGCAGTTTCTTCCGCTTTACCAGCTGGTTTGTTTACAGAAACAACCGCTTGGTCATGGCCAGCGCCTTTAGCCAGTTCAGCGATAGTCACGCCGGCTGGAACTTTCAGGTCTGACAGGTGCAGAGTTTGGCCAACAGCTACGTCAGCCAGGTCAACTTCGATGAATTCTGGCAGGTTAGCTGGCAGAACTGTGATAGCTACTTCGTTGACGTGGTGAGCAACGATACCGCCTTTTTTACCAGCAGCAGCTTCGTTGATGAAGTGCAGAGGTACGACAGTGTGCAGTTCGTGGCCAGCTTCAACGCGTTGGAAGTCAACGTGTGTTACTTTTGGCTTGAACGGGTGACGTTGCATGGCTTTTACGATTGCTTTTACTTCTTCACCGCCGACATTGATAGTCAGGATGTGCGTGTAGAAACCTTCGTTGGCTTGCGCCTGGATCAGTTTGTTGTGTTCCAGCGTGATTGACAGAGGCGCTTGGTGGCCACCGTAGATGATTGCAGGAACTTTGTCCGCGTGACGCAGGCGGCGGCTCGCACCTTTCCCCAGGTCGTTACGGATTTCGGCATTTAACGTGTAAATGGCTTCAGACATTTGGATCTCCAAAAATTAAGAATGCTGGTTTCCGCGACCAGAAAACCAGCTCAGATTGTTTTTCTCACCAGCATAGCGCAGCGCTGACTGGCGGAAAAAAGCGCGACATGATAGCACCGGAGCCTAGTTCAGGCAAACAAAAAAGCCGCTGTAGAAGCGGCTTTTATCAACATTGCGGGCTCTTTGCCGACGTTTAGTCAAACATCGAAGAAATCGATTCTTCGTTGCTGATACGGCGAATACATTCCGCCATCATTTCACTTAACGTCAGCTGTTTCACTTTGCTCACTGCCTGCATGGCTGGCGACAGTGGGATAGTGTCAGTGATGATCAGTTCGTCAATCACTGAGTTGGCGATATTTTCTGCGGCATTACCGGAGAATACCGGATGTGTGGCGTAAGCGAACACACGGCGGGCGCCTTGTTCTTTTAATGCTTCTGCCGCTTTACACAACGTGCCGCCGGTGTCGATCATGTCGTCAACAATGATACAGTCACGGTCTTTCACGTCACCAATGATGTGCATCACTTGCGCCACGTTGGCTTTTGGCCGGCGTTTGTCGATGATGGCTAAATCGGCATCGTTCAGCAGCTTGGCAATAGCGCGGGCACGTACGACACCACCGATATCCGGAGAAACCACAACCGGCGCCTGGAATTCGCGCTTACGCATGTCATCGAGCAGGACTGGGGATGCGAACACGTTGTCGACCGGTACGTCGAAGAAACCCTGGATCTGTTCAGCATGCAGGTCAACCGTTAATACACGGTCAACACCAACGCTGGACAGGAAATCTGCCACGACTTTCGCCGTGATAGGCACCCGGGCTGAGCGGACACGGCGGTCCTGACGGGCATAACCAAAATACGGGATCACCGCAGTGATACGACCGGCTGAAGCGCGGCGCAGCGCGTCGACCATCACGATCAGTTCAATCAGGTTATCGTTGGTCGGGGCGCAGGTGGACTGGATAATAAAAACGTCCGATCCACGGACGTTTTCATTAATCTGAACGCTGACTTCTCCATCGCTGAAACGGCCAACTTCGGCATCGCCGAGCTTGATGTACAGGCGGCTGGCGATTTTTCTGGCGAGTTCTGGTACGGCGTTACCAGCGAATATCTTCATGTCGGGCACGGTAGGATCCTCAGGGATTGCTCCGGTTAAAATCTGAGATCAGCGCGCTCGGCGATTAAGGCGCTGATCCCTCGTCATACGGCATGTCGTAACGCAGTCAGCAGCGGCGACTGGTTGAGCCCCCGGGCGACAAATCCGCGGCAATTTGCCGGTAAGTCAGCCAGGGCGCGACGAGCACTGAGTTCATCGGCGAATTCAGCGAAGACACTGGCACCAGTACCCGTCATTCGAGACGGCGCATATTCTACCAACCACCGTAAGGTTATTGCAACCTGCGGACAGAGACGTTCAACCAGTGGCTGGCAGTCATTTCGCCACGGACTGGTCATTAAATCTGCCAGCGTCAGCGGCTTGCTGTCGCGAATTAAATCCGGATGGGTGAACACCGCCGCAGTCGACACATGCGCATCCGGCGTCACCACCAGATACCAGCAATCCGGCAGCGCTACCGGCTGTAGCTGCTCGCCAACACCTTCGGCAAAGGCGGTTTGGCCATGCACAAACACCGGTACGTCGGCGCCGAGTTTTAAGCCGATATCGGCGAGTTGTTGGGTGGATAACCCGAGGCGCCACAGCTGATTTAACGCATGTAAAGTGGTGGCCGCATCAGAGGAGCCGCCGCCAAGGCCACCGCCCATCGGCGTGCGTTTATCCAGATGGATACGGACCCCGGCGCCTTCAGCTGCGAACGGTTGCAGCATTTTTGCTGCGCGCACGACCAGATTGTCATCACCGCCGATGCTGATATCTGAACAGCTGAAGCGGATTAAACCGCTGCTATCTGCCTGAAAATTCAGCTCATCACCAACATCCAGCATGCGAAACAGCGTTTGCAAATTGTGGTAGCCGTCGGCGCGTCGCCCGGTGATATGCAAAAATAAATTCAGTTTGGCCGGCGCCGGCAAAGTCAACTTGTCGCTCATGGCTGCCACTCCCGGATCACCAGCTTGAGGAGGGTCTCATCGGATTGCAGCCGCATTTTACGCGGCAGCGATTTGGCGTCGGGGAAAAAATCGCTGTAACTGACCTGCCATTGCCGGCCCCGGCTGTCCGTCAGGGTGAAACGGGTCAGGCGGCCCATGCCGTCGCGCTGTAAATTTTCGCTGCTGGGGCCTGGCAAGCCTTTGAGCCAGAGCTGCATCTCTTCAATTGGCAATGACCAGCCGGATAAATAATCCAGCAAAGCACCGGCGGACATCGCCTGATGTGTTTCACCGTTGACCTTCACAATGGCGCCGCCGGCGTGTGTTTGGAGTTCAAACACGCTGAACCCGAGGAGATTGGTCATAGATGTCTGATAATAAGCGCCGTCTTGTTGCCACTTCAGGTTGCCACTGACACTTTCGCCCGGCGTTGTCACGCTTAAAGTCGCGAGCACTTTAAATTCGGTCATTGCATCCAGCGCCTGTTCGCGTTCGGCGGCGGGCAAGGGGCGTGATACTTGGGTTGTTGGCTGGCTGGCGCAGCCGGTTAACAACAGGCCCAGCAAACAGCTGGCCCAGAGATTTTGCTTCAAAAACACAGTTTTTCCTGCTTCAAAGTGATGCGCCGGACCTGCAAGCGGTTGCAGCAGGCTTTTCAGCGTCCGTGGATTTTCGTACAATCCGGCCTTTATCCGGTATTCTGGCGGAATTCTGCCAGCGCTTCGTTAATTTTTTCAGGTGAATCACTATTTTTGCACTTGGCATCAATCACAAAACTGCGCCGGTCGCCCTGCGTGAGCAACTGGCTTTTGCGCCGGAGCAAGTCGCCGATGCGCTGCTGGATCTGACTGCCAAAACGGCAGTGACAGATGCAGTAATAGTGTCCACCTGCAACAGAACTGAGCTGTATTTTAGCGGCAGCAGCGAACAATCGAAACAAGTGATTGACTGGCTGGCGCAATTTCATCAATTGAATAAACAGGATGTGCTGCCGCATTTGTATCTGCACAGCGATGATGCCGCTTCCGCTCATTTGATGCGGGTGGCCTGTGGCCTCGATTCATTAGTGCTTGGCGAACCACAAATTCTCGGTCAGGTGAAACAGGCGTACAGCCAGTCGCGTCAGCTTGGCACTATTCAGCCGGTGTTTGAACGGCTGTTCCAGAAAACTTTTGCTGTCGCCAAACAAGTGCGCACCGACACTGAAATTGGTGCCAGTGCTGTGTCTGTGGCTTTTGCTGCTGTGACACTGGCGCGGCAGATTTTCGGCAAACTCAATGATGTCAAAGTGTTATTGATTGGCGCCGGCGAAACTATCGAACTGGTCGCCAAACATTTACTGGAGCAAGGCGCGGCGCATTTAACCGTCGCCAACCGTTCCTACGACAGAGCAGCAGCGCTGGCGGCGCAATTTAACGGCCAGGCGATTAGTCTGGCGCAGGTGCCGCAGGCGCTGGTCGATGCCGATGTGGTGATTAGTTCCACCGCCAGTACTTTGCCGATTGTTGGCAAAGGCATGGTGGAGCAGGCCTTAAAAAAACGCCGGCACAAACCGATGTTTCTGGTCGATTTGGCGGTGCCGCGGGATATCGAAGCGCAAGTGGCGGAATTAGAAGACGCTTATCTCTACACCGTCGATGATTTACAGAATATCGTCGCGCAGAATCTGCAGTCGCGTCAAAACGCCGCCGAACAGGCCGAGCAGATGATTGCCGCGGGCGTGGCCGATTTCAGTCAGTGGTTGTCGCTACAGGGCAATATTGACTGGGTGCGCGACTATCGCGAGCGCTGCGAGGCGGTCAAACAGGAATTATTACAACGGGCGCTAAATCAGCTCGCCAGCGGCCAGAGCGCTGACAAGGTGATGACTGAATTAGCGACTAAACTCAGCAACAGGCTCATGCATGCACCAACCCGGACTATCCGGCAGTTGTTGCAGGACGACACCACTCAACCCCAAACATTGATCAACACGCTGTTAGATGTGTAGTTGGATGTTTAATCAGGTATTTATTGTTCCATGAAAGATTCGGTATATCGCAAACTCGAAGGTCTGGTCGAGCGTTATGAAGAAGTGCAGGCGCTGTTAAGTGACGCTGCCGTGATCTCTGATCAGAATAAATTCCGCGAGTTATCCCGCGAATACAGTCAGCTGGAGCCGATTGCCCAGCATTTTGCCCAGTATCGCCAGGCGCAGGATGACCTGCAAAGTGCCGAAGAGATGCTGAAAGATTCTGATCCGGACATGCGCGACATGGCGCAGGAAGAATTTAAATCCGGCAAAGAACGCATCGAACAGCTGGATCAGGAACTGCAAATCCTGTTATTGCCCAAAGATCCCAACGATAACAAAAACTGTTTTCTGGAAATCAGGGCCGGCGCCGGTGGTGATGAAGCCGCCATTTTTGCCGGTGATTTGTACCGCATGTACAGCCGTTATTGTGAAAAACGCCGTTTTAAAACAGAGGTCATCAGTTTTAACGATGGCGAGCATGGTGGTTACAAAGAAATTATCGTCAGTGTGCAGGGCGACGGCGCTTATGGCGTACTGAAGTTTGAGTCCGGCGGTCACCGTGTACAACGCGTGCCGGCCACAGAATCGCAGGGCCGGGTGCATACCTCAGCCTGTACTGTCGCTATCATGCCAGAAGTGCCGGAAAGTGAAGCTGTCGAAATTAATCCGGCCGATTTAAAAGTCGATACTTATCGTGCCTCTGGTGCCGGTGGTCAGCACGTTAACAGAACCGATTCAGCCATTCGGATCACCCACTTGCCGACCGGTATTGTGGTGGAATGTCAGGACGAGCGTTCACAGCACAAAAACCGTGCCCGCGCCATGTCGGTGCTGCAGTCGCGTATTCAGGCCGCCGAAGATGAGAAACACCGGCTGGCGGAAGAATCGACCCGGCGTTTGCTGGTCGGGTCGGGCGATCGCTCTGAGCGCATCCGTACTTATAACTTCCCGCAAGGCCGTTTAACCGACCATCGGATCAACCTGACCATCTACAAATTGCTGGATGTGATGGAAGGTGAACTGGATGCGGTGCTGGAACCTCTGAGCCACGAGCATCAGGCCGACCAGCTGGCGGCCCTTGCCGAGGAAAATCGATGATGCTGCTGCGCCAGTGGCTGGCAGAGGCCGAAACGGCGCTGCAGACGCTGGCGCAACAAGACCCGCAGGCCACCGATCTGAAATTTGAAGCCAGCCGGCTCTGGGCGGACGTGCTGGATAAAAATCCGGCCAGTGAGCGGTTATATCTGGACCAGCCGCTAAGCGCCGCCGATTTGGCCCGTTTAAACGCGGCATTACAGCGACGCGCCACAGGCGAACCGCTGGCCTATATCACCGGGCGCTGGTGGTTCTGGGATCTGGAACTTGAAGTCGCGCCTTGCACCTTAATTCCGCGGCCTGACACGGAACTCTTAGTCGAGCAGGCGTTAGAGCTTGCTTTGCCGGCCAATGCAAAAGTACTGGATTTAGGCACCGGCACCGGTGCTATCGCGCTGACGCTGGCGTCACAGCGGCCAGACTGGCAAGTCACCGCCGTTGATTTTTCCGGCGATGCCGTCGCGCTGGCCGAGCGCAACCGCTGTCGTTTGCAGCTCAATAATGCCCGTGTCCTGCAAAGTGACTGGTATCAGGCGGTGGCAGGCCAACGTTTTGATTTGATCATTTCCAACCCGCCTTATATCGACGTCACGGACCCACATCTGCAGCAAGGTGATGTGCGTTATGAACCGCTCAGCGCGCTGGTCGCGGCTGAGGATGGTCTGGCGGATATCCGGCTGATTTGTGCTAACGCGCCTGCACATTTACAGCCCGCTGGCTGGCTTTATCTGGAACACGGCCATCAGCAGCACGAAGCGGTGCAGCAAATCCTGCGACAGGCCGGATTTACTGAGGTCAGTTCGCGGCGGGATTACGGCGGCAACTGGCGGATCAGCGGCGGTTGTGGTCCGGCTTAACCGCAACTTCTTTCTAAAGGGCAATTCCGTCAGCGTTATGCGCGGAAAATTGGCGCATTCTTTTTGACCCCAGTCTGATTAACGCATATAACTAACGCTGTTGAATATTAAAATAATTAATTCATCTCAATCACTTAAGCTGCTCAGTACAGTGAGCATAAGCTCAAGAGGGAATAAGCGTGGCGAACGATTTTTTATTTGCAGATGAACCGGAAGAGCAAGCGCCGCAACATATTGGCAGCTGGAAGGTCCTGATCGTAGACGATGAACCGGAAGTGCATGCGGTAACCAAGCTGGCGCTCAGTGATTTTTCGTTTCAGGGGAAAAATCTGGAATTTATCAGTGCCTATTCAGGCGCCGAGGCGAAAAAACTCATTGAAGAACATCATGATGCGGCCATTATTTTACTGGACGTGGTGATGGAGTCGGATGATGCCGGTCTGATTGTAGCACGTTATATCCGTGAAGAACTGCACAACCACTATGTACGGATTATTCTGCGCACCGGGCAGCCCGGACAGGCGCCGGAGCGGCAGGTCATCGTCAATTACGATATCAACGATTACAAATCCAAAACTGAACTCACCGCACAAAAACTCTTTACCGTGATCATGTCGAGCCTGCGCTCGTACCGCGATATTTTGTCGATTGACAACAGCCGGCGCGGTCTGGAAAAAATCATCACCGCTTCGGCCGATTTATTTTCATCGCACTCGATGGAACAGTTTATTGACGGCGTCCTGCAGCAACTGACGTCCATTCTGGGCTGTGACGACAATGCGTTGCTGGTGACCTCCTCGCTGGTGGCCGGTAATATTTATGAAAATACCGAACCAGACCAACTGGTGGTATTTGCCGGACTTGGCGAATTTGAGCATCAGGAAGGCCGGGCCGTTTCTGAAGTGTTAGATCCGACGCTGATGGATGCATTTCATCAGGCGCTCAGAAGCCGCAGTATCGTCTATCGGGAGAATTATCTGGTGGCATACTGCACCAGCAAATTTACCCATGGCTCCTTGTTATATGTGTCCGGCTTGCCCAGCCAGGTCAATGAAACACAAAAACGTCTGATTGAGCTGTTCTCGCAAAACGTCCAGATCGCCTATGAAAATGTGCAGCTGCAGCATGAGATTGAAGATACCCAACGGGAAATTGTCTATCGACTCAGTGAAGCGGTCGAACAACGTTCGATTGAAACCGGTAATCATGTCAAGCGGGTGGCATTTATCTGTTATGAACTGGCCACTGCTTATGGTCTGCCCAATGACGAGGCAGAAAAGCTGATGTTTGCCTCGCCGTTACACGATGTCGGCAAGGTGGGTATTCCGGATGGTATTCTGAACAAACCGATGAAACTGGCCGAGCACGAATGGGAAGTGATGAAAACCCATTCCAGCATTGGCTATGAGATCTTAAAAAATTCAAAACGCGCCATTATTCAGGCGGGCGCAGTGATTGCGCGCGATCATCATGAAAAGTGGGATGGCACTGGTTATCCGGCCGGGAAATCTGCGGAGGATATTCATGTCTATGGCCGGATCGCAGCAATTGCCGACGTCTATGATGCATTGCGCCACCGGCGTTGTTACAAGTCGCCCTGGACGCCAGAAGCAACCCTGGCGCACATTGAAAGTGAAGCTGGCCGGCAGTTTGACCCGAAACTGGTCGAGATCCTGAAAAACCGGGTCGACAAGATAGAGGCTATCCTGCAAAAATACCCGGATGAGGAATAACAGGCGCTCTGTTGGCGAGCCACCTTCGGGTGGCTTTGTTTTTCCCTGATCTGATTCGTCTGTTACAACATCTGTCGGAGCTGTTTATGTACATGGCATTAAAACATACCCATTTGCTGCTGGTGGCGCTGAGTGTGTCTTTGTTATTTATCCGTTTTATTCTTGCGCTGCAAGACTCGCCACTGTTGCAGAAAAAACTGCTGAAGGTGCTGCCGCATGTGGTGGACACTCTGCTGTTAACTTCTGCCGCCGGCCTGATGCTGACGCTGCAGCAATATCCATTTGTTACGCCCTGGCTCACGGAAAAATTTATTGGGTTACTGGCTTATATCGCGCTGGGGTACATGGCGCTGAAAGGCCGGACTAAAGCGCTCAGGGTGATGGCGTTTTTTGGCGCTTTAGGCTGGCTGGCGCTGATGGTGCGGGTGGCTGTAACTAAAATGCCGGTGTTATTTGGCTGAGCCGGTTTTATTTGCTGTTGTTTAATTCTGATGCTGTGGCCTGGCCACACTTTGATTTGCGGAGGCCCAGGTGGCGGTAAAAGCTGTGCAGATTGGCAATATTGAGGTTGCCAACGATAAACCTTTTGTGTTGTTTGGCGGCATGAACGTGCTGGAATCCCGTGAGATGGCACTGCAGGTTGCTGAACACTATGTGCGTGTCTGTGAAAAACTGGGCATTCCTTATGTGTTTAAAGCGTCGTTTGACAAAGCCAACCGCTCGTCGGTGCATTCGTATCGCGGTCCAGGCCTGGAAGAAGGCTTACGGATCTTCGAAGAAATCAAACGGACTTTTAATATTCCGCTCATCACCGACGTACATGAACCTTATCAGGCCGCGCCGGTGGCAGAAGTGGTGGATGTGATCCAGTTACCGGCATTTCTGGCCCGCCAGACCGATCTGGTGGTGGCGATGGCCAATACCGGCGCGGTGATTAACGTGAAAAAACCGCAGTTTCTGGCACCGCACGAAATGCGTCATATCATCACTAAGTTCAGCGAAGCCGGCAACGACAAGGTGATCCTGTGTGAACGGGGTTCCTGTTTTGGCTATAACAACCTGGTGGTGGACATGCTGGGCATGGATGAGATGAAACACTATGGCCCGGTGATTTTTGATGCCACGCACGCGCTGCAAAAACCGGGCGGGCGCACGGACTCAGCGGATGGCCGTCGTGCCCAGGCGGCGCAATTAGCCCGCTCGGGGATGGCGCTTGGGCTTGCAGGGTTGTTTATCGAAGCGCATCCGGAGCCAAATCAGGCTAAATGTGATGGTCCTTGTGCGTTGCCGCTGGCCAAACTGGAAGATTATCTGCAGCAAATGCAGGCGCTGGACCAGCTGGTGAAGTCGTTCCCGCCGCTGGATACCTCAGCGAATTAATACTGCCGCAGACGCTGAGCCATCCGGCTCAGCGTTCATAGCGCTCACGGACATAATTCACCACTTGCAGGTAGCTTTGTTGCAGCGCTGCCACTTGTGCTGTCAATGCCTCCCAATCCTGCTGTTCACTTTGTTGTTCCAGCTGTAAGGCCAGTTCGGACAGTGCTAAGGCCCCGACACTTTTGGCCATCGATTTCAGCTGGTGTGCCAGACTCTGGCACTGCGTGGCCTGTTGCGCCGCCAGCGCGGCCTGCAGCTCGTTTAACAGCGCGCCGCCATGCGAAACAAAATAATTCAGATACTCCTGGTGTTTGGCCGGATCCGGGCCGAGAAAATTGGCGATAGTGGTAAAGCAAATCGGACTGGCTGGCCCCGGTGCTGCACCGGCGGCTGGCGGCGTCAGATTGCTGCCGCTGTTGCTGGGCGTTACCGGTAACCAGCGTTGCAGGATCGCATGCAGTTTTTCCAGTTCCACCGGCTTGGTCAGATAGTCATCCATGCCGACACTGAGACACTTCTGTGCCTCGCCTTTGAGTGCATTGGCGGTGATTGCCACTATCCGGGTGAATACAATCTCCTCATCATCATACTGCGCGGCCTCTTTACGGATAGCCCGGGCCAGGTCGTAGCCACTGAGATGAGGCATATGTAAATCAGTCAGCAGCAATGGATAACGATATTGCCGCCATTTATCCAGCGCCATCTGGCCGTCATCCGCCACTTCGACCCGATAGCCCAGCGTTTGCAGCTGCTCAACCAGCACTTTCTGGTTCATTGGATTGTCCTCAGCCAGCAATACCAGCGGCGCGCCGCTGCGGTCAGCTAAAGGGACTGACGGTGCAAACCGGCCTGGCAAAGTGGGGGAGTGCAGGCCCTGCAGCGTCATGATCGCAGCGCAAAGACTACTGCGACACAACGGGTTCATCTCCAGCAGCTGGTAACCCGGCGGTGCGCTTTGCAGCGTAATCCCTGGCGGTACCAGCAACAATGTCGGGCAAGCGGCTGGTGCGGACAGATGGCTCAAAGCAGCGGCTAAAGCCGGTGTCAGCTGAATAATCACCAGCTGCGCATCCGTTGCTGCTGGCCAGTCATCCGGCGTTGGCAGTATGTTGCAACTGGCGCCAAAAAACGTCAGGTAGCGGCTCAGCAGTTCCTGCTGCAGCAGATCCCCGCAGTACAGCAGCACTTGCTGGCCATGCAGGTCCGGCTCGGGTTGCGGCAGGCATTCTTCGGCATGACGCATCGGTAACAGCACAACAAATTCACTGCCTTTGCCGGCCACGCTTTGTACCTCAATCCGCCCAAACATCAGCTCGGTCAGGTGGCGACAAATAGATAAACCCAACCCGGTGCCGCCGTATTTGCGTGTGATTGAGCCTTCCGCCTGTAAAAAGGGCTGAAACAGCTGATTAAGCTGGCGTGGTGTCATGCCTTTGCCATTGTCGGTAACTGAGATCCGGACCTGGCAAAATTCCAGATTATCATCCAGCAGTTCGGCGCGGATCTGCACTTTGCCCGGTTGCCCAGGCAGGGTTTCAGTGAATTTAATCGCGTTGCCGGTCAGGTTATACAGAATTTGCCGCAGCCGGACCGGATCGCCGAGCAGATTGTGTGGGATAGCCGGATCAACAAAAACGCTGAGCTGCAACTGGCGCTGCTGCGCAACAGTAAACATCACTTGTGCCACCGCTTCAGCCACCTCGTTCAGCGACAGCGGAATATGTTCAATCTCCATCTTGCCGGCTTCAATTTTGGAGAAATCGAGAATATCGTCCAGGATCCGCAGCAAGGCAAACGCCGACTCGCGGATGGTGTTGGTCAGCCGAAGCTGATTACTGCTGAGCTGTGTATTTCGCAGCAAATCCACGGTGCCGATGATGCCATTCATCGGGGTGCGGATCTCATGGCTCATGGTCGCAAGGAAAGTCGATTTTGCTTCACTGGCGCGCTCGGCACTGATTTTCGCCGCCGCCAGCGCTTCAGTCCGTTGCAGTATTTTGTCATCAAGCTGCTGTTTTAACGCCATGGATTCGGCTTCAATCTGCTGCAGTTGTGCCAATTGCGCTGCGCAATGACGCAGCAGCAGGTGCAACGCGGGTTGCAGTGTCACCAGTGTGGGTGGGATGTCCGGTACCTGGCTGAACTGCGCGCTGATGACCTGCTGTTGTAATTGTTCGTTCAGATACTGCTGCTGGCGTTGCAGACGATGCTCAAACAGCCGGCTGAACAGCCCGCCGGATAACCACAGCAGTAAGGCGGAAATACCGGCGCCCCACAACCACGGCTGCAGGGTTTCAGGGACAAGCCGCTGAACCAGCCATAATTCACCGACGGACAGCGCGCGACGTTCAATATACAGATTGGCCGCCACGGCATCCGGCTGTAACGGGTTAAAGCCGGCAAGCCCCGGCGTGTGTGCGATGAGCTGATGGCGGTGATTAAACAGATACAAGGCCTGCTGCTGCGGATCTGCCAGCAAAGCACTGAGCTGCTGATTGGCCTGTTCCAGCGGCAACTTGCTGATATTGGCCGGCAGCAGCTGACTGACAAGCGCCAGTTGATGTCTGAGCTGCAACGGATGATGGTGTAGCTGCTGATGCTGCGGATACCAAAACCTGAACCACAGCGCCGCTGACAACAAAGCGACACTGATAGCGAGTGTCCACAACAACAATAATGGCGTTTTAAAAGTAGACTGAGGCATTTATTCACGATATTCAGTGTGGCAGTGCTTTCATTTTAATCACTTTTTTCATTGTCACCGAGATTTCTCCAGCGCGCCGCCCTAGCAGTTGCCGTGCGGCCGGCAGCAGAACAGCGGGAAAAATGCTGCTTCTTTCAGCGAATTTTATGAATTTGTTCAACGAATAAGCGGTCAGCGGGCCTATGGCAAAAAAAAGTTGACTTGGATCGGCAAAATCCGTTTAATACCCCCCGTTGCCCAGATAGCTCAGTCGGTAGAGCAGCGGATTGAAAATCCGCGTGTCGGTGGTTCGATTCCGCCTCTGGGCACCATAAATTTTGGTGTGTTGATTTTCCTCGTCAATTCGCTGCACAAGCAAAACCGTTTCGCTTGAAGATATGCCGCTTTAGCTCAGTTGGTAGAGCAACTGACTTGTAATCAGTAGGTCATCCGTTCGACTCGGATAAGCGGCACCATTTACGACCTGTTTCGCCCAGATAGCTCAGTCGGTAGAGCAGCGGATTGAAAATCCGCGTGTCGGTGGTTCGATTCCGCCTCTGGGCACCACTTCTTCAGAAAAAAACAAGGCCAGCTCAATGCTGGCCTTGTTTTTTCTGTTGGTCGCTGTGCGGTGCCGCTGACCATATTGATGTGTCCGCTAAAGTCGGGCGCCGCAGTTGTCAGCATTCAGTTAAGTAGTTGCTAATTTGTCGCATTCGTTCTAATCTGCGTGCCCCTTTTTGCTTTTGCGCCGCAACAAGGGTCTGGTGGTGCCATATTGCTGAAAAAAGCAGCGGTCAGTGCAGACTGAGTTTCAACAGTTTCCGCTTCAGCTATGGTTATCAAATCTGCTGTGAGTCCACTGGCTTGCAGATCAAGCGCTGTAGAGGTTCGACCATGAAAAAAGCAGTGATTCTGGTTCTGGATAGTTTTGGTGTGGGCAGTGCGCCGGACGCTGATAAATTTGGCGATTCAGGTGCCAATACATTCGCCAGTATTGCCAGGGCTTTTGCCAATCATAAAGGCCGTCAGTTGCAGGTGCCAAATCTGGCACGGCTCGGTCTTGTCAAAGCCGCATTCGCGGCATCGTCTGAAATTGCCTGTGTGACCGACAATGAGCCTGTCATCGCGGCGTATGGCTATGCCCGTGAGTTATCCAGCGGCAAAGATACACCAAGCGGGCATTGGGAAATTGCCGGCGTGCCGGTGCTGTTTGACTGGGGTTATTTCCATAATAAACAACAAAGTTTTCCCCAGGAGTTGATCGATGAATTATGCCGTCGCACCGGGGTGAGCGGTATTCTGGGTAATTGTCATGCTTCGGGCACTGATATTCTGGTGCGGTTGGGGGATGAGCATGTCCGCACCGGGTTGCCGATTTGTTATACCTCGGCCGACAGTGTGTTTCAGGTCGCCGCACATGAGAGTCATTTTGGCCTGGAACGCTTGTATCAGTTCTGTGAGGCCGCACGGCAATTGCTGGATGATTACAATATTGGCCGGGTGATAGCGCGGCCATTTCTCGGCGATACGCCGCAGAACTATGCCCGCACTGGTAACCGCCGTGACTACTCGGTGTTACCACCGGCGCCGACATTACTCGATAAACTGACTGCCGCCGGCGGTACTGTAGTCAGCATCGGCAAAATTGCTGATATCTATGCCCATCAGGGCATCAGTAAAGCCGTTAAAGCCAATGGCCTGGAAGCGCTGGTCGACAAAACCATCAGCGAATACCAGGCAGCACCAGACAACAGTCTGATCTTTACTAATCTGGTTGATTTTGATCAGAACTACGGCCATCGCCGCGACCCGATTGGGTATGGTGAGGCGCTGGAGTATTTCGACAGCCGCCTGCCGGCATTGATGGCAATGCTGGAGCCCGACAGTCTGATGTTATTGACCGCCGACCACGGCTGCGATCCGACCTGGATTGGCACTGAGCATACCCGGGAGTACGTCCCGGTGTTGTGTTATGGCCCGCAGATCCGGCCAGGATCATTAGGGGAACGTGCCAGTTTTGCCGATATGGGCCAGACGCTGGCCGGATATTTTGGTCTGGAACCAATGGCTTATGGCCAATCATTCCTGCACCAGCTGAACCACTAAAAAACGAGAATTAAGTTTATGACTACTCCACATATCCACGCCGCCGCCGGCGCTTTTGCTGAAACAGTGCTGATGCCGGGCGATCCGCTGCGTGCCAAACATATCGCTGATACTTTTCTGACTGACGTGCAGTGCATCAATACTGTGCGCAATATGTATGGTTTTACCGGTAAATATCAGGGCAAAACCGTCAGTGTGATGGGCTCCGGCATGGGCGTGCCGTCGATGTCGATTTATGCCACTGAGCTGGTGAAGTTTTATGGCGTAAAAAATATCATCCGTATCGGTTCCTGCGGCGGCTTGCCGCTGTCGGTCAAAGTGCGTGAGGTGGTCATTGCGATGGGCGCCAGCACGGATTCTGCGGTCAACCGTAACCGTCTGCAGGGCATGGATTTCGCTGCGCTGGCCAGTTTTGATTTACTCGAGCGTGCAGTCGCTGCAGCCCGCGCGAAACAGATCGGTGTGAAAGTCGGCAATGTCTTTACCTCTGACTTGTTCTACAACCCAAGTGAAACACTGTTTGATACGCTGGAAAAATACGGCATTCTGGGTGTGGAAATGGAAGCGGCCGGCTTATATGGCGTGGCGGCGGAGTTTGGGATCAATGCGCTGGCGATCATGACTGTGTCGGATCATATCCGCACCGGTGAATCGTTAAGTCCGGATGAGCGTCAGACCAGTTTTAACGAAATGGTCGAAATTGCTCTGGCACTGGCGTAACGGGAGCTTGCTGAGATGTCTTTATCCGGTAATAAAAATTTTTATGTGTCCTGGGAAGCCTTCCATCGCGCCACCAAAGAACTGGCCAAAATGTGTCTGCATGGCAACTATGACAGTATTGTCGCGGTCAGCCGCGGTGGCCTGGTGCCGGCAACTATCATTGCACGTGAACTGAATATCCGCGTGCTGGATACGATTTGTGTGTCAAGCTACGACCATGATCAGCAACGTGCCCTGAGAATTTTAAAAGACGCTACGCTGGCGGATTCTGAGCGGCTGCTGGTGATTGACGATCTGGTTGACACTGGTGAGACCGCACGGGCCTTGCGCGAGCGTTTCCCCAAAGCCTGTTTTGCCACTGTGTACGCCAAGCCGCAAGGGAAGGCGCTGGTTGACAAATATGTCACGGACATTGAGCAGGACACCTGGATCCACCTGCCATGGGACATGGAACTGGCTTATAGCGCGCCATTAGCAGAACAGCCGCGTTAAGTCTCAGACATAAAAAAAGCAGCGCAGGCTGCTTTTTTTATGTCCGGTGCTGTCAGGCAGCAAAGCGTCGTTATTTTTTCTCGCCAGTCAGACTCAGTTTGACCCAAACCAGCCGGTGATCAGAACTGGCGCCACGGCTGGCAACCGCATCATACAGGGCTTCACCTTGCGCCGGCCAGAACACGCCACTGCTGTGAACCTTGATGCCGTGTTTTGATGGCAGCACATAATCGGCCCGCATCCGCCAGCCGGCGGTGTGGAATTTTGCCAGCGGGTTATCCGGACTGTGCGCGGCACCGCCGGCGCTTTGTGGCACGGGCTCTTGTTGTATGGCGGGGTGACTGGTCAGCGCCTGGATCGCGTCACGGAAAGCATCGCCCTCATCCGGTGATGAGTTCTGATCACCCATCACGACAAATGGTGCTGACGCCTGATAACCGCCACGTCCGCCTTGATCGTCGTAAATGTATGCGGCTTTGCCAGACAGATAATCGACCCAGAATTTCACTTCGTCGTGATTGCGATGGCCGTTGCGGTTTTCCGCGCCGTCAAACACCGGTGGGGTCGGGTGGCTTATCAATAAATGCAGCGGCTTGCCATCAACGTTGACCGGCAGATCCCAATGCGATTTGCTCGATAACGGCATCTTGGCCCAGGCGTCCGGGCTGAACCAAGGGCTGCCATCAGCTTTTTTGGTCAGTTTGTGGCCGGGCAGGTCTTTCCACTTAAAGTGTTGAAAAGTACGGGCTTTGCTGGCATCTATCGGATAACGCGACAACACCAGCATACCGTATTGGCCTGGGTAGTGACCAAAACCCCAGGCATCTTCGGCGCCTGCTGACTTGCCGTCATTGTTCAGATCAAAGCCACTCGGCTGGCCGGTGTTGACAGTGTTGTAATAAAAATAGGGGTATTGCAGCGGCTGACCGCCATGTTGAGACTTGCTCAGATATTGTTGCAGAAATTGCCGGACGCCTTGCTCCGGATCGGCAATATAATCAAATTCATTCAGCAACAGAATATCAGGCCGCACTTGCTGCAAAATCGCCGCAATATTGCGGATTTGGCCATTCTGACCACTGGCCAGTTCGCGCGCCAGCACCTGTGGCCCGAGCGGACTGCCTTTGGCGACATAATTTTCCGCTTCCATGCTCACATTAAAGGTGGCGATAGTTAATTCGGTGGCATGCAAGGGCAGATCTCCACAGAGTCCCAGTCCGGCCAGCAGACTTGTTAACAATGATTTCATCGGTAAGAACCCGCAGTAAAAAGACCAGCCCAGCCTAACGGGATTTCTGCATTTATCCCAGAACTTTCCTTTTTAGATGGCTGGATAGCTGCAAATGTCGACAATATGCAGCGAAATTTTAAACAAACTTATTTAGCCTGCCTGCATATTTCTGGTCTGATATGTTACACTCGCATGACAACAAGCGCATGACTGTTGCAGTGCGGAAAAGTTCCGGCAGCTTCTATAAATATTACATCAGCATGCGCTTGTGTAAGAAAAACGTAATGTTACTGCGTTAAGCTTGTCGCCCAAATTGGACATACAGTTTGGTTTTATTCAGGGTTTGACAATACCTACAACTACCAGGTGAAAAACGATATGAAAATCAGACATATTGCTATGGCGGTTGCCGTAGCCTTAGGTTCTAGCTATGCCAGCGCTGATACCTCTTCAGCAATCCGCGGTCGTATTTCTAATCCTGAAGGCGCAGCCGCCGCAGGAACTAAAGTGATCATTCTGCACGTGCCTTCAGGTACCAGCCGTACTGTTGTCACCAACGAATCCGGCAGCTTTGTTGCTTCAGGTCTGCGTGTTGGCGGTCCTTACAAAATTATCGTTGATTCAGAGACTTACAACGATGAAACCGTCAACGACGTTTTCCTGCAACTGGGTGACACTTATCAGCTGAACCGTCAGCTGCAATCTGCTTCTGTTGAACGTATCGCAGTAACTGGTTCAGCTATCGCTTCATCTTCTTCTGGTTCAGCCAGCTACTTTGGCGCTGATCAGATCGAAAAGTCGCCAAGCCTGAACCGTGATATTAAAGATATGGTTCGTAATAACCCATTGGCGATCGTTTCACCAGGCACGAACAGCGAGCTGTCTGTCGCCGGTTCAAACCCGCGTTTTAACAGTATCAACATTGATGGTATCTCGCAAAACGATGACTTTGGTCTGAACTCAAACGGTTATCCGACACAGCGTCCGCCAATTTCAATGGATGCCATTGAGCAGCTGTCTATTGAAACCTCGCCATTTGACGCCAAAGCGTCTGGCTTCCAGGGCGCCTTAATTGACGCAGTGACCAAATCAGGTGCAAACGAAACCTTCGGTTCTTTCTTCTATGAGATGATGAACGACGGAATGGCTGGCACACCATATAACGATCTGACTTCACGTGAAGTTCCGCTGGATTACGACAGCAAAACTTTTGGTGGTACTTTAGGTGGTGCTATCGTTGAAGACAAATTGTTCTACTTCGTTTCTGCCGAGCAGTACAAAAATGAAACTCAGCCGATTTGGGGCCCTACAGGTTCTTCAGCATCGAGCTTAGCAAACGCGACACAGGCACAGTATGACCAGGTGATTAACATTGCCAAAAACGTCTACGGTGTTGATGTCGGCAGCTGGGATCTGGTTCCGGAAGAGCGTGACGAGAAGTTGTTGGTCAAACTGGACTGGAACTTCAACGATTCGCACCGTTCAGCCTTTACTTATCAGTACAATAAAGGCAACCGCACTGAAAACACCACCACCGCCAGAGAGTTCTTACGTTTGTCTTCATACTGGTATGACAAACAGGAAACACTGAATAACTTTGCATACAAACTTTATTCAGACTGGAGCAGCGACTTCTCAACTCAGCTCAGCGCAACTTACATGAGCGTTGAAACTGAACAGAACTCTCTGAACAAAGACATTGGTGATGTCACTATTGTCACAGGCACCAACGCGAACATTTCTTTAGGTTCAGACGGTCCGCGTCACGCGAACGAATTAAGAAAGAAAACACTGATCCTGGCCGCTGACGGTGATTACCTGATGGATGACCATCATTTCAGCTTCGGTTATCAGTTAAAACGTCAGGACATCTTCAACTTGTTCCTGAACGGCGCAAAAGGTGTTTATCGCTTTGAATCAATTGCAGATTTCCAAGCCCGCCGCGCTAAAATCCAATATACAAATGCCAACAGCCTGAACCCGAATGATGCAGCTGCCAGTTTTGTCCGCGACGAACATGCGCTGTATCTGCAAGATGAATGGCAATTCGATGAGTTCAAGCTGACTTATGGTCTGCGCTATGAGCGCCTGGCTTCAAACGATTTACCGAAATACAACGCGGCTTTTGCCAAACGTAATGCTGGTCTGGACAACACTGAAAACCTGGACGGAATTGACATTGTGTTACCACGTGTTGGTTTTGAATGGGATGCAACCACAGACCTGACCGTCCGCGGCGGTGTGGGCCGTTTCTCTGGTGGCCAGCCAACAGTATGGGTATCGAACAGCTACTCTAACCCAGGTGTTGGTATCGGTCAGACCACAGGGGTTACAGCACCTGCAACGCCTACCTTTACTGACGTTTCACTGGATTCAATTCCGGCGTCGCTGATTAGCCAGGTTCAAACCGGTACTGCTGCCGCAGATGTAAACTTTGTAGATCCAAACTACCGTTTACCTTCTGACTGGCGTGCTCAGTTAGCTGCCGACTACGTTTTCAGCCTGCCACTGATCGGTGATGACATCAGCTGGACTACTGAATACTTGTACGTCGTGAAAAAAGACGACTCGTACTGGACAGATCTGACTCTGAACCGTTACAAGACCGGTACAACCAGTGATGGTGGCCGTAATCTCTATACAGTTCCAAGCAGCGAACGTCGTGACATCATGCTGACAAACACCGATTTGGAAGGCAAATCAAACATCATCAGTACCTCTCTGAGTAAGAACTGGGACAACGTCAATGTGTCTACCTCTTACACTTATCAGGATATTGAAGATGTGCACGTCAGTACCAGCTCAACGGCGTCAAGCAACTTCGGCAACAACGTGGTTATTAACCGCAATGATGCAATTTTAGGCCGTTCAACTTTCGAAACGAAGCATCGTTTTGTGTTGAACCTGGGCTACGAAGCCGATTGGATCTCTGGATATCCGACCAACGTGAACCTGTTCTTCGAACGTCGTTCAGGTCGTCCGGTCAGCTACATTATGGGTATGTCTGATATCGATGATAAACGCAGCAGTGGTGGCACGAACGGACCGTTGATTAACCCGACGAATTTCGTCAGCCCGAATACCTCAAACGCGGCGTTCCTGCCGTACATCCCGACCGAAAACGATGCGAACGTTCGTTTCCTGACCGCGGCAGACAAAACTGCGTTCTTCGAGCGGATCAAGCAGCTGGGTCTGGATCAGTATGCCGGCCAATATCTGCCAAAAGGTGCGGGTACGTCGCCGTGGGTTAGCAGCATGGATCTGAGCATCCGTCAGTCCATCCCAGGCTTCACTGAAGGTCACTCAGGGACTGTTTATGTCACGATCAACAACGTGCTGAACCTGCTGAATGATGATTGGGGTAAAGTGTATGGAACCCGCTTCGGTACCATTAACCTCAACAACTTCGCGATTGACCCGGTCACTAAACAGTATGTTTATTCTGATGTTCGTACATCAGACAGAGCCTACGAAGAGTTCTATGCGCCGGAATCTACCTATCGCATCAAGGTAGGTATTAACTACCGGTTCTAAGTCGGTAAATACAGTAGTGAAAACGCCGGCATCTGCCGGCGTTTTTTTATGCTTTTGCCGGCAGATTGCGCGCGCAGCGGCATTTTCCCTGTTCCGGCTGTTTCTAATCCGGCCTGAATTGGCGATAATTAGCAAACTGTCCTCAAAGAAGAATAATCACCGTGGCCAAACCTACCATCATCGCTATCGCCGGCGCTTCGGCGTCTGGTAAAAGTTTATTTGCCTCTACCGTCTATCAGGAACTGGTGGCGGAATTTGGCGGAGAGCGCATCTCTGTGTTAGCAGAGGACGCTTATTACCGCAATCAGGACCATCTGTCGATGGACCAGCGGGTGCTGACCAATTACGACCATCCGGCTGCTTTTGAACACGAATTACTGGCGCAGCATTTACAGCAGCTGCGCGACGGCATCGCCGTAGAGATGCCGCAATATTGTTATAAAACCCACACGCGTAAAACCGAAACCATCAAAGTGCAGCCCGCCAAAGTGGTGTTGGTGGAAGGGATTTTGTTGCTGACCGACGCCCGCTTGCGCGAGCAATTTAATATCACGGTGTTTATGGATACACCGCTGGATATCTGTTTACTGCGCCGTATCAAACGCGACGTCGAAGACCGCGGTCGCACTATCAGTTCTATCACCGAACAATATGAAAACTATGTGCGGCCGGCGTTTTTTGAATTTATTGCGCCGTCAAAACAATATGCCGACATCGTCGTGACCCGCGGCGGCAAAAATCAAATCGCGATTGATATTTTAAAAACCAAAATCCGCGCGTTACTGGCCGGTTAACTCTGTGCTGTCTTTAGCGAAAATCCCGCCATTGCGGGATTTGTTGTTTTAAGGATTTAGTAGCGAATACCTGTGATTTTGCGGCGAACAGGCGGCTATGATCGGATATTTATCTGTTTGCACTGCTGTTAAATTAGTCTCTTTTCAACTGCGATGCTTCTGCTATATAATCGGCCGGCAAAACTTCAAGTTCAGACAACCCCATACGAGCAATTCTCAGCCAGAATCAATGATTCCGGCTCCCGCTTTGAAACTGTAACTACTTGATCTTTTGATGCTATCCTAGGATTTCAGCATCACAAGAACAATAATTCCGCAGTGCTGTAGCGGACCTAAAATCCAAGGAAATTCAATATGATGAGTTTAGTTGGCATCGCTGCCATCTTATTAATCGCTTATCTTTGCTCAGCGCACCGCCACGCCATTAAATGGCGCACGGTCGGCGGCGCTTTTGCAATTCAGCTGGCGATTGGTGCTTTTGTGCTTTATGTGCCAGCCGGTAAAGACGTGCTGATCAGCGTGTCCAACGCGGTTGGCGCTGTGATCGGTTATGCCAATGAAGGTATTTTATTTTTATTTGGCGATGCCGGTGCGAAAAAATACGGTTTTGTTTTTGCTATCCACGTACTGACCGTCATTATTTTCTTTTCTTCTTTAATTGCGGTGCTGTATCACATCGGCGTGATGAAGTTTGTCATCGGTATTATTGGTGGCGGCTTGCAGAAACTGCTTGGCACCAGCCGGCCGGAGTCAATGAGTGCGGCGGCGAATATTTTTGTCGGTCAGACCGAAGCGCCATTAGTGGTGCGGCCCTTTATTCCAACCATGACGCGCTCAGAGTTATTTGCGGTGATGGTCGGCGGTCTGGCGTCAGTCGCCGGTTCAGTACTGGCTGGTTACGCTGGCATGGGCGTGGAACTGAAGTATCTGATCGCAGCCAGTTTTATGGCGGCACCCGGTGGTCTGTTGATGGCAAAATTGTTGTTGCCGGAAACAGACACGCCGAAAAACGATTTAACTGAAATCAGTTCGCATGAATCCAATACTAATGTCATTGATGCGGCAGCCTCAGGCGCAGCCAGTGGTCTGCAGCTGGCACTGAATGTAGGGGCCATGTTGCTGGCGTTTGTCGGTTTGATTGCGCTGGTCAACGGTATTGTGGGCTGGGTTGGGGCGCTGGCAGGTTTTGAAGGTCTGACGCTGCAGCTGATTTTTGGTTATTTGTTCCAGCCACTGGCGTTTATTTTGGGCGTGAGCTGGGAAGAAGCGCGGCTGGCCGGCAGTTTTATCGGTCAGAAGCTGGTGATCAATGAATTTGTCGCTTACGTTGATTTTATGAAGCATGTGCAGGCCGGTGAATTGTCGGCCCATACGCAGATTATCGTCACTATAGCGCTGTGTGGCTTTGCGAATTTCTCGTCGATCGCCATTTTGCTGGGAGGTCTTGGCAGCATGGCGCCAAGTCGGCGCAGTGATATCGCAGAGCTGGGTTTAAAAGCACTGTTTGCCGCCACATTAGCGAACCTGATGAGTGCGGCTATTGCAGGCTTTTTCTTCTCGTTAAGTTAAAAACAGGTCGATATTATGACTCAACAACAAGTCCCTACGTTGGACATCAGACGGTTTGCCACCGACAAAGACGCCTTTGTTGCCGAAATTGGCAAAGCCTACACTGAGTTTGGATTCTGTGGCATCAGTGGCCACGGTATTTCAGACGAAGTGGTTGGGGAAACCTACAAAGCAATTAAACAATTTTTTGCTTTACCGACTGAAGTAAAACAGCAGTACCATGTGCCGGGTCAAGGTGGCGCACGGGGCTACACGGGATTTGGCGTTGAGAAAGCCAAAGACAGCAAACACCCGGACTTAAAAGAGTTTTTCCATGTTGGCCGCGAGCTGGCAGGCCCGGCCCCGCATGAATGCCTGTATCCAAACGTCTGGCCAGTTGAAGTCCCTGAGTTTAAAGCCGCGACTTATACCTTGTATCAGGCGCTGGAGAACTTAGGCTGCCAGGTGCTGGAGGCTTTGGCGTTGTTCTTACAACAAGAACAACAATACTTTGCGGACAAAGTGAATTATGGCAACTCGATTTTGCGGCCAATCCATTATCCGCCAATCCAGGATACTTCAACGCAAAGCATCCGCGCCGGGCAACATGAAGATATCAACCTCATCACTTTATTGGTGGGCTCGCACGAGTCGGGTCTGGAAATTTTACGCCGAGACGGTAGCTGGCTGCCGGTCACGACTATTCCGGGCACAATCGTGGTCAATATCGGTGATATGCTGCAACGTCTGACCAATCACGTGTTGCCGTCAACGACGCATCGCGTGGTGAATCCGGCTGGCGCCGCTGCAGGTCAGCCGCGTTATTCGATCCCGTTTTTTATGCACCCGAATCCGGATTATGTGATTGAAACGCTGAGCAGCTGCATCAGTGCTGAAAATCCGAACCGTTATCCGCAGCCGATTAATTCCAACGACTACTTATTGCAGCGGCTGGAAGAAATTGGGCTGCTGAAAAAAGCCAAATATTAATCGCGGTATTTGCCTGAGAACGGAGCCGGTGGCTCCGTTTTTTTTCGCCTTTGCAAAGTGGGATATTTCCACTTGCTGGCGAAGAAAACTGCAGGTTGCTGAGGATTTGTGCAATCAAACTGCATTTCCCAGATTTTTTGCAATCAGCAGTTGACGACTTTGCCACTGGCGCATAATATGCACGGCGTCGGCGGCATATGCCTCGGTGGTGGAATTGGTAGACACACTAGCTTCAGGTGTTAGCGCTTCGCGGCGTGGGGGTTCGAGTCCCCCCCTAGGCACCAAAGTCGCAGACAAATAAAGTCGTATTGCAAAATACGCAGAACACATGCCTCGGTGGTGGAATTGGTAGACACACTAGCTTCAGGTGTTAGCGCTTCGCGGCGTGGGGGTTCGAGTCCCCCCCTAGGCACCAAATAATCCAGCTTTATGCTGGATTTTTTGTTTTTGGCATTCGCCAAAAATCCCTACGGGACCGGCGTACCGCCGTCCAAAACCGCCTGAAGGCGGTTTTGTGTTTTCTACAGGTATGTAAAAAATTGCTTCGCAACCAGCCTGCTGCTGTCAAAAATCGCTCCTGACGTTTTTGTGTTTTCTACATCCATGTAGAAAATTGCTTCGCAACCAGCCTGCGGCTGTCCAAAAACGTTCCGGACGTTTTTGTGTTTTTGGCATTCGCCAAAAATCCCTGTAATTCCTTTCCGGCGTTTTTTTGTCGCTGTCTTGTTGTTGTCATCTCAATCGCCGACACTGGTTGTTGCCCAGAGCGCGGAGGCGGGATGTCTGTCAAAACCATTTATCTGTTACGTCATACCAAAGCGGAAGAGCGCTCAGTGCCGCGGCCGGACGTGGATCGTTGTCTGGTGGAAAAAGGCCGGCAGCAGGCGCTGCGGATTGGGGCATTCATCCGCCGGCAACAATTACAGCCGGATTTGGTCCTGACCAGTCCTTACCCACGCGCACTGCAAACCGCAATGTTGGTTGCAGCAGCGGCTGACCTGTCCTGCGAGGTACAGGAAGCATTATGGCTTTGTCATGGCACAGCACCTGCGACGCAGCTGGAGCAATTGCGTCTGGCGCTGCCTGACTGGCCGTTGCACACTTTGTTAGTCGGGCATGAACCGGAATTATCAGCGTTGCTTGCGCTGTTGCTGGACGCTCAGGCGGCTGCACTGCAGATCAAAAAAGGCACGCTGGTCTGTTTGCAGTTTACGCCGCAAACCGGTTTTTGCCTGCAGTGGCTTTTGCCTTGCCGTCTATTGCGTTAAAGCGTTTTTGGCTGTCGGGATTAGTTGCCAGTTACTGACACAGCGCAGAAGTTTTTTTATCCCAAAATAGCCCTGTCAGTCACAAAATGTTGTCTGTTCTGTGCGATCGCGCACTAAGCTGAAGAAAGGTTTGCTTTGCCGTCCGGGCAGGGCGTTCTCTGCGGCGGAGGTGTGCGATGTGGCAATTCTGTGGTGGTCTGGTGTTGCTTCTGCTGATCAGTGCCTGCCAGCAGCTCCCGGCGGCTGACCAGTTAAAATCTGCCAGGGACTTATTACGTGACCAGGCATTTATGCCGGTGTCCGCGGCGATTGAAAGCAAAGCGGAGATTTTTGCGCTGCCGGAGCCATTGGTGCGGCAGGCCAAACAGCAAGTGCTGGCTTATGGTGAGCCGCAGGATCGCAGCCTGGCGCTGTTAAAGTTTATTTTTCGTGAGCAGGAAGACCCGCTGCAATATGTCAATAACGCGACGCTGACAGCCTGGCAGACCTATCAGCAACGCGAAGCCAATTGCCTGTCGCTGACCATTCTGGCTTATAGTCTGGCCAAATCGCTGGGGTTTCGCACGCAGTTTCAGGATGTACAAATTCCGGAATATTGGATCACCCGCAACGGTACCAGTGTGCTGAACGGGCATGTTAATTTGCTGGTCACTCCGCCCGGCAGCCAGACCATGGTCAAAACTTTTATCACGTCATCCAGTACTTTCCTGATTGATTTTGAGCGCGCCGGTGGCTCCCGCGAGCGCTTGCCGGTGCGGAAAATCAGCGAGACCGATATTGTGGCGCTGTTTTATAACAACAAAGCGGCAGATGCGATTTTCAGTCAGCAGTTTGACCTGGCTTACCGTTATCTGCAGGAAGCGGCATCTGTAGCCCCCAGGGTTGCGGCGACCTGGAATAATCTGGCGGTGTTGTACCGCCAGCGTAATATGCCCGAAGCGGCGGAACTGGCGTATTTACAAAGCCTTGCGCTTGAAGCTGAACATCCGAATACCATGTCAAATCTGGCCATTTTGTACGAATCGATGGGCCGCGCTGGTGAAGCGGCACAATTGCAGAGCAAAGTGCTGAAGCAACGCCTGACAAATCCATATTATTTTGTCATGCAAGGCAATGAAGCATTAAGCGCCCGGCGGCTGACGGATGCCGAAGTGGCGTTTCACCGCAGTATCCGTCTGCAGCCAAAAATGTCTGAAGCCTTGTTCGGTCTGGCACAGGTGGCGATACTGCAGCACGATGTTGCCGCCGCCACCCATTATCTGCAGCGTGCCAGATCGGAAGAGCGTCGTGTAGGGAAAGAGTTTAGCTCTCGGTGGG